>NZ_JBITLO010000024.1:0-171417 GCF_044465345.1 Nonomuraea sp. NPDC049684 | reverse complement strand
GTTACATTCCGAACCCGGAAGTTAAGCTTCTCTGCGCCGATGGTACTGCACTCGGGAGGGTGTGGGAGAGTAGGTCACCGCCGGACAATCTTTCGTAGAGGCCTCACACGTATCGTGTGGGGCCTCTACGCGTTTGTGTGGGCTTCGACTTCGGTCGGGGCCTTTTCTGTGTTTGGGAGGGCTCCGGCTGCGGTCGGGGCCCTTCTTGCATTTCCGGGGTGTTTCTTCTCTGCAGGTGCTGTCGCGGGGTGCAGGAGGCGGGCGGCGCCGCCCCAGCCGTCCCGCGGGACCGGCTCGTGCCGGCTCGTGGCAGGCTCTGGTGGATCGGTGGATCGGCGCGGGGGCTCGCCGCTGCAAGGCGTGGGGCCGCTTATCGGTGGTTTCCAGTTGGTTCCACCTCTAGTCAGTCCGAGCCGGCCCACTTCGGAGGCTGAGGGTTCGGATTCCGCTCTACTTTGGAGGAGGCTGAGGGGCGTAGGCGGCCTCGCCTCGCACCTATCTGGCTCGTAGACCGAGGCATCTCCAGCGCCGTCCTGGGGCGGCCCTAAGAATCCGCTGAATGTCGACCTTCGCCACGCTTGCGCAAGGTGGCCCTAATTGGGCAACCGCAGACAGAGTTCAGGTGTCATCAGCCCGCAGAGGCGGCATATCTTCGCGTGGCTGGGCCCGGTCCTCTCCCTCACGTAGGGCCGGTGGGATCGGACAGCGGCATGCGAGGCGATGGTGGGGGCGTCGTGCCCTCCGGCATGTGAGGTTTCCCCGCTATACACAACATGCCTGGAATGTCGCCGCACTCCCGGCCTCTCCGGGCTCTCGGGATCTCTCAGCCGGCCAAACGCGAGACCGGATGGCGCCTTGGAGGTGCAGGGTGAGGGGCTGGGGAGGAATTGGTTCGGGGAGGTGGGGAGATGGGAGAAGGGCCCGACGCAAGCAGCGTGGGGCCCTTCTGTGGTTGAGGGTTAGTTTGCTTTGGTGTTGACGTAGGTGACGGCGTATCTGGTGGCTACGGAGGTCCAGGGGACGGTGATCACTACGCCGTTGCGTTCGAAGACGCGGGCCTTTTCGGCCTCGGTGCCGTACTTCTGGGGGAGGGTGGCCAGTTCGGTGGCCTTGCCGGTGGCGGCGTCGAGGCGGACGAGGCGGGGGGCCAGGTCGCGGCGGTCGCCGGTTTCGAGGGCCAGCAGGCCCTGGTCGTCGGCGCGGATGTAGGTGAGGATCGTGTCCTGGGTGCCGGAGGACTCCCACAGCTGCTTGCCGGTCTTCAGGTCGTAGGCGAGGGCCTTGTTGCGGGAGCGCATGCTCTGCGGGACGTTCTGCGGGAACGTGGCCAGGTAGAGGCGGTCGTCGTGGATGGTGTAGCGGTGTTGTTCGAACAGGCCGTCGACCATGGCCACGGTGTTCATGGCGAGCATGTCCACCTCGGGGGTCTTGATCTCGGTCACCTTGGTGGCGGCGTCGGAGTAGACCGTGAAGGTGTTCTGGCCGCCGGACTCGCTGCGGATGATGGCGGGAGAGGCTGACAGAAGGCTGGTCATGAGGCTGAGCTGGCCCAGCGTGGCCTGCTTGGTGATCTTGCCGGTCTTCGGGTCGAGGTACTGGAGGCGGGTGCCGCCTCTGAAGGTGCAGTCGAGGATGACGGCGACCCGGGTGGCGGCGGTGTTGATGTCCTTGATGTGGCAGCCGTCGTCGGGGGACGCGGTGAGGCCCCACAGTTTGTGACCGTCGGTGAGGCGGTAGGCGGCCACCGCGTCGTCCAGCTCGGTGACGGCCACGCCGTCGGCGCTCATGATGCGGGGGACGTTGATGGAGTTCGCGAGGGTGGACTTCTCGGCCGGGATCTTGATCTTCCAGGTGAGCTTGCCCGTGGTGGCGTCGATGCCGGCCAGGTGGTCGCACGAGCTGCTGCTGCCGTACGCGATGGCCGCCTTGCCGGCGGACAGGTCCGGGGTGGCGCCGCAGAGCTGGGCGCCCGGCGAGGGGATGCCCCAGGAGCGTTTTCCGGACGTCAGGTCGTAGGCGAGGACGCCGTCCTTCTGGGCGCGGATGATGACCTTGTCGGTCAGCCAGCTGCCGAAGGCCAGGGCGGTGGTGAAGTCCCCGCTGCCGGCGTTGGGGAGGGGGACGTCCCATTCTGCCCCGTCGCTGCTCCCGCCGCCGAACGCGGTGAGGCCGCCGCCGGTCGTTCCGGTGGTGGCGACGAACCAGGCGGTGCCCGTGCTGACGGAGAGGAGGACCACGGCCGCGCCGGTGGCCAGCAGGGCGGTCTTCCACTTGGGCCGGGGGCTCTGCGGCTGCGGGGGCGCGGGGTGGTTGCCGTACGGTGTGCCGCTGCCCGGTGCGGGGGGCTGCGGGGGTTGGCCGTACGGCGAGGGCGCGCCGGGGGAGGGGTGGTTCGCTGGGTATGTGGGCTGGTTGCCCATGGGCGGCGGGTATGTGGGCTGGTTGCCCGTTGGGGGTTGGTATGTGGGTTGGTTGCCTGGTGGCGGTGGATATGCGGCTGGGTTGCCCGTTGGCGGGGCGTACGCGCCAGGAGAAGGAGCGTAGGGGGTGGCGGGCGGTTGCGGGTAGCCCGCGGGTGGGTAGGCGGCCGGGCCCGTGCCCTGCGGGGGGTGGGCGGCCGGGCTCTGGGGCCACGGCTGCGCGGGCGGAGGGTAGGCGCCGGGGTTGGGAGCCGGCTGGCCGTACGGGTTGGGGGGTGGGGAGCCGTACGGGCCGGGTGGGGTGTTGGAGTGGTCGGTCATGGTTGTTCCCCGTTCAGGCCAGCTGCCCGCGGACGTACGACGCCCACTGCCGTTCGAAGTCCGCCTTGCTCACGCCCAGCACCTTGAACAGTGCCGCCTCGCTGTCGTCGCCCTTGGCCCGGTAGGCCGCGATCACCGCGCTGGTCAGCTTCTGCTCGCCGTACCGCTGGGCGATGTAGCGCATGGCCAGGTGTCCCATCAGGTAGTGCACGTTCGTCATGCCGTTGGAGTCCCACGACGGGTTGTCGGGGAGCTCGCCTGAGAAGCGGGTGCTCAGGCGGCCGGCGAGGTAGGCGCGGCCTTCCTGGAAGCGGATGTTCTGGTTGATCGGGTGGCCGCGGTTGGCGGCGTACTCGGCGAAGCCCTCGATGACCCAGTTGGGCTTGCCGAAAAGGGAGAAGTCGGCGCTGTCCAGCCCGGCCAGGAGAGAGTGGGCCAGCTCGTGCGTGCTGATCTCCATGATGCCCTCGGACGACCGGAAGAAGGACGTGGTGGTGTCCATGACCACCCGGGTGCCGCCGACCTTGACGTCGTCGCCCAGGGAGGTCCAGGAGAGCATGGGGATGGACACGCCCGCTTCGTGCGCCTTCTCCTTGCGGAACAGGTTGCCGAGCTGGTTCTGCCCCTCGACCAGCGCGACCGCGAAACCGCCCGGCACGGGTGCGGTGGCGTCGCCGTTGCGCTTCCAGAAGTCCAGGTTCTTCTTCGCCGCGCCGGCGACCACCGGGGCGACGCGCCTGGCCATGGCCGCGTCCTGGGGACGGGCCAGGACGATGCTGGCGCCCGCGCGGACCACGGCGATGTCGGGCCAGATGTCCCACGGGCCCGGGTAGTACACGGACTTGCTGCCCTCGCTCACCATGGGCGGCGGCGCGCCGTCCACCTTGGTGACGACCAGGGGCGCGTCCTTGGACGCCTTCTCCAGCGTCCAGCGGTACCACTCCGAGACCGGTCGCAGGTCGATGCCGGCGAACCGGTGGACGAACGCGACGTCCTGGGTGAACTTCAGTGCCCGCCCGAAGCTGTCCTCGGCGCGGCCCTCGCGGCGCATCACCTTGTACGACGCCTCACTGAGCGGCACCTTGCGCAGGTTGGTGAACACCCTGCGCTGGTCGCGGATGAGCGTGGCGTTGTCCTTGTCGAAGATCGAGGTGAACGCGTCGGCGTTGCCGCTGCTCAGCGCCTTGCCGTGCTCGTAGACCAGCTTGTCGATCTCCTGGTCGGTGACGACCACGGCGTTCGGGTCGCTCTTGCCGGACGCCTCCTGCCGGCGCAGCGGGTCCTGCTCGCCGTTGATGCGCTCGCGCAGGACGAGGCCCACGCCGGCGCCCACGGCGATCGCCACCACGAGGGAGACGATGCCCATGGTGACCCAGAAGCCGGTCCGGCGCCTGGGCGGAGAAGGCGGACTGGGTGGAGGTGGTGGCGGCGGCTGCATGGCCGGCCACTGTTGCTGCTGCTGTTGCCCGTGATACTGCGGATAACTCGGCCCCGTTGTCACTTTTGCCCCGAGAGTGCTGGGAAACCCCGAAAGAGGGGAATCGTACCAGTGGCCACATCGCGCGTCTTCGGGGTGGTCGGGTTCTTTGTGGAGTGGTGAGTAGGTGAAGATGATTTCCGGCGACTCGTAGCGCGGTGTTGCCATTTTTCGTGATAATTCACCGCATGATCGCGGGCAGCGTGAGGACGCTTCCACGGCTGGCCATCGCGCTCGCCCTCCTGCCACCCCTGCTCGCCCCGGACACCGCCGCCGGGACGGCGGCACTGACGCCCCACGCGCCGCCGAGGCCGGGGAGCGCGCACGTGGCGCAGGGGCCCGCGAGCACGCATGTGGTGCAGGGGCCCGGGAGCACGCATGTGGCCCCGGAGCCGGTGACCGGGCGCGCCGCGCCCGGCCCGGTACGCATGCCGCACCGCCTCGGCCCCCCGGCGATCACCGGGAAGGCCCCGGCCGAGCAACCGAAGGCTGAGCAACCGAAGGCCGTGAAACCGAAGGCCGTGAAACCCGTCCCGACGAAGAAGATCACCGAGCGGCTCGACCGGTTCCTGGCGGGCCGGCCGGGCCCGGTCACGGCCATGGTCAAGGATCTGACGACCGGCCGCGTCTACCGCTACCACCCGGGCGAACGGCTGATCACCGCCAGCACGGCCAAGGTCCAGATCCTGATGGCGCTGCTGCTCGGGACGCCGTGGCGCGAGCTGCCCGAGTCCGTCAGGCACGACGCCGAGCTCATGATCCGCTACAGCGACAACCACGCGGCCGACCGCCTGTGGTTGCGGATCGGCGGCGCGGCGGGCTTCACCGGGGCCGGCAGGAGGTTCGGGCTCAAGCACACCAGGGGCGTCCCGGGAGACTGCGTCGACCTCTACTGCTGGGGAATTACCGAGACGTCGGTGGACGACCAGGTCCGCCTGATGAAGGCGCTGGTGTCCGGGAAGAGCCCGCTGAAGGTGAAGGAGCGCGCGCGGGTGCTCAGGCTGATGGGCGCGGTCGTTCGCGGCCAGGACTGGGGCGTCTCCGCCGCGGCCTGCGCGGGCGAGCGCGTGCGGCTGAAGAACGGCTGGCTGAAGCGCGTCTCCAACGGGCGCTGGGCCACGGTCAGCGTGGGGCTGATCCGGGGCCGCGGCCACGACTACGCGGTCGCCGTCCTCACCGAGGGCAGCGCCGAGGTGGGGGACGGCATCGCGACCGTCGAGGGCGTCGCCGCGCGGATCATGCGGGACTTCCGGAAGTGCCGGGCGTGACCAGCCGGTAGCCGACGCCGCGCACGGTCTGGATGAGCTGGTCGTCGTTGTCGCCGAGGCGCGCGCGCAGCCGTTTGACGTGCACGGCGATCGTGTTCGTCGAGGTGGTCGCGGCGGCGTGCCACACGTGCCGCATGATCTGCTCGCGGGTGACCGTGCGGTCGGCGTTGCGCATCAGGTACTGCAGCAGCTCGAACTCGCGCAGCGGGAGGTGCACGACGCGGCCCTCGACGCGTACCTGGTAGGCCTGGACGTCCAGTTCGACGCCGCCGACGGCCAGCACCTTGCGGGACTCGGGCGAGGCCGCCTGGATGAACGGCAGCAGTTCCGGCACCCGGTACGGCCGGGCCACGCAGGCCGCCGCCCCCGCCGCGAGCGCGCGTACGGCCTGCTCGGCGTTCCCCTCGCCGACGCCGAGCAGGACGGGCACGGCTCGCGCGAGCCGTACCGCGCGGACGAAGTCGACCGCGTCGATGACCGGGAGCGTGGCCGACACGAGCACCACGTCGGGCTGCAGCGCCCCCGCCTGGAGCAGCCCTTGGGCGCCGTCCGGCGCGCCGGTGACGGCCACGCCCTCGCGTTCCAGCGCCGTGGCCAGGTCATCCACCACGGCGTCGTCGGGGTCGGCGATGAGCAGTACGGGCTTGGTCCGCGTGTCCCCGTTCATCGTGGATGCCGCCTGCTGTGGGGTCATCAGCCGAAGCGTCCCGTGATGTAGTCCTCTGTTGCCTTCTCCGAAGGATTGGTGAACATGCGGGAGGTCTCGTCCATCTCGATGACCTTGCCGGGCTTGCCCTGGGCGGCCAGGTTGAAGAACGCGGTCCGGTCGCTGACCCGGGCGGCCTGCTGCATGTTGTGGGTCACGATCACGATCGTGAACTCTTCCTTGAGCTGGGCCATCAGGTCCTCGATGGCCAGCGTCGAGATCGGGTCGAGCGCCGAGCACGGCTCGTCCATGAGCAGGACCTGCGGCTTGACCGCGATCGCGCGGGCGATGCACAGACGCTGCTGCTGACCGCCGGACAGGCCGGCGCCGGGCTTGTTCAGCCGGTCCTTGACCTCGTTCCAGAGGTTGGCGCCCTTCAGCGACTCCTCCACGATGCCGTCGAGGGTGGACTTGCCGACCCGGCCGTTGAGGCGGAGCCCGGCGGCCACGTTCTCGTAGATCGACATCGTGGGGAACGGGTTGGGGCGCTGGAAGACCATGCCGACCATACGCCGGACCGAGACCGGCTCGACGGTGGGGGCGTACAGGTCTTCTCCGTCGAGCATGACCTTGCCCTCGACGCGGGCGCCGGGGATCACCTCGTGCATGCGGTTGAGCGTGCGCAGGAACGTCGACTTGCCGCATCCGGACGGGCCGATGAACGCGGTGATCGAGCGCGGCTCGATGGTCATCGACACGTCCTCGATCGCCTTGTGCGACCCGTAGTACGCGTCGAGGCCCGAGACCTGGATCTGCTTGGACATTGTGGCGGTTACCCCCTATCGGCCCCTGGCGGGCCTGCGCCACCAGGCGATCAGGCGCGCCACCAGGTTGAGCAGCATGACGATCAGGATCAGCGTGAGGGCTCCGGCCCAGGCGCGGTCGATGGCGGTGTCGTTGGGACGGGCCGCCTGGTCGAAGACGAAGAGCGGAAGGCCCATCTGCGGCCCGCTGAACGGATCGTTGTTGATGGAGTCGGTGAAGAACACCGTGAGCAGCAGCGGCGCGGTCTCGCCGGCCACGCGGGCGACGGCCAGCATGACGCCGGTGACGATGCCGGTGAACGCGGTCGGCAGCACGACCTTCAGGATCGTGCGCCACTTGGCCACGCCCAGCGCGTACGAGGCTTCGCGCAGGTCGTTGGGGACGAGCCGGAGCATCTCCTCGGCCGATCTGACCACGGTCGGCATCATCAGGATCGACAGCGCCAGCGCGCCGGCGAAGCCGGAGAACGGGTTGCCCAGGAAGAGCACCCAGAAGGCGAGGATGAACAGGCCGGAAACGACTGAAGGGACGCCGGTCATGACGTCCACGAAGAAGCTGATGGCCCGGCTCAGGCGGCCGCCGTGGCCGTACTCGACCAGGTAGATGGCGGTGAACAGGCCGATCGGGACCGAGATGAGCGAGGCCAGCAGGACCTGCTCCAACGTGCCGATGATGGCGTGGTAGGCGCCGCCGCCGACGTCGCGGGCGCCGATGTTCCGCATCGAGTGGGTGAGGAACTCCATGTCGAAGCGGGCCAGGCCGTTCGAGATCACCAGCCAGAGGACCGACACGAGCGGCACCACGGCCAGCGCGAACGCCAGGTAGACCAGCCCCTGGACGAACCTGTCCTTGATCCGGCGGCCGGTCGAGATGTGCTGGATGGTCATGCCCCCACCGCCCTGAACTCCTTGCGCCGGTTGATCACCATGCGTGCGCCCATGTTGACCAGCAGCGTGATGACGAACAGCACCAGACCGGAGGCGATCAGCGCGCCCCGGCCGACCTGCGTGGCCTCGCCGAAGCCGTTGGCGATGTTGGCCGCGATGCTGTTGGCGTGCGGGGTGAGGATCTCGAAGCTGATGTCGAAGGTGGCGGGGAAGATCAGCGCGACCGCGATGGTCTCGCCCATCGCGCGGCCGAGGCCGAGCATGGCGGCGCTGATGACGCCGGGCCGGCCGAACGGCAGCACGGCCATCCTGATCATCTCCCAGCGGGTGGCGCCGAGCGCCAGGGCCGCCTCCTCGTTCATCTTCGGGGCCTGGAGGAAGACCTCGCGCGAGATGGCCGCGATGATCGGCAGGATCATGATCGCCAGGACGATGCCGCCGGCGAGCATGGTCTTGCCGCCGATGGCCCCCTCGCCGGAGAACAGCGGGAACCAGCCGAGGTGCTCGTTGAGCCACTGCGACGGCGTGCGCAGCAGCGGCACCAGGAACGTCACGCCCCACAGGCCGTAGACGACGCTGGGCACGGCGGCCAGCAGGTCGACCAGGTAGCCGAGCGGCCCGGCCAGGCGGCGGGGCGCGTAGTGGGAGATGAACAGCGCCACGCCCACCGCGATGGGGGTGGCGATGACCAGCGCGATCGCCGAGCTGAGGACGGTGCCGAAGGCCAGCGCGCCGATGCCGAAGACCTGGCTGCCGTTGGGCTCCCAGATCAGGTCGGTGAAGAAGTTGCCCTTGTTCGCCTGCAGGGCCGGCACGGCCTCGCTGATGAGGAAGACGGCGATGGCCGCCATGATCCCCAGCAGCAGGACGCCGGCGCCGGTGGAGACGAACTTGAAGGGGCCTTCACCATGGCTGCGCCGCGAGGCGGACCGGCGCGTGGCCGGCCCGCCCCCACGGGTACGAACGTTGGTCGTCATGTGCTGCTAGGAGATCGCGCCGACGGCGGTGCGGACCTTGGTGAGCAGCTCGCCCGCGAGCGGGGCGTAGCCGAGGTCCTTCAGCGCGGCCTGGCCCTCGTCGCTGGAGGTGTAGGTGAGGAACTCCTTGACGAGCTTGGCCTGCTCGGGCGCGAGGCCCTTCTCGCAGGTGATCTCGTACGTCACCAGCACGATCGGGTACGCGCCCGCCGTCTTGGTGGCGTAGTCGATGCTCAGCTTGAGGTCGTTGCCGGTGCCGGTGATCTCGGCGGTCTCGACCGTCTTGGCCGCGCTGTCGGCGGTCAGCTCGACGAACTCGCCGGAGCCGTTGGCCACCTTGGCCTTGCTGAGCTGGGAGTTCTCGGCGAAGGAGAGCTCGACGTAGCCGATGGAGCCCTCGGTGCTCTTGACGCTGGCCGCGACCTGGTCCGAGCCCTTGGCGCCCTGGCCCTTGGCCTCGGCGGGCCACGCCTTGGCGGGCTCGTACGGCCAGCCGGCGGTCGCCTTGAGGAACTTGGTGAAGTTGTCGCTGGTGCCCGACTCGTCCGAGCGGTGGAAGGCCGAGATCGGCGTGGACGGGAGCTTGGCGTCGGGGTTGTCGGCCTTGATGGCCGCGTCGTCCCACTTGGTGATCTTGCTGTCGAAGATGCCGCCGATGGTCTTGGGCGACAGCTGCAGGCCGTCCACGCCGGGGAGGTTGTAGACCACCGCGACCGGGCCGGTCACCATCGGGATGTTGATGGCCTTGCCGGTCTTGCACCGGGCGTCGGCCTGGGCGGGCTCGCCCTTGTCGTCCTTGAGAGCGGAGTCCGAACCCGCGAAGTCGACCGTGCCCGCGATGAACGACTGCACACCGGCACCCGAACCGCTCGGCTGGTAGTTCAGGCTCACGCCCGAGTTCTTGGCCTGGAAGTCCTTCTTCCACTGGTCGATCGCGTTGGCCTGGGCCGACGAGCCGGCGGCGTTGATGGTGCCGCTCAGGCCGTTGTCGTTGCCCGCGGCGGGAGCGCTGGCGGAGCTGGTGCCGTCCGTGCCCCCGGAGCTGTTGTTGTCTGTGCCGCACGCAGCGAGCGAGAGCGCGCCGACGACGGCGACGGCGGCGAGCCGGCCTGCATACTTCACGGTTGGGTTCCCCTCACTTGGTCCTTAGTCGTCCATGAAGTTATTCAGGCAAAGTGACTCAGACCCCCCAACAAGGGTGAACGTTCGGTGAACGCGCCTGGTCGTCTCCATCAATTTGACCAGCGAAGATGGGATACATGAGCTATCGCGTGTGTCTCGTGTGCATGGGCAACATCTGCCGTTCCCCGATGGCGGAGGTGGTGCTCCGCCGGACCCTGGAGGAGCGCGGGCTCGGCGGCCGGGTCGTCGTCGAGAGCGCGGGCACCGGCGGCTGGCACGCCGGCAATCCGATGGACGAGCGGGCGCTGGGCATCCTGGCCGAGCACGGTTACGACGGCGCCGCCCACCGCGCCAGGCAGTTCACGCGGGACTGGTTCGACCGCTACGACCTGGTGCTGGCGATGGACCGGGACAACGCGGCCAACCTGCGCCGCCTGGCGCCCGCCGGCGTCGAGGTGCGCCTGTTCCGCTCGTTCGACCCCGGCGCGCCGGACGGCGCCGAGGTGCCCGACCCCTATTACGGTGGCCGCGAGGGTTTCGAGGAGGTGCTGACCATGCTGGAGACGGCCTCCAAGGGCGTGGCCGCGCACATCGCCGATGAGATCGACTGAGGACCTCGGCTCCTCCCACGGCCGGCGGCTGCAGCGCGGCGTGCTGGCGGACGGGCGGCAGGTGTTCGCCAAGATCGGTCCCGCCTCCGGCGTGTTCGCCTCCGAGGCCGCCGGGTTGCGCTGGCTGGGCGAGGCGATCACCGTGCCCGAGGTCGTGGAGGCCGGTCCCGACCGGCTGGTGCTGTCATGGGTGCCGCAGGAGGCGCCCACCGCCGAGGCGGCCCTGCGGTTCGGCCGTGACCTGGCCCGTCTGCACCGCGCCGGGGCGGCCGGGTTCGGCGCGCCGTGGCCCGGGTTCATCGCCGAGCTGCCCATGGACAACTCGCCCGACGGCGACTGGCCGTCCTTCTACGCCTCCCGGCGGGTGCTGCCGTTCCTGCGCCGGGCGCGGCTGCCGGCCGCGGACGTGACGCTGGTCGAGCGGGCCGTGGCGCGGTTCGCCGAGGTGGCCGGGCCGCCGGAGCCGCCCGCCCGCCTCCATGGGGATCTGTGGAGCGGGAACGTGTTGTGGTCGGGCGGCACCGGGGTGCTCGTCGATCCGGCGGCCCACGGCGGGCACCGGGAGACGGATCTGGCCATGCTCGCCCTGTTCGGGCTGCCGTACCTGGATCGGGTGATGGGGGCGTACCAGGAGGAGTTCCCGCTCGCGGCGGGGTGGCGGGCGCGGGTGCCGCTGCACCAGCTCCATCCGCTGCTGGTGCACGTGGTGCTGTACGGAGCCGCCTACCGCGACTCGTTGCTGAATGCGGTCGCCCACGTGTTGTCGCTCTGAACAACCGATAAAGAAAGAGGGGATCCAGCCCCGCGATGCATTTCTCCGCCCAAGGGGAGGAAAGAGGACGGCGGCCGGGTAAAGTTGGCGGATTTCGTATCGGGCGGCCCCGGCCGAAAACTCATTAAGGCGTTTCCTTCTTCCCCCTGAGTCAAAAGGAGGGCGCATGGCGGACGACTCCACGCACGGCGCACTGGCCCTGACCCCGCTGGTCTGGGGCCCGCCCGGAGCCCGGCCCGACGAACGCGGGCTGCGCCAGCTCGGGCAGGCGCTGGCCGAGGTGCTGACGGGTCGCCGCCCGCCGGAGTCGGTGGCCGACCGGCTCACCGGCGGGGCCTACCGCGACCTCGTCAGGGCCGGGCGGATGATCTCCGCCGAGCGGCCGCCGTTCGTCGGGAGCCCCCATGTCAAGGAGCCGAGGGAAGGGGCCGTCGAGATGTGCGTGCTGGTGCACTGCGGCGAGCGCAGCCACGTCCTGGCCGTACGGCTGGAGCGGCACGGGCACCGATGGTTGTGCACCGACTTCGAGACGGCCTGAGGTGAGCCGTCAGGAGATGACCCTGGTGCCGTTGAGCCGGTTGAGCACCTCGTCGTGGAGGGCGCCGTTCGTGCAGACCAGGCTGCCGCCCTCCAGGCCGCGCACGCCGGCGAGGTCGGTCCAGACGCCGCCGGCCTCCTCGACGATCACGGTCAGGGCTGCCATGTCCCACGGCGACAGCTCCGGCTCGGCGGACACGTCGGCCGAGCCCTCGGCGACCATCATGTGCGACCAGAAGTCGCCGTACGCGCGGGTGCGCCAGCAGGCGCGGCCGAGGTCGAGGAAGTTGTCCAGCTTGCCGAGCTCCTCCCAGCCGCCGAAGCTGGAGTAGGAGAAGGAGGCGTCCTCCAGCGCGGTGACCGAGGAGACGCTCATCCTGGTGGCCTTGGCCAGGCTCTTGCCGGTCCAGGCGCCGCCGCCGGTCGCCGCCCACCAGCGACGGCCGAGCGCGGGGGCCGACACCAGGCCGACGACGACCTTGCCGTACTCCATGAGCGCGATCAGCGTGGCCCAGACGGGCACGCCGCGCACGTAGTTCTTGGTGCCGTCGATGGGGTCGATGATCCACGACCGGGCTCCCTGCCCGGTCGTGCCGAACTCCTCGCCCACCACCGCGTCGCGCGGCCGGGCCCGGCGCAGCGTGCCGCGGATGGCCTCCTCGACGGCGCGGTCGGCGTCGCTGACCGGCGTCAGGTCGGGCTTGGTCTCGACCTTGAGGTCGACCGCCTTGAAGCGCCGCATGGTCAGGTCGTCGGCGGCGTCCGCCATGACGTGAGCGAGGCGTAGATCGTCGTTGTAACCCTGCACGGTCAGCCACGCTATCGCGTCGGTCGTGCCGGACATCAGTCGCCGGCGCCCTTTTTCTGGTAACTCCCTTTTCGGCTACTGACCAGTAACATGTCTCCTATGTCCACTGATGTAGGTGCCTTCCTTCTCGAAACCGTTCCATTCGCCCGGACGCTGGGAATCGTGTTCGACTCGGTCGAGGACGGCCGGGCGGAATGCCGGCTGCCCGACCGGCCCGAGCTGCACAACCACGTGGCCGGGCCGCACGCGGGCACGCTGTTCACCCTGGCCGAGTCAGCGTCGGGCGCGGCGGTGCTGTCCAGGTTCGGCGACCAGCTCAGCCGCAGCGTGCCGCTGCCCACGACGGCGACCATCGAGTTCCGGAAGGTGGCCCTGGGGGAGGTGCGGGCCGAGGCGCGCGTGGCCGCCACCAGGGAGGAGGTCGTCGGCAAGCTGGACGCCGGCCAGCGGCCGGTCTTCGACGTGCTGGTCGACATACGGGACGCGGCCGGCACCCTGGTCTCCGGCCTCACCGTCACCTGGACCCTGCGCCCCAACCGGCCCTGAACCGGCCGCGGATCAGGCGGCCGGCTCGTCGGGGGCGCCCTCGCGGCTGGACAGCAGGCGGCGCAGCGACTCAAGGCGCGCCGGGTCGGCGTTGCCCGCGGCCGCCCAGGCGTCGAGCGCGCAGCCGTCGCCGAGGTGGGTGCAGCCCTTCGGGCAGGTGACCGTGCCCTCCACCAGGTCGGGGAAGGCGGCCAGCACGGTCTCGACCGACACGTGGGCCAGGCCGAAGCTGCGCACCCCCGGCGTGTCGATGATCCAGCCGCCCTCGGGCAGCTCCAGCGCGACGGCCGAGGTGGAGGTGTGCCGGCCGCGGCCGGTGACCGCGTTGACGTGCGAGACCGCGCGGTTGGCGTCCGGCACCAGGGCGTTGACCAGGGTGGACTTGCCCACGCCCGAATGGCCCACCAGCACGCTGATGCGGCCGGCCAGGTGGTCGCGCAGCTCGTCGAGGGAGCCGCCCTTGTGGACCACGATGTGCGGCACGCCCAGCGGCTCGTACAGGGCGACCAGCTCGTCCGGCGGGGCGAGGTCGGACTTGGTCAGGCAGAGCAGGGCGTCGATCTCGGCGTCGAACGCCGCCACCAGGATCCGGTCGATCATCCGGGGCCGGGGCGGCGGGTCGGCCAGCGCCGTGACGATCACGAGCTGGTCGGCGTTGGCCACGACCGGGCGCTCGATGCCGTCGGTGTCGTCGGTGTCGTCGGCCGAGCGGCGCAACATCGAGGTGCGCGGCTCCACCCGGACCACCCTGGCCAGGGTGTCGGGGCGGCCCGACACGTCGCCGACCAGGGCCACCCGGTCGCCGACCACGATGCCCTTGCGGCCCAGCTCGCGGGCCTTCATGGCGACCACGAGCCGGCGCTGCTGCTGCTTGCGCCTGTGGCCGCGCTCGGGCTCGACCAGGGTGGTGTAGCGGCCGCGGTCGACGGCGACCACGAAGCCCTCCACGGCGTCCTCATGCGCGGGACGGATGCGGGTGCGCGGGCGCGAGCCCTTGCCCGGCCTGACCCGTACGTCGTCCTCGTCGTACTCCCGCTTTCTCAGCGGTCCGCTCCCATGCGCTCGCTTCCTCTCACGCCGGACCCTTCTGCGAAGTGCCCCCGCCGCCTGCCGCGAAACGCGCGATCATCGCCGCTCATCGGGACTCCAGCATCGCCGCCCACATCTGGACGAACTCGGGCAACGTCTTGGCTGTCGTCGCGATGTTCTCCACCTCCACGCCCGGCACGGCGAGGCCGATCACGGCTCCGGCCGTGGCCATGCGGTGGTCGTCGTAGCTGTGGAACACGCCGCCGTGCAGCGGGCGCGGACGGATGATCAGGCCGTCGGCCGTCTCCTCCGCGTCGCCGCCGAGGGCGTTGATCTCGGCGGCCAGCGCGGCCAGCCGGTCGGTCTCGTGGCCGCGCAGGTGGCCGACCCCGCGGATGCGGCTCGGCGTGGTGGCCAGGGCGGCCAGCGCGGCGATCGTGGGGGTCAGCTCGCCCACCTCGTGCAGGTCGGCGTCGAGGCCCTTGACCTCGCCCGTGCCGGTGACGACCAGGTCGTCGCCGTCGCGGGTCACCGTGGCGCCCATGGTGGTGAGCAGGCCGCGCAGCGCGTCGCCCGGCTGGGTGGTCTCCGCCGGCCAGCAGGGGACGGTGACCGTGCCGCCCGTGACCAGCGCGGCGGCCAGGAACGGCGCCGCGTTGGACAGGTCGGGCTCGACCGTCATGTCCCTGGCCGCGATCGGGCCCGGTTCGACCCGCCACACGTCGCGCTCGGTGTCGTCGACCTTGACCCCGGCCTCGCGCAGCATGTGGACGGTCATCTCGATGTGCGGCTGGGAGGGCACCGGCGGGCCGACGTGCCGGATCGTCACGCCCTTGGCGAACCGCGCCGCCGTCAGCATCAGCCCCGAGACGAACTGCGAGGAGCCGGAGGCGTCGATCGTGACCTCGCCGCCGGTCAGCGGGCCGGTGATGGTGAACGGGAGCGCGTCGTTGTCGATGCGCGCCCCGAGCGCGCGCAGGGCGTCGAGGATCGGGCCCATCGGACGCCTGCGGGCGTAGGGGTCGCCGTCGAAGAAGACCGGCCCGTCGGCCAGCGCCGCCATCGGCGGGACGAACCGCATGACCGTGCCCGCCAGCCCGGCGTCGATGCGCGCGCCGCCGCGGACCGGGCCCGGCCGCACCTCCCAGTCGACCGCGTCGGTGGTCTCGCGCACGGCCGTCAGCGTGGCGCCGAGCGCGCGCAGGGCCGACACCATGAGGTCGGCGTCGCGGCTGCGCAGCGCCTGCCGGACGACGCCCGGACCGTCGGCCAGCGCGGCGAGCAGCAGCGCCCGGTTGGTGACGGACTTGGAGCCGGGCAGGCGGACGGAGGCGTTGACGGGCGTGTCGGCCGTCGGCGCGGGCCAGTGCTGAGCGGGCATGTCCAAAGCCTACTGGCCCTGGTACGGCGCGTTCACGGCCTGTGGACGACGCGTCGCCCTTCCGCCGGGCCGCGCCGCCCCGGCCGGACGCGTCGGCCTTCCGCCGAGGCGAGCCGAGTCGCACCGGCCGGAGGCGAAGCCGCGAGCGACCCTCCGGCGTATGGCAATGTGGGGACATGTGCGGTAGATACGCCTCGGCGCGCAAGAAGCACGAGCTGCTGGAGGAGTTCCAGGTCGAGCTCGACGGCGAGCCCGACAAGGAGCTGGGCGCCGACTTCAACGTCGCCCCCACCAAGAACGTCTACGCGGTCATGAGCCGCTCCTCCAAGGAGGACGAGCACCCGGTCCGGCAGCTCAGGATCGTCAAGTGGGGCCTCGTGCCCGTCTGGGCCAAGGATCCGTCGATCGGCTCCCGGCTGATCAACGCCAGGGCCGAGACGCTGGCCGAGAAGCCGTCGTTCCGGCAGGCGTTCGCCAAGCGCAGGTGCCTGATCCCGGCCGACGGCTACTTCGAGTGGATGGCCGTCGAGGGCGAGAAGAAGAAGCAGCCGTACTTCATCCACCCGGCCGACGGCGGCGTGCTGGCCATGGCGGGCCTGTACGAGTTCTGGAAGGACCGCACCCGCGACGACGACGACCCGCTCAAGTGGCTGGTCACCTGCACGGTCATCACCACGGACGCCGAAGACCAGCTCGGCCGCATCCACGACAGGATGCCGATGATGATCGAGCGCGACCGCTGGGCCGACTGGCTCGACCCGGGCCTCACCGACACCGAGCGCGCCTCACGACTCCTGGTGCCCGCGGAGGCCGGGAGGCTGGCGGCATATCCCGTTTCTACTGATGTCAATAATGTCCGGAACAATGGGCCGGATCTCATCAAACCGCTTCCCGATGAGGAGGAAGCCGGCCTTTTCTAAAGGTGTAAGAAGCATGGTAAGTGGGCATTCGGTGAGGAAAGCGATGCGACCGTTCACTCGGTGTCACCGCCACAACATGCCCCTAATTGCGCCGGGCGGGACAACCGGGGAGTCCTAGCCGCGGGCTTCCCCCTTTTCACCCGGAGGTGCGGATTCGTGGACGTCACGACCGCTCGTAAGCGGCTCGAAGACATGCTCGCGGAGCTGGACCGCTCGATCGGGGTCCTCCAGGGCGACCCCGTCGCGATCCGCGAGCACTCGGCGGCCGACGCGGGCTCCGACCTCACCGACGCCGACCGCGCGCAGGCCATGCTCACCGTGGCGACCGCGCAACGCCGCGCGGTGACCGAGGCGATCAGGCGCCTGGACGAAGGCGCGTACGGCCGGTGCGTCGACTGCGACCAGCCGGTGCCCGAGGGCCGGCTGGAGGCCCGCCCGGAGGCCGCCCGCTGCGTGCAGTGCCAGGGAAGGCGCGAACGCCGCCGCTGACCGGCCGCCGCGGCCGAAGGCCGCCGGACACGGAGAACGGCGGCCCTCGACGAGCCGGGCGGCGGCTCAGCTCTTGCGGGCGCTGGCCACCAGGTGGATGCCCACCGTGTCGTCGTCGTCGGGATGGGCGTCGAGCTCGGTGCGCACGAGCCAGGTCAGGGCCCGCCCGTCGGACCCGAGCACGTGGTCCACCGTGGACGGCGACAGCACCGTGCGCGGCCGCATCCACTCCACCTCCAGCCCGGCCCCCATCAGCAGCTCGCGGAGCTGGCCGCTGCTGAAGCAGCGCGTGATGCTGCCGTCGGGCCAGGGCACCAGCATGACCTCGCCGGTCTGCCGCAGGTGCTGCCACTGCTCCTGCTCGGCCAGGATCGCCATGCCGAGCACCAGCGAGTCGACGCACACCAGCGCCCGCCCGCCCGGACGCAGCACCCTGGCCACGTCGCTCATCGCCGACTCGGCCATGAGCTCGATCGACATCGCCCGTTCCTCGGCGAGCACCGCGTCGACGCTCTCATCGGGGAGAAAGGCCAGATCGTCGGCGCGTACGTGCCGAACCCGGTCGGCGTCCCGCAAACGGGACTGCGCGTCCACGGTCCGGCGGAAGTCGAGCACTTCGATCACCCGGTGTCCCGCCCTCGCGGCCTGGCCGGACCAGCGTCCGCGGCCGCCGGACAGATCGAGGATCACCGACGGCTCGCCGGGGAGCCAGCGGTTCAGTTGCTCGGCGGCGACGGCGTTGTAGAAGGTCCAGTACGGCCCGAGCGTCCCAGAGCCGTTCAGTTCCTCGGCCGGAATGGGCAGCACACGCGACTCCTGAGTTCCGGAAAAAGGGCTACCAGCCGGTACGTATGGACGTTCCCCGCACCGGGTCCTCTGTACCTTCTATCTTGCGGGAACAGACAAGGGCGCGGGCGTGTTGCGACGAGCATGCTCACATTGGAAAGACCGCGCCCCGATGACCAGGAGGTCATCGGCCAGCGGGTATTCTCCCCTGAGTACGGTGTACCGCCACAGCCGGCCACCGGTGATCTTAGGGGGGTGGGTCCGGTGCCCGCGACAGGCGCGGAGACTCTGGAGCAGCGCAGCGAGCGGTTCGAGCGCGACGTCATGCCGTATCTCGAACAGCTCTACTCCGCCGCGCTCCGGATGACCCGGAATCCAGCGGACGCGGAGGACCTGCTTCAGGAGACCTTCGCCAAGGCGTTCGCGTCGTTCCACCAGTTCCAGGAGGGCACGAACCTCAAGGCGTGGCTCTACCGGATCCTGACGAACACGTTCATCAACAGCTACCGCAAGAAGCAGCGTGAGCCCAAGCAGTCCGGCACCGAGGAGATCGAGGACTGGCAGCTCGCGCGCGCCGAGTCCCACACCTCGAGCGGGCTGAAGTCGGCCGAGGTCGAGGCGCTGGAGCACCTCCCCGACGGCGACATCAAGCAGGCGCTCGCGGCGCTGCCGGAAGAGTTCAGGATCGCCGTCTACCTCGCCGACGTCGAAGGCTTCCCCTACAAGGAGATCGCCGACATCATGGGCACTCCCATCGGCACCGTGATGTCCAGGCTGCATCGGGGACGCAGGCAGCTCCGGGGCCTCCTTGAGGACTACGCCCGCGAGCGCGGCCTGGTCCCCTCGGAGGGATCGAAATGAGCTGTGGCAACCCGCACGACACCGACTGTCGCGAGGTGCTGGACAAGGTCTACGCCTACCTCGACGGCGAGCTGACCGATGGTGACGTCTCCGACATCCGCGTGCATCTCGACGAGTGCAGCCCGTGCCTGAAGGAGTACGACCTCGACAAGGCGGTCAAGGCGCTCGTGGCCAAGCACTGCGGCTGCGACCCCGTCCCCGCCGATCTGCGTTCCAAGGTGCTGGCGCGGATCGAGCAGGTGAGGTCGGAGCTGGCCGACTAGGATTCACGCCATGCGCGTCCTAGTCACCGGTGGTGCCGGTTTCATCGGGTCGAATCTCGTCGACCGCCTGCTCGCGGACGGACACGAGGTCGTGGCCGTAGACGACCTGTCCTCCGGCAGCAGGGACAACCTGGTCAACGCCGCCGAGAGCGACCGTTTCAGCCTGCACGTCCTCGACGTGCGCGACCCGGCGATCATCGGGCTGGCGGCCGAGCTGCGGCCCGAGGTCATCTGCCACCTGGCCGCCCAGATCAGCGTACGCAAGAGCGTCGCCGACCCCGTGCACGACGCCCGGCTCAACGTCGAGGGCACCGCGTCGGTGCTGACGGCGGCCAAGGAGGGCACCACGCGCAAGGTGGTGTTCGCCTCGTCGGTGGCGGTCTACGGCCGGCCCGCCACGATCCCCGTGCCCGGCGACGCGCCCACCGACCCGCGATCGCCGTACGCGGCCTCCAAGCTGAGCGCCGAGATCTACCTGGCGACCTTCCGCGCCCTGTACGGCCTGGAGTACACCACGCTGGTGCTCTCCAACGTCTACGGCCCCCGCCAGTCGCCCGACGGCGAGGCCGGCGTCGTGTCGATCTTCACCGACGCCCTGCTCAACGGCACCCCCACCGTCCTCTACGGCGACGGCACCCAGACCCGCGACTACGTCTACGTCGACGACGTGGTCGACGGCTTCGTCCGGGCCTGCGGCAGCGAGGGCAACGGCCGCCGCTTCAACCTCGGCACCGGCATCCAGACCACCGACAGGCGCCTGCACTCGCTGATCGCCGACGCCGCCGGGGCCCAGGACAAGCCGGGCTTCGCGCAGCCGCGCCTCGGCGACCTGCCGGCGATGGCCGTCGATCCGGTGCCCGCCCACGAGGGGCTCCGCTGGGAGCCGCGCACCGACCTGCCGACCGGCGTGAAGAGCACCGTGGCCTGGGCGCGGAGTCGCGCCAGGTAGTTGCTTGATTACACTTTGCTTGCGATTTCCCGCTCGGCCCGTACGGTGACGTCCTGTTCTGTAGCGTGAGCTCCAGAAGTCGACGTGGAGGCATGTGGGATGTTGAAGGACAGGTTCACCCGGTCGCTCGCCGCCGTCATCGTGGTCGCCTCGATGGTGGCCCTGGCCGGCATCGGCGCGCTTCCGCCAGGGGTTTCCTGGACCTGACCGCCGTAGGGGGCCGCAATGCGTGACCTGCCCTGGCCCGCGAGGGTCTACCTGGTCGCCGTGATCGCGGCGGCGGCCGCTCTCATCGGGCACAGCGCGATCGTCTCCGGCCCGCTCGTGGCGCCGGAGAATCTCGACATCCTGCTGGTGCTCGCGCTGCTCTTCCTGGTGTGCGAGTCGATGCCGACGCTGCTCAACGTGGAGCAGTTCGCGGTGTCGGTGAGCTTCTCGGCGTCGCTGGCCGCGGTCGTGCTGATCGGGCCGGAGGGCGCGGCGCTGGTGGGGCTCACCGCCGCGGTCAGCGTGCGCCCGGGGCTGCCGCTGATCAAGCGGCTGTTCAACGGCGCCCAGTTCGCCATCTGCGGCTACGCCTCCGGCTGGGTGTACGAGTGGCTGCACGGCGCGGTCGGGGTGCCGCGGGTCAACGAGTTCGACAGCCTCATCGGCCCCTACGCCGCCGCGACCGCCGTGTTCGTGCCGCTCAACATCGTGCTCACGCTGACCATGATCAGCCTGGCCACCAGCGTGCGGGCCACGGAGGTGCCGCTGCGCGGCATGGTCCAGTTCCTGCTGTCCTATCTCGGTTACGGCACGTTCGGGCTGCTGGTGGCCGGGTTGTGGGCGACCGTGCAGTCGATCTCGGCGGTGCTGGTGCTGATGCCGCTGTTCGTGGCCCGGTGGGCGTTCGGCCAGTACCACGCCCAGCAGCGCTCCTACGACGCCACCATCGCCGCGCTGTGCCAGGCCGTCGAGACCAAGGACTACTACACCCGGGGCCACTGCACGCGCGTCTCGCTCGCCTCCAGCATGATCGCCGAGGAGATCGGCATGCGGCTCGAACGCCTGCGCGCCATCCGCTACGCCGGCATGCTGCACGACGTCGGCAAGCTGGGCGTGCCCACGAAGGTGCTGCAGAAGGACGGCCCGCTCACCGAGGGGGAGCTCGCCGCGATCCAGCTCCATCCGATGCGCGGGCTGGAGATCGTGCGCGGCATCGGCTTCCTCGACGAGGCCTACGCCGGGATCATGCACCACCACGAGCGCCACGACGGCACCGGCTACCCGATGGGCCTGGCCGGCGACGAGATCCCCGAGTTCGCCAAGGTGATCGCGGTGGCCGACGCGTTCGACTCGATGACCTCCGACCGTTCCTACCGGGGGGCGCGCCCGGTCGAGGTGGCCGTGGAGGAGCTGCGCAAGTGCTCCGGCACGCACTTCGACCCGGTCATGGTGGCCGCGTTCATCCGGGCGCTGGAACGCAATCCCTGGCAGCCGCCGCGCCGGGTCGAGGCGCCGCCGCCCGACGCCGCCGAGGCGACGATCAAGGACCATGACGACCCGACGATGCCGATCCAGGTCGTGAGCGGGCCATGACCACCACCGAGCGCGTCCGGCGCGCCGACCGGGCACAGGCCGCCGTCCTGCGCCGGCTCGACTCCGGCCAGTTGCTGCTGATCTGCGCGGCCGGGCTGGTCGCCGTCGCGGGGGTGGCGCACACGGCGGCCGTGGGGCTCGACCGTCCCGAGATCGCCATCGGGTTCGGGGCGTTGATCGCGGTCGGCGAGCTGGCCCGGCTGACCATGCCGGGCAACAGGGAGGTCGCGCCCATCGGCGCCGCCGCGGCGCTCGGCTACACGCTGCTGCTCGACCTCAGCCAGAACCAGTTGCGCCACTCCGCGCTGCAGGTCGTGGCCGTGATCGCGGCCGGGATGATCGCGGGCGCGCTGCCCCACCTGGCCGTCGGCCGGCCGCCGCGGCTCGACGCGATGGCCCGCCGCCTGCTCACCGGCGCGCTGCTGGCCTTCGCCTTCCGCCCGCTGGCCGACCCGCTCTACCAGCTCACCAAGCCGCCGCCGGGCGCCCACACCTGGTGGCCGGCGCTCGTGGTGATGGTCTCGCTGATCACGGTGACGCTGCTGGTCGACGTGCTGATCGCGGCGCTGCTGCGGGCCGAGCGGCTGCGCACCGCGTTCCGGGTGGCGGTGCGCGACGAGATCAACATGGCGTTCCCGCTGGGCGCGGCGGTGGCCGCCTCCGGCGTGCTGCTCGCGCTCGCCACGCACAGCATGGACCTGGTGGCGCTGCTGGTGTTCGCCGCGCCGCTGCTGGTCACGCAGGTGGCCTTCCGCAAGTACGCCGGCATCCGCGCCACCTACCTGCAGACCGTCCGCGCCCTGTCGCGGGTCACCGAGGTCGGCGGCTACGTCGAGCCCGGCCACTCGCGCAGGGTGTCCCGGCTGGCCGTGGCGGTCGGCCGAGAGCTGGGCATGGCCGAGCCCGAGCTGCTGGAGCTGGAGTACGCGGCCCTCATGCACGACATCGGCCAGCTCTCGCTGCGCGACCCCATCCCGGGCGGCGCCACCGTGCTGGCCGATCCGGAGCAGGCCCGGCGCATCGCCGAACTGGGGGCCGAGGTGATCAGGCAGACGGGGGTGCTCGACCGGGTGGCCGAGGTGGTCCGGCGGCAGTGCGACGAGATCGCCGACGACCCGCCGCTGTCCAGCCGCATCATCAGGGTCGCCAACGCCTACGACGACCTGGTGGGTCCGTCCACCGATCGCGACCGGTCGGGGGCGGCGCTGGAGCGCATCGGGCTCACGGCGGGCAGCGCGTACGACGCCGCCGCCCTCGACGCCCTGACCCGGGTGGTGGGCAGAGGCCGCGTGTAGCCGATTGCCCACAATTGTGGGGTTCCTACAGATGATTCTCCGCTGATCGGTACTTCACGAGAAAAGGGACGAGCAGACCCCGGTCATAGGGTGGTCCGCGTGATTGCTGAGACGCTCGGACCCGTTCTGATCGCCAACCGGGGGGAGATCGCCCGGCGGATCATCCGTACGGTCAGGCGGATGGGGCTGCGTGCCGTCGCCGTGCACTCCGAGGCCGACGCCGGGCTGCCGTTCGTGCGCGAGGCCGACGAGGCGGTGCTGATCGGCCCGGCCGACCCCGCGCGGAGCTATCTCGACCCCGCCAGGGTGCTGGAGGCGGCCCGCGCCACGGGAGCGGGCGCGGTGCACCCCGGTTACGGCTTCCTGTCGGAGAACGCCGCGTTCGCGCGGGCGGTGATCGAGGCCGGGCTGGTGTGGATCGGGCCGTCGCCGGAGTCCATCGACCGGATGGGCGACAAGATCAACGCCAGGAACCTCATGGAGCAGGCGGGCGTGCCCGTCGCCGCGGGCACCAGGGAACCGGTCACCGACCTGGTCGCGGCGCTCGACGCGGCCGAGCTGATCGGCTACCCGGTCATGGTCAAGACCGCCGGCGGCGGTGGCGGGATCGGCATGAGCGTGGCCCGTGACGACGCCGGGCTGGCCAAGGCGTTCGAGCAGGCGGCCAGGGCGGCGGCCAGGTTCGCCGCGGCGGCCGCGGCGGGCGGCGCGGGCGACGCGCTGGCCGGGCCCGCGGTCCTGCTGGAGCGCTACGTCGAACGCGCCCGCCACGTCGAGGTGCAGATCCTCGGCCTGCCCGACGGCCGGGTGCTGGCCCTGGGCGAGCGCGACTGCTCGGTGCAGCGCCGCCACCAGAAGGTCGTCGAGGAGTCGCCGTCCCCCGGCATCGGCCCCGAGCTGCGCGAACGCATGCTGGCCGCGGCCGTGCGGGCCGGCCAGGCCGTCGGCTATCTCGGCGCGGGCACGGTCGAGTGTCTGGTCGACGCCGACGCCCAGGACTTCGTGTTCCTGGAGATGAACACCAGGCTCCAGGTCGAGCACCCGGTCACCGAGCTGGTCACCGGCCTGGACCTGGTGGAGCTGCAACTGCGCGTGGCCGCCGGGGAGAGCCCGCAGATCACGGTGGCGCCCGAGGGGCACGCGATCGAGTTCCGGATCTACGCCGAGGACCCCCGACGCTTCCTGCCCGGACCCGGCCGGATCACCACCTGGGACGAGCCCGCCGGCGACGGCATCCGCGTCGACTCCGGCTACGCGGCGGGCGACACGGTGACCATGTTCTACGACCCGCTGATGGCCAAGCTGTGCGTGGTCGGGGCCGACCGTACCGAGGCGCTGGAGCTGGGCCGCAAGGCGGTCGCGGAGTTCACCGTCGAGGGGCCGAAGAGCAATCTGCCCTTCTGTGCCGAGCTGCTGGAGAACCCGGCATTCGTCGCGGGAGACTACGACACGGGTCTGGTCGGGCGAATGCGGCCCTGACCCGGTCGACATTGTTGGTGACGTCGGAACAGGAGAGCGCCGGTGGCCGAGGTACGCGCCGAGATGGTGGCGAACGTGTGGAAAGTGGTCGTCCGGGAGGGCGAGACGGTCTCTGAGGGGGACACGCTGGTCATCCTTGAGTCGATGAAGATGGAGATCCCCGTGCTCGCCGAGGACGGGGGCGTGGTGTCGCAGCTCAAGGTGGCCGAGGGCGACGTGATCCAGGAGGGCGACCTGATCGCCGTCATCGACTGAGGCGGGCCAGGAACCTGGCGCGGTCGACGACCATCCGCTCGACCGTGCCGCGGCCCACGAGCGTGCCGTGCCGGTCGCGGGCCTCGAAGGCGAAGACCAGGCGCCGGCCGTCGACGCCGGTGAGCTCCGCGGTGAGCTCGACGTGGTCGCCGACGGCGCTGGCGGCCAGGTGTTCGAGCTCGACCCGGGTGCCGACGGACGTCTCGCCCTCGGCCAGGTGCGGGCGCACGGCCTCGACGGTGGCCCGTTCGGCCAGCGCGAGCAGCCTGGGCGTGGCCAGCACGGGCACGTCGCCGCTGCCGGCTCGCTCGGCTGTGTCGGATCTCTCGACCATGGTGAGCAGTTGCGAGCGGAGGCCAGGTGAGAGCGTCATGGGGGTCAGCCTACCGAGGGCGGTTCTGATCTCCGGGAAACGCGGACAACACCGCCCATAAGGCTCCAGGATAGGGTTTGTACGGCTTGCGGCATATGAGTGGCATATGGGGCTCCTGAGACAGGTACACTCTCGGAGTTTCCGTGACCACTGTGTTACCTCACCGCGACAAAAGTTCGCTTTGTTGGAGAACCGCGGGGTGGGCGAGGTTACCGATGTAGGGGGGTAGCGGGGGAGTCATGGTGGCCCAAGGCACGACGCTGGCGGGGCGGTATCGACTGGATACCCGCATCGGCGCCGGCGGCATGGGCGAGGTGTGGCGAGGCGAGGACATCGTGCTCGCCCGCACCGTCGCCGTCAAAGTGCTGCTCCCAGGCCGCATGGATGATCGGGGGTTCGTCGCCAGGTTCCAGGGGGAAGCCAGGGCGATGGCCACGATCAACCATTCCGGCGTGGTCGACGTCTACGACTACGGGGTGAGCGGCGACACCGTCTACCTCGTGATGAAGTTCGTGGACGGAGAGCCGCTCGACCGGCTCCTGGCCCGGCTCGGCCGGATCCCGCCGCAGGCGGCCATGGAGCTCATCGCGCAGGCCGCCTCGGCCCTGCAGGCGGTGCACGACCAGGGAATCGTGCACCGCGACGTCAAACCGGGCAACCTGCTCGTCCAGCGCGACGGCACGCTGGTGCTCACCGACTTCGGCATCGCCCGTTCCGACCTGGCCAACCGGCTGACCGACGCCGGCATGGTGCTCGGCACGGCCGCCTACTGCGCGCCCGAGCAGGCCGAGGGCGCGCCCGTCACCCCGGCCGTGGACATCTACGCGCTCGGCGTGGTGGCCTACGAGTGCCTGCTGGGACAGCGGCCGTTCGACGGTGACAGCGCGGTCACGATCGCGCTCAAGCACATCCGCGAGGCCCCGCCGCCACTGCCCGCCGACATCCCGCCGCAGATCCGGACGCTGGTCGAGGTGGCGCTGTCGAAGGACCCCGCCCGGCGGTTCCCGACGGCGAAGGCCATGAGCGAGGCGGCCCGCGCGGCCGGGCAGGGCCAGGCGATCACGCCGGTGGCCGAGATCGCGCCGCCGGCCACGGGCGCCACGATGGCCGCGCCGCCCGAGTCGTACCAGACCGGCGCCTACCAGGCGGGCCACTCCCAGCCGACGGGCGCCCACCAGCCGCCCCCCTACCCGGGAGGGCAGCCGCCGGCCGGGGCCGGCGCGTTCCAGACCGGAGCGCACCTGCCGGCCTCGGCGGAGGAGACCACCGCCGCCGTCGGCGAGCGCCGCCCGGGCGGCCGCCGCGCCGCCAAGGCGCCGCGCCGGACCGGCCTGGTCGTCGGCCTCGCGGTCGCGGTGGTGCTCGGCGTGGGCGCGGGGGCGGTGGCGCTGACGGGCATGGTGCCCGGCGCGCCGACGCCGACCGTCACGGCCTCCAACAACGGCAACAGCGACGACATCCCCGGCCCTACGAAGAGCGGTCCCAAGAAGCCCAAGCCTTCGCCGACGCCTTCCACGAAGCCGCCCACGACGCCCACCAGGCCGCCCACGCATCCTCCGAGCGAGGAGCCGTCGGAGCCCGAGGAGGAGCCGACGACCACGCCCACCACCACCCCGACCACCACGAAGGAGCCGACCAAGTCGCCGTCGAGCACGCCGACGCCGACGGTCAAGAAGATCACGGTGCCCAAGGTCGCCGGGCTGCCCTTCCTCAAGGGGCAGGAGATGGTCGAGGCCGCGGGGCTGCAGGTGCACGTCCGCGACTCGTCCGTGACCACCGACGACCCCGCCTGCCGCAGGATCACCAAGACGGTGCCGGCCGGCGGCACGGTGGTCCCTGAGACGAAGGTGGTCACGCTCTACATCATCGACGGCATCTGCACGACGCCGACGCCGTCGCCGTCCCCCACGGCGACGCCGAAGTCGTAGAGGTCAGATGCCCGTGGTGTTGCGGGGGTAGGCGATCTGCGGGTCGGTGGCGATGTTCACCATGTACGGGATGCCGGAGTCGAACGCCCTGCGCAGCGCCGGCCCGATCTCCGACGGCTTGGTGACCAGCTCGCCGCCGCCGCCCAGCGCGGTGACGACCTGGTCGTAGCGGCACTGCGGCTGGAGGTCGGCGGCCACGTCGTAGCCGTACAGGAACCGCATGGGGTGCTTCTCCAGGCCCCACATGCCGTTGTTGCCGCAGATCATGACGACCGGCAGCCGGTGGCGGACGAGGGTGTCGACGTCCATCAGGGAGAAGCCGGCGGCGCCGTCGCCGAGCAGGAGCACGACCTGCGAGGACGGGCGGGCCAGGCGGGCGGCGATGGAGTAGCCGAGCCCGGTGCCCAGGCACCCGTACGGGCCGGGGTCGAGCCAGTTGCCCGGCTGCCTGGGCTCGACGTACTTGCCGGCGTAGGAGACGAAGTCGCCGCCGTCGCCGATCACCACGGCGTCGTCGGCCAGGACCTTGCCCAGCTCGCCGTAGATGCGCATGGGGTGGATCGGGTCGGTGTCGGCGGCCAGCAGCTCGGCGTCGTCCTCGATCGCCGCGGCGGCGGCCTCGGACAGCGTCGACAGCCAGGAGGCGTACGAGCTGGGCTTGACCCCCGCGTCGCCGCAGGCGGCGCCGAGGCTCCACAACACCACCGACAGGTCGCCCGCGGCCTTGGCGGCGGGCTGCATGTGGGTGGCGAGCTGCGAGGGCGCGTCGGCGATGTGCACGACGCGGGCCAGGGGCGCGCCGTTCTTGCCGCCGAATGAGCCGTAGCCGAGCCGGAAGTCGAGCGGGGTGCCGATCACGACGACCAGGTCGGCCTGGGAGAAGGCCAGGCTGCGGGCGCGGGTGACGAGCAGCTCGTGCCCGGCGGGCAGGATGCCGCGGCCCTGGCCGTTGGGGATGACCGGCAGCCGCCAGGTCTCGGCGAAGTCGCGCGCGGCCTCCTCGGCCCGGTCCATCCACACGTCGGAGCCGTAGACCAGCACCGGACGCTCGGCCTCCGACAGCAGCCGGGCGATGGCGGCCAGGTCGTCGGGGTCGGGCTCCAGCGGCGAGGGCGACTGCGTGTGCACCTCGTGGGCGGGCGAGGGGGCGAACAGGTGGTCCATGTAGAAGTCGAGGAAGACCGGGCCGCGCTGGGGCGCGACGGCGGTGCGGAAGGCCGACTCGACGTCCTGGCCGACCGAGTCGGCGCCGGAGGCGGTGAACGACAGCTTGGTGATCGGGCCGAGCAGCGGCGGGTGGTCCATCTCCTGCAGGGCGCCGCTGCCCCAGCGCGACTGCGGCGCGCGGCCGCCCATGACGACCACCGGCGAGCCGTTGAAGTGCGCGGTCGCGATGCCGCTGACGCCGTTGGTGATGCCAGGCCCGGCGGTCAGCACGGCCAGGCCGGGCTTCCTGGTCAGCCGGGCCGTCGCCTCGGCGGCGAAGACCGCGCTCTGTTCGTGGCGTACGTCGAGGATGCGCATGCCCTCGTGGACCGCGCCGTCGTACAGCGGGAAGACGTGGCCTCCCGAGAGCGTGAACATGGTCTCGACGCCGTAGGCCTTGGACACGGCGACGGCGACGTCACCGGCGTGCTTCGCAGACTCCATGCCGGGAACTTACCAACCAGTGATAAGAGTAAACAGATCTTAAGGCTCGCGTCCGGCCGCCGCCGGCGCGACCCCGGCACCCGGCCGGGCTTCAGTGTCCGCAGCAGACGCTGACCGAGCCGAGCGGCGCCCGCGCCTCGATCTTCCGGGGCGCGCCCTTCACCGCGTCGACCTCCACCTCGGTACGGCGGCCCTCGGTCGTCACGTCGTAGATCTCCGGCGGTAGCCGCAGGTCGACGTCTCCGGTGGCCCGCGCTACCGCCCTGACCGCGAGGGGCGGGCTGACGAAGTCGAGCCGGACGTCGCCCGAGCCGGTCTCGACGTCGGCCTGGCCGCCGAGCATCGAGTGGCCGGAGACGGACCCGGAACCCGACCTGGCCCAGACCTCGCCGGTGACCCCGTCGGCCCGCACGTTCCCCGACACGGTCGTCAGCCGCACGGCGCCGACCACGTTGCTGACCCCGAGGTCGCCGACGGTCGTCCGGGCCTCGACGCCGGTCTCGAAGGGCACCAGCAGCGTGTAGTCCGCCCGGCACACCGGTCCGTCCGGCCGGGAGGCGGTTCCGCACCGGATGTCCAGCCGCAGGGTGTCGCCGTTCCAGTCCTCGGTGATCACCGGCCGGTCGATCGAGGTCCAGCCCACTGACCGGTAGATCGTCAGCTCTCCCGCGGGGCCCGGCACGATCTCGACGTTCACCTCGCCGCTGCCCGTGGTGACCTTCAGCGTGTCCAGCGCGAACGGGACCGTCCTGGCCCGCGTCTCCTGCGGCGCGGTGGCGCGGGCGAACCCGTTCCAGACCAGCAGGACGGACAGCAGCAGGGCGGCCACCGTCGCCACGGCCCCCGCCGTCAGCCAGATGGTCCTCACGGCATGCTCCTGATCTTGAGGAACTGCAGGACGGCGAGGACCCGGCGGTGATCGCCCTCGGCGGGGGACAGGTCGAGCTTGGTGAAGATGTTGCCGATGTGCTTGCCCACCGCCCCCTCGCTGAGCACGAGGGCCTGGCCGATGCCGGCGTTCGAGCGGCCCTCGGCCATGAGCTTGAGCACCTCGTGCTCGCGGGGCGTCAGCCGTTCCAGCGGGTCGCTGTCGCCGCGCAGCAGGAGCTGGGCGACGACCTCGGGGTCGAGGGCGGTGCCGCCGCCGGCGACCCTGCGCAGGGCGTCGATGAACTCGGCCACGTCGGCCACCCGGTCCTTGAGCAGGTAGCCGACGCCGCCGGTCGCCGTGGCCAGCAGGCGGGCGGCGTAGCGTTCCTCGACGTACTGGGAGAGCACCAGCACGGCCAGGCCGGCATGCTGGCGGCGCAGCACGAGAGCCGCGCGCAGCCCCTCGTCGGTGTGCGTGGGCGGCATCCGGACGTCGGTGATCACCAGCTCCGGCCGGTGCTCCTCGACGGCCCGCAGCAGGCCCTCGGCGTCGTCCACGGCCGCCACCACCCGCATGCCGGACGCGTCGAGCAGCCTGATCAGCCCCTCGCGCAGCAGGACGGAGTCCTCGGCCAGCACTACTCGCACGGCAGTTCCACCTCGATCGCGGTCGGCCCGCCGAACGGGCTGGACAGGCGCAGCGTCCCGTCCACGGAGTCGATGCGCTGGGCCAGGCCGCGCAGGCCGGTGCCGCCGTCGAGCCGGGCGCCGCCGCAGCCGTCGTCGTGGACGAGCACGTGCAGGCGGCCGCGCTCGCGCCGGACCGTCACCTCGGCCCTGGTAGCGGCGGAGTGTTTGGCTATGTTGGTCAGTGCTTCGGACACGATGAAGAAGGCCACCGCCTCGATGGTCGGGGAGGCGCGCCGGTCGATGTCGACGCGCAGGCGTACGGGGAGCGGGGCGCGGGCCGCGACGCCGGACAGCGCCGCGTCGAGCCCCTGGTCGTTGAGCACGGCCGGATGCAGGCCGCGGACGAAGTCGCGCAGCTCCTTGAGCGCCTGCTTGGCCTCCTCGTGGGCCCGCTCGATCGCCTCGCGGGCGGGCTCGGGCAGGTCGGTGAGGGTGGCCCTGGCCAGGCCGAGGTTCATGGCGAGCGAGACCAGGCGCTGCTGGGCGCCGTCGTGCAGGTCGCGCTCGATCCTGCGGCGCTCGGCGTCGGCGGCGTCGATCACGCCGGCCCGGCTCTCGGTCAGCGTCTCGATGCGCTGTCCCAGCTCGGTGCGGCTGGGCCCGAGCAGGGTGCGCGCCACCGACAGGTCCAGCGCCGCCATGCCCCTGGCCAGGACCGGGGCGAGCAGCAGCAGCGCCAGTCCGGTCGCCATGGAGATCCCCACGACGACCGGGTCGCGCAGATCGACGAGGAACACCAGCGGCGGCGCCTGCACCCGCGGCGGCACGAACGACAGCAGCCCGACCACGGCCCCGCCCCACGCCAGCGCGACGAGGAAGGCCGCCGCCGCGCCCACGAAGGGCGACAGCAGGTGGTAGGCGATCTGCCGCCAGGTGGCCGCCCTGCGCCAGCCGGCCGGCGCCACCGGCGGCGGGATGCGGACGTCGAGGAAGGCCGCGAACCTGGACCGCTGCACCCGGGTGAACACCGGGACGCCGCGCCGCAGCACCGGCGGGGCCACGGCCAGCATCAGCGTGAGCCCGCCGAGCACCACGGCGACCGGCAGCCCGATCATCACGTGGGACGTGTCGAGCCAGGCACGCGCCGACCAGGGACGGGGGACTTTCATGCGTCAAAGGTATTGACCCACCAGACCCCCACGAAATGGGCCTGGTGTGCCGGTGGACGGTAGAGCTAGCCCCACCCCCGAACAATTGCCGCGCACCGGACATCTCACTCCCCAGCAGACCAAGAGGAGGCTCGCATGTTCGCAGCAGGGGTCGCCGCGCTGACGGCCGCGTCCACGCTCCTGGGCGGGTTGCCGCCCGACATGTTGTCCCTGGAGAAGCACCCGCCCGCCAGGCAGTGGGAGACCTACACCGTCAAGAACTCCGCCACGCAGCCGCTCCGGCTCGACCCCTGCCTGTCCTACCGGCGGCGGGACGGCGGCCGGCTGGAGGCGCGGGCCGTCCTGTACTCCAGCGAGGACGAGATGAAGTACGAGCAGCTCGTCGTCTACCGGAGCGTCCGGCACGCCAAGGACGCCATGCGCGTCCTGCGCGCGGACCTGCGGCGCTGCGCCGACGTGGGCAAGGGCGTCAACCGCCGCCGCTACTTCACCAAGCCCCTGGCCGTGGGCGACGACGGCCTGCGCGCCGGCGGCCGGTTCTTCGAGAGCGGCGAGCACGCGGTCGCGGTCAGGCGCGGCGCGGCCCTCTACATCGCCGGCGAGTCGGCCTGGCCCACCAAGAGCCTGCCGCTCAAGGGCTTCCGGGGGCTGATCGACCAGGCGCGCCGGATGACCGTCAAGGTCTGCCGCCTGCCCGAGGCCGCCTGCTAGAGCACCCCCACCCGCCGCTTGAAGGCGGACGGGTCGAAGGAACCGCCCAGCGTGACGCCCAGCCCCTCGCGCGCCAGCCGGGCGAACGCCTCGCGGCCGAGTCGCCCGGCCCCTTCGGGCAGCACTCCCGCCAGCGGCCGCGCGGCCAGCATCTCCAGGTCGGCGACGGTGCTCCGCTCGGTGATCCCGGCCTCCCGCGGCCAGCGCCCGATCACCACGCCCGCCGGGTCGAGCCCCCGGTGCGCCAGCGCCTCCAGGGTCAGCGCCGTATGGTTGAGCGCCCCGATCCCGGCCCCCGCCACGACCAGCACCTGCGCGCCCACCAGCCGGGCCAGGTCGGCGATCGTCGCGCCGTCCTCGTCGAAGCGCACCAGCAGGCCGCCGGCGCCCTCCACGACGACCAGCCGGTTGCTCTCGGCCAGCTCCTCGACGAACCGGGCGGCGGCGGTCAGCGACACCGGCGGCACCCCGGCCACCCGCGCTGCGGCGGCCGGGGAGAGCGGCTCGGCGAAACGCGCCAGCTCGAACGTGGTGCTCGCCCCGGAGAGCCGGATCACCTCGTCGAGGTCGTGCCCGCCGCCGGTCTGCGCCGGCTTCACCACGGCGACGGACGCCCCCCGCTCCCTGGCCAGGGCGGCCACCGCGGCCGTGACGACGGTCTTGCCCACGCCGAAGTCGGTTCCGGACACGACGAGAACGCTCATCGTCCCAGCCTAGAAGCCGCCGCCCGCCGTCCCGGTCAGGGACGCCGCAGGCGCGTGACGAACTTGTACCGGTCGCCGCGGTAGAGGGACTGCGCCCACTCCACCGGGTTGCCGTCGGCGTCGAAGGCGTGGCGGGTCAGCAGCAGCATCGGCAGGCCGACGTCCACGCCGAGGGCCTTGGCGTCGTACGGGGTGGCGAGGACGGTCTCGATGATCTCCTCGGCGTCCGTGAGCCGTACGTTGTAGGCGTTGTGCAGCGTCTCGTACAGGGAGGCGTGCACCTCCAGCTCCCGCCGCAGGCGGGGGAAGCGCCGGGCGGACAGGTGGGTGGTGTCGATCGAGACCGGCTCGCCGTTGGCCAGCCGGAGCCGGTGGATGCGCAGCACCCGGCCGCCGGGGTTGATGGCCAGCCGCCGCGCCAGGGCCTCGTCCGCGGTGATGTAGCCGATCTCCAGGATCTTCGTGTCCGGCTCCAGGCCCGCCGTGCGCAGGTCGCCGATGTAGGAGGTGAGCTGGAGCACCTGCGCCACCTTCGGCTGGGCCACGAACGTGCCCTTGCCCTGGATGCGCAGCAGCCGGCCCTCCACGACCAGCTCGGTCAGCGCCTGGCGGACGGTGGTGCGCGAGGTCTCGAACCGCACGGCCAGCGTGCGCTCGGGAGGCAGGGCGGTGCCCGCGGGCAGGCTCTTGGTGAGCTCCAGAAGACTGCGTTTCACGTCGTAGTACTTGGGAACGCGGGGGCCGTCGTCGGTCACGCTCTCACCTTCACTTCTGGCACGGCGGTGAGGGCGTGTCTGATCACCGCGAGATCATCGGAACTCATATCGGCCCGAGCGGTCAACCACCTGGGAGGACGGCATATCCGCACGGAGCGCGCACACCGCCAAGTACGCGCGAATCCGGGCAGCTCAGACTGATTGTGAAGGATATCCACAGCTGCGTGCGCGATCGCAACCGAGGCCGGTGTCAGGCCCGCGTCGTCGAGGAGCCACCCGCCCGTGTCGATCACCTCCGGCAATGCCCGTGAAGCGCCGTCATGGGGATCGAGCGATCCCGCCGTGTGACGGTTCTCACAGTACGAGATTCCCCGAAAGAGGCGCCGGGTGCACGGCGACGCACCCGTGCCGCGTCCTTCCTGGCCGGGAGCTGCGCATTCGATCAGGGGGTCGGTTTGGCTGTTGGCGGCGAAAGCACGCATGATGCACTCGTGCCGACTCTCAGCGACCTCGTCGCCCGCCACACCGCACTCGACGAGGCGGACCTCGACTGGCTGCACTCGCTGGTCTCCGACTGGCAGCTGCTGGCCGACCTGTCCTTCGCCGACCTCATCCTGTGGGCGCCGCTGCTCGGTGAGAACGGCTGGATCGCCATCGCCCAGATGCGCCCCACCACCGGCCCCACCGTCTACCACGACGACATCGTCGGCAGCGTGGCCGCCAAGGGCGAGCGCCACCTCATCGACACCGCCTGGAACGAGCGCCGCATCTGCCGCGAGGGCGATCCCGACTGGTCCACGGGCGTCCCGGTGCGCGAGGAGACGATCCCGGTGCGCCGGGCGGTCGACAACGGCGAGGGCCGCTTCCTCGGGGTGATCCAGCGCTCCACGAACCTGTCCTCGGCCCGCACGCCGTCCCGGCTGGAGCTGACCTACCTGCAGAGCGCCTCCGACCTGGCGCAGATGGTCGCCGAGGGGCGCTTCCCGTTCTCGGGGGAGGAGCCGATCCTGGTCCGCTCGCCGCGCGTCGGCGACGGCCTGCTGCGGCTCGACCGGGCCGGACGGGTCACCTACGCCTCGCCCAACGCGTTGTCGGCCTACCGGCGGCTGGGCCTGCACGCCGACCTGGTCGGCGCCGAGCTGGGCCGGGTGACGGCGACGCTGTGCTACTCCGACGAGCCGATCAACGAAGACCTGATGATCGTGGCCAGCGGGCGCGCGGCCAAGGAGACCGAGGTCGAGTCGGGCGGCACGATCGTGCAGCTCAGAGCCATCCCGCTGATCGTCGGCGGCGGCCGCATCGGCGCGCTCGTCCTCATAAGGGACGTCACCGAGCTGCGGCGGCGCGAGCGCGAGCTGATGACCAAGGACGCCACGATCCGCGAGATCCACCACCGCGTGAAGAACAACCTCCAGACGGTCGCCGCGCTGCTGCGGCTCCAGGCGCGGCGGCTCCAGGTGCCCGAGGGCCGCGAGGCGCTGGAGGAGGCCGTGCGCCGCGTCGGCTCGATCGCCATCGTGCACGAGACGCTGTCGCACGCGCCGGAGGAGTTCGTCGACTTCGACGAGATCGCCGACCGGGTGATCGCGATGGCGGGCGAGGTGTCGGCGGCCGAGGCGGCGGTCACGCCGCGCCGGGTGGGCGCGTTCGGCGTGCTGCCCTCGCTCATCGCCACGCCGCTGGCCATGGCGCTGACCGAGCTGTTGCAGAACGCGTTGCAGCACGGGCGCCCCAAGCGGATGGAGGTGCTGGTCGAGCCCGCCCCCGACCGGCTGAACGTCACCGTCTGGGACGACGGGCGCGGCCTTCCCGCCGACTTCGACCTCGACAAGTCCACCAGTCTGGGGCTGCAGATCGTCCGCACGCTGGTGGAGGGGGAGCTGTCGGGCAAGCTCACGATCGAGCCGCGGGAGGGCGGCGGCACGCACGTCGGGTTGTCGATCCCGTTGCCGTCCGCCTGAGAGTCCGCCGGGCCGGGCGACCGTCTTCGAGGGCGGCGCCCGGTCCGTGCGAGCCTGGCCGCCGCGTGCGCGACGCGGCGGGGTCTTGGCGGAAACGTCGATCACGCCAAGCTGGGCGGCTCCTGCGGGGAAGGCAGGGTCGAGCGGAGGTGAACAGATCAGGCGAGATGGATCAGGGGGCAGATCAGGCGGAGGCGCGGGCGCGGGCGCGGGCGGTGCGGCGCTTGAGTGCGCGGCGCTCGTCCTCGCTCAGGCCGCCCCAGACGCCGGCGTCCTGTCCGGACTCCAGCGCCCACTTCAGGCAGGCGTCGACGGCCGGGCAGGACCGGCAGACCTGCTTGGCCTCTTCGATCTGCATCAGGGCAGGGCCGGTGTTGCCGATCGGGAAGAACAGCTCGGGGTCCACGTCACGGCAGGCAGCTCGGTGGCGCCAGTCCATGCGTCCACTCCTTAGTAGATGGAACCTTTGGTCGGCTCCGTGCGGCTACTACTTTGTGAAGAGTTTCACTAACTCGCGCGAACAATTACCCGGATCCAGGTGTTGGACCGGGGTTGTCCGCCTGACGACCGGAGGGCCTTGGGGTTGTTAAAGGTCCTACGTTCCGACGTCAGTCTTGAGCCTTCCAGCCACGGAGAGTGCACGCAAGGGGGTTGGGGCGAAGTTTTGGCGGTTATGGATGTCGGATGCGTCACACAATGACCGAATGTAACCAGCTAGACCAGAACTTGTAACGCGTTCGGGGTAGACCGGAACGTTACGGATTCGCGTTCGCCCAGGTAGTCCCCGTCCAGCTGGAAGGCCACGGGACGGTCGGCGGCGAGGGTGAACTCGGCCTCGTCGTGCAACTGGACGAGGTGTTTCCCGGACGGGACGGCGTCACTCTCCGTGAGGATCTGCCGGATCAGCCCGGCGATCTGGACGGGCCCCATCCGCCGCAGCCCGAGCAGGTCGAGCCCGGTCTCGAAGCTCGCCCACGGCGTCGGCGTCACCGGCTTGGCCCCCAGGTACGTCCACGGCGAGGTGTTGGAGATGATCGCCATGAACACGCCCTCGGCGGCCGGGATGCCCGGCCCGGTCAGGGTCATCGGCGCGTGCCGTTTGTCCGTGGCCAGATAGTGCCGCAGAGCCGTGTTCACATACCGGGCGGGAGTTGCCTTGCGCCCCGTGCCCCGCAGGCCCTCCACGGCCCGTACGACCTCGGCGTCGTACCCCATGCCCGCGCAGAACGTGAAGTACCGGCTCTCTCCCTCCCAGAGCGCGTGACCCAGGCCCACGGTCCGGCGGCGGTCCTCTCTCAGCGCCTCCAGGACCGCGCCGGTGGCCTCGACCGGGTCGTTCGGCAGGCCGAGGGAGCGGGCGAACACGTTCGCGCTGCCGCCGGGGATCACGATGAGGCCGGGACGGCCCGAGCTCGGATCGTCGGCCGGCGGGACGTCGTGGCCGTTGACCGGGTTGAGCAGGCCGTTGACCGTCTCGTTGATCGTGCCGTCGCCGCCGAGCACCGCGACCACGTCGAAGCCCTTGGCGCGGGCCGTGGCCGCCAGCGTCGCGGCGTGCCCCCGGTAGCCGGTCTCCTCCACCGACAGCTCCACGGCCGCGCCCAGCGCGCGGATCAACACGTCCCTCGTGCGGGCGTTGGTGGTGGTGGCCTTGGGATTGACCAGCAACATTGCGCGCATATCGCCAGCGTAGTCGCTGATCGCCGACCCGCTCGGGGTGGGGGAACATCCCCGGCCGGACCGGACCCGGGGGCGGATAGGGTTCAGCTGTGTCGAAGCGTCCGTGGAGTTTGCTCGTCGCCGCCGTCGTCGTGGCCCTGGAGGGGCTCATCGCGCTCGGGCTCGGGATCTACGTCGCGGTGGAGTCGGTGGTGAGCACACCTGACAGTCTCACCACGGCCATCGCGGAGTCGGCCTTCGGGCTGCTGATCGGGGCCGGGCTGCTCTGGGTCGCCTGGGGCGGCCTGCTGCGGGCAGAGCGGTGGGGGAGGTCGCCGGGCGTGCTGGCACAGATCTTCCTGCTGCCCGTCGGGGTCACGCTCATCCAGTCGGACCAGCCACTGATCGGCGTGCCGCTGATCGTGGTCGCCCTGACCGGGCTGGTGGCGCTGCTCGCGCCCCCCACCACCCATGCTCTCTACGGGGACGGTTAGTCCTCCGCGGTCAGCCCCTCGCGCAACTGGGCGAGGGTACGGGCCAGCAACCGGGACACGTGCATCTGCGAGATGCCCAGCTCGGTCGCGATCTGCGACTGCGTCATGTTCCCGAAGAACCGCAGCAGCAGGATGCGCTTCTCACGCGGCGGCAGCCGTTCGAGCAGCGGCTTGAGCGACTCGCGGTACTCGACGCCCTCCAGCGACTCGTCGACGATGCCCAGCGAGTCGGACACCGCGGGGGCGTCGTCGTCGCCGGAGTCGGGCGCGTCGAGGGACACCGTGGAGTAGGCGTTGGCCGACTCCAGGCCCTCCAGCACTTCCTCCTCGGTCATCTTGAGGTAGGAGGCCAGCTCGGCGACCGTGGGCGCGCGGCCCTCGCGCTGCGACAGGTCGCTGATCGCCTTCGTCAGCGAGAGCTTCAGCTCCTGCAGGCGGCGCGGCACCCGGACCGCCCAGCCCTTGTCGCGGAAGTGCCGCTTGATCTCGCCGACGATGGTGGGCGTGGCGTAGGTGGAGAACTCCACCCCGCGCTTGAGATCGAACCGGTCGATCGACTTGATCAGCCCGATCGTGGCGACCTGGGTGAGGTCGTCGAGCCACTCGCCGCGGTTGCGGAAGCGGCGGGCCAGGTATTCGACCAGCGGAAGGTGAAGCTCGACCAGCTCGTCCCTGATGCGCTGGCGTCGCGGTTCCTCGGGACCCAGCTCGGCCAGCTCGGCGAAGAGCAAGCGGGCGCGAACCCTGTCGGGCACGGCGTGTTCGCTGGTGGCCATGGCTCCAGTCCTTTCCGTCACGCCGGCCTCGCTGCGCCTCGGCGCTTACGCAGGACGATCGCCATGCGGTCGGGGGAGTCGGTCACGGCGTCGACGTCGTCGGCCAGGGCGGTCAGCACCATCCAGGCGAAGTCGTCGCGCTTGGGGGCGGAGCTGCCGACGGTGGCCACCTCGACGCTGACCTTCATCACGTCGCCGGTCAGCTCGAACTCGGCGGTCAGGTCGGTGCCCGGAACCGCCTCGCTCAGCAACATGGCGCACGCCTCGTCGACCGCGATGCGCAGATCTTCGATCTCGTCCAGGGTGAAGTCAAGCCGGGCGGCCAGGCCGGCGGTGGCCGTGCGCAGCACCGACAGGTAAGCACTCGCGGCGGGGAGCCTGATGCTCACCACGTCGCGGATGCCCGCTACACCCTCCGCACGCGTCTCGGTTTCCTCGGTCACGTTCCTCCTCGCGTTTCCGACGCCAACTGCAACTTACCGCCCCCGGGAGGTCCTTGGCGGATTCAGACTCGCCATCAACGGAAAAGGCTCTGTGCGGTCTGGACCGCACAGAGCCTTTTATGCCGTTTAGGCGGCCTTGGTCTCCCAGAAGATCTTGGAGATCTCGTCGATCTTGGCCAGGAGCTCGTCGGCCTTGCCGCCGTCGACGGTGCCCTTGGCGGCCGCGGCGCCGGCCAGCTTGGTGGCCTCCCAGAAGAGCTGGTGCAGCTGGGGGTACTGCTCCAGGTGCGGCGGCTTGAAGTAGTCGGTCCAGAGCACCCACAGGTGGTGCTTGACCAGCTCGGCCCGCTGCTCCTTGATGATGAGCGCGCGGGTGCGGAAGACCGGGTCGTCGCTGGCCTCGTACTTCTCCATGATCGCCTTGACCGACTCGGCCTCGATCCGGGCCTGGGCGGGGTCGTAGACCCCACAGGGCAGGTCGCAGTGGGCAGAAGCGACATGCTTGGGTCGTAGCAGTCGTGCGAGCATCAGAAAGTCCTTCCTTGATGCTGAATCAGCTTGGTCCACAACCGACCTTACTCGGGTCCCAACGCCTGTGGAGTAGGGGGTCTCTGCCCATGAGAGTGCGTGTCGAGGGCGATTCGATGCGTCCGGCGCTGGTCCCCGGCGACTGGCTCCTGGTCCGCCGGGGAGCCGCCGTCCATCCGGGTGACCTCGTCGTGGCCCGGCTGCCCGGCGACCCCGATCAGCTCATCGTGAAACGCGCCCAGTGGCACGGCGAGGGCGGCTGGTGGCTGGAGAGCGACAACCAGCGCGCCGGCGGCCGCCGCGACAGCTGGGACTTCGGGCCGGTCGAGGAGATCGTCGGGCGCGTCGTGCTGCGTTACTGGCCGCTGGTACGCCGCAGATGACCACGCCGACGCCCCCTCAGCCCTCCTGGGCGCTCCTGCGGCGCCGGTAGGCCGCCACGTTGGCGCGCGTGGCGCAGCGGGGGGAGCAGTAGCGGCGGGAGCGGTTGGAGGAGGTGTCGAGGAAGGCGCGGGCGCAGCGCGGCTCGTGGCAGCGGCCCAGCCGGTCGGCGCCCACCTCGGCGACGACGGCCGCCAGGCCCATCACCGCGCTGGCGGCGGAGTCCTCGGCCAGGTGGAGGTGCCAGCCCTGGCCGTCGTGGTCCGACAGCCGCGGGTGCACCGGATAGCGCACGAGCAGGGCGTTGAGGCGCTCGGCGACGGCGTGCGCGTCGCCCGCGACGTCGAACACGGCGGCCAGCTCGGCGCGCAGGGCGGTGAGCTCAGGGGGAGGGGCGGGATCGTTGATCAGGCGGACCGCCCACTCTGCGTAAGAGGTCAGGTCCATGCGGGAGTATTACACGAGTCGCCGGGCCCCCGGCGCCTCCGGGGGCCCGCACGGCTCACTCCTCCGGGTGCAGCACCCGGTGCAGGAACGCGCGGGTGCGCTCCTGCTGCGGATCGCCGATCACCTGGGCGGGCTCGCCGTCCTCGACGACGACGCCGCCGTCCATGAAGACCACCCGGTCGGCCACCTGGCGGGCGAAGCCCATCTCGTGGGTGACCACGAGCATGGTCATGCCCTCCTCGGCCAGCTTGCGCATGACCGTGAGCACGTCGCCGACCAGCTCCGGGTCGAGCGCGGAGGTGGGCTCGTCGAACAGCATCAGGTCGGGGTTCATGGCCAGCGCCCTGGCGATGGCCACCCGCTGCTGCTGCCCGCCGGAGAGCTGGGTGGGGTAGGAGTCGCACTTGGCGCCGACGCCCACCTTCTCCAGGTTCTCCCGGGCCACGACCTCGGCCTCCCGCCTGCCGCGCTTCAGCACGCGCTGCTGGGCGATCATGACGTTCTGCAGCGCGGTCATGTGCGGGAACAGGTTGAACTGCTGGAAGACCATCCCGATGCGGCGTCGTACGGCGTCGATGTCCACGTCGGGGTCGGTCACCTCCACGCCCTGCACGAACACCTTGCCCTTGGTGGGCTCCTCCAGCAGGTTCACGCAGCGCAGCAGCGTGGACTTGCCCGAGCCGGACGGCCCGATGACGCACACCACCTGGCCCGGCTCGACCGTCATGTCGATGCCCTTGAGCACTTCGTTCCTGCCGAAGTACTTGTGCAGCTCTCGTAGCTCGATGGCGTGCGTCATTGGCTCCTCCGCTTACGCCCCTCAAGCCGGGACGCGAGGTAGCCCAGCGGGATCGTGACGATCAGGTACGTCACGCCGGCGACCATGATGGGCGTGGCGTTGGCGTACTGGGAGGCCAGGTCGTTGCCGAACTTGGCCAGCTCGACGTACTCGCCGGAGACGCCCAGGAACAGCACCAGCGACGAGTCCTTGAGCAGGGACACGAACTGGTTGGTGGTCGGCGGGATGACCATGCGGATGGCCTGCGGGATGACCACCGTCACCTGCGCCCTGGTCGCGGACATGCCGAGCGACCTGGCGGCCTCCGTCTGGCCCTTGGGGACCGCCTGCAGGCCCGCCCGGAAGACCTCCGCCTGGTAGGCGGCGCCGACCAGGCCGAGGCCCAGGATGCCCTGTCCGTACGTGCCGAACGGCACCTCGAACCCGGGCAGCGCCAGCGGCAGGAAGGTGATCATCAGGAAGATGAGCAGCGCTGGCAGGCCGCGGAAGATCTCGATGTAGATGGTCGCGATCCACCGGTACGGCCGCACCTGCGACAACCGCATGAGCGCGAGCAGCAGCCCGAGCACGAACGAGAAGACGAAACCGCCCACCGTGTAGATGATCGTGTTGCGCAGCGCGATCGTGAACAGGTCGGGCAGGGCCTGCTTGGCCACGTCGACCTTGGCGAAGTTCTGGGCGAGGCTGGCCCAGTCGGCGTACAGGACGACAGCGACGAGCGCGGCGGCCAGCACGACGTACTGGACGGCCCGCGTGATCCGCTGTTTCTTCCGAGGGCTGAGCCCGGTACGGCCGGGCTCAGCGATCTTCGGCTGGTCGGCCATGGATCAGCCCAGCTCGCCGGGCTTCTTGCCGAACCACTTCACGTAGATCTTCTCGTAGTTGCCGTCCTGCTTGGCCTTGGTGATCTCTTCGTTGATCGTCTTGAGCAGGGTCGGGTCGGCGCCCTTCTTCAGGCCGATGCCGTACTGCTCGCCGGTGTCCAGGCTGGCGATCAGCTCGAACTTCTCGGCGATCTCGGGCTTCTTCAGCCAGGTCAGCACCACGGGAAGGTCCTGGACGATCACGTCGGCCTGCCCGGCCTGCAGGGCCAGCAGCTCCTTGGCCGAGTCGGCGTACTCGGTGGGGTTGAAGCCCTGCTTCTTGACGTAGTCGAGGCCCGTCGTGCTGGCCTGCGCGCCCAGCTTGAGGTTCTTGGCCTTGACGTCCTCAAGGGACTTGGCGCCCGAGCCCTTCTTGGCCAGCAGCGCCTGGGTGGCGTCGAAGTAGGGCTCGGAGAAGTCGATGTTCTGCTTGCGCTCGTCGGTGATCGTCATGCCGGCGGCGGCCACGTCGCACTTGCCCGCGGCCATGGCGGCGCCACTCTTGATCACCGCGAAGTCGATGTCCACGATGTTCTGGGTCACGCCGAGCTTCTTGGCGGCGAGGTCGACGATGTCCACGTCGAACCCGACGATCTTGCCGCTGTCGTCCTTGAACTGGAACGGCTCGTACGGGATGTTCGTGCAGACCGTGAGCTTGCCGGGCTGGACGAGCTTCACGCCGCCGGCCGCGGAGGCGCTCGCGCCGGTCGTGCTGCCGGAGGAGCCTCCGGTGTCGCTGCCACAGGCGCTGAGGGCGAGAGCGGCGGTCAGGGCGAGCGCGCCGACAGCGTAGCCACGGCGGCCCTTGGGGCTGAGGGCCATGTACGGCCTCCTCGAAAGAGTTATGCCACGTAACTTGCGTTTTGTGCAGTTTAAATGGGGTTTAGCTGCGGTCCGTCATCCCGCGTTTAACAATGCGTCAACGGAACGGCGTCGGCTCCGACACCATCGACCATCTCACCATGTGGCACTATGGGGAGACGGGTGACCCCCGTAACCCCTCAGAGACGACCGACGAGGGGGAGCTTGGCAGCTACCGAAGCCAGCCCACTCGCGCTCGTACGCCGAAGGTCTCTTCCGCTCCGATGAATACAGGGGTCGCTGTGTCTGCCACGCCCGCTTCTGCTTCCGTCGAACCGCTCGACCTCGATCCGGCCTTCGCGCTCCACCGCGGGGGCAAGCTGGAGGTCCGCTCGACCATTCCCGTCCGCGACGCCGACGACCTGTCGCTCGCCTACACGCCCGGCGTCGCCCGGGTCTGCACCGCCATCGCCGAGACGCCTTCGCTGGTCAACGACTACACCTGGGTCTCCAACGTGGTCGCCGTCGTCACCGACGGCACCGCCGTGCTCGGCCTGGGCGACATCGGGCCGTCGGCCGCCATGCCGGTCATGGAGGGCAAGGCGCTGCTGTTCAAGGAGTTCGGCAACGTCGACGCCGTCCCGATCTGCCTCGACTGCACCGACGTCGACGCGCTCGTCGAGACCGTCGTGCGCCTCGCGCCGTCGTTCGGCGGCGTCAACCTGGAGGACATCAGCGCCCCGCGCTGCTTCGAGGTCGAGGACCGGCTGCGCGACCTGCTCGACATCCCCGTCTTCCACGACGACCAGCACGGCACCGCCATCGTCGCCCTGGCCGCCCTGCGCAACGCCGCCCGCCTGACCGGCCGCGCGCTCGGCGACCTGCGGGCCGTCGTGGCCGGCGCGGGCGCGTCCGGCGTCGCCGTCACCCGCATCCTGCTGGGCGCCGGCATCGGCGACATCGCGGTCGCCGACTCCAAGGGCATGATCTACGAGGGCCGCGAAGGGCTCAACCCGGTCAAGGAGGCCCTGGCCCGCGAGACCAACCGGGCCGGCCACACCGGCTCCACCGAGGAGGCCCTGGCCGGCGCCGACGTCTTCCTCGGGCTGTCCGGCTCGACCGTCTCCGAGGCGGCCATCGCGTCCATGGCGCCAGACGCCATCGTCTTCGCGCTGTCCAACCCCACCCCGGAGGTCCATCCCGAGGTGGCCGCCAGGCACGCCAGGGTGGTCGCCACCGGGCGCTCCGACTTCCCCAACCAGATCAACAACGTCCTGGCCTTCCCGGGGGTCTTCCGCGGCGCCCTCGACGTGCGGGCCACGACGATCACCGAGAACATGAAGGTGGCCGCCGCCGAGGCGCTGGCCGCCGTCGTCGGCGACGACCTCTCGGCCACGTACGTCATCCCGAGCCCGTTCGACCGGCGGGTGGCCCCCGCGGTGACCGCCGCCGTGGCCGCCCAGGCCCGCGCCGACGGCGTCGCGCGCGCCTGATCCACCGTCACGAGCGGGGGCCGGTCGGCCCCCGCTCGCTCGTTCTCCCGCTTCCGCCCAGGTCAGAGGGCATTGCGGTTTCCCGCCCGCCGCATGGGTAGGTGAGTTCCCCGTCCAGGTGAGCCGGTTCCAGATCCTGAGCCCGAGCAGGACTGGCGAAGGGATTGCGATGGAGTTCGCGTGACCTTTGGGAACTGTCGAAAACCCTTTACGCAACGTGCTATAAAAATAGCTCTCTGTAAGGATGTGGGCGCCGACTCCTGTGACGAGGAGAGCGATGGAACGCGAGCCTAACCGACTGCTCCAGCAGCTCATCGCGGAGGCGGGTTTCTCCCACAAGGGATTGGCCAGGCGCCTCAACGACCTGGGAGCCGCGCGCGGCACCCCGGGTCTGAAGTACGACCACAGCTCTGTGCTGCGGTGGATCGGGGGTCAGAAGCCACGGGATCCCGTCCCGTGCCTGCTCACGGAGATATTCGCGCTGCGGCTCGGCCGCCCGGTGAGCTCGGAGGACCTGGGCATGCCGACCAACGTCACGCCCCTCGATCTCGGTCAGGAGTTCACCCACACGTGGCAGGAGGGGGTCGCGACCGTGACGGCGTTGTGGCGGGCCGACGTGGAGAGGCGGAGGTTTCTGATCGACTCCACCTTCGCGATCGGCGCAGGATCCGTCGGAGCCATCCGCTGGCTGACGGCGCCTCCAGAAGGGCGTCCCAGCGGCACCGGGGCGCGCCGGGTGGGCAGGGCCGACATCGCCGCGATCCACGAGGTGACCCGGTCCTTCGGCGAGCTCGACAACCGCTTCGGCAGCGGCCGGGTGCGCTCGTCCGTCGTGAAGTACCTCGACACCGCCGTCTCCCCCCTGCTGAAAGACGGCAGCTACGGGGAGTCCACCGGCAAGCAACTGGCCGTCGCGGCCGCCGAGCTGACCCGCCTGGCCGGCTGGATGGCCTACGACATGGAGCAGCACGGCCTGGCCCAGCGCTACCTCATCCAGGCCCTCCGCCTGGCCAGGGGCGCCGACGACCACACCCTGGGCGGCGAGATCCTGGCCGGCATGGCCCACCAGGCGATCTACATGGGCCAGCCGGCCCACGCCCTCGACCTGGCCAGGGCCGCCCAGCTCGCGGCCCGGCGGGCCGGCGTCCAGACCCTGCTGGCCTCCGCGCAGGTCCTGGAGGCCCACGCGCACGCGGGCCTCGGCGACCCCAGATCCTGCGGGGCCTCCCTGCACCAGGCCGAGCTGGCCTTCGACGCCCGCAGGCCCACCGAGGAGCCGCGCTGGCTCAGCTACTTCGACGAGGCCTACCTGTCGGCCAAGTTCGCCCACTGCTTCCGCGACCTGGGGGAGGGCGAGCGCACGGTGCGGCTGGCGCGGCGCTCCCTCGACATGGACACCCGGTACGTGCGGGGGCGGATGTTCAACCTGTCCCTGCTGGCGGCCGGGCTGCTGGAGAGCGGCGAGCTGGAGGAGGCCTGCCAGGCGGCGGGCAACGCGCTGGCGCTGGCGGGGGAGCTGCAGTCGGCGCGGTCCCGGTCGTACGCGGCGGACCTGCGGCGGCGGTTGGAGCCGTACAAGAACGAGCGGGCCGTGATGGCGTTGCGGGAGCGTACGCGCGAGCTCACGTCCGTGTGACGGCTCCGGGACCGGTTCCGGGGTGGCTTCCGGGGCCGGTTTCCGGGTGGTTTGCGGGTGGTTTCCGAGGCCGGTCTCCGGGCGGTTTGCGGGACCGGTTCTGGGGTGGCTTTTCTGGCGGGTGAAGCCCCGGGCCGCCCTTCGGCGGGCCCGGGGCTTCGGCGTCGTCAGTTGAGCAGTTCGCCGTTCGGGCCGACGATGCTCTTGGTCTCGGCGTAGTTGGCCTTGTTGTAGACGTCGGCCACCTCGCCGTCGAAGTAGGCGGAGCTGACGAAGTCGATCCGGTCGTTGCCGTCCTGGTCGTGGAACATGCTCGTCACGCCGTTGACGTAACCGGTGCGCTTGCCGTTGTCGTACTTCATGAGCCAGGGGCCGCCGTCGGCGCCGGGGGTCATGGAGCACTTGAGCACCTGGTGCTCCTCGACCCGGAAGGTGTTGACCTGGTACGTCTTGGTGCCGGTCGTGCCGGAGCACCACTTGGGGGTCACGCCGGTGTAGGGCTTGTCGCCGTCGGGGTGGGGGGCGGCGGGGTAGCCGAAGACGGTGACCTTCTGGCCGCGCGGCTGGTTCCACGCGAACCCCTGCCCACCGACGACGTCCCCGAGCCGACCCATGTCCTTGGCGACGCCGATGAAGTAGTGGTCGCGGAAGTAGCGGACCGTCTTGCCCGCCTTGACCCACTGCTTGATGTAGTAGTGCGTCTCGAACCAGCCGGTCTCGTTGCCGTTGGCGTCCTTGGTGACGGTGAGCTTGCCGAGAACCTTGCCGTCCGCCTTGTCAGCCGCGAGCTTCTTGTACGCCTCCTGGCTGATGGACGTGGGGCCGACCTTCTCGTACTGCTCGCCGTTCTTGTCGTCCGCCGTGCCCTTCGGGGCCTTGTCGTAGTCGGCTTCGGTGACCTCGACCTTGGTCAGGGCTTTGTCGCCCTTGTAGTCATGGCCGACCTTCTCCGGGGTGACGTCGAAGTCCTTCGACCAGTACGGTCCCGCGGAGCCGTACTTCTCGCGACCGGTGTCGTACTCGTCCTTCTTGACCTCTTCCTGGTCGATCCACTTGTCCCCGCCCCACGCGGTGAACTCGCTCTTGCTGACCTCTTTGCTGCCGGTCAACGAGAAGCCGTTGTGGACCGCGACGAAGGCGAAGTCGCCGTCATAGTCGTCGTAGGTGTCGAGGTCGTAGGCCGTGAAGGCGTAGGCGCCGACGTAGACGCCCCAAGGAGCCTTGCCCTGGTAGTAGCCGGGCACGAAGATCCACTTGGCGTAGACGTCCTTGCCGGTCTCGTACACGCAGTGGCCGGCGGTCGCCACGAGGTTGCGGTGGCGGGCCTGGATGGAGGTGGCCGAGCACCAGCGGTAGCGGCCCGCGTGGTCGACGAAGAACACCTTGCCGATGGTCTTGGGCAGGTTGACGTTCTTGCTGGCCGTGGGCTTCGGCGTGCCGGTGGGAGCGGTCAGGCCGGGCTTGCCGTCGGGGGCGCCGTCCTTGCTCTGCGTGGCGACCAGCTTGGAGACGTTCTTGGCGTCCCAGTAGTACTGCGTCGCCTTGCGCAGGGCCGCGCCGTTCGCGCCCAGCCAGAACTTGGCGGTGCTGTACGCGTCGGCGGGCTTGGGCATCAGGTTGTCGCTGACCCAGTCGGGGGCGGCGCTGGACGGCTGGGCAAGGAGTGCGGCGCTCAAGCCGGCGGCGGCGAGGGGGATGAGCAGGCGCTTCAAGGGAGGCTCCACGAAGTTGTCAAGAAGGGCGTCAAAACCCTATCGACCCTCTTGTCGCTCTGGTAAGGGATCGTCTCAGTTTTCGCCAGAAAAGGCCGAAGGGCCCGGCAAATGCCGAGCCCTTCGGGTGAAGCTAGGTTGAGCGGAGGTTTGGACCCTCAGCCCGGTTTCCGTCCGAAGATCAGCTGTCGGCCTTCGGAAGGATGGTGCCCGACCACACGTTCGCCGCGGCGGCGTAGACCGAGTTGGTCTCACCGTCGAAGTACGGCGAGGACATGTAGTCCCAGCGGTCGTTGCCGTCCGTGTCGTACAGAACGCTGGTCACGCCGTTGACGTAGCCCATGCGCTTGGCGTTGCTGTACTTGAGGAGCCACGGGGCGCCGTTGTAGCCGCCGGTGACGGCGCACTTCAGCGACACGTGCTCTTCGATCTTCAGGCTCGGGACCTTGGTCGCCTTCGCGCCGGTCTTGCCGTAGCACCACTTCGGCGTAACGCCGGAGTAGGGCTTGGAGCCGTCGGGGTGCTTGGCGTAGGGGTAGCCGAAGGTACGGACGTACTTACCGGTCGGCTGGTTCCACGCGAAGCCCTGGCCGCCGACGTTGTCGCCGAGGCGACCGGCGTCGGTGAGCGCGTACTCCTTGACGAAGTAGCTCTCCACCCAGTAGCGGGTCTGAGCGGTGCTCTTGACCCACTTCTTGATGTAGAACTGCTGCTTGAACCAGGCGGTGACGTTGCCGTTGGCGTCCTTGGTGACGGTGAGCTCACCGAGGAACTTGCCGTCGCCCTTGTCCTTGACCAGCTGGTCGTAGTCTTCCTTGCTGATCGAGATCGGCTTGCCGGTCATGCCGACGAACTTGGCGTTGTTCTCGAGGCTGTCGGGAGCAGCGTCGTACGTGCTCTTGGTGACCTCGACGCCGGTCAGCTTGACACCCTTGTAGCCCTCGGGAGCGAGGTACTTCGTGATGTTCTCAGCCGCGTCGGACGGCTTCGCAACCGTCTCGATCTTGGGGTCGACAGCCTTGGACTTGAACGGGCCGTTCTCGCCGTACTGCTTGACACCGGCCGCGTACTCTTCCGCGGTGATCGTCTTCTCGTCGACGTACTTCGGACCCTTGTAGGCCTCGTACTCGCTCTTGTTGACCTGCGAGACCTTGCCCGCAGCGCCGTGGACACCGTTGTAGACGGTGACGAACGCGTAGTCGCGGTCGAAGTCCTCGTAGTTCGAGAAGTCGTAGTGCGTGAAGGCCTGCTTGCCGACGTAGATGCCCCACGGGGTCTTGCCCTGGTAGTAACCCGGGACGAACACCCAGCGGGAGACGACCTCGTCGTTGGCGGCGATGTCGTACACGCAGTGACCAGCCGTCGCAACCAGGTTGCGGTAGTTCGACTGGATGGAGGTGCCGGAGCACCAGTACAGCTTGCCGTCGCGACCCTCGAAGAACACCTTGCCGATGGACTTCGGCAGGTTCACGTTCTGCGACTTGACCGTGGTGGTCTTCTCGGCGCCGATCGGCGGGGTGGAGCCGGGCTTGCCGTCAGCGACGTACCCGCCCTTCTGCACGATCTTCTTGACGTCCTTGTTGTCCCAGTAGTAGGCCGTGGCCTGCCGCAGGGCAGCGTTGTCGGACTTGGTCCAGAAGTCCAGGATCTCGGCGGCCTTCTGCTGGCTGGCAGCCAGAGCAGCAGCGTCGACGTCCGGGTCGGCCTGGGCGGCACCGGCGAGACCGGCAGCCAGCAGACCAGTGGCCAGAATGGCGCCACCGGCGGGGAGGAGGATGCGCTTCAAGGTAACTCCTTGCGCTGTCGTGGAACGCCTCTTGCGTCCCATGCGTCAGTAAAGGGATAGCCAGGAACATACAGTGTCGATCTTGAGCTCGGGTAGCCGCTTTGAGAGGAAAAGATGCGACAAGCCGGGCGTTATCGTTCTGTGATGTTTAGGTCCCTGTTGCGTAGGAGTCGGCGGAAGTCGGGCTTCAGGCTGTTTGCCCTGATCAACATAAAGAAGGTGTGAGCCGGTTCAGCGGGGCTCGCGGTCGTCCTTGATCCGGGCCGCTCGGGGAGTGTGACGCAGATCACATTAGGTTGATGGCACCGTTTCGGCGTCGCATGCGTCCAAACGCCTTCACATTCCGGCCCGGAAAGGCCGAAGGGCCCGGCGGATGCCGGGCCCTTCGGTTGCTGACGGTTCATACGAGCGGTCAGGACCGCCCGTCGGAAGCCGTCATTCAGACGATCTTGCCGGACCAAACGTTGGCAGCGGCCTTGTAGACGACGTTCGTCTCACCGTCGAAGTACGGCGAGGAGATGTAGTCCACGCGGTTGTTGCCGTCCTGGTCGTTGAAGGTGCTGGTGACACCGTTCAGGTAGCCCAGGCGCTTGGCGTTGCTGTACTTGAGGAGCCAAGGGCCACCGTCGGCGCCCTCGGTCATGGCGCACTTGAGCGCCACGTGCTCCTCGATCTTCTTGGCGGCCGAACCGACCAGCTTCTTGGTGGTCTTGCCGTAGCACCACTTCGGCGTGACGCCGGTGTAGTTCTTGTGACCGTCAGGGTGCGCCGAGGCCGGGTAGCCGAACACGCGGACGTCCTTGCCGGTGGGCTGGTTCCACGCGAAGCCCTGGCCGCCGACGTTGTCGCCGAGGCGGCCGTAGTCCTTGGCGGAGATGTCGACGACGTAGTAGTCCTCGACCCAGTACTTGATCTGAGCGGTGGACTTGATCCACTTCTTGATGAAGAACTGCTGCTTGAACCAGGCGATCTCGGACTTGCCGTCCTTGCCGAGCTGGGCGCGGACCTCGCCCATGAACTTGCCGTCAGCCTTGGCGGCCTTCAGCGAGTCGTAGTCCTCCTTGCTGATGGGGACCTCGGTGCTCAGGCGCTCGAACTTGGCGTTGTTGTCGAACCCGGTCGGAGCCGCGGTGTACTGCGACTTGTAGACCTCGGCGCCGGTGAGCTGGACACCCTTGGTGGGGCCCTCGCCCTTGATGTAGGCGTCGACGTTCTTGGCCGTCACGTCATCCGGCTTGGCAACGGTCTCGACCTTGGGGTCGACAGCCTTCGACTTGAAGGGGCCGTCCTGGCCGTACTTCTCGTAGCCGGCGTCGAACTCTTCCTTGGTGATCGTCTTCTCTTCGACGTAGCCGACGCCGCCCTTGGCCACGTGCGACTTGTACTCGCTCGGCGTGACCTTGGTGGTCTTGCCGCTGAGCGAGACGCCGTTGTACACGGTCACGAACGCGTAGTCGCGGTCGTAGTCCTCGTACACGTCGAAGTCGTAGTGGGTGAAGGCCTGCTTGCCCACGTAGATGCCCCACGGAGCCTTGCCCTGGTAGTAACCGGGGACGAAGACCCACTTGGACATGACGTCGGCGTTGGCGCCGGTGTCGTAGACGCAGTGGCCGGCCGTGGCGACCAGGTTGCGGTACTTCGACTGGAGCGAGGTGGCGGAGCACCACTTCTTCTCGCCCTTGCCGTTGACGAAGAACACCTTGCCGATGGTCTTCGGCATGTTGACGTTCTGCGTCTTGGCGGTGGTCTTCTTCTCCTCACCAATCGGGGCAGTGGTGCCCGGCTTGGTGTCGGCGCTGTAGCCGCCCTTGCTCTGCAGCTTGGCGACGTCCGCCTTGTCCCAGACGTTGGACTCGGTGGCGGCCCGGAGGGCGGCACCGTTGTTCTCGGCCCAGAACTGGGCGATCGCCTTCGCGTTGGCCGCGCTCGCCGCCATCGCGTCGGTGGAGATGTCGCTGTCGGCCGAGGCCGTACCGGCGAGGCCGGCGGCCAGGAGGCCGGTAGCCAGGATGGCGCCACCGGCGGGGATGAGGATGCGCTTCAAGGGAACTGCTCCTTGGTCTGTCGTGGGTCGCAACATGCGTCCCATGCGTCAGTAAAGGGATAGCAAGGAACATAGCCAGTGATCTCCGCAGGTGAAAGCCGTTCTGAGGGGATCGGTAAGGGGCGTTTCCCCCGTTACCGTGCTGTTATCTGTCAGAGGCTTTGTCGTGACGTTACCGGAAGGTGATGTTTTCGCTGGCCCTGGAGGGGATTTGGCGGTCGGGACGAAAGTTCCGTTAGCGGGTGGTTGCGCTGTGTGATCGGATGAATGTGATCTAGATCACAGGAACCGTTTTGGAGTCCCATCCGTCTAACTCGGCCTGCCACTCACAGGTGATCTTCAGGTTCGTGTCAGGATCCCTCAGAATTCGACAATCTGCCCGATTCTGTGGGTGGCTTCGGCGCAACCTGCCCCGCGTGCTATATGGCTGTCTGGGGTATTTGTCGTTTTTGGGCATGGCGAAGCGAGGGGCGGCGGCAGCCGCGACCCGGGAGCGTCAGGGGAGAAGGATGGTGCGCACCGTCCGCCAGGAGGCTGCGTCGGCTGCGTTCAGCAGGCCCGGCTTGGGGAGGGACGGGCTGTACGGGGTGGCGTCGAGGTGGCGGGCGGCGCCGCCGGCCTCCGTCAGCAGCAGGACGCCCGGCGCGTGGTCCCAGGGGAGCGTCCGGTGGAACAGCAGGAAGTCCTGGTCGCCGTTCAGGAGGCGGGGATAGTCGACGCCGGCGCACTTCGTCCCCGGGGTGAGGGCGGCGAAGCGGGGTTCGGCCGCCGCCACGTGGGCCTTGGCGCCGTCGTCCAGGAAGCGGGTGAGGACGGCGCCGCGCAGCCGGGCGGGGTCGGCGGGAGGCGCGGCGCGGTGCACGGGGATGCCGTTCCGCCAGGCGCCGGAGCCGAGCTCGGCGACGTAGACGTCGTCCTCGGCCGGCCGCACGATCCAGGACGCCACCGTCTGGCCCGACCGGACCAGGGCGGCCATCACCGCGTACTCGGGGCGGCCCGCGACGAAGTTGGCCGTGCCGTCCAGGGGGTCGACCAGCCAGGCGGTGGGGGCGTCGTGCAGGGCGGACAGCAGCGCGGGGTCGGCGGAGGCCGCCTCCTCGCCGACGACGGGGGCGTCCAGGAGGTCGCGGAGGCGGCGGCTGATCAGCTCCTCGGCCTCGCGGTCGGCCACGGTGACCACTTCGCCCGGCGCCTTCTCCGAGACGTCCCCGGCGGCGAGGGCGCGGAACCGGGGGAGGATCGCGATCTCGGCGGTCTCGCGGAGGATGTCGGTCACCGCGTCGATCAGCATGGGTCTCACCCTAGACATCGGGTGCTATGGGGCTGAATGCGGCCTTCGTCCGTTGGGGCGGTTGATCGGGCATGGATGGGAGACGTGCCGGTTCGGGCAGCAGATCACGCCGGTCGTCAGGAACCGGCCGCTCTGGAGCCATTCGCCCCACTGCACGTCGACGCCTCGGGGGAGCAGGTCGAGGGCCGTCGCCAGTCGTTCCCCGAGAGGGATCCCCTCGGGCGGTTGGAGCTGGTCGCGCGTCTTGCCGTACTCGGCCGCCAGCCACCTGGTCGCCGGCTCGGGGGTCTCGAACGTGGCCGCGATGCGCGTCGCCGGCTTGGCCAGCCAGTCGCCCGTACGCATCGGGGGGAGCGGCGAGGCGGGGAACTCGGGGGAGCCGGGGCGGCGTTCGGCCTCTCTTGCGCGCTCGGCGCCGCTGCCGGTCCACAGGTAGGCGTGCCAGTGCATGGTGCTCTCCTGTGGACGGCGGCGCCGCCCCTGCTCGTTTCGGTCCTGGGGCCTTGATTTCGGGCAGGGGCCGGCTGTGGCGGGCTCGGCTAGATGGTGGCGATTCCGGCGGCGCGCAGTTCGGTGCCGGTGAAGCGGAGCGTCCCGGCGTCGGGGTTCTTGGAGTCGCGGAGCGCGTAGGCGTCGTCGATGCCGGGGATCTGGGCGATCAGGACGCAGGTCTCCACGTGCTCGCCCTGTGGGCCGTCGCCGCGGAGCTGGGTGAAGGGCACGTCATCGAGGCTGCCGCCGTACAGGTCTGTCATGAGTGCTTCCTTTCGTCTCGTCAGCGGCCCGCGGGGGGGATCGCCGGGAAGATACAAGCACTAGACATGATAGGACCTCTCCATACCTTGAACGAGGTAGTCATTTGTCCTCGTAGGTTCTGCGTCCCTTAGCGTTTTTCTATGGCCTTGGTGGACAAAAGCGATCGCATCGACCATGTCGGGCCGAACCTGGTGTGGCGGCAGGTGGCGGAGGACGTCGAGAACGACATCGCCTCCGGCCTGCTGGCTCCCGGCGCCAAGCTGCCCGCCGAGCTGGAGCTGGCGAGCCAGTACGGCGTCTCCCGGGTGACGGTCCGCCGCGCGGTCAAGGATCTGGCGGAGCGCGGCCTGCTGGTCGTCGTCCACGGGCGGGGGACGTTCGTGTCGCGCGGTTCCGCGTGAGGGCTGGCGCGGGAGATCGCCACGGGGGCGCATGCAGCCCCGGACGTCGGCGAGCTGACGATCGCGTTCGAGCGCACCAGCGCGTCGAAGTGTCCGGTCAGCTTCGACGTGCACGGGTACTTCCAGGGGCTGCCGCCGGGCGAGCAGACGATCCAGTACAGCCTCGTCGGCGCAGGGGAGTGGAAGACGCTCGTCGTGCCGGCCAAGTGGCTGATCGTCCACCGGGCGTTGTTGGAGACCGTCACGTGGGAGTCGGCGCCGGAGCCGGGTGAGTACTCGGTGCAGATCGAGCTCAACCAGGCCGACGGCCCGTCGCCCGTACGGCCAGTGGGGGCCCGATTGCCGAGCTGGCGGCCGACGCGCAGCCTGGCCATCGAGGTCCAGACCATGACCGGCGGTCAGCTCAAGGCTCTGCTGGCCACGCCCAATCCGGCAGGCTGGGTGCTGACCCCGTCCGCCGGGCTGCGCTACACCCTCGGCGGCGGGAAGGTCATGTCGATGACGCTCGACGGGGCGCCGGTGAGCGCCACGCAGGAGATCAAGGTCGCGGGCGCCTGGAGCCTCATCGCGGGCTTCGACGGCTGGCCGCGCTGGGAGGGGGCGACCACGTACACCGGCGGGCCGGACGACACCGGGGCGCTGGCGAGCTACCTGGCCGCTCATTCGCCGGTGACGGCGCCGGCGGGCGACCACGTCACCGTCCGCTAGTCAGCGGGCCGGCCGTGCGGCCGTCGTGGTCACCGGCTGCGGACGCGGGGACGGCGTGGTCACCGGCTGCGGACGCGGGGACGGCGTGGTCACCAGCTGCGGACGCGGGGGCGGCGGCGCATGCGTTCCAGCATCGCCTCGTTGAAGGCCGCGGACACGGACGCGAACTCGCCGTTCTCGACGGCTCGGTCGACGTACGCCTTGACGTGGGGGTCGAGGGTGATGGTGACCTCCGGGGCCGTCGTGGCGGGAGCGGTCGCGGGCTCGTCCTGGTCCTCGGTCATACCGACATCTTGCGCCACAAGGGCTGGCGAATCACGCCCCGAAACGCTGCGGATTCGACAGACGGCACCAGGGCCGTGGCCACGGCTTCGCGGGGGAGCAGGTGGGGACAGGCGGGGACAGGTGAGGGCCCCGGCGGCAAGGAGCAACGCCGGGGCCCTCTCTCCCCTGGTGAGGGCTTACTTGTAGAGCTCTCCGTTAGGCCCCACGATCTTCCCCGACGGGAAGTTGGTGGCCGCCTTGTACACGGCCGCCGTCTCGCCGTCGAAGTACGGCGAGGTGATGTAGTCGATGCGGTCGTTGCCGTCCTGGTCCGCGAAGGTGCTGGTGACACCGTTCACGTAGCCGAGGCGCTTGGCGTTGCTGTAGTTCAGCAGCCACGGCCCGCCGTCGTAGCCGGGGGTGACGGCGCACTTCAGGCCGACGTGCTCCTCGATCTTGAGCCAGGACGCGCCCACGGTCTTGGCCGTCGTCTTGCCGTAGCAGTGCTTCGGCGTGACGCCGCTGTACGGCTTGTTGCCGTCGGGGTGCGGGGCCGCCGGGTAGCCGAAGGTGCGGACGAACTTGCCCGTCGGCTGGTTCCAGGCGAAGCCCTGGCCGCCCACGGCGTCGCCGAGCCGGCCGGCGTCCTTGGACAGCAGGATGTAGTAGTGGCCGCCCCAGGCGCGCTTCGGGCCGCTGAAGCGCTCGAAGTCCTTGCGGTCCACCTGCTTCACGCCGTCGAACTGGATGCCGTTGTAGACGGTGACGAACGCGTAGTCGCGGTCGTAGTCCTCGTAGTTGTCGAAGTCGTAGTGGGTGAAGGCCTGCTTGCCCACGTAGATGCCCCAGGGGGCCTTGCCCTGGTAGTAGCCCGGGACGAAGACCCAGTTGGACAGCGTGTCGCTGTTGCTGTCCGTGTCGTACACGCAGTGGCCGGCGGTGGCGACCAGGTTGCGGTTGCCCGACTGGATGGAGGTGGCCGAGCACCAGCGGAACTTGCCGGAGCCGTCGACGAAGAAGACCTTGCCGATGCTCTTGGGCAGGTTCACGTTCTGGGACGCGCCGGCCTTCTGGGCGCCGGTCGGCGCGGTCATGCCGGGACGGCCGTCGGGGTCGTAGCCGCCCTTGGAGACGACCTTCCGCACTTCCTTGGAGTCCCAGGTGTACTGCGTGGCCTGGCGGAGGGCGGCGCCGTTGGAGGCGATCCAGAAGGAGGCGATCGAGGCGGCCTGGGAGTTGCTGCCGGCCATCGGGTCGTTGGAGACACCGCCGTCGGCCTGGGCGGTGGCGGAGAGCCCGGCGGCCAGAAGGCCGGTCGCCACGACCGCGCCGCCGACGGGGAGGAGGATTCGCTTCAAGGTAACTCCAAGTTGCGCTGAGAGGAGGCGCCTCTTGCACCCCGAAATTCAGCAAACGGACGACCCGGAACCTATACCGCTGACTGGGCGAATGGAAATTTTCGGTAGATCGTGTCAGCGCTCCCAGGCGTCCCCGTTACCGTACCGAGATCAATGGATCGGCTGATCACGTCCCGTGATCACCTGGTTGCATGTGACTTACGTCACATTTGACGGCGTGGTGAGCGCGGCGGCGCGTCGGTAGACCTCTGCGGTGGTCGTGTCGAAGTACGGCGACGACACCGCGTCGTAGGCGCCCTTGGCGTCCACGTTCCAGGTCAGGCTGTTGACGCCGTTCAGCTCGCCGAGCCCGCGGGCCGCGTCGTAGTCCACCAGCCAGGGGCCGCCGCTGGCGCCGGGGCTGAAGGCGCACGGCTGGAGCCGGACGCCCTTCTGCAGGTCGAGCGCGGGAGCCACGGTCCAGTACGTGACGCTGCCCTGGCAGGACCGCAGCGTCTTGCCGTCGAAGGGACGGGTGCCGTCGGGCTGCACGCCGGCCGGGAAGCCGAACGCCGTCATGGTGGCGGCCGCCGGCTTCCTGTTGATCTCCAGTCCCTGGCCGCCCACGTTGTCCTGGAGCCGGCCGACGTCCTTCATCGTGTACGTGCCGTCCTTGGCCTGCTCCCAGACGAATCCGCGGTGCACGGTGACGAACGCGTAGTCGAAGTCGTAGTCGCCCTTGCCGGACCAGTCCTCGTGCATGCTGAGCGCGGCGCCCACGTAGATGCCGTCGGGCGTCTCGCCGTTGGGGCCGGGGTTGGGGACGAAGATCCAGTACTCGGCGGCCTTGGCCTGGCGGGAGTCGTACGCGCAGTGGCCGGCCGTGGCCACGACGCTGCGGTTCCGTGAGGCGACCGCGCTGGCCGAGCACCAGTACTGCTTGGCGCCGAACTTGAAGAAGACCTTGCCCATGGTCTTGCCGGCGCCGCCCCGCTTGGGCGGCACGGGCGCCATGCCCTGCGTCGCGGACGTCCGCCGCGCCGTGGTCACGGGCGAGGCGGGCCCGGAGACGGCGCCGGCCGAGGACGTCGGGGCGGCCTGCGCGCCCGGCGTGGCGGGGCTGTAGCTGTCGGCCTGCTTGAGCTGGTCGGGACGCCAGTAGTCGGCGACCTTCTTCATGTCGGCGGCGGTCCTGGCCAGCGTGACGCCGAAGACCCGGCTCGCCGGCGCGGCGTTCGCGATCCCCGTGAAGGCAGGCAGCAACAGCAGCGCGCCGCCCAGGGCGGCCGCCGCCAGTTGCCTGGCCCGGGAGATCATGAAATGCCTTTCTTAGGGTCGTAAGGGTGGATTTTTCCAGATCAACTGCCTGTATTGCAGCCCGGATAGAGATTCGTTACCTGATCAAGAGTGCACCGTGTGCGATAAGGACACCATCAGCCGATCCCTCCCGATACGCGTAAATGATCACGCGTGTCGGTCGTTGCCGCAGGTCAGAGGGCTGATAGAGGCTGCGCCTATGCACCGAATTCTCTGTGTCGCCGCGCTTTCCTGCGCCGCATTCGCCGCCGCTCCAGTGGCGAACGCCACGACCGGACCGCCCGATGTCCGGACGTCGCACAAGGACCAAAGGCTTTTCCGGATCAGCGTCGGAGATCGGCAGGGCGTGCTGGAGTGCACCCCCGGCCGGGTCGCGCCGGGGCAGGTCGCGGCCTGTTCCGCTCTCGAACAGGTGGGCGGGAACCCGGCCCGTCTGAGCGGCCGTACGGGGGTCTCCTGCACCGCCGACTACGAGCCGGTGGACGTACGGGCGGACGGCGTCTGGGACGGCGACCACTACCGCTACTCGCAGACCTTCCCCAACGCCTGCGCCCTCGCCGTCGCCACGGGCCCGGTCTTCCGCGTCTGAAGGACGGTCTGACCGGAACGGGGCTCACCGGGACGGGAAGGCCCCGGATCCCGCCGAGGAGGATCCGGGGCCTGGACTGCCGGGCCGGATCACGGCATGTCGCCGGTCCAGCGGTTGGCGGCGGCCTTGTAGACGTCGTAGGTGTCGGTGTTGAAGTACGGCGACGAGATGTGGTCGTAGCGGTCGTTGCCGTCGGTGTCCCACGCGACGCTGTTCACGCCCACCAGGTAGCCGGTGCGCGAGGAGTTCCGGTAGTCGTAGATGAACGGGCCGCCGCTGGCGCCGGCGGTGAAGGAGCACCTGAAGCCGATCTGCTCCTGCAGGTCGTACCTCCTGGCCTCGGGCATCGGAGCCGTCCTGCCGTAGCACCACTTCATGGTCCGGCCGGTGTACGGCTTGTCGCCGTCGGGGTGCCCGCCGGCCGGGTAGCCGAAGGAGAACACGTTCAGCTTCGTGCTGCGGTTCCAGGTGAAGCCCTGGCCGCCGACGTTGTCACCGAGGCGGCCGGCGTTCCTGACGGTCCAGTGCCACCGGTTGCCGGTCCTCTCCCACCTCACCTTGATGCCGTTGTAGACGTTGACGAACGCGTAGTCGAAGTCGTAGTCCTCCTTCACCACGAAGTCGTCGTGCGCGTTGAACGTCTTGGCGGCGTAGATGCCGTACGGCGCCTTGCCCTCCCACACGTTGTCGCCGTCCCAGTACGACGGGATGAAGATCCAGTTGTCGTAGAAGGTGTTCTGCCGGGTGTCGTAGACGCAGTGGGCGGAGGTCGCCACCAGGTTGCGGTACTTGCCCTGGACGGAGCTGGCCGAGCAGTACCGCCAGTTCTTCGGGTTGCGCGGATCGGTCCTGGGCAGCGTGAAGAACACCCGGCCGACCGTGTTGGGCAGGTTGACCTGCCTGCTCTTGCCGGCCTTGGCCTTCTCCCCGCCGATCGGCGGGACCGATCCTGGCGGCCCGTCGGGCGTCTGGTTGCCGCCCCTGCCGCCCCTGCCGACCTTGACGCCCCTGGACGACACGTCGAGCGCGCCGTCGTAGTCGGTGGCGAGCCTGATGCGGTCGGGCGTCCAGAACTGCACGGCCTGCTCGGCGGGGGTCGCCGCGTTCCTGGACACGACGTCGGGGGCCGAGGCCGCCTCCGCCGCGGCGCCGGTGGCCGGGCCGGCGGCCAGAGCGGCGGTCACCAGCGCGGTGAGGGGGATCGCGATGCGCCTTGCTCGGGAAAACATGGAACTCCTCTCGGTTCTCGGCGGCCCAGAGCGGGGTGCTGCGCCCCGGTGGGCCAGGAAAACGTTGAGAACGCTAATGAATGGCGCAACCCGTCAGCCAGAAAGCGACGCGAAAAGGTCGGCCCCGGTTCCGTTTCGTTATGGAAATAGCGAAATTGCATGTATTCAAAAAGGGCATTCTCGCAGGTCAGAGCCGCGACGATGAGTCTGCAGCAACAGCGGTAACGCTGATTATCAAACGCCCCTGCTTATCAACCGAATGTTGTTCTGGTTAGATGTCCGTATGGATCCACGCACCCCCTGTCTCATCGGCATCGCACAACGCACCGTCCGCGAACAGCCCGGCCCGGAACCGCTCGATCTGTGGGAGTCGGTCGCCCGCGAGGCGGCCGAGGACGCCAGGCTGCCCCCCGGACGGCTCGACTCGATCCAGATCGTGCACACCGACTCCTGGCAGTACGACTCGCCCACCGGGCGGCTGGCCGAGCGCCTGGGCGCCACGCCGAGCCACACCGCCTACTCCAAGGTCAGCGGCACGGCTCCGCAGCTCCTCATCGGCGCGGCCGCGGCCCGGATCGCGGCGGGCGACCTGGACTGCGCGCTGATCACCGGGGCCGAGGCGCTGGCCACCCGGCGGGCCTACCGGCGGGCGGGCGAGCACGTGCCGTGGAGCCACGCCGCCGATCCCAAGCCGCCCTACGGCTGGGAACGGCCCCCGCACCCCGCCGAGCTGGCTCATGAGCTGTTCCTGCCCGTGCACACGTACGCGATCATGGAGACCGCGCGCCGGGCGGCCGCCGGGATGACGGTCGAGGAGGAGATGCTCGACCGGGGCCGGATGATGGCGCCGATGACGGAGGTGGCCGCGGCCAACCCGCATGCGTGGCGGCGGGCCGTGCGCACGCCCGAGGAGCTGGTGAAGGGCAACCGGTTCGTCGGCTGGCCGTACACCAGGAACACCGTGGCGGTCATGGAGGTCGACCAGGCGGCGGCCGTCGTCCTGGCCTGCGCGGAGCTGGCCGACCGGCTGGGGGTGCCGCAGGAGCGGCGGGTCCACCTGCGCGGCTGGGCGTACGCCGAGGACACCTGGGAGGTGGCGGCGCGGCCCGCGCTCGGCTCGTCGCAGGCGATCGGGGCCGCCGCCGAGGCCGCCTTCCGGCGCGCCGGGCTCGCTCTCGCCGACATGGACGCCCTCGACCTGTACAGCTGCTTCGCCGTCGCGTTGCGGCAGGCGTGCGACGCGATCGGGCTCGACCCCTACGACCGGCGCGGCCTGACGGTCACCGGCGGCCTGCCGTACGCCGGCGGCCCGGCCAGCGACTACGTGCTGCACTCGACGGCCACGATGGCCGGGCTGCTGCGCGCGCAGCCGGGCCACGGGCTGGTGACCGGCGTGGGGATGCACCTGACGAAGCACACGTACGCGGTGTGGTCCAGCGAGCCCGGCGGGCCGCCCGGGGACGCCGTCCCGGTGTTCACGGCGGCCGGGGTGCCCGTCGTGGGCTCGTACGCGGGGCCCGCCACCGTTGCCGGCTACACGGTCGCGCACGGCCCGGACGGCGAGCCGGACAAGGGCATCCTCGTCGTCGACCTGCCGTCCGGCGGGCGGGCGCACGCGCACGTGCTGGAGCCAGAGCTGCTGGCCGACGCCATGTCCCGGGAGCTCGTGGGGCAGCGGGTCGCCCTGGTCGCGGGCGACGGGCCCAACGTGGCCACCTGGTGATCCGGCCGAGGTTGTGAAGTTGTGACCTCGTGCGGCGACTTCGCCGGGTTCGAGGGCTTGCGCGGGCGGATGTCGCTCAATTGAACTGGGGGTGAAGGGCGCAACCCGCACTAACCCGGCGAGGCACGTCGTGTCCGACCAGTTCGACGTCATCGAGGCAGGGGGGCGCGGCCGCCGCCGGTGGATCGGGCTCGCGGTGGTGCTGGCTCTGCTGGTGGTCCCGGCCGTCAGCCTGCTGCTCAGCCGCGACCCGGGGCCGCAGCCGCCCGCGCCGTCCGCCACCACGCCCATCCGCTCCCTCACCAGGATCGAGAACGGCCCCAACGCCCTGCGCATCCCGGCCAGGACCAAGGGCCACGACGAGATCATCGACGTCGTCTTCCCCGACGGGCTGAAGGCCGAGGTGCGCTACCCGGCCGACCTCGACCTCAACGAGCTGGGGGTGCGGCCGTTCCAGGGCGCGTGGATCGACGGGCGGTTCCGGCAGTTCAGCGTGCCGTACAACGGGATCGCCGAGGTGACCGGCGGCGGCCGGCCGATCCGGAGCTACGGCCCCGGCGTCACCCTGTGGCCGCCTCAGCCCGGCGGGGGCAGCGGGCAGGTGCTGCTCTTCGCGTTCGGACGCTGGCGGGTGGCGATGCAGGACAGGGGTGAGGGGCTGACCTTCGACCAGCGCGCGGCCCTGGCGCGGGAGCTGCACGGGAAGGTGACCCGGGACGGCTACCTGGTGCTGTCGGGCGAGGGATCGGTGCGGCTGGCCCGTCCGGGGGCCGTGACCCAGGAGGGGCCGGCCGGGCCGCAGCTCTGGTTCGGCGGGGGAGTGCGGGAGATGGTCGTGCTGGCGCCCACGCCCGACTGCGTCAGGAAGGCCCGGCTGCCGAAGGTGATCGAGGGGCGCGGGCGTCCGGGGGAGTGGACGTGCCGGGGGGACGTGGAGGTCGCCGTCGCCGGCTCCGACGAGTTCCGGCGCCGCGCCCTGGCGGGGATCCGGGTGACGGTCCGGCGGTGAGCGGCGGGGCGGTGTCGCGGGCGGCGGCGGGTCGGTTAGTAGGGTGCGGCCATGTTCGCCGTAACCGCCACACAGACCGATCCCGACAATCCGCTCGCCGGGCTGACGCTCGGTGAGCACCCCGACCCGAAGGCGCCCGACGGCTGGACGACCGTCTCGGTACGCGCCGCCGCCCTCAACCACCACGACCTGTGGACGCTCAAGGGCGTGGGCATCAGGCAGGACCGCCTGCCGATCGTGCTCGGCTGCGACGCCTCCGGCGTGGACGAGGACGGCAACGACGTCATCGTGCACGCCGTCATCGGCACGGGCGCGGACGAGACGCTCGACCCCAGGCGCTCGCTGCTGTCGGAGGTGCACGACGGGACGTTCGCCGAGCGGGTAGCCGTGCCGCGGCGCAACCTCGTGCCCAAGCCGGCCGCGCTCACCTTCGAGGAGGCCGCCTGCCTGCCGACGGCCTGGCTGACCGCGTACCGCATGCTGTTCGACAAGGCCGGGCTCGAACCGGGCTCGACCGTGCTGGTGCAGGGCGCCGGCGGCGGCGTCGCCACCGCGCTGATCGCGCTCGGCCGCGCGGGCGGTTTCCGGGTCTGGGCGACCAGCCGGTCGGAGGAGAAGCGCGAGCGGGCCCGCGAGCTGGGCGCCGACCAGGTCTTCGAGACGGGCGCGCGGCTGCCCGAGCGGGTGGACGCGGTCATGGAGACCGTCGGCCAGGCCACCTGGGACCATTCGCTCAAGTCGCTCAGGCCGGGCGGTCGCATCGTGGTCTCCGGAGCCACCAGCGGCGCGGTCCCGCCCGCCGACCTCAATCGCGTCTTCTTCCTGCAACTGTCCGTGGTCGGCACCACCATGGGCACCCGCGACCAGCTCCAGCGGCTGGCGGTGTTCCTGGAGCAGACCGGCGTGCGGCCGGTGATCGACCGCGCGCTGCCGATGACCGAGGCCCGGGACGGCTTCGCGGCCATGGCCGAGGGGGAGATCTTCGGAAAAATCGTCTTTACCAGCTGAATAAGTGAAGGGTTACTTGTCCGCCTTCCGGGTGATACAGGAAGAATGACGTCGTATCACCCTGGAGGCGTTCACCATGAACGTTGAGCCGTTCGGCCCGGGTTCGATGCACTGGGACACCGCGGGCGAATACCGCAACCTGCTCGTAGCCGGCAGCGCGCTGGTCCTCCAGACCATGCATCCGGCGGTCGGCGCGGCCGTGGCGGAGCACTCGACGTACAAGGACGACCCGTGGGGGCGGCTCAACCGCACGCTCGCCTCCGTCCAGAAGTGGGTCTACGGCGGTGAGGGCGGCCTGGCCGAGGGGCGGCGGCTGCGCGAGCTGCACCGCTCCATCAGCGGCGTGGACGAGCACGGCCGCGCCTACCACGCCCTGAACGGCGAGGCGTGGGCCTGGGTGCACCTGTCGCTGTTCGAGCGGTTCATCACGCTCAACCGCTACTTCGGCACCCCGTACACCGAGGAGCAGCAGCGCCGCATGTACGCCGAGTCGCGGCAGCTCGGCGCGATCCTCCACGTGCCGGAGCGGGAGATGCCGGCGGACCTGGAGGCGTTCTGGCGCTACTTCGACACGATGATCGCCGACCGGCTGGAGCCGCACCCGACGGCGCTGGAGGTGCTCGCCGTCATGCGCGGCACGCCCGCCCCGCCCGGCCTGCCGAGGCCGCTGCGCCGCCTGTGGACGCCGGTGGGGCTGGGATCGGGGGAGTTCAACCACTTCGTCACCGTCGGCACCCTGCCGCCCGCCGCGCGCAGGAAGCTGGGCCTGCGCTGGACGGCCCGGGACGAGCGGCGGCTGCGGCACCTCGGGCACGCCGTGGCGATGCTGACCGCGCGCCTGCCCGAGCGCCTGCGCTACATGCCGGTCGCCTACCACGCCCGCAGAGCGGCCCGCGGCCACGCGCGCCCGCAACCCTCGCACCGCCCGCTGCGCTCGGCCTAGCGCCCGCTGGACGGCGGCTCAGCGCTGGAGGATGTCGCGGATGCGGGCGGAGGTCTCGTCGAGCACGGTGTGCAGCTCGTGCAGCTTCTGCGTGGTCAGGGCGGCGTCGGCGGCCTGCGTGCGGGCCTGGGCCACGAAGTCGGCCAGCAGCTCGCCCAGCTCGCTGTCGAGCTCGGTCCGGCGCACGGTGTCGCCGCCCAGCGTGGTCCAGATGTCTGACCAGATCCGGCGCCACTCGCCGGCCAGCCGGTCGCTCTCCACCTGCCACTGGTTGGCGTGCGCCATCCACTGCCGCTTCTGCTGCTCCTTGAGCCGTTTGAGCTCCTCGGCCCGCGCCTTGGCGTCGTCGCGGGCGCCGGTGCGCACGTCCTTGGCCATCCGGGTCAGCTCGTCGCGCAGCGACTTGACCGTGTCGCGGACGTCCTCCTTGACCTCGCGGGCGATGTCGCGCACGGAGGCGGAGATCTCCTGCTCCAGGTCGTCGAGCTCGTCGAGCCGGGCGTTGAGCTCCTCGCGGCCCTTGTCGGTGATGGAGAACACCTTCTTGCCCTCGATCACCTCGTGCGTGACCAGGCCCTCCTCCTCCAGGCGGGCCAGCCGGGGGTAGATCGTGCCGGGCGAGGGCGAGTAGACGCCGAGGAAGCGGTCCTGGAGCAGCCGGATGACCTCGTATCCGTGCCGCGGGCTCTCCTCCAGCAGCTTGAGCAGGTACAGCCGGAGCCGGCCGTGACCGAAGACAGGGCTCATTCCTTCTCTCCCTTGAGCAGCGCGACCTCGCCCGAGACGGTGTACGCCGACAGTGAGGCCATGCCGCCCCCCAGCCGTCCGGACAGCGTCTTGGAGCCGGGGCCGTTGTTCCCCGACAGCCCGCCGAACGTGGAGCTCAGCCTGCCGGAGGTGGACCTCATGCTGACGTCGGACTCGACGTTCTCCGGCACCCGCACCAGGATGGCACCCGAGACGCTGTTGAGCGTCACATGACTCGTCGGCCGGAGCGTCAGGTCGGCGGTGATGCGGCCGGACACCGTGCTGGCCTTGAGCCGGCGCGGGCTGCCGTCGGCGAGGGTCAGCTCGCCCGAGACGGTCTTCAGCGCCAGGTCGCCCTCCATGGCCCGGCTCTCGATCGAGCCGGAGACCGTGGTGGCGCTCACCTCGCCGCTCACGCCGTCGAGGACGACCTCGGAGGACACGCTCTTGACCCGGGTGGACCGCTCGAACCCGGCCAGCACCGTGGACGCCGAGACCACCTCCGTGTTCACCCGGCAGCCCCTGGGCACGGTGAGCGTGAGGTTGGTCCTGCGCTTGTCGCGCCGCAGCCAGCCGAGCAGCCCGTCCAGGGTCAGGCCCTCGTAGGTGACGACCAGCTCCTTGGTCAGCGGGTCGTAGCTGACCAGCAGCGGCGCGGCCGACTCGATCTCCGTCAGCTCCAGCGTGGGCGGGCCCTCGCTGGCCAGGACGGCCAGCCTGCCGGCGACGATCCGCACGTCAAGTGACTCAACCGGCCCGAACGTGAGCTGCTCGGGAGCGTCCAGCGTCCACTTCTCCATGAACGTATGCCTCCTTGACGAGTACGTCTCCTACGAGAACACGATATGTCGCGTTACTCGAAAACTCAAGATGTATCGCGTCTTGGCGGCGGAAACCCGTCAGTCGTCGTCCTCGTCGTCGAGGCGGGCCAGCCAGGTGGCCAGGCGCTCGATCGGGGTCTCGAACTCGGGGTTGAGATCGACGAACTCGCGCAGCCGCTCGCCCAGCCAGAGCACGCTGACCTCTTCCTCGCCGCGCCGATCGACCAGCTCCTCGATCCCTCGATCGGTGAAGTACATGGGTTGTCTCCTTCGTGCAGGCAGGGGCCTCACCCTGCCGGTCAACACAGGCCGGTCAACACAGAAGCCCCCGGCCGGACGGCCGGGGGCTCACTGGCGGCCTGCTCAGCCGAAGAGCTGGTGGAGGATCTCCTCCAGCTCGGTGTCGTGCGAGTTGTGCGAACCCGTCGCGGGCGAGCTGTTCGGGGTCCGCGAGACGCGGCGCAGCGACCGGCCGCCGAGCGTCTGCGGGTCTTCGGCCAGCTTCAGCGTCAGGTAGGGCCACGGGCCCATGTTCACCGGCTCGTCCTGGGCCCACACCAGCTCGGCCTGCTGCCCGTAGCGGGCCAGCTCGGCGGTGAGCTCCTCGGTGGGGAACGGGTAGAGCCGCTCAAGACGGACGATCGCGACGTCGTCACGGCCCGTCTTGTCGCGCTGCGCGGCCAGGTCGTAGTAGAGCTTGCCCGAGACCAGGACGACCCGGGTGACCTTGGCCGGATCGACCGTGGTGTCGCCGATGACCGGCTGGAAGGTGCCGGTGGTGAAGTCGGACGCCTTCGACGTGGCCGCCTTGTGCCGCAGCAGCGACTTGGGCGTGAAGACCACCATCGGCTTGTGCCGGTTGGACTCCACCTGCCAGCGCAGCAGGTGGAAGTAGTTGGCCGGCGTGGACGGCTGCGCGACCGTCATGTTGTCGAGCGCGCAGACCTGCAGGAACCGTTCGATCCTGGCCGAGGAGTGGTCGGGGCCCTGGCCCTCGTAGCCGTGCGGCAGCAGCAGCACGACGGAGGAGCGCTGGCCCCACTTCTGCTCACCGGACGAGATGAACTCGTCGATGATCGTCTGGGCGCCGTTGACGAAGTCGCCGAACTGCGCCTCCCAGGCCACCAGGGCGTCGGGACGCACGACGCTGTAGCCGTACTCGAAGCCGAGCGCCGCGAACTCGCTGAGCAGCGAGTCGTAGACGTAGAACTTCGTGGTGCCCTCGTTGAACTGCTTCAGCGGCGTGTGGTCGGCGCCGGTCATCCGGTCGACCAGCACCGCGTGCCGCTGGGTGAACGTGCCGCGCCGGGAGTCCTGGCCGACCAGGCGCACCGGGTGGCCGTCGATCAGCAGCGAGCCGAACGCCAGCGTCTCGCCCATCGCCCAGTCGATCGAGTCGGTCTCGACCATCTGGCCGCGGCGCTGCAGCACCGGCGCCAGGCGCGGGTGCGGCGTGAAGCCCTCGGGCAGGTTGAGCTGGGTGTCGACGATGCGCTTGAGCGTCTCGTCGCTGATCGCCGTCGGCGTGTCGGCGTGGGACCACTTGACGACCTCGGCCGGGGGCACCCGCATGGCGGCCGCCTCCTTGGGCTTCTTGGCCGCCTCGCGCGTCTCGGTGAACGCCTGCTCCAGCTTGGCCTGGTAGTCGCGCAGCGCCGACTCGGCCTCCTCGACCGTGATGTCGCCCCGGCCGATCAGCGCCTCGGTGTAGAGCTTGCGGGTGGAGCGCTTGGCGTCGATCAGGTCGTACATCAGCGGCTGGGTGAAGGCGGGGTTGTCGCCCTCGTTGTGGCCGCGGCGGCGGTAGCAGATGAGGTCGATGACGACGTCCTTGCGGAACGCCTGGCGGTATTCGTAGGCCAGCTGGCCCACGCGCACCACGGCCTCGGGGTCGTCGCCGTTGACGTGGAAGATCGGCGCCTGGATCATCCGCGCGACGTCGGTCGCGTAGACCGACGAGCGGGAGGAGGCCGGCGAGGTGGTGAAGCCCACCTGGTTGTTGACCACCACGTGCACGGTGCCGCCGGTGCGGTAGCCGCGCAGCTGCGAGAGGTTGAGCGTCTCGGCCACCACGCCCTGGCCGGCGAAGGCCGCGTCGCCGTGGACGAGGACGGGAAGGACGGTGAAGCCCTCCTCGCCGCGCTCCAGGAGGTCCTGCTTGGCCCGGACGACGCCCTCCAGCACCGGGTCGACCGCCTCCAGGTGGGAGGGGTTGGCCACCACGGACGCCGTGATCGTCTTGCCGCTCGGGGCGGTGAACTCGCCGCTCGCGCCCAGGTGGTACTTGACGTCGCCGGAGCCGTGGGCGGTGCGCGGGTCGATGTTGCCCTCGAACTCGCCGAAGATCTGCGCGTAGGACTTGCCCACGATGTTGGCCAGCACGTTGAGCCGGCCGCGGTGGGCCATGCCGATGACGACCTCGTCGAGGCCCTCGTCGGCGGCGTCGCTGATCACCGAGTCGAGCAGCGGGATCAGGGACTCGCCGCCCTCCAGCGAGAAGCGCTTCTGGCCGACGAACTTCGTCTGCAGGAACGTCTCGAACGCCTCGGCGGTGTTGAGCCGGGACAGGATGTTCAGCTGCTCGTCGCGCTCGGGCGAGGCGTGCGGCTTCTCCACCCGCGCCTGGATCCAGGCCCGCTCCTCGGGGTTCTGGATGTGCATGTACTCGATGCCGACCGTGCGGCAGTAGGAGTCGCGCAGCACGCCCAGGATCTCGCGGAGCTTCATCAGCGGACGGCCGCCGAAACCGCCCGTGGCGAACTCGCGCTCGAGATCCCACAGGGTCAGCCCGTGGGACTGGATGTCGAGGTCGGGGTGCTTGCGCTGCTTGTACTCCAGCGGGTCGGTCTCGGCCATCAGGTGGCCGCGCACGCGGTAGGCGTGGATCAGCTCGATGACCCGGGCCGACTTGGCCACGTCGTCGTCGTGCGAGGCCGAGATGTCCTGGACCCAGCGCACCGGCTCGTACGGGATGCGCAGGGCCTCGAAGATCTCGTCGTAGAAGCCGTCCTCGCCGAGCAGCAACCGGTGGATCTGGCGCAGGAAGTCGCCCGACTGGGCGCCCTGGATGATCCGGTGGTCGTAGGTGCTGGTCAGCGTCATGACCTTGGAGACGGCCAGGCGCGACAGCGTGTCGGGCGAGGCGCCCTGGTACTCGGCCGGGTATTCCATCGCGCCGACGCCGATGATCGTGCCCTGGCCGGGCATCAGACGCGGGACGGAGTGGACGGTGCCGATCGTGCCGGGGTTGGTCAGCGAGATCGTGGTGCCGGAGAAGTCGTCGACGCCCAGCTTGCCCGCACGGGCCTTGCGGACGACCTCTTCGTAGGCCACCCAGAACTGGCGGAAGTCCATCTCCTCGGCGCCCTTGATCGAGGGCACGAGGAGCTGGCGCTCACCGTTGCTCTTCTGGACGTCGATCGCCAGGCCGAACCCGACGTGCTCGGGCTTGACCAGCGTGGGCTTGCCGTCGATCTCCGTGTAGGAGTAGTTCATCTCCGGCATCGCCTTCAGCGCCTTGACGATCGCGAAGCCGATCAGGTGGGTGAAGGAGATCTTGCCGCCACGCCCCCGCTTGAGGTGATTGTTGATCACGATGCGGTTGTCGATGAGCAGCTTGGCCGGGATGGCCCGCACGCTGGTCGCCGTGGGGACCGTCAGGGACAGGTCCATGTTGGCGGCGGTGCGCGCGGCGGCGCCGCGCAGCTTCACCTCCTCGGCGCCCTTGGGCACCGGGGTGGCCGGCTGCTTCGGCTTCTCGGCTGCCGGAGGCGCCTTCGGGGGCGCCTTGGGAGGTGCGGGCGCGGTCGCAGTGCCGTTCGCCGCCTCCCTGACCGGGGTCCGGCCCGGTCCGTAATCAGGGTTGTAGTCAGCGAAGAAGTTCCACCAGGCCTTGTCGACAGACTCTGGATCTTGAAGGTACTTCTGGTACAGCTCGTCGACAAGCCACTCGTTCTGACCAAAGCTTGCCAGCGGGTTTGTCCGCGACGACTCAGACGACACGGCGGAAATCGCCCTCTTCCGCAGATCGGCGTTGATGTTAGAGAACCTGTCCAAGGCTACTCGCCCGGACCGGCAGCGCGCGCCGAAGAGCACGCGCCGCCTCGAACGATCCTCTCAGGACACGCCGAAGAGGTCACGCCCGCCTAGTCAATCCAGGGAGAGCCGCCATTGTTACTGTTTGGTATCAACGTATGGCCGGCAGGTTTATTTCCCTCCGGGCACGATTCTGCTGGTGATCCGCACCCCGGGTGACAGCTCCTCCAGCAGGCCCGCCAGCTCCTTGCCGGCCTGCCGGAGCTCCTCCATCGACATGGGCTCCAGCCGTTCGAGGAGGAAGATCGCGTTGGTCGTCTCCTCGGTGAGCCGGGTGCGCGCCACCTGACGCCAGTTCCACCGGCGGCAGGTCACGCCGGCGTCGTCGCGCCAGATCACCTCGCCGGGCTCGGGCTGCCCGAGCGCCTCCTCCGAGTGCTCGTCGCCGCTCGCCCGCACCAGCCGCGCCGGGCCCTGGTAGCGGTCGAGGTCCTCGCCGCCGATGGGCAGCGCGTGCTTGACGCTGATCGTGTTGTACGCGTCGACCACCCGGTTGATCTCCGGCAGCGGCATGCGCCGGGTCAGGGCGTCGACCGAGGGCCTGGTGCGCTGCGGCTTGGCGCCGAAGGCGCGGTAGGCGTCCTTCCAGGCGTCGATCTTGTCGCTCTGCACCTCGGCCGCCGACGCCTCGGCCAGCCAGGCGCGGGTGCGGTCGTCGGTGGGGCCGTTCCGCAGGCCGTGGGCCAGCATGACCAGCACGGCGAAGTCGGGGCGCAGGGCGAGGACGGCGTCGTCCACGCGGATGTCGTCGAGCATCCGCCCAGTTTAGAAGGTCGGGGAGTTCGCAAAAATCCCTTTGCAAAAAAGGCTTTGCGGTCTACGCTCGTGCTCATGGAGGAGCAGTACAGGATCAGTGACCCGCAGGTGCTCAAAGTGGTCGCCCACCCCTTGCGGGTGCGGCTGCTCGGGCTGCTGCGCAGTGACGGCCCGGCCACCGCCAGCGAGCTGGGCCGCAAGGTCGGCGAGAGCTCCGGCTCGACCAGCTACCACCTGCGCGAGCTGTTCAAGTACGGATTCATCGAGGAGGACCCCGACCGGCGCGACGGCCGCGAGCGCCGCTGGCGGGCCCGCCACCGCTACACCTCCTGGGACAACCAGGAGCTGTCCGGCACCCCCGAGGGCCGGGAGGCGGTCCGGATCATGCGCATGCGCCAGGTCGAGGTGCTCGCCCGCGTCAACCAGGACTACGACGAGCGCGAGTGGTCCCCCGAGTGGGTGCGGGCGGCCGGGCTGAGCGACGACGTCGTCGAGCTGCCCGCGGCCGGGCTGAGGGAGTTCAACGACCGGGCCATGGAGCTGCTGCGCGACCTCGCCGCCCGCTACTCAGGCGACCCCGACGCCCGCCAGGTCAACATCTGGATGGGCGGTTTCCCCCGCGACGGTTCTCCCGCCGACGGTTCTCCCAGCGATGGTTCTCCCGCCGACGGCTTTCCCAGCGACAAGGAGCAGGACCGATGACCGCTCGTTCCGCGTTACGGCGCTACATGCTCGTCAGCTTCCTGACCTGGCTGCCCCTGGGCCTGATGGCCGCCGTCATGGTGCTGCTGATGACCGACAGAGGGCTCAGCCTGACCCAGATCGGCCTGGCGGTGACCGTGTTCTCGGTCGTCACCGTCAGCCTGGAGCTGCCCACGGGCGGCTTGGCCGACGTCATCGGACGGCGGATGGTGCTGGCCGCCTCGGCGGTGTTCACCGCGGCGGCGCTCGCGCTGATGAGCGTCTCGACGACGTTCGGGATGTTCCTCGTCACCTGCGTGATCAAGGGCGTGGCCAGGGCGCTGTCCAGCGGCCCTGCCACCTCCTGGTACGTCGACACCCTGCACGAGCTCGAAGGCGAGGACGCCGACCTCAAGCCGGGCCTGGCGCGCGGCGGCGCGCTGGAGTCGGTGGCCATGTGCGCCGGGGTGCTGGTCGGCGGCGCCGTGCCGCTGCTGGTGCCGCCTGGGACGATCACGCCGCTGGCCGTGCCGCCGCTGCTGGGGGCCGTCGCGGCCGTCGTCCTGCTGGTCGTGGTGGTGTTCGCGCTGCCCGAGCCGGCCCACGCGCGGCGGAGGCTGGGGAGCGTGCTGCGCGAGGTGCCCTCGACGGTGGTCGGCGGGATCCGGCTGGCCGCGGGGGGAGCGGTGCTGCGCCGCCTGATGCTCGCCGCCGCCGCGTCCGGCGTGCTGCTGATGACGATCGAGCTGCTGACCCCCGGCCGCCTGGCCGAGCTGGCCGGCACCTCCGAGCGCGGCAGCCTGGCCTACGCCGTCGTGGCGGCGCTGGGATACGCCGCCAGCGCCACGGGCAGCGCGATCGCGCCCCGCGTGGCGCGCCTGGCGGGCGGCTCGGCCCGCGGCGCGGCCATGGGCGCGGTGCTCTGCGCGCTGTCGGTCGGCTCGCTGGCCGCCACCGCCGGGCTGGACGGCGTGCCCGGCCTGGTGACGGCCGGGCTGGCCTACCTCGTGATGTTCGCCGGGCTGTCGGTGACCGGGCTGCTCTGCCTGGAGATGCAGCACAACGCGGTCTCCGCCGCCGAGCGCACCACGGTCACCTCGACGTCCTCGCTCTCGCTCCAGGCGGGCGGGGTGCTGGCCAACTCCACGCTCGGCGTCCTGGCCGCGCAGGCGGGCGCGTCGGCCGCCTGGTGGGTGGCCTCGGCGGTGGTGCTGGCCTCGGCGCTGCTGTTCGCCGCGATGCCGAGGCCGGGGGTCACAGGCTCCAGTCGAGTTCCGGTCCTACCGGAACGATCCTGCTCGGGTTGATGTTCGTCTGGGTCATGTAGTAGTGGCGTCTGATGTGGTCGAAGTCCGTGGTGTCGCGGAAGGCGGGGATCGCGTAGAGCCTGCGGGTGTACGCCCACAACGCCGGATAGTCGGTCAGCCGCCTGATCGAGCACTTGAAATGGCCGTGGTAGACCGTGTCGAACCTGACCAGCGTGGTGAACAGCCGCACGTCGCTGTCGGTGAGCGTGCCGAACAGGAACTCCGACTCCGCCAGGCGCACCTCCAGCAGGTCGAGCGTGGTGAACACGCGGGCGACCGCCTCCTCGTACGCCTGCTGCCCGCGGGCGAAGCCGGCCTCGTAGACCGCGTTGTTGAGGCCGTGGTAGAGGCGGTCGTTCATGATGTCGATGTCCGGGCGCAGGCGTTCGGGGTACAGGTCGGGCGCGGTGCCCCACGACGTCTCCAGATCGAGGGTGATCTGCGGGAAGTCGTTGGTGACGAGGCGTTCTTCCTGGATGTCCCAGATGCACGGCACGGTGTAGCGGCCCGTGTAGCCCGGTTCGGTCGCGTGGTAGAGCTCCGACAGGTACGGCGGGTCGCCGTCGGGGATCCGCCAGCCCTTCTCGTCGCGGATGGGGTCGACGATCGTGACGTCCAGCAGGTCCTCCAGGCGGAGCAGGGCGCGGACGATCAGCACGCGCTGTGCCCACGGGCAGGCGTAGGAGGCGTAGAGCCGGTAGCGGCCGGGCTCGGGCGGCCCGAGCCGTTCGGTGAAGCGGTTCGGCTGCCGGACGAAGCGGCCATCGTCCGAGATCTCGCGGCTCAGCTTCATGACCCCTAGTAGAACATGATTCGGGACCAGAACTATATTCGGGGCCATGGCTAAGTTCGTGGTGACTCCTTCCAGCGTGGCGCAGCGTGAGGCATGGATGAGCGGGGCGGTTCCCGTCGTCGAGCGGGTCCGGCCGGGGCTGTGGTCGATCCCGGTGCCCATCCCGGTCAACCCGCTGCGGTACGTGCTGGTCTACGCCCTCGAACTGCCCGGCGGCGTGGCCATCGTGGACGCCGGATGGAACACCGACGAGGCCTACGACGCCCTCGCCGCCGGGCTGGCCGTGGCCGGGTACGGGATCGCCGACGTCAGGGCCGTCCTGGTCACCCACCTGCACCCCGACCACTACGGCCTGGCCGGACGCGTCCGCGAGGCGTCGGGCGCCTGGATCGGGCTGCACCCGGCCGACGCGAAGCTCGTGCGCGAGCGGTACGACGACGACGCCATCGACTCGCTCGTCCAGCGGGAGCGGGCCCTGCTCCGCCGCTCCGGCGTGCCCGACCTGAGCCTGGACGAGCTGGCCGGGGCCTCCATGATGATCAGGCACATGGTCACGATGGCCCGTCCCGACCGGCTGATCGAGGACGGCGAGGACCTCGGCCTGCCCGGCTGGGACCTGCGGGCCGTCTGGACCCCCGGCCACACGCCCGGCCACCTGTGCTTCGTCTCGCCGGAGCGCAGGCTGCTGCTGTCCGGCGACCACGTGCTGGCGAAGATCACGCCGATCGTGGCCGTGCACCCCCAGTCGGGCCCCGACCCGCTGGCCGACTACCTCGGCTCGCTGGCCGCCGTCCGCGAGCTGGAGGTGGACGAGGTGCTGCCCGGCCACGAGTACCGCTTCCTGGAGCTGGCCGCACGCGTCGACCACGTGCTGGCCCACCACGACGAGCGGCTGTCCGAGATCGAACGGGTCGTCGGCGAGGACGACGGCGTGACCTGCTGGGACGTCGCCACCCGGCTGAGCTGGTCGCGGCCCTGGGAGACGATCCCGCCGTTCATGCGCCGGGCGGCCAACAACGAGACGCTGGCCCACCTGGTATGGCTGGCCGGACGGGGCAGGGTACGCAGGGGGGAGGGCGAGCCCGAGCTCTGGAGACGCGCCTGAGCCGGTCGGTTATCGTACTCCTACCAGAATGTTGTTCTCTTGCTCTGGAGGTTCGATGCTTCGGTTCGATGACAGGGTCGCGATCATCACGGGCGCCGGGCACGGCCTCGGCAGGGCGCACGCGCTCCTGCTCGCCGAGCGGGGCGCCAAGGTCGTGGTCAACGACCTCGGCGGCGCGCTCGACGGCACCGGCGCCTCCACCGGCCCCGCCGCCGAGGTGGTCGAGCTCATCACCAAGAACGGCGGCCAGGCCGTCGCCAACACCGACAATGTCGCCACCCCCGAGGGCGCGAGGGCGCTCGTGCAGACCGCCGTCGACGCGTTCGGCCGGGTCGACGTCGTGGTCAACAACGCGGGCATCCTGCGCGACAGGTCGTTCGGGAAGATGACCGTCGAGGACTTCGACAGCGTGCTGGCCGTGCACGTGCGCGGGTCGTACCTGGTCAGCCAGGCGGCCTACCCGCTGATGAAGGAGGCCGGGTACGGCCGCATCGTCAACACCTCCAGCCCGGCCGGCCTGTTCGGCAACTTCGGCCAGGCCAACTACTCCACCGCCAAGATGGGCCTGGTCGGGCTGACCAAGACGCTGGCCATCGAGGGCGCGCGCAACGGCATCAAGGCCAACGCCATCGCCCCCGTCGCCTGGACCAGGATGACCGAGGCGCTGCTGCCGGCCGAGTTCGAGGCCAAGTTCACGGCCGAGCGGGTGAGCGCGCTGGTGGCCTACCTCGTGCACGACTCGTGCGAGTCGAGCGGGGAGGTCTTCACCGTCGGCGGCGGGCGGGTGGCCCGGGTGTTCGTGGCCGAGGGGCCCGGCTGGAAGGCCGACGACCTCACCCCCGAGGCGATCGCCGACAACTGGGGCTCGGTGATGGCCGAGCAGCCGTACGTGCTGACGGCCGGCGACTCGATGAAGGCCATGCTCTAGCGCCGGAGCCTGCCGGAAGCCGGTCATCGCCCGCAGGGGCGGTGGCCGGCTTCCGTGCGTTCGGGAGGGTTCTGGCGAACGTCGCAAGCCAGGCTTTGTTCGATCTTCGGCATAAGTCCGCGAGGTTCGGTCGAATCAGACTCTTGATTTGCCGCATGAGTGATCTTATTGTTCCCGCATGACCCCCCAGCCGGGCTCGGCTGCCGACGTCCTGACGCTCATCAGCGCCGGATCGGCGACCACCCGTTCCGATCTCGCGCGCCTCACCGGACTGGCCAGATCCACGATCTCCCAGCGGGTCGACGCGCTCATCGAGCGCGGCCTGGTCGAGGAGAGCGAGAGCGGCGAGTCCACCGGCGGCCGCCCCCCGCGCCAGCTCCGCCTGCACACCGAGGAGCACGCCTTCGCCGGCGTCGACCTCGGCGCCACCCACTGCCGGGTCGCGCTCATGGACCTGACCGGCGGCCTGCTGGCCGAGTGCGAAGACCCGCTGGAGATCGGCGAGGGCCCCGACAAGGTGCTCGCCCACGTCGACCAGCGGCTCGACCGGCTGCTCGGCGAGGCCGGACGGCCCCGCGCCGCGCTGCGCGCCATCGGCATCGGCGTGCCCGGCCCGGTGGAGTTCGCCACCGGCCGCCCCAACAACCCGCCGATCATGCCCGGCTGGAACGACTACCCCGTCCCCGAATACTTCGACGGCATCCAGGTGCTCGTCGACAACGACGTCAACGTCATGGCGCTCGGCGAGCACCGCAACGCCTTCGCCGGCACCAGCCACCTGCTGTTCGTCAAGGTCGGCACCGGCATCGGCTGCGGCATCGTGGCCGACGGCAAGCTCCACAGAGGAGCCCAGGGCTCGGCCGGCGACATCGGGCACATCCGCGTCAGCGGCCACGACGACGCCGGCTGCCGCTGCGGCAACAGCGCCTGCCTGGAGGCCGTGGCCGGCGGCGCCGCCATCGCCCGGCGGCTCGCCGAGCTCGGGCTGGCCGCCGAGACCGGCGCCGACGTCGTCGCGCTCGTCCAGGCCGGCAACACCCAGGCGCTGCGGCTGGTCAGGGAGGCCGGCCGGCTCATCGGCGAGGTGCTGGCCGGCCTGGTCAACTTCTTCAACCCCGAGGTCATCGTCATCGGCGGCGCGCTGTCCCGCGTCCACGAGCACCTGCTGGCCGGCATCAGGGAGACCATCTACCGCCGGTCGCTGCCGCTGGCCACTCACCACCTGTCCATCACCCCGAGCCGCACCGGGATCAACGCCGCCGCTCTCGGCGCGGGCCTGCTCGCCATCGAGCACTACCTGTCACCGGACAACATCAACCGCATCGTCAACGCCTGAAGGGGACCCCCGATGCTGGTCATGAAGGGCATCGTCAAGCAGTTCCCCGGCGTGCGCGCGCTCGACGGGGTCGATCTCGACGTACGGGCGGGCGAGGTCCACTGCCTGCTCGGCCAGAACGGCGCCGGCAAATCCACCCTGATCAAGGTGCTGGCCGGCGTCCACCAGCCCGACGAGGGCACGATCGTCTTCAACGACGCGCCCGTCCGGCCCGCCAGCCCCATCGACGCCATCCGGCTCGGCTTCGCCACCATCTACCAGGAACTCGACCTGGTCGACGGCCTCAGCGTCGCCGAGAACATCTTCCTCGGCCACGAGCACGCCCGCTTCGGGTTCGTCAACCGCCAGGCCGGCCGCCGGGCCGCCCGCGAGGTGCTGGATCGCCTCGGCCACGGCGAGATCCGCCCCTCCACCGAGGTCGGACGGCTCTCACCGGCCGCCAAACAGGTCGTCTCGATGGCCCGCGCCCTCTCCCACGACGCCCGCCTGATCATCATGGACGAGCCGTCGGCCGCCCTGGCCCACGACGAGGTCGCCAACCTGTTCCGCATCATCCGCGAGCTCACCGCCCAGGGCGTGGCCGTCGTCTACATCTCCCACCGGCTGGAGGAGATCCGCGAGATCGGCGACCGCGTCACCGTGCTCAAGGACGGCCGCACCGTCGCCGTCGGCCTGCCCGCCCGCGACACCCCCACCGCCCAGATCGTCTCCCTCATGACCGGCCGCAACGTCGAGTACGTCTTCCCGCCCCGCCCCACCCGGCCGCCCGGCGAGGAGGTGCTGCGCGTGGAGAACCTGACCGCGCCCGGCCTCTTCGCCGACGTCTCCTTCTCCGTGCGCGCCGGCGAGATCGTCGGACTGGCCGGGCTCGTCGGCAGCGGACGCTCCGAGATCCTGGAAGCCGTCTACGGAGCCCGGCCCGCCTCCGGCCGCGTCACCCTCGCCGGCCGCCCCGCCCGCCGCCGCGTGACCGGCGCCGTCCGGCAGGGCATGGGCCTGGCCCCCGAGGAGCGCAAGGCCCAGGCCCTGCTGCTCGACCAGAGCGTCACCGCCAACATCACGCTCGGCACCCTGCCGCAGTTCGCCAGGTTCGGCTGGATCGACCGCGGCCGCGAACGAGCCGAGGCCGCCCGCCTGGCCGAGCTCCTCGACATCCGCCCGCCCGACCCCGAACGCCCGATCAGGACCCTGTCGGGCGGCAACCAGCAGAAGGCCGTGCTCGCCCGCTGGCTGCTCGGCGGACGCAGACTGCTGCTGCTCGACGAGCCCACCCGCGGCGTCGACGTCGGCGCCCGCGCCGAGCTGTACGCCGTCATCCGCGACCTGGCCGACCAGGGCATCGGCGTGCTCCTGGTCTCCAGCGAGGTGCCCGAGGTGCTCGGGCTGGCCGACCGGGTGCTCGTGCTGCGCGAGGGCGCCGTCATCCACGAGGGCCAGGCGGCCGGCCTGGACGAGCACCGCGTACTGGACATGATCATGGATGGGAGGGCCGCGTGATGAGCGACCCCATAGAGGCGCCCGAACGACCCGCCGCCGGGCTCGCCCGGCCGAGACCGTCCCTGCTGAACGGGGTCGCCGAGATCCGCCACCTCGGCCTGCTGGGCGCGCTGGCGCTGCTCGTGGTCGTCGGCCTGGTCACCCGGTTCGACAACTTCGCCACCACCTCCAACCTGGTCAGCATCCTGGCCCTGGCCGCCACCATCGGCGTGATCACCGTCGGGGCCACCTTCGTGATCATCGGCGGCGGCATCGACCTGTCCGTCGGCGCCGTCATGGCCCTCGCCTCGGTCTGGGCCACCACGCTGGCCACCCAGTCGTACGGGCCGGTGGTGATGGCCGTCTGCGCGATCCTCGTCGGCACCGGGGCCGGGCTGGTCAACGGCCTGCTGATCGCCTACGGGCGGATGGTGCCATTCATCGCCACCCTGGCCATGCTGGTGGCCGCCCGCGGCCTGGCCCAGCGCATGTCCGACAGGAAGACGCAGCTCATCCACGTCGAGAGCATCGTGCAGCTGTCCACCACGCGGCTGCTCGGCATCCCGCTGCTGGTCTACGTGTTCGCCCTGGTCGTGGTGCTGGGGTGGATCGTGCTCAACCGCACCACGTTCGGCCGCCGCACGTACGCGGTCGGGGGCAACCCCGAGGCGGCCAGGCTGGCCGGCATCGACGTACGCAGGCACACGATGCTCCTGTACGCCCTGTCCGGCTTCTGCTGCGGCGTCGCCGCGATCCTCATCATGGCCCGTACGACGACAGGCTCGTCCACCCACGGCGACCTGTACGAGCTCGACGCCATCGCCGCCGTCATCATCGGCGGCACCCTGCTCACCGGAGGCCGGGGCACGATCATCGGCTCGATCCTGGGCCTGCTGATCTTCACCCTCATCACGAACCTGTTCATCCTCAACGGGCTCAACACCAGCGACCAGCTGATCGCCAAGGGCCTGATCATCGTCGTCGCCGTCCTTCTCCAGCGGCGGAACCTGAAAGCGAGAGCAACATGAGTGAGAACGTCGCGCGCAGGGGATTCCTCGTCGGCGGGGCAGTGCTGTTAGCGGCGGGTTGCACCAGCAACGAGCCGGCGGCCGCTCCCTCGTCGGCGGCGCCCGCGCCCGCCCCCGCCGCGAGCGGCAACGACGAACCCGGCCAGAAGGTGACGATCGGCTTCTCCGCGCCGGCCGCCGACCACGGCTGGATCGCGGCCATCGCCAAGAACGCCGAGAGCGCGGCCAAGCAGTACGGCGACGTCGACTTCAAGGCCGTCGAGCCGACCAACGACATCAACCAGCAGATCTCCGCCGTCGAGTCGCTGATCGCGGCCAAGGTGAACGCCCTGGTCATCCTGCCGAACGACGGCCAGCAGCTCAACCAGGTCGCGCTGCAGGCGACGCAGGCGGGCATCCCGGTCATCAACCTCGACCGGGTGTTCCCCGACAAGCTGGCCTACCGGACGTGGATCGGCGGCGACAACTACGGCATGGGCGTCGCGGCCGGGCACTACATCGGCAAGCAGCTCAAGGACAAGGGCGTCGCGAACCCGGTGATCGTGGAGATCCAGGGCATCGCCACGCTGCCGCTGACCCAGGACCGCAGCAAGGGCTTCGCCGACGCGCTGAAGACGTACGGGTTCAGCGTCACGGCCAAGCAGGACGCCAAGTTCACCGTCGAGACCGGCAACCAGGTGGCGACCTCGCTGCTGCAGGCGCACAAGAAGATCGACGCCCTGTGGAACCACGACGACGACCAGGGCGTCGGCGTGCTGGCCGCCATCAAGGAGGCCAACCGCGACGAGTTCGTCATGGTGGGCGGCGCGGGCTCGCTGAACGCCATGAAGGAGATCCAGGCCGGCACGTCGGTGCTCAAGGCCACCGTCACCTACAGCCCGACGATGGCCTCCTCGGCCGTCAGGCTCGCCAGGTTGATCGCGCAGGGCAAGGGCATGAGTGACCTCGTGGAGAATCAGGTTCCCCAGTCGATCACCCTCGCGTCGGAGACGATCACCAAGGAGAACGTCGACAAGTATCTGGCGCTCGGATTCGAATCCTGATCGGGGGTTGCATGTCAGACAAGACCACCATCGGCGTGGGCATGATCGGCTACGCGTTCATGGGCCGCGTCCACTCCCAGGCCTGGCGGAGCGTCGGCGCGTTCTTCGACCTGCCGCTCGCGCCGCGCATGGCGGTGCTGGCGGGCCGGTCGAAGGAGCAGACCGCCGCCGCGGCGGCCCGGCTCGGCTGGGCCGACGTCGAGACGGACTGGCGGGAGCTCGTCCGGCGGGACGACGTGCAGATCGTCGACATCTGCACGCCGGGCGACTCGCATGCCGAGATCGCGATCGCCGCGCTGCGCGCCGGCAAGCACGTGATCTGTGAGAAACCGCTGGCCAACACCGTCGCCGAGGCCGAGGCCATGGTCGCGGCGGCGGCCGCGGCGCCGGGCAGGAGCATGGTGGCCTTCAACTACCGGCGGGTCCCCGCGGTGGCCCTGGCCCGCCGGTACGTCGAGGAGGGCAGGCTCGGCGAGATCCGGCACGTACGCGCCCAGTACCTCCAGGACTGGATCGTGGACCCGGAGTTCCCGCTGGTGTGGCGGTTGCAGAAGGACAAGGCGGGCGCGGGGGCGCTCGGCGACATCGGCTCGCACATCGTGGACGCCGCCGAGTTCGTCACCGGTCAGCGCGTGGCAGGCGTGTCGGGGCTGACGGAGACGTTCGTCAAGGAGCGTCCGCTGGCGGGCGAGTCGGCGGGGCTGGCGGCCTCCCGCGCCGAGGAGCGGGGGGCGGTCACGGTCGACGACGCCGCGCTGTTCATCGGCCGGATGTCGGGCGGCGCGCTGGCCTCCTTCGAGGCCACCAGGTTCGCGACCGGGCGCAAGAACGCGATGCGCATCGAGGTCAACGGGCAGCTCGGCAGCCTGGCGTTCGACTTCGAGTCGATGAACGAGCTGTGGTTCAGCCAGGGCGGGGGCGGGTTCGAGCGGATCCTGGTGACCGAGCCGGACCATCCCTACGTGGGGGCGTGGTGGCCGCCGGGGCACGGGCTCGGCTACGAGCACACCTTCACCCACGAGATCAAGGACTTCCTGGAGGCCGTAGCGGCCGGCACCGACCCTTCGCCGTCGTTCGCCGACGGGCTGCGGGTGCAGCGCGTGCTGGCGGCGGTGGAGGCGAGCGCGGCCGACGGCGGCAGGTACACCCCTGTGGAGGACTCATGAGACCAGTAACGCTGTTCACCGGGCAGTGGGCGGACCTGCCGTTCGAGGAGGTGTGCAGGCTGGCGGCCGAATGGGGCTACGACGGCCTGGAGATCGCCTGCTCGGGTGACCACTTCGACGTGGCGCAGGCGGTGGCGGACCCGTCGTACGTGGAGCACAAGCGCGCCCAGCTCGACAAGCACGGCCTGAAGGTGTGGACGATCTCCAACCACCTCGTCGGCCAGGCCGTCTGCGACCATCCGATCGACGAGCGGCACAAGGCGATCCTGCCGGCGCGCATCTGGGGCTCGGGCGACCCGGAGTCGGTGCGGCGGGCCGCGGCCGAGGACATGAAGGACACCGCGCGGGCGGCGGCGGCGCTCGGCGTGGACACGGTGGTGGGGTTCACCGGGTCGTCGATCTGGCACACCGTGGCCATGTTCCCGCCGGTGCCGGCGTCGATGGTGGAGGCCGGCTACCAGGACTTCGCCGACCGCTGGAACCCGATCCTCGACGTGTTCGACGAGGTGGGGGTGCGTTTCGCGCACGAGATCCACCCGAGCGAGATCGCCTACGACTACTACACGACGCAGCGGACGCTGGAGGCGATCGGGCATCGTCCGGCGTTCGGGCTGAACTGGGACCCCTCGCACATGGTGTGGCAGGACCTCGACCCGGTGGCGTTCATCCTCGACTTCAAGGACCGGATCTACCACGTCGACTGCAAGGACACCCGGGTCCGGATCGGCGACGGGCGCAAGGGGCGGCTGTCGTCGCACCTGCCCTGGGCGGACATGCGCCGGGGCTGGGACTTCGTCTCCACCGGGCGCGGCGACGTGCCGTGGGAGGACTGCTTCCGGGCGCTCAACTCGATCGGGTACGACGGGCCGATCTCGATCGAGTGGGAGGACGCGGGGATGGACCGGCTGGACGGCGCCCGGGAGGCGCTGGGGTACATCCGGCGGCTGAACTCCATCACGCCGCCCGCCACGGCCTTCGACGCGGCCTTCTCCACCACGTAGGGACCACGTAGGGCGGTCACGGGCCGGGCGACCGCGCGTCCGGCCCGTGCCGGACGTCCGGGGCGGGCCGGCGGGCGGTCATCAGCCCGACGATCATGATCAGCCCGCAGACGAGGAACGGCCAGCCGTACGGCCGTCGTGGCGCCCAGCCGTCGAAGGTGGTCGCCACCCCCACCAGGGTGACGGCGGCCGCCGCGAGCCACCCGAGCGCCCGCCCGGCCGCGCGGGCGCGCAGCCACGCCAGCAGGATCGCCAGGACGATCCCCGGCCAGGCCATGAGGACCAGGTCCCAGGCGTGGGCGGGCCCCGGCGCGTGGGCGCGCAGCGCGCCGTTCAGCGGGCCGGCGGCGAGGTAGAGCGGGAAGGCCATGACAGCCATGGCCAGGTCGCCGTACAGGCCGTCGCCGAGGCGGCCGTCCTGGGTCAGCCAGGTCAGCGTCAGCACCGCGGCCCCGTACGCGCCCGGCGCGAGCGCCGCTGACAGTCCCTGGACCCTGGCGATGGCTGCGATCATCGGACGCCTTCCCCTGCCACGTCACCGCTCCGGCGATCCCACGGTAGGGCCCCCGGCGGGCCGCGGCCGGGCGCATGGGAAACCCTTGCCGCAACCGGTCAGGACGCTGGGGGAGCGGGTGGCGGGCCGTCGCCGTCCTTGGCGCACGCCGGCGCGTCCGCCTCCGCGCCCCCGACAGCGCCGCCGGTGGCGCTGCCGGGGCTCTGCCGGACGCCCAGCTCGACGCAGCAGTGGCCCGGCCGCGGGATCAGGGTGGCCTGGACGGCCGGGGCGTCGAGGCCGTCGAGGAAGCCGGCCAGGAACGCGTGGTTGATGCCGCAGACCAGCTCGGGAGCCTTGGCGGCCAGGGGGTGGAAGGGGCAGTTGCGCAGCCGGACCAGGGTTGGGGTGTCGCGGCTGGGCTCGAAACCGTGGCGTTCGAGGACCTGCTGGGCGCAGGTCAGGGCGCGCTCGGGGCCGAGCCGGGCGCCGCGCAGCCCGCCGCGCTCGGTGTGGCCGAGGTCGTGGCCGCGCTCGCGGGCCAGGCGGCGGGCGGCCTGACCGGCGCTCTCGCCGGGCGTCTCGGCCAGCACGGCGTCGAGCAGGATGTCGGCCAGCAGGACGGGTTCGCGCTGGGGGATGCTGACCTGGACGTCGAGGTCGGAGGGTTCGTACACCTTGGGGGCGCGGCCGACGCGGCGCAGCCCGCCCGGCTGTTCGTAGCGGGTGGCGAGGAGCCCGGCGTCCACCAGTTTGTCCAGGTGGAAGGCGGCGAGCTTGCGGGAGATCCCGACGCTCTGGGCCGCCTCGTCGCGGGTGACGGGCCGCCCGGCGCGGCGGATGAACTCGTACATGCTGCGGCGCAGGTCGTCGCTGAGCGCGGCGACCGCCGCGAGGCTCGTGGAGTCGGACGTCACGCATCCACCTTAACGCCTAGAAAACTTGTGAATCATCTGAAGCCATGCCTTTGTGCTGGGGAGGTTGACGCCGCCGCCGAATATGTCCAAGACTTGTTGGTGAAATAGGAGGTGGGTCATGGACGAGCTGACCGGCCGGGCCAAGCGGCCGGTGACGGCGCTGGCCGGCCCGTACGGGCATCCGGCGCACCCGATCCTGGTCACGGTGCCGATCGGGGCATGGGTGGCCAGCCTGGTCTTCGACGTCGCCTCGCACGTGGTGTCGCCGGGCGGCTTCCTGGCCCAGGGGTCGGTCTGGCTGATCGCCCTCGGCGGCCTCGGCGCGCTGGCCGCCGCCTGCGTGGGGTTCCTTGACCTGTTCGCCATCCCGCCCCGCACGCCCGCCTTCCGCACCGGCCTGGTGCACATGGCGCTCAACCTGGCGGTCACCGCCGGGTACGCGGCCGGGTTCGCCTGGCGGCTGGGCGGCGGCCCGCCGGGGCCCGTGCCGGTGGGGCAGGTCGCGCTGTCGGCGGCGTGCCTGACCGTGCTCGCGGTGTCGGGCTACCTGGGAGGCAAGCTCGCCTTCCGGTACGGCGTCCGGGTCGCCGGCGAGGAGACCCAGGCCGAGGGGTTCACCACCGGCCCGCCACGGTGAGGTGCCGCCTTCGGACACCCGTCCTCTGACATACGAACGGCTCATCTGGAAAGAAGGAAGATCGTGGAGATCGCGGCACTGATCACCTGGCTCGTCACCGCCGCCGGCGGCTTCTACATGCTCGGCACCTGGATCGCCCGCGGCGGCGTGGCCCAGCAGAAGGCCGGCGAGTCCCGGCTGCCCGCCCCGGTGCTCTTCGGGCACTTCCTGCTCGCCGCGGCGGGCCTGGTCGTGTGGATCATCTACCTGTTCGCCGACGCCCGCGGGCTGGCCTGGCTCGCGTTCGGGCTGCTCGTGCCGGTCGCGCTGCTCGGGTTCGTCATGCTGGCGCGGTGGATCCCCGTCCACCGGGCGCGCGTCGCCCGGCTCGGCTCCGGCCCGGCGGCGCCCGGCTCGCCGGTTCCGGCCGAACGGCACTTCCCCGTCGCGGTCGTGGCGGGGCACGGGCTGTTCGCGGTCGTGACCGTCGTCCTGGTGCTGCTCACCGCGCTCGGCGTGGGCGGGAGCTGACGTGCGCCGCGATCACCACACCCTTCGCCCAGGAACAGGACAGGAAGAGGAGATCCGACCATGCCTGCACCCGCGACCATCGTGATCGCCGGCGGCGGCCTCGCCGCCGCCAAGGCCGCAGAGGCCCTGCGCGGCGAGGGCTTCGACGGCCGGCTCGTGCTGGTCGGCAGGGAGACGCACCTGCCGTACGAGCGGCCGCCGCTGTCCAAGGACTACCTCCAGGGCGCCGGCGAACGCGACAAGATCTTCGTCCACGACCGTTCCTGGTACGCCGAGCACGACGTCGAGCTGCGGCTGGGCGTCGAGGTCACCGGCATCGACCCGGCCGGCCACCGGGTCGCCCTGAGCGACGGCGGGCAGCTCGGCTACGACCGGCTGCTGCTGGCCACCGGCTCCCGGCCGCGCCGTCCGGACATCCCCGGGGCCGACCGGCCCGACGTGCTGTACCTGCGCACCGTCGACGACAGCGAACGCCTGCGTGCCACCCTGGCCGGCGCGGGCCGCGTCGCGATCCTCGGGGCTGGCTGGATCGGCCTGGAGGTGGCCGCCGCCGCCCGCGCCGCGGGGGCCGAGGTCACCGTGATCGAGACGGCGTCCGCGCCGCTGCTGCGCGTGCTGGGGCCGCACGTCGCCGGGGTGTTCACCGCGCTGCACCGCGAGCACGGCGTGCGCTTCCTCTTCGACGCCCGCCCCGCCGAGATCACCGACGCCGGGGTGCTGCTCGACGACGGGTCCCGCGTCGAGGCGGACGTCGTCGTGGCCGGCGTCGGGGCCGAGCCGGACACCGACCTGGCGCGGGCCGCCGGGCTGACCGTCGAGGACGGCGTCAAGGTCGGGGCCGACCTGCGCACCTCCGACCCCGACATCTTCGCGGCCGGCGACGTCGCCAACGCCTACCATCCGCTGCTGGGCCACCACGTCCGGGTCGAGCACTGGGCGAACGCGCTCAACCAGCCCGCCACCGCCGCCCGCGCGATGCTCGGCCGGGACGGCGACTACGACAACCTGCCCTACTTCTTTACCGACCAGTACGACCTGGGCATGGAGTACGTCGGCCACGTCCCGCCCGGCCGCACGCCCGACGTCGTGGTCCGCGGCGACCTGGAGGCCCGCGAGTTCATCGCCTTCTGGCTGGACGAGCAGGACAGGGTGCTGGCCGCGATGAACGTCAACGTCTGGGACGTCACCGACCACACCCAGGCCCTCATCCGGTCGCGCAGGCCCGTGGACCGGACCCGGCTCGCCGACCCCGGCACCCCTCTCGACCGGCTCCTGCCCTCCTGAGGCGAAGGTCGCGGCACGGGACGGCCCGTCCCGTGCCGCACCGGAGACGGTCAGCGCACGACGCGGCAGACCAGGGCGTCGGAGGCGCCGCGCAGCGCGGACATCACCACGTCCGTGGTGAGGAACTTGCAGGCCAGGTACGGGTCGCCGGAGCCGGCGTACGTCATCGGGCCGGGGCCGCCGGTGTAGCAGCGCAGGCCGCCGGCCTCGTAGAAGCCGATCCACGAGGACGAGCTGACCTTGGCGTGACAGTAGTCGCCGATCGAGACCGGCCCGAAGGTGACGTCCACGACGGCGGCCTGGGCGGGCGCGGCGAGGGCGAGCAGGCCGGCGGAGGCGAGGGAGAGCAGGGCGAGGCCGCGACGAAGCATGGATACTCCTTGGGGGGTGGTGGGCACTCAACCCGGAGTATCCGTTAGGAAACTTTCCTTAGCAATGGGTCCGCGACCGGTTCCGCCGATCGCCGTCCGACCTGCCCGGGGCCGGAGAGTCGTGCTCCGGCCCGGGGATCGGCGCTCAGTCCATGATGACGATCTGGCGGAGCACCTCGCCGCCGCGCAGGGCCGCGACGGCGTCGTTCAGATCGCCGAGCCGGATGCGGGCGCTGATCAGCGATTCCAGGTCGAGCTGTCCCGCCTTGTGGAGCTTGGCGAAGTAGGGGAAGTCGTGCCGCACGTCGGCCTCGCCGTACAGGCTGGACAGCAGCTTCTTGCCCTCGAACAGCAGGCTGAAGGCGGAGATGGAGACCATGTCGTCCACCGCGCCCGCGCCCACCACGATGACGTCGCCGCCCGCCCGGGTGAGCTGCCAGGCGCTCTGGATGGTCGCCGACTTGCCGACGACCTCGAAGCCGTAGTCGAAGCCGCTGCCGCCGGTCAGCTCGTTCAAAGCCTCGGGCACCTGCTCGGGCGTGATCGCGTGCGTCGCGCCGACCTTCTTGGCCAGGGCGTGCTTGGACTCCAGCGGGTCGACGGCGAGGATCGTCCTGGCGCCGGAGACGCGGGCGCCCTGGATGACCGACAGGCCGACGCCGCCGCAGCCGATCACCACGACCGTGGAGCCGGGACGCACCTTGGCGGTGTTGATCGCGGCGCCCACGCCGGTCGTGATGCCGCAGCCGATCAGCGCCGCCGCCTCCCACGACACGTCGTCGTCGATCTTGATCGCGCCCTGCCAGGGCACGATGACCTCCTCGGCCCAGGTGCCGCAGCCCGCCATGCCGAACGCCGTCGCGTTGTCGCCGCCGAAGCGGAAGTTGCCCTTGCTGAAGGACTCGATGACGTACTTCATGCACATGTACGGCTGCCCGCCCACGCACAGGTCGCACGACTGGCAGGCCGGGCGCCAGCTGATCACCACGTGGTCGCCCGGCGCGACCGACGTGACGTGCTCGCCCACCTCGACCACCTCGCCCGCGCCCTCGTGGCCCGGGATCAGCGGCACCGGCTGCGGAAGCACGCCGGACATGGCCGACAGGTCCGAGTGGCACACGCCCGTGGCTCTGATCCGTACGCGGACATCGGTCGGCCCGACGGGGGCCAGGGTGATGTCGTCGCGGATGTCCAGCTTGTCGTTGCCTACGGCGTGCAGGATCGCGGCGCGCATGGGGTTCCTCCTCCGGCTACGGCTAGTCCTCTAGCGACAGGGCGGCTTTCGGGCAGGACCTGACCGCGCTGCGGACGCGGTCCTGCATCTCGGGGGGTGGTTCGGGGAGCAGGATGTGCAGCTGGTCGTCGTCGTCCACCTCGAAGACCTCGGGCGCGAGCCCCATGCACACGGCGTTGGCCTCGCAGACCAGTTCATCGACCTTGATCTTCATGTGAGCCTCCTGTGATCCCATGAGACCACTTTGGTGCGCTCGACGACGTAGGCGATCCGTTTTCTGCCGGTCTGCTCGACGTAGGGGGTCAGCAGGTCGTCCGGCACGCCCGGTGTCATCCTGCGCGCGATCATCATGCCGATGGCGAGCACCCGGTCGCGGTCGTCCACCTGCTCGGCCACGCCGTACACCAGGACGCCGCGGAGCTGGTCGTAGTCGTCGCCCGCCTCGACCAGGCAGCTCACCCGCGGGTCGCGGGCCAGGTTGCGGGCCTTTTGCGCCTTGCCGTACGTCCAGAAGGCGATGCGGCCCTCGTCCAGCCCGTAGAACATGGTCACCAGGTGCGGTGTCCCGTCGGGGTTGATGGTCGCGAGCTGGACCTTGCGCGAACCCTCCAGGAACGCCGTGACCTCGTCGTCGGACATCGCGATGCGAGCGCGCTGATTCACGTGCCAAGTAGAACAGGTTGCAAAGAAGCACGGCAAGAGGTCCCTGGAATGTTGTTCGGTTCGGCTAGGGTGCATGCCTATGACGATGCCGCCGGAGCTGCTGCAGGCAGCGGAGCACGCCAAGGGATTCATGCCGCCGAAGGAAGGTCTGGCCCTGTTCGAGGCGGCCTGCCGCTACGGCGGCCTGGGGCCGCTCTGCGAGATCGGCACCTACTGCGGCAAGTCGGCGATCTACCTCGGCGCGGCGGCCCGGCACACCGGCTCGGTGGTCGTCACCGTCGACCACCACCGCGGCTCGGAGGAGATCCAGCCCGGCTGGGCCCACCACGACCCGGCCCTGATGGACCCGCGCTTCGGGCGGATGGACTCCCTGCCCTTCTTCCGCGCCGCCGTCGCCGCCGCCGGGCTGGAGGAGGAGGTGATCGCCGTCGTCGGGCGGTCCGACCGGGTGGCCGCGTTGTGGAACACGCCGCTCGGCCTGCTGTTCATCGACGGCGGCCACTCAGAGGAGCCGGTGACCCGCGACTACGAGGGCTGGGCGCCGCACGTCATGGAGGGCGGCGCGCTGGTCTTCCACGACATCTATCCCGACCCGGCCGACGGCGGGCAGGCGCCGTACCGGGTCTACCTGCGGGCCCTTGAGTCGGGCGCCTTCCGCGAGGTGTCGGCCGAGGGCTCGCTGCGCGTGCTCGAACGCGTCGGCCAGGGCGTCTAGCGCCGGTGGCGGCGGTTCCACGACCGGCGGGTGTGGGCCTGCCAGCGCTGGAAGTCCTCGTGGGTGTGGGCGTCGTGGCCGAGGGCCAGCAGCGCCTGGTCGGTCCAGGCGGCCGCCTCGTCGGGCGCGGCGTCGGCCAGGATCGGCACGGCCAGCCGCGCGTGGTCCGGCAGCGCCCCCGACCGCAGCCGCGCCGTGACCGCGAAGGCGCAGCCCTGGGCCAGGTGGGCGCGGAAGCCGTCGGCGCCGGCGTGCTCGGTCAGCCACCACAGCTCGTCGCTGTCGGCGCCGCCGGTGTACGTGGCCGCGAACCCCACGCCGCTCCACAGGTCGGCCCGCCGGCTCGCCGGGAAGCCCGCGATGCGCGCGCCGACGTCGTCCGGCGAGGCGCAGTCGTGGTACCACAGCAGCCGGCCGAGGCCCTGGTCGAAGACCGCGCAGTGGGCACGGGTGAGCAGGTCGGGCATGCTCCTGCGGCCCACCATGCGGTCCGCGCGCGACAGGCTCCACTGGAAGCCGAAGCCGTCCACGGCCAGCCAGCGCATCAGCGGGTGCGCCCGCCGCGCGCCCCAGACCGGACGCAGCCGCAGCAGCGCGTAGCCGCGTCCGGCGCCGACGTACGCGGCGTGGCGGTGATGCTGGGCGGGGCCGGCCAGTAGCTCGTGAAGGCGCCGGCCCCGGGTCAAGGTGAGCAGGTCGAGCACGGTGCAGGCGGCCGCCGCGCCCTCGTGGCCGAAAGGCCGCTGCTCGGGTGAGAGGTCTTCGATCTTCTCGACTTCGCGCGACATGACCGCGTTGAAGCCGAACACGTACGACTGCTCGGAATCCGTGAAGACCGTCCGGGGAGCCCCGGGGCGCAGCCGGAACCTGCGCCGGCCCAGATCGGACTCCGAAGGATCCTTGGCCAGAAACCTCCGCAGCCCCCTCGCCGGGGACAGTGTCGGCTCGATCCTGACCTGGTCCAAGAACGCTGTTGTGCCCGTGTCGCCCACGCTTCCCCCGAAGACGCCTCCTACGGCCAGACACGAAGCTAGTAACCCCATTGCGCCGTTCACCGGCGGCGCACCGGATGTCCCCGGCAAAGAACCCGCAAAAGCCCTTGCGCCGCCGCCCCGCGGGATCAGCCGGGAGGCGCCGGCCTGAACGACTGACGCTCCACGCACCCGCACGCCTCCGGATCCGACACCGACGTGCCCGCGATGTCGCGGAACAGCCCGGAACCGGGGGACAGGCGCTGCAACGCGTCGGCGGCGAGGATGGCCGCGGCCGCGGTGTAGCCGGAGCGCTCGTGCGGGAAGTGCTTGCGGTTGACGAACTGCCAGCCGGTCCAGTACGAGCCGTCCTCGTGCCGCAGGTGCTGCACGTCGGCGAAGAGCGCGGCGGCCCGCGTACGGTCGCCCATGGCGTCCAGGGCCAGCACCAGCTCGCACGTCTCGGCCCCGGTCACCCACGGCTGGTCGGACACGCACCGGATGCCGAGCCCCGGCACCACGAACGTGGACCACTCGCGCTCCAGCAGCTCGGCCGCCTGCCGCCCGCGCACCGCGCCGCCCAGCACCGGGTAGTACCAGTCCATCGAGAACCGGCTCTTGTCGGCGAACGCCTCCGGGTGCGCCGACAGCACGTGGGCCAGCCGGTCGGCGGCCAGCTCCCAGTGCGGCTGCGGGTCGCCCAGGTGGTCGGCGAGCAGCACGCCGCAGCGCAGGCCCTGGTGGATCGAGGAGCACCCGGTCAGCAGCGCGTACGCCGCCGCCCGGCCGTGCGCGTCCCGCTCCCAGACGATCTCGCCCCGCTCGGTCTGCAGGCCCACCACGTAGTCGAGCGCGGCCTTGACCATGGGCCAGTGGCGCTCGGCGTGCTCGCGGTCGCCGGTGACCAGATGGTGGTGCCAGACGCCGGCCGCGACGTAGGCGGCGTGGTTGGACTCGCCGCCCGCCTCGGTGGCCACGCCGTCCAGCAGCTTCATCGGCCAGGAGCCGTCGGGGCGCTGGTGACGGGCCAGCCACTCCCAGCCGCGCCGCACCGGCTCGGTCAGCCCGGCCACGGACATGCCCATCAGGCACTCGACGTGGTTCCACGCGTCCACGTGCCCCTCGGGCCAGGGCACGCCGCCGTCGTCCTGCTGGATGGCCGCGATGCTGAGGGCCGTGCGGACGACCTCCTCGCGGGAGATCATGGCTTCTTGACGTAGAGGACCACGCTCTTGCCGATGAGCGGGTTGAGCAGCGCCTCGGCGATCCTGGTGGCGGCCGGGCGCTTCATGATGTCCCACACCAGCAGCTCGTGGTACGCCTTGGCGACCGGGTGGTCGTCGTTGTTGACGCCCACCGCGCACTTGATCCACCAGTAGGGCGCGTGCAGGCCGTGGGCGTGGTGGTGCGGGCCGATCTCGAAGCCGACGGACTTGAGCTTGGCCGACAGCTCGGCCAGCGTGTAGATCCGCACGTGGCCGCCGGGGGCGGTGTGGTAGTCCTCGTCCAGGGCCCAGCAGATGCGCTCGGGCAGGAAGCTCGGCACGGTGATCGCCGCGGTGCCGCCCGGCTTGAGCACGCGGAAGATCTCCCGCATGGCGGTCATGTCGTCGGGGATGTGCTCCAGCACCTCGGCCGCGATGACCCGGTCGAAGCCGCCGTCCTCGAACGGCATGTCCAGCGCCGTGCCCTGGACGGTCTCGCCGGTCGCGCCCAGCGGCACCTCGCCCGCCTTGTCCATCGCCACGAACATGGCCGCCACGTTGTCCAGCTCGGCCTGGTCCATGTCGAAGGCGACGACGTCGGCGCCCTGGCGCAGCACCTCGAAGGCGTGCCTGCCGCCGCCGCAGCCCAGGTCGAGCACGCGCACGCCGGGGCCCACGGGGAGCCGGTCGAAGTCCACGGTCAGCACTTTGTCGCTTCTCCTTGATCAGCTCTTGGGGGCTTTGCGTTCGGGGGGTCAGCGGCGGCTCTTGTGCGCCGCCATCGCCTCGCGGTACGCCTCGACCGTCCGCTTGGCGACGACGTGCCAGGTGTAGCGCTCCATGACCCGGTCGTAGCCGGCCTTGCCCACCCGCTCGCGCTCCTCGGGGGAGTCGTGCAGGCGGCGCAGCACGGCCGCCAGCTCCTCGGCGTCGCCCGGCGGGACCTGCACGGCCGCGTCGCCCACGACCTCGGGCAGCGCGCCCGTCCGGCTGGCCACCAGGGGCGTGCCGCAGGCCATGTGCTCGACGGCGGGCAGCGAGAAGCCCTCGTACAGCGAAGGGACCACGGAGATCTCCGAGGTGGCGATCAGCTCGCCCAGCTCGTCGTCGGAGATGCCGTGCACGAAGCGCACCCGGTCCTGCAACGACAGCTCCTGGACCAGCCGCTCGGTCGGGCCGCCGGGGGTCGGCTTGCTGACCACGGTCAGGTTCACGTCGCGTTCGGTGGCGAGCTTGGCGACCGCGCGCAGCAGCGTGGCCACGCCCTTCATCGGCGAGTCCGCGCTGGCCACCGCGACGATCGAGCCCTTGCGGCGGGGCTTGTCCGGACGCGGGTGGAAGTAGCGGGTGTCCACGCCGAGCGGGATCAGCCGCATGTTGGCCTGCGGGACGTTGAAGTCCCGGTGGATGTCGGCCAGCGACGACTCGCTGACGGTGAGGATCGGGCTGAGCCTGGGGGCGACGCGGGACTGCATCTTCACGAACCCGTACCAGCGGCGCATGGTGAGCTTCTTGTAGCCCGTGGCGGCCTCCAGCTCGATCCGCCGGTCGACGCTGATCGGGTGGTGGATCGTCCCGACCACGGGGAACAGCTTCTGGATGCCGAGCAGGCCGTAGCCGAGGGTCTGGTTGTCCTGGACGACGTCGAAGTCGCCGACGCGCTTCTTCAGCTCGCGGTAGGCGCGCAGGGTGAAGGTGAGCGGCTCGGGGAAGCCGGCCGTCCACATGGTGCCGACCTCCAGGAGGTCGATCCAGTCGCGGTACTCGGCCAGCTTCGGGGTCCTGAACGGGTCCTCGTCCCGGTAGAGGTCGAGGCTGGGCACCTCGCGCAGGACGACGCCCTCGTCCAGCTCGGGGTAGGGCGGTCCGGAGAACACCTCGACGTGGTGGCCGAGCGCGACCAGCTCACGGCTCAGGTGCCGGAGATAGACGCCCTGCCCGCCGCAGGTGGGCTTGCTGCGATAGGACAGCAGCGCGATCCGCAGCGCCTCGCTCACGGACACCCCTTTCTCCGCCGGTAGGCCCATGTTTTCTGCGGTAAGGCCCCAAGAGGCGGGCGTGTACCGTGAAAGATGACCTTAGTCCGAGAAGGCTACCATTCGGTAGGTCACCTGGAATTGTTCACAACAGTCTCCACAGGCCGTGCGAACTGCGACATTAAGGTAACCGAGCGTGGTTCGGTGGAACAGGTTCTAGTGGGCTTTGGTGCTGCGTCCAGGCGCTTAGCTGTACATTCCCGTCCCAAAGGGACGCGGTGCGGGCCACCGTACCTACGTGATAGTTGGAGGACCCCTTGGCCAGGCGCGCTCTGATCACCGGCATCACCGGCCAGGACGGTTCCTACTTGGCCGAGCACCTGCTCGACCAGGGTTACGAGGTGTGGGGGCTGGCCCGCGGGCAGGCTAACCCGCGCGTCTCGCGCATGCGCAAGCTGCTGGCCGACGTCCAGGTGGTGCGGGGCGACCTGCTGGACCAGGGGTCGCTGATCTCCGCGGTGGAACGCGTTCAGCCCGACGAGGTGTACAACCTGGGGGCGATCTCGTTCGTGCCCATGTCGTGGGAGCAGGCCGAGCTGACCGCCGAGGTGACCGGTATGGGCGTCCTGCGGATGCTTGAGGCCATCCGGGTGTGTTCGGGCGTGTCGCGGGGCGGGGGATCGTCGGCCCCGGGGCAGATCCGCTTCTACCAGGCCTCGTCCTCGGAGATGTTCGGGCAGGTCACCGAGACCCCGCAGAACGAGCGCACCGCCTTCCATCCGCGCTCGCCGTACGGGGTGGCCAAGGCGTACGGGCACTTCCTCACGCAGAACTACCGCGAGTCGTACGGGATGTTCGCGGTGTCCGGGATCCTGTTCAACCACGAGTCGCCGCGGCGCGGCGCGGAGTTCGTCACCAGGAAGGTCACCCTCGGGGTGGCCCGGATCAAGCTCGGCCTGGCCACGGAGCTGCGACTGGGCAACCTGGAGGCGCGCCGCGACTGGGGCTACGCGGGCGACTACGTCAAGGCGATGCACCTGATGCTCCAGGCCGCCAACCCCGAGGACTACGTGATCGGCACCGGGCGGATGAAGTCGGTGCGGGAGCTGGTGGAGGCCGCCTTCACGGCCGCGGGGCTGGACTGGGAGCGGCACGTGGTGGTCGACCAGGCGCTGCACCGCCCGGCGGAGGTGGACCTGCTGTGCGCCGACCCGAAGAAGGCGCGGGCGCAGTTGGGCTGGGAGCCGCGGGTGTCGTTCGACGAGCTGGTCGCGATGATGGTCGAGAGCGACCTGCGCCTGCTGTCCGCCGGCGGCGACCCCGACCAGGACAGCTCCTGGCCCTAGAGCCGGTTCTGCACTCCTTGGCCCGCCCGGTCCGGTGCGGGCCTTTTTGCTGCTTACGGCCGCTCTTCGTGTGACCCATTGACAAAGAGGATTTTTACGTAAAAGATTGTTTTTGCGATGAGAGATGTCCTGTATCTGGAACAGATCGAGCAGGCCGAGGCGCTGCTCAAGCCGCAGCGCGTCGAGGTGCTGAGGCAACTGGCCGAGCCGCGTACGTGCTCGGAGGTCGCCGAACGTCTCGGGCAGACGCCGCAGCGGGTCTACTACCACGTCAAGCGGCTGGTCGAGGCCGGTCTCGTGGAGCTGGTGTCCGAGCGGAAGGTGCGCGGCGTCCACGAGGGCATCTACCAGGCCGGCGCCCGGTCGTACTGGCTGTCGCCGCGGCTGGTCGGGCGGATCGGGCTGCGCAAGGCGCGCGACGAGCTGAGCCTGGGCTACCTGCTCGACCTCATGGAGGAGGTCCAGGCCGACATCGCCGCGCTCGACCGGGACGCGCCCGAGCTGCCGTCCATCGGCCTGTCCGGAGAGATCCACGTGCGTCCGGAGAGCCGCCAGCAGTTCCTGAACGACCTGCAGGGCATGCTGCAGGAGCTTTTCACTCGTTACGGCGGCGCTGAGGGTGACGCCTTCAAGCTCGCCGTCGCCTGTTACCCCAAGGGAGAAGAGCATGAGTGAGCCGATGATCGCGAAGGTCCGCGTCCAGGCGCCGGTCAAGGAGGTGTGGCACGCGCTCACCGACCCGGCCGCGGCCCGGGTCTGGCTGGCCGAGCACGTCGAGGTGGACCTGCCGGACCGGTTCGCGTTCTGGGGCCGGACGACGCCGGAGGGCGACGCGCCGCACCAGCGCGTGCTGTCGGCCGACGAGCGCGGCGTGCGGTTCGCCTGGCTGCTGGACGGCGTCGAGACGACCGCCGAGCTCACGGTCGAGGAGGACGGCGAGTCGGCCACGATCGTCTCGGTGTCGCAGTCGCACTTCGACTTCCAGGACGTCGTCACCGGCGCCAGCATCCGCGGCGTGCTCCAGACGTACTGGTTCCAGGTGCTGGCCAGCCTGGCCGAGCACGTCGAGGGCCGCCCGCTCACGCCGCGCGCCGACTTCACCGCCCGCGAGCTGCGCGCCGAGGTCACCATCGACGCGGCGCCCGCCCAGGTCTTCGAGTCGCTGGTCGACTCCGAGACGGTGAGCAAGTGGTTCGGGATGCCGATCGAGATCGAGCCGTACGCCGGCGGCCGGTTCGCCATGGGCGGCTTCGCGAACGACCCGTCGCCGGCCAAGGTGCTGGAGCTGGAGCCGGAGCGCCGGTTCTCCGTCGACTGGGGCGGCGCGGGGGTGAGCTCCTGGGAGCTGGCCGGATCCGAGGGCCGGACGCGGCTGACGCTCGTGCAGAGCGGTTTCGACGCCGGGCGCCCGCCGTACGCGGCCTGGGGCGGAATGTTGTCCGGGGTGGCTGAGCTGCGGCGTTACCACGAGGTGCCGGACTGGCGGCCGATGTGGGTCGCCTGACCGCGCCGGGTCAGCCCGGTTGATCCCGCCCGCCGTCCGGCAGGTGGTCGAGGACGGTCTCGGCGATCGTGGCCAGCACCTCGATCTGCTCCCGCGACAGCAGGTCGATGAAGTGCCTGCGCACCGACGCCACATGGGCGGGCGCCGCCTCCTGGATGGCCCGCAGCCCTCCGTCGGTCAGCACGACCACGGCCCCGCGCCCGTCGCCCTCGAACCCCTCGCGGGTGACCAGCCCCCGCTGCTCCATCCGCGAGATGTGCCGGGACAGGCGGCTCTTCGACCAGAGCATGCGGTCGGCCAGCGCGGTGAGCCGCCACCGGTGGCCGGGCGTGGAGCTCAGCGCCGACAGGACGTCGTAGTCGGGGGCCGACAGCCCCGAGTCGCTCGCGAGGTCGCGGTTGACCTGGGCGTCCAGCAGCAGGCGCATCCTGCGATAGCCGATCCAGGCCCGGAACTCGGCGTCGTCCAGCCAGTTAGGCTCCATGACCCGGAAGTTTAGTTGACGTGTAACCGACCTCCGATCTAGGTTTACATGTAAACCAAAGCGGAGGAGGCGGGTCGTGTTCGGACTGGGCATATCGACGTCGGCGGCACCGGGGGCCGACCCCGTGGGCGACGCCCGCGCGGCCGAGGAGCTGGGCTTCGACTTCGTCTCGGCCTCCGACCACCCGTGCGGCGTCGAGCCCACGTACGAGCTGTGGACGATGCTGACCTGGGTGGCCGCCGCCACCTCGCGGATCAGGGTGGCGACGCGGGTGCTGGGGGTGCCGTACCGGCCGCCCGCGATGGTCGCCAAGATGGCCGAGACGCTGCACCGGCTCTCCGGCGGCCGGCTGATCCTCGGCCTCGGCGGCGGCTACTCCGACGAGGAGTTCCGCGCGTTCGGGCTCGGGGTGCCGACGCCGCGCGAGAAGGTGGACGGCATGGTCGAGGCCGTTCAGGTCATCCGCGGCCTGTGGTCGGAGTCGGACTTCAGCTACGAAGGCTCCCGCTACCGCACCGATCGGGCCACCATCGAGCCCAAGCCCATCAGCCCCATCCCGATCTGGCTGGGCACGTACGGGCCGCGCGCCCTCGACGCCACCGGCCGGCTGGCGGACGGCTGGATCCCGTCCCTGGGGTTCGCGCCGCCGGAGCGGGCGGCGGCCATGCGGGACCGGATCCTGTCGGCCGGGCGCGCCGTCGAGTGCGTCTACAACGTCACCTTCCGCATCGGTTCCCCCGGCGTGGACGAGGGCGTGGTCGCCGGCTCGGTGGCGGAGGTGACCGATCGTCTGGCGGCGTTCGTGGACCTGGGGTTCACGTCGATGAACTTCACGCCCCTCGGCCCCGGCCCGCGCGCCCAGGCCGAACGCCTGGCCCAGGACGTCCTGCCCGCCCTGCGCGCGGCGACCTCCTGACAGGCGCTTTCTGACGGGTGCTTTCTGACGGTCGGTCTCTGACGGGCGGTCTCTGATGGGCGGCGGTCTGCCGGGAGGGTGATCCGGGCCTGTGGCGAAGCCGCGGCGGGTGGCCGGACGGTTGTCCACAGAACGCGGTTCGGCCCTGCGGGGCCGGGGTGGGGGCGTCACCCTGGACCGCGTGAACGCCGCACTCTCGTTGCTCGGCCGCGCCGAGCGCATCACCCGGTCCTGCTGGCAGGCCGTCGTGTGCCGGCAGACGGCCGCACACGTCTGGGGGCTGAGCGTGCTCTCCGTCCCCGAGGCCGACTGGCCGGTGGAGGTGATGGCCCCCGCCCACCTGGCGATCCCCGGCTGCGTCACGTACGTGGGCGAACCGCCCGCCGAAGACGTCACCGGCCACCGGGGCGTCCGGCTCACCACCATGGCGCGCACGGCCCTCGACTGCGCCCGGTCGTTGCCCCGTCCTGAGGCGGTGGCGGCGCTCGACCAGTTCGCGCGGCGGGGCGTCGACATGGAGGCGCTGTGGCGTCGTCCGCTCAACTCCTGGCGGCTGCGCGACACGCTGAGCCTGGCCGACGCGGGCGCCGCCTCGCCCCGGGAGAGCTGGCTGCGGGTCGTCCTCGTCGACGGCGGCCTGCCCAGGCCCGCCACGCAGCTCGCCGTGCCGCTGGGCGGCGGCCGGCGCGCCTACCTCGACCTGGGGTGGGAGCCGTACCGGGTGGGGGTCGAGTACGACGGCCAGGAGCACCACACCTCGCCGGCGGACCGGCGGCGCGACGCGGCCCGCCGCGAGGAGCTGCGGCGGCTGGGCTGGCGGGTGATCGCCGTCCGTCGCGACGTCATCCCCGGCCAGATCGCCGGCCTCCTCCGGCACGTCGCCGACGCGTTGATCGAGCGTGGCTGGCAACCCGGTCCGGAGGGCACGGTCCGCGTCCTCCGCCAGATCCGGGCGGCCCGCCGCGGAACCGCTCGCCATCCCCGGCAGCGGCGGTTCTCGTGAGGGCGTCCGCGGCGGCTGGGAGGGCTTCTGCCGGGTCAGGCGATCGTGACCGGGAGCTCCTTGATGCCGTTGATGAAGTTCGAGCGCAGGCGGCGGGCCGGGCCGGCCTGGCGGATGCGCGGCCGGCGCCTGGCCAGCTGCTCGAACAGGACACGCAGTTCCAGCTTGGCGAGGTGGTTGCCGAGGCAGAAGTGCGCACCGCCGCCGCCGAACCCGATGTGCGTGTTGGGAGTGCGTCCGATGTCGAAGACCTCCGGGTCCGGGAAGACGGAGGCGTCCCGGTTGGCGGAGGAGTAGAAGACCACGACCTTGTCGCCGTCCTTGATGGGCTGCCCGCCGAGCACCTGGTCCGCCATCGACGTGCGCCGGAACAGGTTGACCGGCGAGACCCACCGGACGATCTCGTCGGCCGCCGTCCTGGCCAGCGTGGGGTCGGCCACCAGGCGGTCCCACTGGTCGGGGTGTTCGAAGAGGGCGAGCATGCCGCCGGAGGCCGCGTTGCGGGTGGTCTCGTTGCCCGCGACGATCAGCAGCAGGACGAACAGGTCGAACTCGTCCTCGCCGAGGGTTTCGCCCTTGTCGTCGGGCTGGAGGAGCTTGGTGATGATGTCGTCCTTGGGGGCGGCTCTGCGCTGCGCCGCGAGCTCGTTGGCGTAGGCGTACACCTCCATGGCGGCGCCGGAGCCCTCCTCGGGCGTGGCCGCATAGTCGGGGTCCTGGGCGCCGATCATGCGGTTCGACCAGGAGAACAGCTTGTCGCGGTCGGTCGCGGGAGCGCCGAGCAGCTCGCAGATCACGTACAGGGGGAGGGGGGCGGAGACCTCGGTGACAAAGTCCACCTCGCCGGAGCACTTGTCGAGCAGGTCGTCGCAGATGTCGCGGATGTGCTGTTCGAGGGCGCCGATCGTCCGGGGGGTGAAGCCGCGGTTGACCAGGGAACGCCGCCTGGTGTGCTCGGGCGGGTCCTGGTTGAGCATCATCAGCCGCTGGAGGGCGATCTGGTCCTCGGGCATCTCGTCGAAGAGGGCGAGCTTCTTGGCCGAGGAGAACAGGTCGGAGTGGCGGGACACGTGCACGACGTCCTCGTAGCGGGTGACCGCCCAGAACCCGGGCTCGCCGTCGTGCCAGTGGACGGGGGAGTTGGCGCGGAGCCAGGCGAGCTGTTCGTGGGGTGGGCCGGAAGTCGCGTAACGGTCCCTGTCGACGAGGTCGATATGCACGCGCGGTCACCTCTTGATCAAGCGCTTGGTTTATTCGTACTGAAACGTGTTCTATTACGCCACTGTACGCCCGTCAAGTAGCCCCACCCCGCCACCATCCCCGCCCCCGGCCACCCCCGCCATAACCCGGAAGCAGACAACCCCGTCCCCACCTCTGCCATAACCCAAGGAGCAGACAACCCCGTCCCCGCCCCGCCATGGCCCTGGAGCAGACAACCTCCTCACCGCTGACGGTTGCTCCGGTCGGTGTCGGGATGTACCACCCGTGCCCCCAAGCCGAGCACCCAGCGGTGCCACTCCCTGCCCCCCCGATGGCGATGAGCGTCAGCATTATGTGCGACCCGTCCCCCCCAGCGGTCCTAGTGCGAGGGGGCCCAGCAGGAACACCAGCGCGACCGGACGCCGCCACCCGGTGTCGCGCCGCCACGGCAGCAGCAGCCACAGCACGGCCACGAGCGCCAGGACGGCATAGAACGCGACGATCTGGGCCGGCGTTCCCAGATCGGAGGCGTACGCGATCGCGACGGCCCCCCGAGTCCCATGGCCCAGCTCGCCCGCCCCCACAGAAGCCCACGGCGAACAACCTCATCGACAAGATCGCCTGGACCCTTCCGGGCAGCAGCAAGATCGTCAGCACCCGCACCCGAGGTAGGAACGCCTACTACCTCCCCCGGCGGCAAACGCGAGCCCAGCGAAACCGCCCTCTGTGCCCGCGAGCGCCGCCCAGAACGCCACGCTGAACAGGGCCGGCCGGTCGGGGTCGCGCAGCCTGGCCAGAGAGGGCGGCATGCCCGACGACTCTGGCCGCGCGCGTGACGCCTGGGATCCTCCCTCAGGCCGATGACGATTGTCATGCTGGATTCAGACTCCAGGCTGATGTGCCGACCACACCCGGTTACCTAGCGTGTTGTTCCATGACCAGAGCCACACATCCCGTCTGGGCAGTGCTGATCACCGTGGCCGCAACGTTCGCGCAGGTCGTCGTCGGCACCGCCCCGGCGACCCTGCTGCTGGCCTCCGACCATCCCCTCCACCGGCCACTCGGCATGATCGGGATCACGCTGGCCGCGCTCGGGCTGGTCTATCTGATCCGGCGCTTCCTCGGCAGGCAGTCCTGGGCCGGCGTCGGCATGGAACGATCCCGGCGGGCCGTGCCGCAGCTGCTGCTGGGGGTCGTGGCGGGCGCGGTCCCGACGGTGGCCGCCATCCTGTTGTCGCTGGCGTTCGGCGTGACGTCCTTGGCGCCGACGGAGACGATCCTCGCCAATCTGGGCCTGGTGCCGTACGGCATCGCGTTCGCCCTGCTCAGCCAGGCGTTCCCGGAGGAGTTACTGTGGCGGGGGCACCTGTTCGACACCTTGTCGGCACGGTTGTCGCCGAGGGCCGTGCTGATCGTGGTGTCGGTGGGGTTCGGCGCGCTGCACATCCTCTCCAACAGCTCAGCCGACTCACCGGCCGAACGGCTGCTGTATGTGGTGCAGGCCGTCGCACTCGGATTCGCGTGCGCGGCGGCGCGGGTGCGTACAGGGGCGTTGTGGATGGCGGTCGGCGTGCACCTCGGCCTGCACACCGGCAACCTTCTGCTCCCGACGGAGGCCGTCCACTACGGCGTGCAACTCGTCATCCTCGCCTGCGCGCTCACCGCCAGCGGGCTGCTGCTGCTCCGGCACGGGAAGGGAGCCCGAGAGCAGGAGGCAAGCCACCCTGGGCCCAGCACTTAGGAGCCGGGCCACTGAACTTTGTCATCGCACGCCGCCGCCGGCTGACTCACCGGCGGGTACCCATCGTCCGACGATCGTGGCTCCCATCAGCCCAGCCCTCCGGACGTGGCCGACCGTCCACCCGGTCTCCACGTGTCCAGCTGCATCGCACGCCGACCACCCCCTCTGACTGAACCCGCTCGAACGGTGGCGGGTGTCCACGCCGACATGACCGCGTGGGAGTCCCCCTTGATCCCAGGGGCCGCGTGCACTGCGCGCCAACCCGCATCTCCTGGTCGAACCCCGTCGGACGTTGGGGGGGGGTGTTCCTTGGCGTCACTGCGCTTGAGTTGCCCTTGGTCCAGGGGCGTGTGTGCTGGACGCCGGTCGCGCCACCTGGCTGGACCCGGTCGGATGCAAGTGGGCGCGTCCGCCAGTGTGACCCGCTTGGTTTTCCTTGATCTAGGAGACCGTGGGCGTCTGCATGCTGGCCGGCGTCTTCTGGTCGGGCCTGGTCGAACGTTGGTGGGTGTCCGGGGCTGGCATTTCCCTCGATTCAAGGGGCACCTGCGCTGCACGCGGATTGCCGTCTTCTGGTCGAACCCGGTCGGACGTTGGTGGGGCGTTCTTGCCGCGTCGTCGTGCTGGAGGTGCGGTGGGCCGCGGCGTCTGAGCGTGGGGCAGTCGGGGTGGGGAGTGGAGGGGAGAAGGGCTAGGTACCTCCGATGTTTTTGGAGGGGGTGCGGAGTGACGGAGGAGGGGAACCTTCGGAGCTGTGCGGGGTGGAGGAGGGGTTGGGTGGGGTTCGAGGTGTCCTTCTGAGGTTACGGATCGGATGTATCCCGTTGGACGCCCTTGACACGCGCCGCCATGTCGCAGCAGCATCTGAGGCACAGACATCCGATGAATAAGTGAAGGGTGCGGTGTGAAGCTGCTGCGAGTGGGACCTGTCGGACAGGAGCGGCCGGTGGTGATGGACGCCTCCGGCACCCTGCGCGACATCGGGGAGCCCGAGATCGACGGGGCTTTTCTCGCCTCCGGGGGAGTGGCGCGCGTACGTGACGCGCTGGAGCGCGGCGACCTGCCCGTCGTCGACGCCGCCGGGCTGCGGGTGGGCGCGCCGATCGCCCGTCCGGGCAAGGTGGTCTGCATCGGGCTGAACTACCGCGACCACGCCGCCGAGTCCGGCGCGGAGCCGCCCGCCGAGCCCGTGGTGTTCATGAAGGCCGCCAACACCGTGATCGGCCCGTACGACGAGGTGCTGGTGCCGCGTGACAGCGTGAAGACCGACTGGGAGGTGGAGCTGGCGGTCGTGATCGGCCGGCGGGCCCGCTACCTCGACAGCCGGGACGAGGCCCTCGACGTGATCGCCGGGTACGCGATCTCCAACGACGTCTCCGAGCGGGAGTTCCAGCTCGAACGCGGCGGCCAGTGGGACAAGGGCAAGTCGTGCGAGACGTTCAACCCGCTGGGTCCCTGGCTGGTGACGGCGGACGAGGTCGGCGACCCGCAGAGCCTCGGGCTGCGCCTCTGGGTGAACGGCGAGCCGCGCCAGGACGGCGGCACCAAGGACATGATCTTCGACGTGGCCGAGATCGTGCGGTACCTGAGCCGGTTCATGGTGCTCGAACCCGGCGACGTGATCAACACCGGCACCCCGGCCGGGGTCGCGATGGGCATGCCCGGCCAGCCGTACCTGCGGGCGGGCGACGTGATGGAGCTGGAGATCGACGGGCTCGGCCGCCAGCGGCAGACGGTGGGGCAGGCCTGATGGCGTACAGAATCGTCGCGCTGGAGACGCACGACGTGCGTTTCCCCACGTCGCGGGAGCTGGACGGGTCGGACGCGATGAACCCCGACCCCGACTACTCCGCCGCCTACGTGGTGCTGAAGACCGACGACGGGGTCGAGGGGCACGGGTTCGCGTTCACCATCGGACGCGGCAACGACGTGCAGACCGGAGCGATCCGGGCGCTTGAGCCCTACGTGCTCGGCCGGGACGTCGAAGACCTCGGCGCGCTGTACAAGGAGCTGGTCGGCGACTCGCAACTGCGCTGGCTGGGCCCGGAGAAGGGCGTCATGCACATGGCGATCTCCGCCGTGGTCAACGCCCTGTGGGACCTGAAGGCCAGGCGGGCGGGCAAGCCGGTGTGGCGGCTGCTGTCGGAGATGTCGCCCGAGGAGCTGGTCGGGCTGATCGACTTCCGCTACCTGAGCGACGCGCTCACCCAGGACGAAGCCCTCCAGATCCTGAAAAACGCGGAAGAGGGGAAGGGAGAGCGGATCCAGCGGCTCATCGAGACCGGCTATCCCGCCTACACCACCTCCCCCGGCTGGCTCGGCTACGACGACGACAAGCTGCGACGCCTCTGCAAGGAGGCCCTCGACCAGGGTTTCGCCCAGATCAAGCTCAAGGTCGGCGCCGACCTCGACGACGACCTGCGCCGCTTCCGCGTGGCCCGCGAGGTCTGCGGCCCCGACTACCCGATCGCGATCGACGCCAACCAGCGCTGGGACGTCGCCTCGGCCATCGAGTGGGTCGGCGCGCTGAGCCCGTACCGGCCGCACTGGGTGGAGGAGCCGACCAGCCCCGACGACGTGCTCGGCCACGCCGCCATCGCCGAGGGCATCAGGCCGGTCCCGGTCGCCACCGGCGAGCACGTTCAGAACCGCATCGTCTTCAAGCAGCTCCTCCAGGCCGGCGCGATCTCCTACCTGCAGATCGACGCGGCCAGGGTCGGCGGGGTGAACGAGAACCTGGCCATCCTGCTGCTCGCGGCCAAGTTCGGCGTGCCGGTCTGCCCGCACGCGGGCGGCGTCGGGCTGTGCGAGCTGGTGCAGCACCTGTCGATGTTCGACTACGTGGCGATCACCGGCACGATGGACGGCCGCGTGATCGAGTACGTCGACCACCTCCACGAGCACTTCGTGCACCCGGTCGTCATCGACAACGGCCGCTACGTCGCCCCCATGGCGCCCGGCTTCAGCGCCGAGATGCACGCGGCGTCGATCGCCGCCCACACCTTCCCCGACGGCCAGGTATGGAGGGCCACGTCATGACGCTCAAGGCCATCGTGACCGGCGGCGGTTCAGGCATCGGCCTGGCCACCGCCACCCTGCTCGCGGCGCGCGGCATGAAGGTCGCCTGCCTCGACCTCGCCCCGCCCGGCGACCCCTTCGTGGGGATCAGGGCGGACGTGGCCGACGACGCGTCCGTGCGCGCGGCGGTGGCCGAGGCCGCGGAACGGCTCGGCGGCATCGACGTCGTGATCAACAACGCGGGCGTCGGCGCCCAGGGCACGGTCGAGGACAACCCGGACGAGGAGTGGCGGAAGGTCTTCGAGGTCAACGTGTTCGGCATCGTCCGGGTGAGCCGGGCGGCGCTGCCGTACCTGCGCAGGTCGCAGCACCCGGCCATCGTCAACACCTGCTCGATCGCGGCCACCGCAGGGCTGCCGCACCGGGCGCTCTACAGTGCGACCAAGGGCGCGGTGTTGTCGCTGACCCTCGCCATGGCCGCCGACCACGTCCGCGAGGGCATCCGCGTCAACTGCGTCAACCCGGGCACCGCCGACACCCCGTGGGTGGGGCGGCTGCTCGACTCGGCCGACGATCCCGAGGCCGAACGTGCGGCGCTGAACGCCAGGCAGCCGATGGGCCGCCTGGTCAGCGCCGAGGAGGTCGCCGCCGCGATCGCCTATCTGGCAGGTCCCGAGTCCGCCGCGACCACCGGCACCGCGCTCGCGGTCGACGGCGGCATGCAGGGGCTACGGCTCCGGCCAACCAACCAAGGAAGGTAACCCCCCATGAAGATCGGTCCGGTGGTCGCGAGCGCGGCCCTGCTGGCGGTCGTCGCCGCCTGCGGCTCCAGCGGCACGAACGGCTCCAGCGGCTCCAGCGGCTCCACGGCGGAAGGGGGAGGCGGCGGCAAGGTGGGCATCGACCACCCGCGCGCCGACTCCGACTTCTGGAACTCCTACATGAAGTACGTCCCGCAGATGGCGACCGAGCTCAAGGCCGACCTGATGCCCGCCACGAACTCCCAGAACGACGTCTCCAAGCTGGTCAACAACGTGCAGGCGCTGGTCGGCCAGGGCGCCAAGGCGATCGTCATGGCCCCCCAGGACACCGGCGCCATCGCCAACACGCTCCAGCAGCTGGAGAACAAGAAGATCCCCGTGGTCACCGTGGACACCCGGCCCGACAAGGGCAAGGTCTACATGGTCGTGCGCGCCGACAACCGCGCGTACGGCACCAAGGCGTGCGAGTTCCTCGGCGAGAAGCTCGGCGGCAAGGGCAAGGTCGTGCAGCTTGAGGGCGCGCTCAGCTCGATCAACGGCCGCGACCGGTCCGAGGCGTTCAACGAGTGCATGAAGACGAAGTTCCCCGGCATCACGGTGTTCAGCGAGCCGACCGAGTGGGAGGGCAGCAAGGCGGCGTCCATGCTGCAGACCCGCCTGGAGCAGAACCCGGATATCAAGGGCATCTACATGCACGCCGGCGGCGTGCACCTGGCCCCGACGCTCCAGGTGCTCAAGCAGAAGAACCTGCTGGTGCCGCCGACCGACCCCAAGCACGTCTTCGTGGTCTCCAACGACGGCATCCCGCAGGAGTTCGAGGAGATCCGCAAGGGCAACATCGACGCCACGGTGTCGCAGCCGGCCGACCTCTACGCCCGGTACGCGGTCTTCTACGCCAAGGCGGCGGTCGACGGCAAGACGTTCCAGCCAGGCCCGACCGACCACGGCAGCACCATCATCCAGCTGCCCAACGGCTTCGAGGACCAGCTCCCGGCGCCGCTGGTGACGAAGGACAACGTGGACGACCAGAACCTCTGGGGTAACCAGGTCAAGTGATGAAATATCACGTTGAAGCCCGAAATGTCGTCAAGCGTTTCGGCCCGACCACCGCGCTGAACGGCGCGGAGATCGCCATCGCCGAGGGCCAGACCCACGCCCTCGTCGGCCGGAACGGCGCGGGGAAGTCCACCCTCGTGTCGATCCTCACCGGGCTCCAGCGGCCGGACGAGGGCGAGGTGCTGTTCTCCGGGGAGACGGCGCCCGCCCTGGCCGACCGCGACGCCTGGCGGCAGCGCGTCGCCTGCGTGTACCAGAAGTCCACGATCATCCCGGCGCTGACGGTCGCGGAGAACCTGTTCGTCAACCGCCAGACCGGCCGCGGCCGGATGATCAACTGGCGGGCGCTGCGGGCCAAGGCGCGCGAGCTGCTGGACACCTACGAGGTGGACGTCGACCCGCAGGCGCTGGCCGGCGAGCTGGGCGTCGAGCAGCGGCAGCTCGTGGAGATCGCGCGGGCGCTGTCGTTCGGCGCCCGGTTCATCATCCTCGACGAGCCCACCGCCCGGCTCGACGGCCCGGCCATCGAGCGGCTGTTCACCCGCATGCGCTCGCTGCGCGAGCAGGGCGTCACGATGATGTACATCTCCCACCACCTGGACGAGGTGTACGAGATCTGCCAGAGCGTCACGGTCTTCCGCGACGCCCGGCACATCGTGACCCGGCCGGTCGCCGGGTTCCCCCAGGACGAGCTGGTGGACGCGATGACCGGCGAGGCCACGGCCGCCTACGAGTCCCGGCAGCGCGTGCCGGGCGAGGCGGTCGTGCTGTCGGGCGCGGGCCTGTCGCTGACCGGCCGCTACCAGGACGTGGACATCTCGGTCAGGTCCGGCGAGGTCGTGGGCCTGGCGGGCTCGGCGAGCAGCGGCAAGGTCGGCCTGGCCGAGACCCTGGTCGGGCTGCGGAAGCCGGACACGGGCGTGGTCACGATCGACGGCACCCGGGTCAAACCGGGCGACGTGCCCGCCGCCATGCGCGCCGGGCTCGGGTTCGTGCCCGAGGACCGGCACCACGAGGGTTTCGTGCCGATGCTGTCGGTGGGGGAGAACGCGACCCTGCCGATCGCCCACAAGCTGGGCGCCTACGGCATCGTCTCGCCCGCGCGGCGCCGGGAGAGGGCCGTCCAGATGATCGGGAGCCTGGACATCAAGACCGAGGGGCCCGACCAGCCCGTCGGCGACCTGTCCGGCGGGAACGCGCAGAAGGTCGTGTTCGCGCGGGCGCTCGTGGACGACCCGAGGGCGCTGGTCGTGATCAACCCGACCGCGGGCGTCGACGTCAAGGCCAAGCAGGCCCTGCTCGGCGCGGTCGAGGACGCGGTCGGCCGGGGCGCCGGGGCCGTCGTGGTCTCCGACGAGCTCGACGACCTGCGCATCTGCGACCGGGTGCTGGTGATGTTCCACGGCAGGGTCGTCAAGGACGTGCCGCGTGGCTGGACCGACCACGAGCTCGTGGCCGTGATGGAAGGCATACAAGAGTGACCACTTTGACTGCTCCGGCCCCCCGGCTGAGGCTGGCCAGGTTCCGCGACCTGACCCTGGTGCCGGTGATCCTGCTCCTGCTCGTCGTGGGCGCGTTCCTCGACCCGACCTTCCTGACGGCGGGCAACCTGACGAACGTGCTCCAGCAGCAGGCGGCGATCTCGCTGCTCGTGCTGGCCGAGGCGATGATCCTGATCGCCGGGAAGTTCGACCTGTCGCTGGAGTCGACGGTCGGCACCGCGCCCGGCATCGCCGTGATGCTGGTCGTCCCGGCCTCGGCGGGCGGGTTCGGCCTCGGGCTGCCCGGCTGGCTGGTGATCCCCCTGGCCCTGCTCGTGGGCGCGGCCATCGGCGCGTTCAACGGGTTCCTGATCATCAGGTTCCAGCTCTCGGCGTTCATCGTCACGCTGGCCATGCTGATCATCGTGGACGGCCTCCAGCAGGGGCTCACCCAGGGCAAGACGCTGTTCGAGCTCCCCGAATCGCTGCTCTACCTCGGCAGCGCCACCTGGCTCGGCCTGCCCGCCGCCATCTGGATCGCCGCGCTGCTGTTCGCCGCCGGCATCTTCGGCCTGACCTACCTCCGGCTCGGCCGCTCCCTGTACGCCATCGGCGGCAACGCCGACGCCGCCCGCGCCGCCGGCATCCGGGTGGACCGCGTGCTGTTCGGCGTGTTCGTCCTCGGCGGGATCCTGGCCGCCACGGCCGGCATCCTGGAGACCGGACGTCTCGGCGCGATCGGCAACGAGATGGGCGACGGCTGGATCTTCATGGTCTTCGCCGCGGCCGTCATCGGCGGCGTCAGCATGGACGGCGGCAAGGGCACCGTCCTCGGCGCGCTGACCGGCGTGCTGGTCATCGGCCTGGTGCAGAACATCCTCACCCTCATCGGGGTCTCCGGCTTCTGGCAGCCGGTCATCTACGGTGGCATCATTCTCATCGCACTGATCATCAGCAGGATCGCCGGCGGAAAGGCGCAGGACTGATGGAACGCCTCGCCCTGCGCACCAGGCTCCGGCCCGGCTGCGAGGAGACCTACGAGCGGGAGCACGCCACGATCCCGGCCGCCCTGGAGTCCGCGCTGCGCGCCCACGGCGTGATCTCCTGGCGCATCTTCCGCGACGGCCTCGACCTGTTCCACTTCGTGGAGGTCGAGGACTACGCCGCGCTGCAGGCTGCGCTCAAGGACGACCCCGCCGACCAGGCGTGGCAGCGCCAGATGAACCGCCTGCTCGACGGCGACTTCGACCAGTCGGCGGGCGGCCTGCGCCAGGTCTGGGAGCTGACGTGATCGACCTGCCCCGCGTCGGCCTCGGCGGAGCCCCGCTCGGCAACCTCTACCAGGCGATCTCCGGCGAGCAGGCGCGGGCCACGGTCGACGCGGCCTGGGACAGCGGCGTGCGGCTCTTCGACACCGCGCCCCACTACGGGCTGGGGCTGTCCGAACGCCGCCTGGGCGCCGCGCTCGCCGAGCGGTCGGGCTACGTCCTGTCCACGAAGGTGGGCCGGCTGGTGGTGCCCTCGCGGGTGCGCGACGACGACGAGATGTTCGACGTCCCGGTCGGGCTTGGCCGCGCCTGGGACTTCTCGGCCGACGGCGTGCGCGACTCCCTGGAGGACTCCCTGGCCCGGCTCGGCCTGCCGGAGATCGACATCGCGCTCATCCACGACCCCGACGACCACCTGGAGCAGGCGCTGGCCGAGGCGTACCCGGCCCTGGCCGAGCTGCGGGAGCAGGGCGTGGTCAAGGCGATCGGCGTCGGGATGAACCAGTGGCAGGCGCCGCTGCGCTTCGTCCGGGAGACCGGCGTCGACGTCGTCATGCTCGCCGGGCGCTACACGCTGCTCGACCAGTCGGGGCTGCCGCTGCTGGACGAATGCGCCGAGCGCGGCGTCCGGGTGCTGGCCGCCGGGGTCTTCAACAGCGGCCTCCTGGCCACGCCGGCCCCGTCGGGCACCTTCGACTACGCGCCCGCGCCGGCGCCGCTGCTGGACCGGGCCGCCCGGATCGCCGGCGTCTGCGAGCGCCACGGCGTCTCGCTGCCGCAGGCGGCCATGGCCTTCCCGCTGCGCCATCCGGCCGTCGCCTCGATCGTGCTGGGCGCCCGCGCGCCCGAGGAGGTCCTGGCCAACGCCGCCCTGTGGTCCCGCCCGGTCCCCGAGGAGCTGTGGCTGGAACTGGCCGGCGAGGGCCTGCTCGGCTGACCGCGGCCGGGCCCCCGCCCGGCCGCCGTCGTCGTCGTTCAGTGCACCTGTACGTACGCGCCGAAGGCCAGCGCCACGTCCCACACCCGGGAGAAGACGATCACCCGGCCGCCGTCCAGCCCGCCGCAGGAGACCGGTTTGCTGATGGCCGACGTGATGCCCTGGGCCGCGACGTCGTCGTACCAGTTGGTGTAGGAGTAGACCGGGCCGCCGCTGTCGCCATGGGCCACGGCGCAGCCGCCGACCACGCTCTTGGCCCTGACCATGTGCTTGACGTACTGCCCGTTCGAGTACGTGCCGCTCCACCCGGTCTCGGTCACCTTGATCAGGCAGTACTCGCCCAGCGACGCGCCCGAGTTGCACACGAAGTTGCCGACGTGCGCCTTCCACAGCGCGACCACCCGGTTGCTGGTGGCGGCCGCCGGACCGCCGTCGAAGACGTCGGCCGTGGCGTCGGCCAGGACGATCGCGGCGTCCCGCTTGGGCAGCCGCCACTGCAGGTCGCCCATGCGGTTCGCCGGGCTGCCCGAGCCGCCGCCGTCGTAGAAGGCGTCCCAGAACTCGCCGCAGTGGGCGGCGGTCAGGAAGCCGGGATTGCCGTTCTTGTCGTAGACGGCGAACCCCGAGGTGCAGCCGGAGCCGGTCCTGGCGTTCCAGGTCCGGCCGCCCGCGTAGTAGCTCGGGACGTCGTCCTGCCTGCTGTAGGCCGGGTCGAAGCGCTCGCCGCGCTCCAGCGTGATCGGCGCGGCGGCGTCGGCGGGCCGCTGGAGCTGGTCGGGGACGGTGTCCTCGTCCGGGACCGAGAGCCGCACGCCGCTCCCGTCGGCCTGCGGGGCGGCGCCCGTCACCTGTCCGGACTCGCTCCACTTGTCGGCCTCGGCGAGGAGGTCGGCGTAGGAGAAGGCGGACGGGAGCACCGAAACCGGGGCGGTCAGCCGTCCCTCGTCGATCACGGCCCGCACGGGCTCGGGCACCTGGCCCTTCCAGTACAGGCGCACCTCGTGGTTCTCGGGCGCGACGATCACGCCGCCGTACCCGTCGGAGGTCTCGGCCACGGCCGTGACGCGGTCGGCGACGGCGTTCAGCCGGGTCTGCTCGGCGAAGAGCGCGTCCCAGCTCGCGAAGCCGCCGGGGACCTGGCCGCGCGGGCCGGTCGAGTCCCTGGCCGGCGGCTTGCCCCCGGCGTCGGCGGCCTGCCGGGTGAGGCCGGGGCCGGAGTCGGTGACGGCCGAGGCGGCTCCGGCGCCCACGAAGGGCACGACGGCGCACGCCAGGATCAGCACCGTACGGCGTAAGCGGATGTTCTGCATGGATCCCCCCCATGTCTGGATGAGGGGCCATCACAGCAGCGATCCGGCACGCCTACCGCGTCCAAGTACCGCTCCGCGCTGTGCTGTGCGGGCTTGCGGCCCTCAGGAGGGGATGAACAGCCAGGACGTGGACGTGCCGGACTCGTAGCGGGAGTCCAGGCGTTTGGCCAGCACGCCGGGCAGGCCCTGCTCGCGCGCCGCCTGCCGGACCGCGCCGGGCTCGCCTGGCCAGGAGGGCGCGGTCTGCCAGCGGGGACCGGCCAGCCCGAGCGACTCCAGGGCGGCCCGCCGGTCGGCGAACGGCTCGTCCACCAGGGAGCGGCCCTCGTCGTACAGCAGGTCCTGGACGACCAGGATCTCGGTGCCGGCCAGCGTGACCACCTCGCCGTCCAGCACCGCCGTCCGGCTGCCGAACGACTCGGCCAGCGGGCGCAGCCAGGGATGCTCGCGGGCGGCCGTCGTGCGCCCGCCGTCGACGGGGACCAGGAGCCGGCGTCCGCCCCAGGCGAACTCGAAGGCGTAGGCGGCGGCGTCCCTGGGCGGCCGGGCGCGCTCGGTGGGCAGCATGGGCTCCACGTCGGGGAACGGGTCGCGGACGGGGGCGTCCATGCGGTGGATCATCCAGTTCTTGCCCCGCGTCCGGAACAGCACGAACCGCCCGGAGGCCCGCCGGCCGTGCAGGACGAACTTGACCTCGCGCTCGGACCACTTCTCGGTCTCGTACGTGCCGGTGTCCCAGACGGTCATGGTGCCGCCGCCGTACTCGCCCTTGGGGATCTCGCCGTGGAAGGTGAGGTACTCCATCGGATGGTCCTCGGTGTGCACCGCCAGGTGGTTGGTGCCGGGGTCGGCGGGCAGGCCCTTGGGGACAGCCCAGGAGGCCAGCACGCCGTCGCGTTCCAGCCGCAGGTCCCAGTGCAGGGAGCGGGCGTGGTGCTCCTGGATGACGAACGCGGCGCCGCCACCGTCCTCGGGAGGGGTGGCGGGCACGGGCTCGGGGGTCCGGCTGGGGTCGCGTTTGCTGCGGTATCGCTCCAGTTTGTCGGCCACGACACGGTTACTACCCGGGGAACGGGCGCCGATCAGTCGAGGGCCTTGCGCAGCCACGCCTCCACGCCCGCCACGTGCACGGTGGCCCACGACCGCGCCACGTCCGGCTGGCGGGCGGCGATGGCCTCGTAGATCGCGGTGTGCTGCTCGCGGGTCTTCTCCATCGCGCCCTCCTGGGTGAGGCCGCGCCACACCCGGGCCCGAGTGGTCGGACCTGACAGGCTCTCGATGAACGAGCAGAGCACGCTGTTGCCCGACCCGCGCGCGATGCGCTGGTGGAACTCCAGGTCGTTGGCGACCAGTTCCTCGACCGTCGGCTGCGCGGGCAGCGAGTCGAGGATGAGCCGCAGCTCCTCGATGTCCTCGTCGCGCATCAGCTCGGTGGCCATGGCCGTCGCGGCCGGCTCAAGGATGCGCCGCACCTCGAAGAACTGGATCACCGTGTCGTCGCGGTGCAGGTCGAGCACGAACGACATGGTGTCGAGCAGCAGGTGCGGCTCCAGGCTGGTGACGTACGTGCCGTCGCCCTGGCGCACGTCGAGCACGTTGATCAGGGCGAGCGCGCGCACGGCCTCGCGCAGCGAGTTGCGCGACAGTCCGAGCCGCTCGGCGAGGTCGGCCTCCTTCGGCAGACGATCTCCGGGAGTCAGCTCCCCGGAGAGGATCATCTGCTTGATCTTGTCGATGGCCGCGTCGGTGACCGCCACACTCTTCTCCCTAGACATCGGATGTCTAGGAGTCTAGAGCCTGGAAGCGCACGGGATCGACGTCCGGGACGCGGCGGATCAGGCCCCGGGTCTCCAGGGTGCGCAGATGGGCCGCGGCCTCGCCGGCCGCCATGCCGCGCAGCACGGGGGCCAGGTCGTCCCAGGGCCGGTTCCAGGTCATCATCGAGGCGACCTCCCAGATGGTCAGCGGTCGCGACCGCTCGGCCATGAGGGTGCGCAACCGGATCAGCTTCTCCTCGTGATGGTGGCGGATCTCGGCGGCGCGCGCGGCAACATCGGGAAATGTCCACTCGTGTGCCGGCAGGGCGTCCAGGGGGCCCAGCTCGCCGACCCGGTCGAGCGAGTCCAGGAAGTCGCCCAGCGGGTCGATGTCGTCGCGGTCGTAGGGATAGATCCCGATGTGCGGGGTGATGTCGGGAAGGACGTGGTCGCCGGTGAACAGCCGGTCGGCGTCCACCAGGTGCAGGCAGATGTGGCCCGGCGTGTGGCCGGGGGTGTGCACGGCGCGCAGCTTGCGGCCGGGCAGCTCCACCAGGTCGCCGTCGCGCAGCTCGCGGTCGGGCAGCGCGGGCGGCGTCGGCCGGGCGCCCATCGCCTCGCGCGCCTCGCCGGGGCCGGCGCCGGCCCGCCTGAGCATGTCGGACTGGAAGCTCGCGTGCTCCTCCGCGGCGAACCGGTGCATGAGCCGGACCAGCGCGGCGTCCTCCTCGTGCATGGCGATCCAGGCCCCGGACGCCTCCTTGACCTGCCCGGCCAGCCCGGCGTGGTCGGGGTGGAAGTGGGTGACGACCACGCCGCTCACGGTCGTGACGTCGAGCCCGAGCGCGGCCAGGCCGCCGCTGAGCGCCTGCCAGGCGTCGGGATGGTTCCATCCGGCGTCCACCAGCACCGGCCCGCGCGGCGACTCGACGGCGTAGACGAGCGTGTAGCCGAGCGGGTTGCCCGGGATGGGCACCGGCACGCTCCACACCCCGCCGCCGAGCTCCTGCGGCCGCTGTTCCGCGTACGGCCTGCGCCTGGTCTTCCCCACCGGTTCCCCCGATCGAGCACGTGCGTGTGAATGGTGGATCAGGCCAGGCGTTCGATGATCGTCGCCGTGGCCAGGGCGCCACCCGCGCACATGGTGACCAGCGCGGTGGTGGTGTCGGAGCGTTCGAGCTCGTGCAGGGCGGTGGTGATGAGCCGGGCGCCGGTGGCCCCGACGGGATGGCCGAGCGCGATGGCCCCGCCGTTGACGTTGACCCGGTCGAGATCGGGCTCGTGCACCGCGGCCCACGAGAGCACCACGGACGCGAACGCCTCGTTCACCTCGAACCTGTCGATGTCGCCCATGGTCATCCCGGCCGCCGTCAGCACCTTCGCGGTCGCCTCCACGGGACCGTCGAGATGATAGTAGGGCTCGGCCCCGACGAGCGCCTGCGCCAGGATGCGGGCCCGCGGCCGCAGCCCCTGCCGGCGGGCCTCCTGCTCGCTCGTCACCAGCACGGCGGCCGCGCCGTCGGAGATCTGCGAGGACGTGCCGGCGGTGTGCAGGGCGCCCTCGGCGACCGGTTTGAGCCCGGCCAGGCTCTCGACCGTGGTCTCGCGCAACCCCTGATCCCTGCGGACGGATCCGACGGGCACGATCTCCCGCTCGAACCGCCCGTCGGCCCACGCCTTGGCCGCCAGGCGCTGCGACCGCGCGCCGAACCAGTCGAGCCGCTCCCTGGTCAGCCCGCGCCGCCGGGCGATGCGTTCGGCCGCGGTGAACTGGTCGGGCAGGTCGATGCTCCAGTCGTCGGGACGCGGCCGCGCGGGGCGCACGTTGCTGCCGAGCGGCGCCCGGCTCATCATCTCGACCCCGCATCCGACGCCGGCCTCGATGACGCCCGCCCTGATCATCGCCGCCGCCAGGTGCACGGCCTGCTGCGAGGAGCCGCACTGGGCGTCGAGCGTGGTGACGCCGGTCTGGTAGGGGAGCCCGGCGTAGAGCCACGAGTGGCGGCCGACGTGGCCGCCCTGCTCGCCGGCCTGCGTGACGCACCCGGCGAACGTCTGGCCGATCGTGGCCGGATCGACGCCGGCGCGCTGGATCAGGCCGTTCAGCGCCGCGGCCAGCACCTGCTGCGGCTTGAGCTCCGACAGCCATCCCGCCCGCTTGCCGATGGGCGTGCGAACGGCCTCGACGATCACAGGTGTGCCCACAGTCGCCTCCAGAACGTTGCTCTGGCCGCGACTGTAACGCGTTCTACTTTCTGGTGGAAGCCTCGCTTCCGGCGGGGAACTCGGCCCGCAGCCCGAAAGTGTCGAAAAGTCGCAGGTCAAAGAACATGGCGACGTGGTTGATGCCTTCTTCGCGCATCGCCAGCACCATGATCGCGAAGCGGCGGTAGACGTCGTGCTCGCGGAAGTAGACGGCGAACGCGGGCTGGCCGTTGGCGGCCACGGGGAGCAGCCTGAGGTCGTGCGGCCGGCTGGCGGGGCACTGCGTGGAGACGAGCTCGCCGATCGCGTCGGGGCCTTCGTACCAGCCCACGTAGGGGGGCATCTCCCAGATCGCGTCTTTGGTGAACAGCGAGACCAGCTCGTCGACGTCGTAGTTCTCGAAGGCGGCGACGTAGCGGTCGAGCAGGTGGCGCTGCTCGGCGGACAGCGGCTCGACCTGGTCGTCGAGGCTCGGCGAGACCTCGCTGAGCTGCGCGCGGGCCCGCTGCAGGATGCTGTTGACGGCCGCCGTGGACAGGCCCACCGCCTCGGCGACCTCGGCCGCCCGCCACCTGAGCACGTCGCGCAGGATCAGCACGGCGCGCTGCCGGGGCGGCAGGTGCTGGAGCGCGGCGACGAGCGCGAGCCGGATGCTCTCGCGCGAGGTCACGATCGAGGCCGGGTCGCCGGCCGCCTCGACCCCGGCCAGCGTGTCGGGCACCGGCTCCAGCCAGGGCACCTCGCCGTCCTGGACCAGCGGCTCGGACGCCTCGGTGCTCGGCGCGCCGAGACCGGTCGGCAGCGGCCGCCGGCCGCGGCTGTCGAGCGCGGTCAGGCAGGCGGTGGTGGCGATGCGGTAGAGCCACGTGCGCAGCGACGACCGCCCCTCGAACCCGTCGTAGCCGCGCCAGGCCCGCAGATAGGTCTCCTGCACGAGATCCTCGGCGTCGTGCACCGACCCCAGCATGCGATAGCAGTGTGCGAACAGCTCGCGCCGCATCGGATCGGCCAGCCGGAGGAAGTCTTCGCTCGTCGGCTTGTCGCTCATGCCCCCTGTATAGCTTCCGCCACCGACAAAAAGCCGATTAGAGCATGACGGAGATGTCCGGAAGGGGCTAGATGTCGGCCAGGAGGCGGTTCGCGGCGGTCTCGATGCGCCGCTGGATCTGGTCGTACGTGCGCCGCCCGCGCAACATCTCCAGCAGCTCCTGCACCCACACGCTGGCCAGCGAGCCCGCGAGGTCGAGCTGCTCCTCGCCGGCCTGGTCGATCGTCAGCCCGTCGGCCGACACCCGCAGCAGCAGCCCCGTCATGCGGTCGCCGAACGGTGTCTGGACCTCGGCCATGATCAACGACCGGATCAGCGCGTCGGCCAGCTCCGGCTCGCGCATCAGCCCCCGCGTGGCCCTCATGAGCACGTCGACGGCCCGGCTGGCCGGCGTGGACGCCCCGGGCGGGCGGCGCTCGATGCTGCTCTCCAGCAGGTCGATCTCCTCGCCCACGACCGCCACCACCAGGTCCATCTTGGACGGGAAGTAGCGGTAGAGCGTGCCCAGCGCCACGCCCGCGCGCTCGGCGACCGTGCGCATCTGCATCGCCTCGACGCCGCCGCGCGAGGCCAGCGCGGCGGCGGCCTGGACGATGCGCTTGCGGCGTTGGTGCTGGCTGCGGGTGCGGACGCTGCGACCGCCCGCCGCGGCGCGGCCCTCGGCGGCCCCCTCGGTGTCGCTGGGGGGCGCGGAGAATGACCCGGGCGAGGTACGCATAAGAACACGTTATCTGATTTCTCGGCAACGCGGCTTGTTACTCGCGAGTCACAAACAGGCCGTATCGGCCCATGTCTACGGCGTTACAGGACTATGTCGGAACATGGCGAAGAAGGCCGGTACTGGACAGATATTAGAATCTGTTCTAGTTTGCCATTCGGCTTACCTAGCGCTTGCTGGAGGCTCGATGATCGCGCAGACGCTGGCGGCCCTGCTCCTCGACCGGGCGCAGGACGACCGACCTGGGCTGATGTTCGAGGGCGCGGTGTGGTCGTGGCGCGAGCACGTCGCCCGCTGCCGGGCGGCGGGGGCCTGGCTGAGCGGGCGCGGCACGGGCCTGCACGTGGGCGTGCTGGCGGAGAACGTCCCGGAGCTGCTTCTCGTGCTCGGCGGGGCGGCGCTCGACGGGCACGTGCTGGTCGCGCTGAACCCGACGCGCCCGGCTGAGGAGCTGGTGCGCGACGCCCGCGCCACCGACGTGGACCTCCTGCTCTGGGACGCCCCCTTCGCGGGCCCGGCCGCGTCGGTCGCCGAGGCGCTGGGCGTGGAGAGCATGCCGCTGTCCCTGGTGTCGTCCCTGGGGGCGGGCGGCGGGCGGGTGGGCGAGGCCGCGCCCGGGGACCTGGTGATGCTGATCTTCACGTCGGGGACCTCCGGCCGGCCCAGGGCCGTCCGGATCACGCAGCGCAAGCTGGCGCTGCCGGGGCTGAGCCTGGCCGCGCTGCTCACGCCCGAGGACGTCGTCTACTGCTCGATGCCGCTGTTCCACTCCGGCGCCCTGATGGCCGCCTACGCCCCGGCCGTGGCCTCGGGCGCGGCGCTGGCCGTGCGCAGGCGGTTCTCGGCCTCCGGCCTGCTGCCGGACGTGCGGCGGCACGGCTGCACCTACCTGCACTACGTCGGCAAGGCGCTCTCCTACGTCCTGGCCACCCCCGAACGCCCGGACGACGCCGACAACCCCCTCAGGATCGCCTTCGGCAACGAGGGCAGCGCGGTGGCGACCAGGCGGTTCGGCGAGCGGTTCGGCTGCCGGGTGATCGACGCCTTCGGCTCCACCGAGACGGCCATCTCCTTCAGCCCCGACCCCGGCGCCCCGCCCGGCAGCCTGGGCAGGCTGGGCGCGGGCGTGCAGATCCTCGACCCCGCCACCGGACGCCCGTGCCCGCCTGCCCGCATCGAGGGCGGCCGCCTGCTCAACCCGGACGAGGCCGTCGGCGAGCTGGTCAACACCGCCGGCCCCGGCCTGTTCGAGGGCTACTACAACGACCCGGACGCGGACGCCGAACGCCTCAGGAACGGCGCCTTCTGGTCCGGCGACCTGGCCTACGCCGACCCCGCCGGACACGTCTTCTTCGCCGGACGCGGCACCGAACGCCTGCGCGTGGACGGCGAGAACCTGGCCGTCGCCCCCGTGGAGGCCGCCCTGCGGGAGTTCGGCGGCGTGGTGGAGGCGGCCGTCTATCCGGTGCCGGACGCGGCGGCCGGCGACCAGGTGATGGCGGCGCTGGTCCTGGACGGCCCCTTCGACGCCGACGCGTTCGCCGCGTTCGTGGCGGGACGCACCGATCTGGGCCCCAAGTCCTTACCCCGCTATATCCGGATTTGTAGTGAACTTCCGCATACCCCCTCCCACAAGGTCATCAAGCGGATCCTGGCCAAGGAGGCGTGGCGGACCGGCGACCCCGTCTGGTGGCGCTCCCCGTCCGGATTGCGCCCCCTGACCGGCGTGGACGTCAAGGCGATCGAGGACGAGTTCGTCGAGCACGGCAGGCACCACCTCTTGGAGAGCTGATGGATTTCAACCTGGACGAGACCCAGCAGGACCTGAAGAAGCTGACCGCCGAAGTGCTGGCCAAGCAAGGAGAGGGCGGCCCGGCGGCCGAGCGGGGGGAGGGCGGCTCGGCGGGCGAGCGGGGTGACAGCGACTCGGCGGCCGAGGACGCGCTGTGGCGGGCCGGGCTCCTGGGCGTGTGCGCGTCCGAGGAGGCGGGCGGCGCCGGGCTCGGCCCCGTCGAGATGGCCGTGGTGCTGCGCGAGGTGGGTGCGCGGGCGGCGGCCGTACCGGCGTTGCCCGTCCTGGTGAGCACGCTGGCCCTGGCCCGGCACGGCAGCCCTGACCAGCGCGGGCGGGTCACGCGCGGCACCCTGGCCCGGCGCGAGCCCGGCCGGGCCCCGTCAGATCCGCCCGCCACGGCCGCCCGCCGCGAGGGCGACGGCTGGGCGCTGACCGGGCGCAAGGTCGCGGTGCCCTACCCGGCGGACGACGTCCTGGTCACCGCGGACGAGGGGCTGTTCCTGGTGGCGTCGCCGCCCGCGAGCCCCGAGTTCACCTCGACCGGCGAGCCGGCCGCCACGATCCGGCTGGACGGCACGCCCGCCGAGGCGGTGGCCGGGCCCGAGGCGGCCGCCGACGCCGGACGCCTGTTCACGGTGGCTGTCGCCGCGCAGGCGAGCGGCGTCCTGGCCGGGGCGCTCGACCTGACCACCTCCTACATCAGGACGAGACGGCAGTTCGGCCGGGTGCTGGCCGAGTTCCAGGCCGTCACCATGCAGATCGCGGACGTCTACATCGCCGGACGGGCCCTCGACGTGGCCATGTGGTCGGCGGCCTGGCGGCTGGCCGAGGGCCTGCCCGCCGACGAGGACGTGGCGCTGGCCGCGTTCCACGTCTGCGAGGCCGTCAAGGCGCTCTACACCTGCCAGCACCTGCACGGCGGCCTCGGGCTCGACGTCACCTACCCGCTGCACCGCCACTTCGCGCAGGCCAAGCACCTGTCCCACCTGCTCGGCGGCGCCGACGCCCAGCTCGACCTGATCGGAGCCCTCGTCTGATGCTGATCGACCTGACCCGGGAGCAGCGCGCGCTCCGCGACGAGCTGCGCGAGTACTTCCGCGGCTGCCTGACCGCTGAGGACCGCGCGAAGATCGCCGACGACCCGTTCGGCGAGGCGTACATGGAGCACTGCCGCCGGCTCGGCCGCGACGGCAAGCTCGGGCTGGGCTGGCCCAAGGAGTACGGCGGGGGCGGGTACGGCCCCCTGGAGCAGCAGATCTTCGCCAACGAGATCGCCCGCGCCGGGGTGCCGTACCCGATCATCACCGTGCAGACGGTGGGCCCGACCCTGATGCAGTACGGCACCCAGGAGCAGAAGGACCGGTTCCTGCCGCGCATCCTGGCCGGCGAGTGCCACTTCGCGATCGGCTACAGCGAGCCCGAGGCCGGCACCGACCTGGCCTCCCTGCGCACCACGGCGGTGCTGGACGGCGACCACTACGTCGTCAACGGCCAGAAGATCTTCACCAGCGGCGCGCACTACGCCCAGTACATCTGGCTGGCCGCCCGGACGAACCCCGAGGCCAAGAAGCACAAGGGCATCACGATGATGATCGCCGCCACCGACGACCCCGGCTTCTCCTGGACGCCGATCGTCACCATGGACGGCCGCCACCACACGAACTCCACCTACTACTCCGACGTGCGCGTCCCGGTGGACATGGTGGTGGGCGAGGTGGACAAGGGCTGGGACCTGATCGTCAACCAGCTCAACCACGAACGCGTCACCCTCGGCCCGGCCGGAAACCTCGGCCAGACCTACGACCGCTTCCTCGCCTGGGCCAGGCACGCCGGGCTGACCGACAATCCGGACGTACGCCGCGCCCTCGCCCAGGTGTGGGCCGCCTTCCGTACGAACGAGCTGCTCAACTGGCAGGTGGCGGCGAACATGGACCTCGGCTGGCTGGGCGCGCCCGACGCCTCGGCCACCAAGATCTACGGCTCCGAGCGCATGCAGGAGATCGGCCGGCTGGTGTGCGACGTCGTGTCCCGCTACGGCGACCCCTCCGACCCGGAGACGGCCGAGCTGGCCGAGCGCATGGACCACGGCGTCAAGGGCGCGGTGGTGCTGACGTTCGGCGGCGGGGTCAACGAGGTGCAGCGCGAGCTGATCGCGATGCTCGGCCTGAGCCTGCCGAGGCCGCCGCGATGACCGACACGACCGACACGACCCACACGACCGCCGCGACTACCGACACGGCGACCGGCACGACCGGCGCGATGACCGACGCGGAGCTGCACGAGCTGGCCGGCAAGCAGATGGCGATGGGGGAGCTGCGCGGCGCCCCCGCCGCCGACCCGGTGAACGCGCCCATGATCCGCCACTGGCTGGCGGCCATGGGCGACGCCAACCCGCGCTACCTGGAGGAGGGCGTGGCGCCGCCCGCGATGGCCCAGGTGTGGACCATGCAGGGGCCGGGCGCGCAGGCCAAGGACCGCTCGCCGGTGGACGACCTGCTGGCCGCGCTCGACGCCGCGGGCTTCACCGGGGTCGTGGCGACCAACTGCGAGCAGACCTACCACCGGTACGCCAGGATCGGCGAGCTGCTGACCCCCGCCACCCGCTTCACGTCGCTGGCCGGGCCGAAGCGCACCGCCCTGGGCGAGGGCTACTTCGCCACCTGGAACGTCACCTGGTACGGCGACGACGACCGTCCGGTCGCCGAGATGCTGTTCCGGGTGCTGAAGTTCCGGCCGAAGGCGCCTGCCCCGCGCGGGCGGGAGCCGTACCCGCTGCGGCCGGCGGTCAACGCGGACACCGCGTTCTTCTGGGAGGGGGCGCGGCACGGCGAGCTGCGCGTCCAGAGCTGCGCGGACTGCGGGGAGCTGCGCCATCCGCCCGGCCCGATGTGCCCGAACTGCCGCTCGGGGAACCGGTCGCACGTCGTCGCGAGCGGCCGCGGCACCCTCTACAGCTACGTCGTCCACCACCATCCGCCGGTGCCGGGGCGGGAGGTCCCGTTCGTGGTGGGCGTGGTGGAACTGCCGGAAGGAGTACGGATCGTGGGCAACGTCGTGGACTGCCCGGTCGAGAAGGTGGAGGTCGGGATGGCCCTGCGGGTGACGTACCGGTCGATGGACGACGAGCTCGTCCTGCCGATGTGGACGCCGGAGGAGCCGTGACCCCCGCCGCCGGAACGGCCCTGCCCGAGCTGGAGGTGGACCTGACCCCCACGACGGTGATCGCCACCGCCCTGGCCACCAGGGACTTCACCCCCGTGCACCACGACACCGCCAAGGCCCGCGCCCAGGGCTCGAAGGACATCTTCCTCAACATCCTCACCACCATGGGCCTGGTGGAACGCTACGTCACCGACTGGACGGGCCCGGAGGCGGTCATCACCAGCATCAACGTCAAACTGGGCGTCCCGGCGTACGCGGGGGACCGGCTGAGCTTCAGCGGCGTGATCGTCGAGCGCGACGGCGACCGGTACACCGCGCAGGTGCGCGGCAGGGTGAGCCTGGGCGACCACGCCACCGGCACCGTCACCTTCGTCCTGCCCGGGAGCGCGTGATGCCGGGCGGACGGGCCGCGATCGCGGGCATCGGGGCCACCGAGTTCAGCAAGGACTCCGGCCGGTCGGAGCTGCGGCTGGCGGCCGAGGCCGTGCTCGCCGCCCTCGACGACGCCGGGGTGCCGCCGTCCGACGTGGACGGCATGGTCACCTACACCCAGGACGCCAACCAGGAGATCGCCGTCGCCCGGGAGACCGGCGTCGGCGACCTCACCTTCTTCTCCCGCGTCGAGTACGGCGGCGGCGCGGCCTGCGGCACGGTCGCGCACGCGGCGATGGCCGTGGCCACCGGCATGGCCAGGACGGTGGTCTGCTACCGGGCCTTCAACGAGCGCTCGGGCCGCCGCTTCGGCCAGCCGAACGCCCGGCTGACCGGGGAGCCCACCTCCCAGGGCCTGGAGATGAGCTGGCACGTGCCGTACGGGCTGATGACCCCGGCCGCTTGGGTCGCCATGTTCGCGCGGCGGTACATGCACGAGTTCGGGGCGACGTCGGAGGACTTCGGGCGGGTGGCGGTGGCCATGCGCCGGCACGCCGCCACCAACCCGGCCGCCTGGTTCCACGGGCGGCCGATCACGCTGGAGGAGCACCAGGCGTCCCGGTGGATCGTGGAGCCGCTGCACCTGCTCGACTGCTGCCAGGAGAGCGACGGCGCGGTGGCGCTGGTCGTGACGTCCGCCGAACGCGCCCACGACCTGCGCAGGTCGCCCGCGGTGATCACGGCGGCGGCGCAGGGGGCGGGCGCGGGCCAGATGATGATGACGAGCTACTACCGGGACGACATGAGCGGCCTTCCGGAGATGTCCGTCGTCGGCCGGCAACTGTGGAAGATGTCCGGGCTGTCCCCGGCGGACATCCAGACGGCCATCCTGTACGACCACTTCACCCCGTTCGTCCTCGCCCAGCTTGAGGAGCTGGGCTTCTGTGGACGCGGCGAGGCCCCCGACTACCTGCGGGACGGCGGCATCGAGCTGGACGGCCGCCTGCCCGTCAACCCGCACGGCGGCCAGCTCGGCGAGGCGTACATCCACGGCATGAACGGCATCGCCGAGGCCGTCCGGCAGATCAGGGGGACGGCCGCCAACCAGGTGGCCGGGGCGCGGAACGTCCTGGTCACGGCGGGGACCGGCGTGCCGACGAGCGGCCTGATCCTCTCAGCATCGTGACGAACAGTTAAATATCGGTACTCAGGGTAATCATCCCCGTATGAGTGGAATCTGGGGGATCCTGGCACAGCCGGAACTGAAGATCGACTGGACCAGGATGCCCACCTACAACACGATCATGGCGGTCGCCGCCGGCGTCGGGTTGCTGCTCGTGGTCTCCTTCGGCCGCCGGCTGCTCAGGGGCGACCCGCTGGAGCACGTGGACGGCTGGGCGCTGGCGTTCGGCGCGGTCGGGACGATCCTGGCGGTCACCGGGCTGCACATGACGCTCACCTGGCCGCTGGCCGGGCAGGGCTTCCCGTTCGACAACATCATCTTCGGGGAGCCCTCGCTGGCGTTCGGCGTGCTGCTGCTGGCCGCCGCGCTCTACCTGTGGAAACGCTGGGGCGTGATCACCGTGGCGCCCGACCGGCGCAAGCTGGTGGCGCGCACGGCCGGGCCGATCTCGCTGTTCGTCTTCGGCATGGGGCTGGCCTGCTTCGGCATCGCGGCGGCGGGGTGGACGTACACGCTGTTCGCCGCGCCGCCGCAGGAGCCGATCTCGGGGGCCTTCGCCGACCTGCCGCTGCTGGAGGCCACCTTCATCTCCGGCCTGTACGTGCTGGTCGGGGTGGGCGCGGTGCTGTTCCCGTTCGCGCTGCGGGCCAGGGGCGGCCCGGTCACGACCGTGACCGGGGTGTGCTGGGGGATCGCCGGGGCGGCGTTCCTGCTGTTCGGCGCGCTGAACTACTTCACCCACATCGGGCTGATCGTCAACACCATGTAGGCGCTCACGGGCCCATGAACATCGGCACGGAGAAGAACACGATCATCGCGATGGCCACGCAGATCAGGAACCCGATCAACTCCCAGGCCCAGTCGTAGTGCCGCTGCCTGCGTCGCTTGAGCGCCTTCTTCCTGGCCGCGGCCTTCTTCTTGCCCGCCGGCTGCTTGCGGGCGCCGGGCTTGGCGCCGCCCCTCCCCGGCGAGCGGGCCGGTTCGGCGCCGGCCTTGCGCCGGGACGGGCCCTGGAGGTCGCGCGCGGGGTCCGGGTAGCGCGCACGGTCGGCTTCCAGCTCGCGGGCGAGCTCGAAGGCGAAGTCCGCCGCGCGACTGCGCCCGGACGCCGCCGCATCCGCCACGGCCGCATCGCCCAGGGCCGGGTCGGACAGGGCCGCATCGGCCAGGGCCGGGGCGGATGGGGCCGGGACGTGGGGTGGCTCGGGGGCGGGCATGCGGTAGACCGGTTCGGCGGCGGCCCTGGACCTCGGGGTGAACAGCGGCGCCGCCTCCTTGGCCGGCTGCTCCGCCGTCAAGGGGCGCAGGGAGGCGCGGGCCGGGTCCTGATGCGCCGGGACGTCCCTGATCGCGGGCATCTCCTGGGTGATGGGCTCGTCGTCCAGCACGTCCGCGGGGATGGGCGCGGCCAGGAAGAAGGGCCGCTCCCCGGGCGGCGGAACGGCGGCGCCCGTGGCCCGCCCCTCGGCCGGGGCGGCGGGCGGCGCGGTGAAGTCACCCGTGCTGAACGGCCGTACGGACGGGGCCGGGGGCTCGGGCAGCGGTTGCGGGGGCTGCGGGGGCCGCGGGGGCTTGGCCAGGAACGGCCGTACGGCCGCCGCCCGCGCGGCCGGGTCCCGCAGCGGCCCCATCGAGTCCAGCGCTCCGAGCGGGTCGCGCAGCTTGGGCATCGGCGCGGTCGTCGCCTCGTGCACGGACGGCCGTCCGGCGGGCGGCGGCGTGAGCAGGTCCGCCGGGAAGATGCCGGTGCTGGTCGCCGGGTCGGCCTCGGCGAGCGGCAGCGGCCACTGCGGCGGCGCGGGCCAGAGCGGCTTGACGAACAGCGGCCCAGGCTCGGCCGGCACCGATCCGGCGAAGTGCATCCGCAGGATCGCGGGCGGCTCCGGCCAGGGCAGACGTCCCAGGACGTCCCGCAGCGGCGCGACCGCGAGCGCGCCGTACACGTCGGCGACGGGCTTCGGCGCCCGGCCGCCGGCCAGCGCGGTCAGGGCCATGTCCAGGACCTCGCGGAAGCGGTGGCCCGCGCCGAAGGCGAGCTCGTCGGCGGTGTCGGGGGCGACGTCGAGCACCCAGGCCAGCTCGGCCCGGCTCAGCCCGCACACCGCGCACAGCACCAGCACCTCGCGCTGTTGCGGGCGAAGCTCGCGCAGTACGCGCTCGACCAGCGCCGAGGCCGGGTCGATGAGCGGGTCAACGACGGGCGGGGCGTAGACGACGTCCCGCCGGTGGATCTGGCGGCGGGCGTAGGCATACAGGGCGGCACGGGGCGGGGCGACGTCGGGCACGCCGGACAACACGGACGCCAGGACGTCGGACGCGGTGCCCGCATCGCCGAGCTGGTCGGCGCAGTACGCGAACAGCCCGGCGGCATGGCGGTCGTAGAGCTCTGCGATCAGTTCTGTGCGGGGGCGCTGACCGGTGAGCGGCTGGGACACGGGGCCGATCCTCTTGCTAAATGTGCGGACGCTGAGGTGAGGGGTACGCGTCTGGAGTTTGTGGAGGTAATCATGCCAACTCACCCAGGCCCGGCGCACCACTTGATCGGAAATTCCGGTAAATCTCCCTGGTCAGTGAAGCGTTTAAGCCGTCCCCCGTGGGGACACGGGGGTGAGGGTCGCCGTAGTCTTGTGGGCCACCGAGATCATGCGGCGGTCGTGGCAGGGGGGCCGCGGCCCTGCCATCGAGCGAGAGGTCACGCGTGATCACATTCGACGCTGTCACCAAACGCTATCCAGACGGCACCACCGCCGTGGACGCCCTCTCCCTTGAGGCGCCCACCGGCGAGATCACCGTGCTGGTGGGCCCTTCGGGCTGCGGGAAGACGACGTCCCTCCGGATGATCAATCGCATGATCGACGCTTCCGAGGGACAGATCCTCCTCGACGGGGTGCCCGTGAGCGGCATCGACCCGCCGACGCTGCGCCGCGGCATCGGGTACGTCATCCAGCAGGCCGGCCTCTTCCCGCACCGGAAGATCGTCGACAACATCGCGACGGTCCCGTACCTGCTGGGCTGGGACAAGAAGAAGGCCCGCGCGCGGGCGATGGAGCTGCTCGAACGCGTCGGCCTCGACCCGGCCTTCGCCGGCCGCTACCCGTTCCAGCTTTCGGGCGGGCAGCAGCAGCGCGTGGGCGTGGCCAGGGCGCTGGCCGCCGATCCGCCCGTGCTGCTCATGGACGAGCCGTTCAGCGCGGTCGACCCGATCGTCCGCACCAGCCTCCAGGACGAGCTGCTCAGGCTCCAGGCGGAGCTGAACAAGACCATCGTGTTCGTCACCCACGACATCGACGAGGCGATCAAGCTCGGCGACCGGGTGGCCGTGCTGCGCGTGGGCGGGCGGCTGGCCCAGCTCGCCGACCCCAAGACGCTGCTGTCGGAGCCGGCCAACGACTTCGTCCGCGAGTTCCTGGGCCACGACCGGGGGATCCGGCGGCTGCAGTTCATCTCCACGAAGGGGCTGCGGCTGCGTACCGACCTGACCGTGCGCGAACGGGCGGTCAGCGACGAGCCGTGGCTGCTGGTCGTGACCCCCGACGACCGGCCCGTGGGCTGGTTCGCCGGGTCGCGCCCCGACGAGCTGGAGCCGTACGGGACGTTCGTGCTCGGCCGCGACTCGATGCGCTCGGCCCTGGACGCGGCGCTGCTGTCGCCCTCCGGCTGCTCGGTCGCCGTGGACGAGGACGGCAGGGTCGTCGGCGTGGCCACCAGGGAGGCCCTGGACGAGGCGCTGGCGGAGGCCGCCGATGCGTGAGGGTCCGCCCAGCATCTGGGAGTGGATCGCGCGCAACTGGGACACCGGCCGCGCCGACAGCATCAGGAACCTGCTGACCGACCACCTGACCATGTCCCTGGTGCCGATCGTGGCCGCGCTGGTGCTGGCGCTGCCGCTAGGGCTGGCCTGCGTGCGCTGGCGCTGGCTCTACCAGCCCACCTCCGGCCTGATGAACGTCGTCTACGCGCTGCCGTCGCTGCCGGTGTTCATGCTGCTGATCTCGGTGACCGGGCTGTCGCAGACCACCGTGATCATCCCGCTGACCTTCTACGGCATGGCCGTGCTCATCCCGGCCGTGGTCGACGGGCTGAACTCGGTGCCCGACCACGTGCGCCAGTCGGCCGTCGCGATGGGGTTCACGCCCATGCGCCGCCTGCTGCAGGTCGAGCTGCCCATCGCCACGCCGGTGGTGCTGGCCGGGCTGCGCGTGGTCGCGGTCTCCAGCATCAGCCTGGTCAGCGTGGGCGCGCTGATCGGCCAGGGCGGGCTCGGCGGGCTGTTCACCCGGGCCTACCAGAACCCGTTCATGCCGCCGGTGGTCACCGGCATCGTGCTGATCGTCGCGCTGGCGCTGGTCGCCGACGGCCTGCTGGTCCTGGCCCAGCGCCTGCTCACCCCCTGGGTGCGCGCGCGGAAGGGGACGTCGTGAGCTGGTTGGGCTCGTTCTTCGGCTGGCTGGCCGACTTCTTCGGCACCGGGGCGAACTGGGCCGGCCCCGACGGCATCCCGGCGCGGCTGCTGGAGCACCTGGAGTTCTCGGCCCTGGCGCTGGTGCTGGCGATGCTGATCGCGGTGCCGCTGGGGCTGGCCATCGGCCACACCGGGCGGGGCGAGGTCGTGGTCGTCATCTCGGCGAACCTGGCAAGGGCGCTGCCGACGCTCGGCCTACTGGTGCTGTTCGTGCTGCTGCTCGGCACGTCCTCGATCTGGCCGGTGATCATCCCGCTGGTGCTGCTGTCGGTGCCGCCGATCCTGGTCAACACCTACGAGGGGATCAGGGGCGTCGATCCCGAGCTGCGCGACGCGGCGTACGGGATGGGGCTGCGCGGCGGGCAGGTGCTCGGCCGGGTGCTGGTCCCGGTGGCGCTGCCGCTGATCCTGCTCGGGCTCAGGCTGTCGGCGATCCAGGTGGTCTCCACCACGACGGTCGCGGCGTACACGGGGCTCGGCGGGCTCGGCCGGTTCGTGATCGACGGTTTCGCGACGAAGGATTATGCGAGCGTTGTGGGGGGTTCAGTACTGATTGTGCTGTTCGCGCTTGTCGTGCAGATCGTGTTCGCCCTCATCCAGAGGGTGACCGTTTCGCCGGGGGTGAGCCAGAGACTGAAGGTTCGATAGTCTCCGGTATTACCTGCCGCTTTAGAAGGGAAATAGACAGATGAGACGCATGATCGGCACCGCGGCGGTGCTCGTGTCGGCGACGCTGGCGCTGGCCGCCTGCGGTGGCGGGAGCGGCGGTGGGGGCAACCCGCTCGACACCACGAGCGCGGCGCCCAGCGGGTCGGCCGCGGCGGCCGGGGGCAAGGCCGTCATCGGCTCCTTCGACTTCGACGAGAGCGTGCTGCTCGCGTCGATCTACGCCCAGGCCCTTGAGGCCAAGGGCGTGCAGGTCGAGGAGAAGCCGCGCATCGGCAGCCGCGAGGCCGTCTACGACCAGGTCAAGAACGGCGGCCTGACCATCGTTCCGGAGTACAACGGCAACCTGCTGGCCTTCATCGACCTGAAGAACACCGCCTCGACGACCGACGAGGTCAACGCGGCGCTGAAGGAGAAGCTGCCGGCCGAGCTCGAAGTGCTCGACTCCTCCCCGGCCGAGGACAAGGACAGCCTCTCGGTCACCAAGGAGACCCAGACCAAGCAGTCGCTGAACTCCATCGAGGACCTGGCCAAGGTCTCCAAGAACATGGTCGTCGGCGGCCCGCCCGAGTTCAAGAAGCGGTGGGAGGCGCGCTTCAAGGAGGTCTACGGGCTTGAGTTCAAGCAGTGGGAGCCGAAGGGCCCGGCCACGGCCGACGCCCTGAAGGACGGCTCGATCCAGGTCGGCAACGTGTTCACCACGGACCCCAAGATGCTGGCCAACAACCTGGTGCCGCTCCAGGACACCAAGAACATCTTCCCCGCCCAGAACGTCACGCCGCTGCTGTTCAAGGCCGGCGCGAACGACACGATCCGCACCACGCTCAACGGCATCTCGGCCAAGCTGAGCACCCAGTCCCTGCTCGACATGATGCAGAAGATCTCCGTCAACAAGGACGAGCCCGCCACGGTGGCCAAGGAATGGCTGACCTCCAACGGCCTCGCCTGACGCCCGCGGCGGGGGCCTCCGGCCGGAGGTCTCCGCTGTGAGCGAGTTCACCGAGGCGATGGCGCAACTGGCCGCGGGCGTCGCGGTGATCACCGTCCGGGACGGGCGTGACGACCTGGGCGTGACCGTGTCGGCGCTGATGTCCGTCTCGGCCGAGCCGCCGCTCGTGCTGATCAGCCTGGCCTCCCGCGGCTATCTGTGCGAGGTGCTGCTCCGGCAGGACCGGTGGGCGGCCTCGCTGCTGTCCTCGGGCCAGGCCGCGATCGCCAGCCGGTTCGCCACCGCCGGCCGTCCCAGCGCCCGCCTCCTGCTGGCGGGCACCCCCCACCACCGGGGGGCGCACACCGAGGCGCTGGTGGTCGAGGGCGGTGTGGCGGCCCTGGAGGCCGAGACGACCCAGGTCGTCCCGGCCGGCGACCACACGCTCTTCGTCGCCCAGGTGCTCGCCGTCCCCTACGTCACCCCCGCGCTCCAGCCGTTGGTACGGCTGCGCGCCCGCTACCGGCCGATGGGATGCTGAATGCGCAGTTTCCTCTTCCTCCTGGGCGGCAACCGCCGTGACGGCAACACCGAGACCCTGGCCAGGCACGCCGCCGCCGCGCTCCCGCCGGAGGTCCGGCAGCGCTGGCTGCACCTCGACGACCACCCGCTGCCGCCCTTCCGGGACATCCGCCACACCGGCGACGGCCTCTACCCCGTGCCCGAGGGCGCGGAGAAGCTGCTCGCCGAGGCCACGCTCGACGCCACCGACCTGGTGATCGTCTCCCCGCTCTACTGGTACAGCGTCTCGGCCACCACCAAGCTCTACCTGGACCACTGGTCGGCCTGGATGCGCGTCCCCGGCTACGACTTCAGGGCGCGCATGGCGGGCAAGACCGTCTGGGCCGTCACCACGATCAGCGAGGAGGACGAGTCGGTGGCCGATCCGCTGATCGGCACGCTGCGCCTGTCGGCCGAGTACTTCGGGTCGTGGGGCGGCGCGCTGGTCGGCTACGCCAACCGCCCCGGCGACATCCTGCGCGACACCGGCGCCCTGGAGCGGGCCGCGGCCTTCTTCGGCCCCGGCGCTCGAAGTGCGGATGCAGGGCCGTCTTCCTGCCGGCCTTGACCAGCGTCTCGACGGCCCGGCCGGTGAGGTCGACGACGCCGTAGGAGCTGAGCCGGACCGGCCGGCCGGACAGCTCGGCCACCACGCGCGCGCCGCTGCCCGGCAGCGCGCCGATCGGCGGCTGCGCGGGCGCGGGCGCGGCGGCCGGGGCCGGCGCGACGGCGAGGGCGACGATCACGTGCGCTCCTTCGATCCCAGTGGATCACGGAGCATCCAAGATCGAATTACCTGATGACGTACCAACCGGGCAGAGAGAGCGGGCCGGTGGCGGGCAGGCCCAGCTCGGCCGACAGGCGGGCCAGCGGCCCCCAGGCGTCGAGCCGCATCCTGGCCAGGGCGGCGGACTTGTCCTCGCTGGACTCCGGGCCCCGCAGGCGCTCCAGCGGGTTGAGCCTGGGGTAGACCCGCACGGGCGCGTCGTCGGCCAGCCGGGCGCGCTCGCGGGCCAGGCCGAGGGCGTGCTCAAGGCCGCCCAGCTCGTCGACCAGGCCGTTGGCGTGGGCGTCCGCGCCGGTCCAGACCCGGCCTCTGGCCAGCTCGTGGACGCGCTCGCGGGTGAGGTCGCGGCTCTGGGCGACCTTCCCCACGAAGTCGTCGTAGATGCGGTCGAGCCAGGCGTTCACCCGGTCCCACTGCTCGGGGGAGAAGCCGCGGGCGGTGGAGAACATGCCGGCGTTCACCCCGTCGGCGACCAGTTCAGTATTTATCCCGATTTTTTGGAGCAAGTCAGTCATGACGGGCTTGCCGCCATAAACGCCGATCGAGCCGGTCAGCGTGCCGGGCTGGGCCACGATCACGTCGGCGCCCATGGACACGAAGTATCCGCCGGACGCGGCCAGATCGCCCATGGAGACGATCACCGGCTTCACCCGGCGGGTCAGCGTCACCTCCCGCCACACCGTGTCGGAGGCCACGTACGAGCCGCCGGGGCTGTCCACGCGGAAGACCACGGCCTTGACGTGCTCGTCCCGGCGGGCCGCGCGCAGCGCCGCGCTGATCGTGTCGGAGCCCATCGCGCCGCCCCCGCCGAGCGGGCTGCGGCCGCTGCGGCCGCTCCTGATCTGCCCGCTGCCGTGCACGAGCGCGATGCCGTCGGCCATGGGGTGCGGCAGCTTGCGCACCGCCGCGCTCCTGGCGTACCGGGAGACGAACAGCAGGTGGGTCTCGCCGCCCGTGGCCCGCCTGACCTCGTCGTAGACCTCGTCGCGGTAGGCGAGGCCGTCCACCAGGCCGGTCTCCTGCGCCTCGGCGGCGGTGAAGGGGCCGCGGCCGATCAGTTCGCGGACCTTGGCCGGGTCGAGCCTGCGGCCCTCGGCGATGCCGTGCACGAGCTGCTCGGCGACCGACTCCACGATGCGGGTCATCGACTCGCGGTGGGGGTCGGTCATGTGGTCCTGGGTGAAGGTGTTGACCGCGGTCTTGTACTCGTGCCGCTGCCCGGCCTCGACCGCCACGCCCAGCTTGGTCAGCGCGCCCTTGAGGAAACGCTGCTCCATCGCCACCCCGGTGAGCCCGACGTCGCCGCTGGGCTGGAGGTAGACCCGCTCGAAGGCGGTGGCCAGGTAGTAGGGCACCGTGCCGCCGCTGAACTCGCCGAACGTCTCGGCGTAGGCCACGGTCAGCTTGCCGGAGGCGCGGAAGCGGGTGACGGCCTCGCGCAGCTCCTGGACCATGGCCAGGCCCATGGGGTTGCCGCCGAGCTTGACCACCAGCGCCTTGACCCTGGAGTCCCGGCCGGCCCGCCGCAGGCCGGACAGCACGTCCGACAGACGGGTCTTGCGCATGGACAACACCGCGGCGACCGGGTCGGACGGCGGTCCTTCCGTGAGGCCCTCGGTGAGATCGAGCTCCAGGACCAGCGGGCCGGTGCGCCGCTGGCGAAGCTTGTCGACGGTTTCGAAGATCGCCCTGCCTGCGTCCATATAGCCACCCTAAGCGACACATTTCGCGTCGGGCCCGGAAGCGGTCCAGGCGGCCGCCCGGGTAGGGGCGTCCGCCTGGAAGCCGGGGCGATGCCGGGTCAGCGGCGGCTGTGCAGGGCGGCGTAAACGTCGATGCGCGGGGTGGTGAGCTGGGTGCCCGCGCTGGCGTACGCGATCGGCTTGCCGGTGCGCTTCAACGCGTCGAGGAGCTGGTCGGAGGTGGCGTGCGCGCGCTTCTGCCGCAGCAGCGCGAACGAGCCGGTGACGTGCGGGGCGGCCATCGACGTGCCGTTTAGCGTGGCGTAGGCGTTGCCGCTGATGGCGGCGGTGATCGAGACGCCGGGCGCGAACAGGTCGAGCAGGGCGCCCCGGTTGGAGAAGGAGGCCACGGCGTCCTGCTTGTCGGTGGCGCCCACGGTCACGACGTTGGAGACGCAGGCGGGCCAGGACACGGCGGCGTCGAAGCCGTTGTTGCCCGCGGCCACGACGGTGGCCACGCCCTTGGCCTGGAGCTGGTCCACCTCGGCCTTGAAGTCGGCGCCGTCGCCCGCGTCGCAGGAGGTGTCGTACTTGCCGCCGCCGAGGCTCAGGTTGACCGCGGCGATGTCGTACTGGTCGGCCAGCACGTTGGCGTACGCCATGCCGGTCAGGACCGAGGAGTCGTAGGCGAGCACGCAGGACGCCGCGGCGCCGCAGTAGGGGGAGTTGTCGAAGCGGCTGAAGACCTGGATCGCGATGATCTTGGCCTTGGGCGCGACGCCGGGGTTCGGGAACTCCTTGGTGGCCTGGCCCGCGGTGATGCCCGCGACGTGGGTGCCGTGGTAGCACAGGCCGTACTCGGGCCGGGGGGCGTTGCGCAGGCACGCCTCGGTCTCGGAGCTGGCCGCGCCGTCGCCGATCTGGAACTGGCTGCCGTTGGGGCACAGCGGCGTCGAGCCGTCGGCCGGGTCGGTGGCGGAGAAGCACGCCTGGGCCGCGATGCGGCGGCCGAAGGCCGGGTGGTCGTTGTCGATGCCGGAGTCGATGATCGCGACGGCGGTGCCCTTGCCCGTGAAGCCCTGCCGGTGCGCCCGGTCGGCGCCGATCAGCGGCACGCTCTGCGCCAGCGTGGGCTCGTTGAGCCGGTCCTTGCGGATCGAGACGACGTCCGCCTGCTCGGCGACCTTCTCCAGCTCGGCGCGGGTGCCGCGGTAGACGAAGAAGTCGAGCTTGCCGGCCAGCTCGGCGGGCGGCGTGGCCACGACGTTCCGCCGGTCCTGCCTGACCCCTTCCGCGCCGGCCAGGGCCGACTGCACCTGGGCGGGCTGGCGGACGCGGACGATGACGCGGTGCTCGCCCGTCGAGGTGACGGCCGGGTCGATCTTGGACTCGGGGTCGGCCAGGGCGGGGGTGGCGACCAGCGACGCAGCGGTGGCGGCGAGGGTGATCGCACCGGCCAGCAGAGACATGAGTCTCAACTGATCCTCCGGGGGGTCGGGGGGCGTTTGTGTAAAGAAGTGTAGATATTGGACAAGAGATGTCAGAGGGGTACTTGTGTTCTGTTACCGCTTCTTGTTCTGGTACGCGAAAGGGCCGGATCGTCGCGTCCGGCCCTCTCGCGGGTGCTGGTCTCAGGCTTTGGGAGTGCTCGGAGCCGTGGCGCCGAACACGTCGATGCGGGCCGTGCGCGCCTGGGCGCCGCCGGCGGCGTAGCCGATGCTCCGGCCCGTGGCCTGCAACCGCTGCAGGCTCTGCGCGACCGTGAAGTTCGGATACGCCTGCCGCATCAGCGCGAACGCCCCCGCCACGTGCGGCGCGGCCATCGACGTGCCGCTCTTGTCGGCGTAGGCGTCGTCCGGCACCGACGACCTGATGCCCACGCCCGGCGCGAGCAGGTCGAGCAGCGGGCCCCGGTTGGAGAAGTCGGCCACCGCGTCCCGGTCGTCGGTGGCGCCCACCGCGACGGCGGAGGAGATGCAGGCGGGCGCCGAGACGCCGTCGGCGAAGCCGTTGTTGCCGGCCGCGACCACGGGCGCGACCCCGAGGGAGATCAGCGTGTCGAAGTCCGGCTTGAGGCCCGCCGCGCTCGGGTCGGCGTCGCAGTTCTCCCGGTACGGTCCCCCGCCGCCCAGGCTCAGGTTCGCCGCGGCGACGCGCCGGGCCGCGGCCACCCGCGCGACGTACTCCAGCGCCAGCTTCTGGTCGGAGGTGTAGCTGAGGAAGCAGGGCGCCTGGGTGCCGATGACCGCGCACGTCATCGCGCTGTCGATGCGGCTGAACACCTGGATCGGCAGGATGCCGGCGGCGGGCGCGACGCCGTCGGCGGGTGCGCCGGTCGTCATCCGGCCCGCGGCGATGCCCGCGACGTGCGTGCCGTGCGAGCAGGCGTTGACGCCGTTCACGACGCACTGGGCGGTCTCGGCGTCCGCGGACCCCGGGCCGGTCTGGCTCGGCTGGTTGTTCGGGCAGAGCGAGACCGAGCCGTCACTGGCGTCGGAGGAGGAGAAGCACGCCTCGTCCACGATCCGGCCGGCGAAGAACGGGTGGTCGCGGTCGATGCCCGTGTCCAGGACGGCCACCGTGTAGCCGCTGCCCGTCCAGCCGGCCGCGTGGGCCCGGTCGGCGCCGATGATCCGGGTGCTGGTGTCCAGGACGGCCGGGCGCAGTTCGTCCTTGTAGACCGCCTGGACGCGGTCGTCCTTCCTGAGCTGGGCCAGCGTCTTGCCGTCCAGCTCGGCGACGAAGAAGTGGGACGACTGCGCCCCCTCCAGCACCCGGCTGCCCTCGGAGGCCTGTTCGAGATCCTTGGCCACGGCCTGCACGTTCTGCCCCGGCTTGAGCTGGATGATCGACCGGACCTTGCTCTTGGCCTTGACCTCCGCGACCAGGGCGGGACTGATGACCGGGTCGCCGGTGTCGCGCGCGTCGGCGCTTCCCGGTGGCGCCGCGCAGAGCACGGCGGATGTCGCGGCCAGCGCGGCAGCGCCGGTGAGCAGGGACCATAGCCTCACTGAGTCCTCCGAGGGTCAGACCGTCCGGTGTGAGGTGTCCATCCCCTGGTGTGACAAGTGTGATGTCGGTGACGTGTGTGAAAGCAGTGAAAGCTGAGCGGCTCTTTGCCTTGGGGCGGGGAAAGCGGGAAGGGCCGGTCGGAGGCGACCGGCCCTTCCCGTGAGAGGCGTTCAGAGCGACTTGAGCACGACCTTCGTCGCCTTCTTCAGGGCCGCCTTCGACGCCGCGCCGCTCAGCCGCACCTTCTCGGCGGCGGTCAGCACGGTAGTGCCGTTCCTGCCGTGCGCCCAGTTGAGCCAGGCCGTCAGCAGCGCGCTGTCCAGCTTGTCGCGGGACGTCTTCGTGCCCTTCAGCACCCGGTACGCCTTGCCCAGCGACGAGGCCTTGGTCAGCTCGGGGAACACCTTGCTGGCCTTGCCGATCAGCTTCAGGTAGCAGTTCAGCGTGCCGTCGGGGATCGTCCCGCTGCTGCGGTGGATCTCCACGGCCCACTTGCCGGCCGTCATCCTGGCGCCGGCCGTGCCGCGCGTGCAGACGGCGGCGGCCGACGGGGCGGGGGTCGGCGTGACGGTCACCGTCACCGTGACCGTGGGCAGCGGGACCGGCGTGACCGAGGACGTCGGGGCCGGCGCGGGCTGCCCGTCGTCCGTGGGGTCGGGGGCGGGCGTCGGGCCGCTGCCGTCCGTCGGGTCGGGCTCGGGGCCGCCGGTGGGGCCGGTCGTCGGCTGCTGCGTGATCGGCGGCTGGGTGCCGGTGCCGGCCAGGGCGGCGCCGACGTCCAGGCGGGGGGTGGTGACCTGGGCGCCGTTGGCCTCGTACTGGTAGGGGCGGCCCGTGGTCTTCAGCGTGTTGATCAGGTCGGCGACGGGCGTCTGCGGCGCGGCGGCCTTCATCAGCGCCAGCGCGCCGGCGACGTGCGGCGTCGCCATCGACGTGCCGCTGTGCGCGGCCATCTGGTTGTCCGGCACCGAGGACTGGATGTCCACGCCCGGGGCGAAGAAGTCGACCAGCGAGCCCCGGTTGGAGAAGTCGGCGATGGCATCGGCGCCGTCGTTCGCGCCGACCGCGACCGCCGAGGAGACGCAGGCGGGGTAGGAGGCGCCCTCGAAGAACTCGTTCCCGGCGGCGACCACGGTCGCGATGCCCTTGGCCAGCAGGGCGTCGATCTTCGGCTTGAAGACCGCGCCCTCCTCGGTGGCGTCGCAGTCGGTCTCCGACAGCGCGCCGCCCAGGCTCAGGTTCACCGCCGCGACGGGCTGGGTGAGCGTGGCCACGTAGTCCATGGCCAGCCGCAGCGACGACTCGAAGGCCAGCAGGCACGACGACTCGCCCATGCAGGTGTCCTCGTCGTTCACCCGGCTGAACACCTGCACCGCTATGATCCCGGCGCCCGGGGCCACGCCGCCGCTGCCGGCCGCGATGCCCGCGACGTGCGTGCCGTGCTCGCACAGGTTCACGCCGCCGGACAGGCACTTGGCGGTGGTGGCGTCGGCCGCGCCCTCGCCGATCTGCTGGGGCTGCCCGTTCGGGCACAGCGACTCCACGCCGCTCTCCACGGCCGAGAAGCACGCCTCGCCCGCGAGCCTGCCCCCGAAGTACGGGTGGTCGCGGTCGATCCCGGTGTCCAGGACGACGATGTTCTGCCCCGCGCCGGTGAAGTTCTTCTCGTGGGCCTTGTCCGCGCCGATCTGGGTGATGTTGGGCCCCACCTCGGCCGGCGCGTACGTCCGGTCGCGGTGGATGGAGGTGACGCGCGGGTCCTCGGCCAGCTTCGCCAGCTCCTCGGCGGTGCCCTCCACCACCATGAACGACTGGCTCTGCGGCTGCAGCAGCACGTCGACGCTCTGGGCCGCCGCCAGGCCGGCCACCGGCTCGTGCTGCGCGGCGTCGGTCAGCTCCACGATGGCACGGGTGGTGTCGCCGTCGAGCGCGAGGCCCTCCTCCAGCTTGCTCTGGGAGGGCGCGGGCGTCGGCGTCGCCGCGGGGTCGTCGGCGAACGCCGGGACGGAGGCCGATGACAGGGCCAGCACGATCGAGCACACGATCAGGGGGCGAAATCGCACGCGTCCTCCGAGGGGGATGATCTCGGAGTTTAGGGCGATTTATCCCGCCAGCACAGAGCCCGGCCCTGTTTCTCACCGAACTTTCAGCGCACGCACCTCAATCGTTCAGCGACCCTGAAGCCCCGGACGACCCTGAAGCCCCGGACGACCCTGAAGCCCCGGATGACCCTGAAGCTCCGGACGACGCTGAAGCATCGGACGACGCCGAAGCCTCGGGCGACTCCGAAGGCGCCTCCTTGGTCAGCCACACCGCGCCGAGCGGCGGCACCCGCAACGTCGTGGAGAACGGCAGCCCGTGCCACGGCTCGGCCTCGGCCTCGACCCCGCCCATGTTGCCCACGCCGCTGCCCCAGTAGTCGTAGGCGTCGGTGTTGACGACCTCCGCCCAGTGGCCGCCGTAGGGCAGGCCGAGCCGGTAGTTCTCGTGCGCCCCGCCGCTGAAGTTGACCACGCAGGCCGCCGCCGACCCGTCAGCCGCGTACCGGACGAACGAGAACGTGTTCCCCGACGCGTCGTCGGCGTCGATCCAGCGGAACCCCTCCGGCCTGGCGTCCTGCTCCCACAGCGCCGGGGTCTCCTTGTAGAGCCTGTTGAGGTCGCGGACGAGCCGCTGCACGCCCTTGTGCCCGTCGAACTCCAGCACCCACCAGTCGAGCCCGCGCTCCTCCGACCACTCCGAGCCCTGGCCGAACTCGCCGCCCATGAACAGCAACTGCTTGCCCGGATGCGCCCACATGAACGCCAGCAACGCCCTGAGCTGGGCGAAGCGCTGCCATTCGTCCCCCGGCATCTTGCCGAGCAGCGAGCCCTTGCCGTGCACCACCTCGTCATGGGACAGCGGCAGCACGTAGTTCTCGGAATAGGCGTAGATGAGGGAGAACGTCATCTGGTGGTGGTGGTACTGGCGGAAGATCGGCTCGCGGCGCAGGTATTCGAGCGTGTCGTGCATCCAGCCCATGTTCCACTTGAACCCGAAGCCGAGCCCGCCCAGGTGCACCGGCCGCGAGACGCCCGGCCAGGCCGTCGACTCCTCGGCGATGGTCGAGATGCCCGGCGCCTCCCGGTAGCAGACGGAGTTCATCTCCTTGAGGAACTCGACCGCGTCGAGGTTCTCCCGGCCGCCGTAGACGTTGGGGGTCCACTCGCCCTCGCGGCGCGAGTAGTCGAGGTAGAGCATCGAGGCGACCGCGTCCACGCGCAGGCCGTCCACGTGGAACTCCTTCAGCCAGTAGAGCGCGTTCGCGACCAGGAAGTTCTTGACCTCCCGGCGGCCGAAGTCGAAGACGTAGGTGCCCCAGTCGGGGTGCTCGCCCCTGGCCGGGTCGGCGTGCTCGTACAGCGGGGTGCCGTCGAAGCGGGCCAGGGCCCACTCGTCCATGGGGAAGTGGGCCGGCACCCAGTCCAGCAGCACGCCGATGCCGCGCTGGTGCATGCGGTCCACGAAGTGCCGGAACTCGTCGGGCGTGCCGAACCTGGCCGTCGGCGCGTAGTAGGACGTCACCTGGTAGCCCCACGAGCCGCCGAACGGGTGCTCGGCCACCGGCAGCAGCTCGACGTGCGTGAACCCCATGTCGGCCGCGTAGTCGGAGAGCTGGTCGGCCAGCTCCAGGTACGACAGCCCCGGCCGCCACGAGCCCAGGTGCACCTCGTAGACGCTCATCGGCCCGAGCTGCGCCGGCCGGTCGCGCCGCGCGGCCATCCAGTCGTCGTCGGCCCAGGTGTAGGACGACTCGTCGATCACGGAGGCGGTCATCGGGGGCACCTCGGTGCGCCGGGCCATGGGGTCGGCCTTGTCGCGCCAGAGCCCGTCGGCCCCGAGGATCTGGAACTTGTACCGCTCACCGGCCTCCAGCCCCGGGACGAACAGCTCCCACACGCCCGACCGGCCGAGCGAGCGCATCGGGTAGGCGGTGCCGTCCCAGTGGTTGAAGTCGCCGACGACCCTGATGCCGCGCGCGTTCGGCGCCCAGACGGCGAACGCGGTGCCCTCCACGTCCTGGTGCTCCATCACCCGGGCGCCCAGGACCTCCCACAGGCGCTCGTGCCGCCCCTCGCCGATGAGGTGCAGGTCCACCTCGCCCAGCGTGGGCCAATGCCGGTACGGGTCCTTGACCTCGTACGGCTCCCCGCCGGCGTACCGGACGCGCAAGGTGTAGTCGGGCACCTTGTCCAGCCCGGCGACCGTGGCCTCGAACACGCCGTGGGCCTGGTGTCTCATGTCGTGGGCCGTGCCGTCGTCGAGCACCACCTGCACCCGCTCGGCCAGCGGGCGCAGCGCGCGGAACACCACGCCGCCCGGGACCGGGTGTGCTCCGAGCACGGAGTGCGGATCGTGGTGCGCCCCGCCAGCGAGGCGGTCGAGCTCTGTCCTCATGGGCATGCTCCCAACCCTGCCTTATGATGACCGTCCATCTCAGGCACTGCCCGCTTTCACGGTGACAATCACCGAATGTGCAAAATCCCGGGATGATCGCAGAAGTATGCGGGATCGTCATGGATGATCCTTGGCCATGTCGTGGCCGGACACGCCCTATGCGTCGGGCACGAGGTCCTCCAGCGGCATGCCGGCCCCTTCGGCCAGGCCGGCCGCCAGCGCCGCCGCCCCCACCCCCGCCGTCACGACCGCCGTGATCCGGTCCACGTCGCCCCGCTCGCCCGCCGGCAGCGGCGCGCCGACGGACGCCCTGAGCGCGGCGGCCTTCCCGAGCAGCCGCGCCGCCTCCGCGTACCGGCCGCCGAGCGCCCGCGCCCCCGCCACCCCCTCCAGCCCGAGGGCGGTCGCGCGCGGGTCGCCCACGTTGCGGGCGGCGGCCAGCCCGCGAAGCTGGAACTCCAGCGCGCCCGCCGCGTCCCCGCGCAGCTCGGCCACGAACCCCAGCTCCGCCAGGATCAGCGCCGCGCCCGGCTCGCCGGAGACGTCCAGCACCCAGTCCAGCCAGGACAGCAGCAGCCGTTCGGCCTCGTCGAGCCGTCCCTGACGGCGCGCGCCGAGCGCCAGCCCGATCTCGGCGAACTCCTCGGCCGGACGGTTCGACTGCGACACCGCCAGCCGCCTGGCCCGCTCGTGGTGGTCGTCGGCCGCCGCGTGGTCGCCCCGCAGCATGGCGATCCGGCCCAGGCGCGACAGCGCGTCGGAGACCGAGCTCCACAGGCCCAGCTCCTCGGCCATGCGCAGGCCCTCCGCGCGCAGCTCAGCGGCGCGGTCGTAGTCGCCGATGATCTCGGCGTGGCTGCCCAGGCACTCCGCCGCCCGCAGCTCGCCCCAGCGGTCGCCGGTCCGCCGGAACAGCGCGAGGCCGCGCTCGCCGTCGCGCCGCATGCCCTCCAGGTCGCCGCGCATCCCCGCCCACCTGGCCCGGACGGTCAGGGTGGCGGCCATGCCCCACTCGTCGTCCAGGTCGGCGAACTCCGACAACGCCGTCTCGATCATGCCGGCGCTGACCGACAGATCGTCGTACCCGAACAGGGCGAAGCCGACGAACCACCGCGCCATGGCTCGCTCCCGGGCGTCCTCGACCGCCGTGAACAGCTGCGTCACGTCCGGGCCCGGCGGCCGGCCCACCAGCAGCCGCATGCCGGCCAGCCACGCCCTGGCCCGCGGGGCGCCCGGATCGTCGTCGGCCGCGATCGCCAGGGCCGCCTCCAGCGCCCGCTTGCCCTCGCCCAGCCGGCCGCGCAGCACCCAGTACCAGGCCAGGGCGTTCACCAGCCGCAGCGCCTCGGCGGCCGCGCCGAGCCGCACCGCCGTCTCCAGAGCCGCGCGCAGGTTGCCGCCCTCGGCGTCGAGCCGGGCGAGCGCGCGCCGCTGCCCGTGCCCCCGCAGGTACGGCTCCACCCGCTCGGCCAGGCCCGTGTAGTGGCGCACGTGCCGGAGCCGCACCTCCGCCGGCTCGCCGGCCGCCTCCAGCCGCTCCACGCAGTACGCCGCCACCGACTCCAGCAGCCGGAACCGCGGCTCCCCGTCGCCCCACGCCCGCACCACCAGCGAGCGGTCCACCAGCCTGGCCACCGCCTCCAGGACGTCCACGCCCGGCTCGGCGCAGACCTCCTCGGCCGCCTCCAGCGTGCACCCGTCGGCGTGCACGGCCAGCCGCCGCAGCACGACGCGCTCGTCCTCGCCCAGCAGCTCCCAGCTCCAGTCGATCATCGCGCGCAACGTCTGCTGCCGGGCGGGCGCGCCGCGGCGGCCGGAGGCGAGCACCCGGAACCGGTCGTCCAGCCGTTCGGCGAGCTGGCGCGGGGTGAGCGTGCGCATCCGCGTCGCGGCCAGCTCCAGGGCCAGCGGGATGCCGTCCAGGCGGGCGCAGATCTCGGCGACGTCGGCGTCCGGCTCGATGCCCGCGCGCGCGGCGAACAGCTCCGCCGCCGCCCGCGGCCCCAGCGGCGGCACGCTCCACAGCGCCTCGCCCTCGATGCGCAGCGACTCCTGGCTGGTGGCCAGGACGCGCAGCCCGGGAGCGGCCCGCAGCAGCCGTCCGGCCAGCGCGGCGACCTGCTCGACGACGTGTTCGCAGTTGTCCAGGACGAGCAGCGTCCGCGTGCCCTCCAGGACGTCGGCCAGCCGGGCGGTCAGGTCCTGCGCCGCGCCGCCCACGTCGTCGCGCAGGCCGAGCACCCCCGCGACCGCCTCGGCCACCTCGACCGCCGGCGCCCCGGCGCGCAGCCCCGCCAGCTCCACCAGCCACACCCCGCCGCCGAAGCCGGGCGGCCCGGGGGAGTCGGCCGCGGCGAGCGCGAGGCGGGTCTTGCCGACCCCGCCGGGTCCCGTCAGCGTGACCAGCCGGTTGGCGCGCAGCAGGGCGCGCACCTCCGCCACTGCCTCCTCCCGGCCCACGAGGCCGGTGAGCGGCGCGGGCAGGTTCGTCCGCCGCCGCTCCGGCCCGTCGAGCGCCGGGTCCTGCTCAAGGATCGCCTGGTGCAGCGCGACCAGCTCGGGGCCGGGGTCGAGCCCGAGCTCGCCGGCCAGCCGCGCCCGCAGGTCGGCGTAGCTGGCCAGCGCCTCGCCCTGCCGCCCGGCCCGGTACAGGGCCCGTACGTGCGCGGCCCGCAGCCGCTCGCGGAACGGGTGCTCGGCCACCAGGTCGGCCAGCTCGGCCGCCAGCAGCCCGTGCTCGCCCAGCGCGAGCCGCGCCTCGGCCAGCTCCTCCAGCGCCACCAGCCGCTGCTCGTCGAGCCTGGCCACGGCGGCCCTGGCGAACTCCTCGTCGGCGAACTCCGCGAAGGCCGCCCCCCGCCACAGGTCGAGGGCCTGCCGCAGCAGCCCGGCGCGGGCGCGCGGGTCGGCGCTGCGCTGCGCCTGCCCGACGAGGGCGGCGAACCGCCCGGCGTCCACGTCCTCGGGCTCGATCCGCAGCACGTATCCCGGCGCCCGGTACGCCACCAGCTCCCGGTCGCCCAGCACCCGGCGCAGCTGCGACACCTTCACCCGGAGCGCGGCCAGGGCGTTCGCCGGCGGCCTGCCGCCCCACAGGTCCTCGATCAGCCGGTCGGCGGAGACCGGCCGCCCGGCGTGGATCAGCAGGTCGGCCAGCAACGCCCGGACCTTGACCTCCAGCACCTGGACGGGCTCGCCACCGGGCCCCCACACGGCGAGCGACCCCAGCACCCCGAACCGCACTCCGCCCCCCATAAGCAACTCCGAATCAGACCATAACCCCCTGCGGGCAGGGTGAAGGCATCGCTCAGAACCTAAGGAATCACGAAATGTCACAGGAAATTTCCATCATCGGTCTCGGCCTCATGGGCGCGGCGCTCGCCGGCAGCCTGCTGGACGCCGGACACCGCGTCACCGTGTGGAACCGTTCGGCGGACAAGGCCGAGCCCCTGGTCGCCAGGGGCGCCACCCGCGCCGCGACGGTCGGGGAGGCGGTCGCGGCGAGCCCGCTGGTGATCGTCTGCGTGCTCGACTACCCGGCCGTGTACGAGCTGCTGGCCGACGTCCCGCTGACAGGGCGCGTCGTGGCGAACCTGACCACCGGGCGGCCCGCCGAGGCCCGCCAGGCGGCCGAATGGGTGGCCGCCCGCGGCGGCGACTACGTGGACGGCGGCATCATGGCCGTGCCCCAGATGATCGGCCGGCCCGGCGCGCTCGTGCTCTACAGCGGCTCGCAGGCGGCGTTCGACCGCTTCGAGGACGCGTTCCGCGCGATGGCCGAGCCACGTTTCGTCGGCTCCGACCCCGGGATGGCCCCGCTCCTCGACCTGGCCATGCTCACCGGCATGTACGGCCAGATCGCCGGCTTCCTGGAGGCGGTCGCGCTCGTCGACTCGGCCGGCTACTCGTTGACCGACTTCACGAGCACCCTCCTGGTCCCGTGGCTCAACGCGATGGCCGCCCTGCAACCTGAGTGGGTCAAGTCCGTCGAGTCGCGCGACTACACGACCTCGGTGTCGAACCTGGAGATCAACAGGTCCGGGCTGGAGAACCTGGTGCGCGCCTTCAGGGAGCAGCAGCTCAAGCCCGACCTCCTGCTGCCGCTGAAGGCGATCATCGACCAGCGCACCGCCCGCGGCCACGGCGCCGAGGGCCTGCCCGGCCTGGTCGAAGAGCTGCGCTGACCCCGGACCGCCCGTTCGCGCCGGTCAGGCGGGACGGGGGTGGAAGGCGGCGAGGGGGATGGAGACCCACGACGGGCGGTTGCGGGCCTCGTAGACCACCTCGTACACCGCCTTGGACAGCTCGAACGCCCGCAGCAGCGCCGCGTCCCCGACCGTGATCATGCCGCCGCCCTCGCGGTAGCCGTCCAGGAAGGCGGCGCGGTTGCGGTCGGCCCAGGCCTCGGCCCGCGGCTGGAGTTCGGCGGCCTGCGGGTGGTCGGCCAGCAGGTGCCTGGCCGCGTAGTCGAACGAGCGCAGCATCCCGGCCACGTCCCGCAGCGGCGACGACAGCGCCCGGCGCTCGGCCAGCGGCTGCCCCGGCTCGCCCTCGAAGTCGAGCACCACCCAGTCGGTGGGCGTGCGCATGACCTGGCCCAGGTGGTAATCCCCGTGAACACGCTGCACGGGCACTTCCCTGGTGAGCAGTTCCACCTGGTGGTAGGCGTCCTCCAGGGCCGCCACGTGCCTGCGCAGCTCGGGCACCTCGGCCATGGCCCGCCCGAGCTGCCGCCGGAAGCCCTCGGCCATGCGCTTGACCTCGGGAATCTCGACCACGTCCGTGGGGAACGCCGCGGCCAGCTCGTGGTGGACGCGGGCGGTGGCGACGCCCAGCCGTACGGACTCGGCGGCGAAGTCGCCGCCCGCCTCGGCGGCGGTGACCCCGGGCAGCGAGGCGTACAGGTCGCGGACGCTGGTCAGCGCGAGGTCCCAGCCGTCGTTGGCGTTGGACAGGTACTCCTGCATGAAGGCGAGCGTGGTGTCCGTGCCGTCCACGTCGGCCTCGATCCACCCGTACGGCTGGGCGATGTTCGGCGCGCTCCGGGCGGCCAGGGCGCTGATGATCTCCAGCTCCGGATTGACGCCCGGGATGAGCCGGCGGAACAGCTTGCAGATGTAGGAGTCGCCGTACACGAGCGAGGTGTTCGACTGCTCGGCCCCCAGCACCAGGCTGCGCTGGGAGGTGTCGATGACGACGCCGGGCGCGTGCCGCATGCGCAGGCCGCTGCGGGTCTCGTCGCCCGCCATGCCCTCCAGCAGCCAGCTCATGGCGTCGGCGTCATGGACGGCGTCGTAGAACCAGGTGTCGCCGAGGCTGCCGACGAGGGCGTGGCTGAGCCGGTCGGGCAGGTCGTGCCGCTCGCCCAGGAAGATCTGGTACCGGTCTCGCGCGCCCTCCTGCCAGACGGCCACGATCAGGTGCCGGAGCCCTGGCCTCAGCACGACGTCCGACTCGATCGACAGATCGTCGATCGGGCGCCCCTTGCCGCCGAACCATCGTTGGCGGCCGATCCATGCGGCAAGGAGCTCCTCTATCACGCCCTACTCCTCCTGGGTGTGTGCCGGTGGGAGTGTGAACCAATAGAACCCATGCCCGGGAAGCGTCAAAAGATACGGTAGTTCGCCAATTGCCGGGAATGGGACCCCTCCCATGGTTTCCACGGGGGAGACGCCGACGAATCTGCGCAGGTCAAGCTCGACCGGCTGCGGGAAGCGCGACAGGTTGTTGACGCACAACATCCGGTCGTCGCCCAGCTCCCGGACGAACGCGAGCACGCTGGGGTTGGAGGAGTTGAGCTCGGCGAACTCGCCGAGCCCGAAGACGGGGTGACGTTTGCGGATCTCGATCATCCGCTTGGTCCAGTGGAGCAGCGAGCCCGCGTTCTTCTGGTGGGCCTCGACGTTGATCGCCTGGTAGCCGTAGATCGGGTCCATGATCACGGGCAGGTAGAGCCGCCCGGGGTCGCAGTCGGAGAACCCGGCGTTGCGGTCGGGGTCCCACTGCATCGGGGTGCGGACGCCGTCGCGGTCGCCGAGCCAGATGTTGTCGCCCATGCCGATCTCGTCGCCGTAGTAGAGCACGGGGGAGCCCGGCAGCGACAGGAGCAGCGCGGTGAACAGCTCGATCTGGTTGCGGTCGTTCTCCAGCAGGGGAGCCAGCCGCCGGCGGATGCCGACATTCGCCCGCATACGCGGATCTTTGGCGTACTCCGTGTACATGTAGTCGCGTTCTTCGTCGGTCACCATTTCGAGCGTCAGCTCATCATGGTTCCGCAGGAAAATCCCCCATTGGCAATGTTCTGGAATTTTCGGCGTTTGTGCCAAAATTTCGGAAATCGGGTAGCGGGACTCCCGGCGGACCGCCATGAAAATGCGGGGCATGAGCGGGAAATGGAAGGCCATGTGGCATTCGTCCCCGCCGCCTACCGGATCGCCGAAATATTCCACGACGTCCGAAGGCCACTGATTCGCCTCGGCGAGCAGCACCCGGTCCGGGAAGAGCCGGTCGACCTCGCGCCTGATGCTCTTGAGGTATTCGTGCGTCCTGGGCAGGTTCTCGCAGTTGGTGCCCTCCTCCTCGAAGAGATAGGGCACCGCGTCCAGGCGGAAGCCGTCGATGCCGAGGTCCAGCCAGAACCGCAGCACCTCCAGCATGGCCTCCTGCACGTCCGGGTTCTCGTAGTTGAGGTCGGGCTGGTGGTGGAAGAAGCGGTGCCAGTAGTACTGGCCGCGCACCGGGTCGTAGGTCCAGTTGGACGTCTCGGTGTCGATGAAGATGATCCGCGCGTCCTGGTACTTCTCATCGGTGTCCGACCAGACGTAGAAGTCGCCGAACGGGCCTTCCGGATCGTGCCTGGAGGCCTGGAACCAGGGATGGGCGTCACTGGTGTGGTTCATGACGAGGTCGGCGATCACCCGCATGCCGCGTTTGTGCGCCTCGTCGACCAGCTTCACGAAGTCTCCCAGATCCCCGAACTCGGGCAGGATCTTCATGAAGTCGGCGATGTCGTAGCCGCCGTCACGCAGCGGCGACTCGTACAGGGGCAGCAGCCAGAGGCAGTCGACGCCCAGCCACTGCAGGTAGTCGAGCTTGCTGATCAGACCTCTGATGTCCCCGGTCCCGTCGCCGTTGGAGTCGGCGAATCCCCTGATCAGAACCTCGTAGAAGACGGCGCGCTTGTACCAGTAAGGATCGCGCGGCTTTTCCTCGTCAAAGGTGTTGGGAATGGGTGTGGAGCTCATGGGCTCCCCCAGAGGGGGCTCATGAGGAGGGCGCTTTCACACACGTTGAAGACTCCCCGCTGAATTCTGTTCTACCGTGGCGCGGCTCGTACGGTGAGAATGTGGGCAGGCTGGATGTGAGGGTCGAGACGCACATAGTTGCTCTGCCTCCAGCGGTAGGACTCGCCCGACAGCTCGTCGTCCACGACGAACTCGGCGTTCCAGTCGAGACCGATGGCGGGCAGGTCGAGATCTACCGTCGCCTCGTGGGTGTGGTGAGGATCCAGATTGACAACCGCCAGAACGACGTCGCCCAGCCCGTGCCTTCGTGTGGCCGTGTCATAGGCGCCCGGAAGCCGTTTGGAGAAGCAGACGATGTCCGGATGGTCGACCCTGTGGAACCGTAGGTTACGCAATTCCTGCAGCGCCGGATGCGCTCTTCGGAACAAATTCAGATGGGTGATGAGCGGGGCGAGGGTCCTTCCGTCGCGTTCGGCTGCCGCCCAGTCGCGTGGCTTGTACTGATATTTCTCACTATCTAGGTATTCCTCACTACCTGGGCGCACCGGAACGTTCTCGGCGAGCTCGTACCCGGAGTAGACCCCCCAGGTCGGCGACGTGAGAGCGGCCAGCACGGCCCTGATCCGGAACGCCGGGACGCCGCCGTGCTGCAGGTACTCGTGGAGGATGTCCGGGGTGTTGACGAACAGGTTCGGCCGCAGGAACGCGGACGTCTCGTGCGCCAGCTCGGAGAGATAGGTCTCCACGTCGAACTTGGAGTTCTTCCACGTGTAATACGTGTACGACTGGTGGAACCCCGTCTTGGCGAGCGTCTGGAGCATCGCGGGCCGGGTGAACGCCTCGGCCAGGAACACCACGTCCGGGTCGGTCGCGTGGATGTCGGCCAGCAGGCGCTCCCAGAACGCCACCGGCTTGGTGTGCGGGTTGTCCACCCGGAAGATCCGCACGCCGTGGTCCATCCAGTGCCGCAGCACCCGCCGGACCTCGGCGAAGATGCCCTCGGGGTCCCGGTCGAAGTTGATCGGGTAGATGTCCTGGTACTTCTTCGGCGGGTTCTCGGCGTAGGCGATCGTCCCGTCCGCCCGGATGGTGAACCACTCCGGGTGCTCCTTGACCCACGGGTGGTCGGGCGAGCACTGCAGGGCGAAGTCGAGCGCGACCTCCATGCCCAGGGCGCGGGTGCGGCTGACGAACTCGTCGAAGTCCTCAAGGGTGCCCAGGTCGGGATGGACGGCGTCGTGGCCGCCGTCCTCCGAGCCGATGGCCCACGGCGAGCCGGGCTCGTCGGGCTCGGGGCTCAGCGTGTTGTTGCGTCCCTTGCGGAAGGTCTGGCCGATGGGATGGATCGGCGGCAGGTAGACGACGTCGAAGCCCATCTTGGCGATGGCCGGCAGCCGCTTGGCCGCGGTCTCGAAGGTGCCCGACCTGGAGACGCCGGACTCGGTGACGACCGCGCCCTCGGACCTGGGGAAGAACTCGTACCAGGAGCCGTAGAGCGCCCTGCGCCGGTCGACCCTGACCTTGTGCGGCTTGGCCCTGGTCACCAGCTCGCGGAACGGATGCGCCGCCAGCAGCGCGGCCGTCTCGGGGAGCTGGGCGATGGACAGCCGGGCGCGCGGGTCGAGCTCCTCGTCCCGCAGCGTGGCCGCCACCGACAGCAGCGCCGCCCGGTGGCCGCACGCGCTGTCGCCGTTGCCGTTGCCCTTGCTGTTGCCCATGCCGTTCCTGGAGTGCCCGTTGCCGGGGCCGCCCTGGCCGCCGGGCGCGGGGCACTCGGCCGTACGGACGGCCTTGGCGGCCCGCTCGAACAGCCGGGCCCCCTCCTCGCACATGAGGTCGGTGTCGAGCCCACGCGGGATCTTGATCTCGGCGTCGTGCAGCCACGTCGCGATCGGATCGCTCCACGCCTCCACGCGGAACATCCAGTCGCCCTCGGCCGGCAGGCACACGTCCACGCCCCAGCGGTCGGTGCCGGGGGCGAGCTCGCGCATGGGTTTCAGGCGGCCACGCTGTCCGTCGGGCGAGGTGAGCACCACGCCCGCGGCCACGGCGTCATGGCCCTCTCGGAAGACGGTCGCCGAGACCTGGAAGGTCTCGCCGGCGACAGCCTTGGCGGGCCACTGCCCGCAGTCGACGACGGGGGAGATGTCCGTGATGGGAATTCGTCCGATCATCGCATTCGCAGGGTTTGCGACGGCGCGCTCGGCGCCGCCGGAGGCTTTCCGTATGTGCAAGAGTTCGCAACCGCGTGGGACCGCTGGATACGGCCTACCCCGGCAGTAACGATCCTTGCACGTAAATACTGGACAGCAGCGGATAGACCTCCCGAGTGTGTTCCCGGGAGAGCCAACAAAGAGGAAAGTTGCCCCAATCGTCCGGCTTCATGCTTGTTCCGGGCTGGGGTTTGAAGGTGCTTCTTGGGGGTGAAGGACTGAGAGGTCCCTCCTAGCCCGTAGGGTGCAGAAACGTGAGAGCTATCCGCCGGTTTACCGTCCGCACCGTCCTGCCCGCGGAGCTGGCCGCCCTGGGCGAGCTCGTGCACAATCTCCGCTGGTCCTGGCACCCGGAGACGCTCGACCTCTTCGCCGAGGTCGACGCGGCGCTGTGGGAACAGGTCGGTCACGATCCCGTGGCCCTGCTCGGCGCCGTCACGCCGGCCCGGCTCAACGAGCTGGCCGCCGACCGCCGTTTCCTCCGCCGCCTGGCCGACGCAGCAGACGACCTGCGCGAATACATGACATCGCCGCGCTGGTACCAGACGCTGCCCGACGTCGCACGCGCCATCGCCTATTTCTCCCCCGAATACGGCATCGCCGCCGCGATGCCCCAGTACTCAGGTGGTCTCGGCATCCTCGCCGGCGACCACCTCAAGGCGGCCAGCGACCTGGGCGTGCCGATCCTCGCGGTCGGCCTGCTCTATCGCCACGGCTACTTCACCCAGTCGCTGTCGCCCGAGGGCTGGCAGCTTGAGCACTACCCGGCGCTCGACGCCGGCGGCCTGCCGCTGACCCTGCTGAAGGACGGCGACGAGCCCGTCAAGATCCGTCTCGGCCTGCCCGAGGGCCGCGTCCTGCACGCCCAGGTCTGGGTGGCGCAGGTGGGCCGGGTGCCGCTGCTGCTGCTCGACTCCGACGTGGCCGACAACGACACCGCCGCCCGCGACGTCACCGACCGCCTCTACGGCGGCGGCACCGACCACCGGCTCATGCAGGAGCTGCTGCTGGGCGTGGGCGGCGTACGCGCCATCAGGGCCTACTGCCGCATCACCGGCCACGCCGAGCCCGAGGTCTTCCACACCAACGAGGGCCACGCCGGCTTCCTCGGCCTGGAGCGCATCCGCGAGCTGACCGAGTCGCGCATGTCGTTCGACGAGGCCCTGGAGGCCGTCCGCGCGGGGACGGTGTTCACCACGCACACGCCGGTGCCCGCCGGCATCGACCGCTTCCCCTGCGACCTGATCGAACGCCACTTCGGCGGCGACTCCGCCTGGCCGACCGTGCCCGTCGAGCGCATCCTGGCCCTGGGCGCCGAGGCCGAGCCCGGCCGCTTCAACATGGCCGTCATGGGCATGCGCCTGGCCCAGCGCGTCAACGGCGTCTCCGAGCTGCACGGCGCGGTCAGCCGGGAGATGTTCAAGGACCTGTGGCCCGGCTTCGACCTCGACGAGGTGCCGATCGGCTCGATCACCAACGGCGTGCACGCGCCCACGTGGGTCGGGCGCGAGTTCATGGAGCTGGCCGGCCGCGAGCTGCCCTCGCTGATCGAGCGCGCCCGCGGCTGGGAGGGCATCCAGAAGATCTCCGACCGGGAGATCTGGGAGATCCGCGGCAAGCTGCGCAGGCGGCTGGTCGAGGGCGCGCGCGAGCGGCTGCGCAGGTCGTGGCGCGAGCGCGGCGCCTCGGTCGCCGAGCTCGGCTGGATCGACGACGCGCTCGACCCCGACGTGCTGACGATCGGCTTCGCCCGGCGGGTGCCGTCGTACAAGCGGCTCACGCTCATGCTGCGCGACCCCAAGCGGCTGGCCCGGCTGCTGCTCGACCCGGACAAGCCGGTGCAGATCGTGATCGCCGGCAAGGCGCACCCGGCCGACGAGGGCGGCAAGAAGCTGATCCAGCAGATCGTCAAGTTCGCCGACCAGCACAACGTGCGCCACCGCATCGTCTTCCTGCCCGACTACGACATGACGCTCGGCCAGCTCATGGTCCAGGGCTGCGACGTGTGGCTGAACAACCCGTTGCGGCCGCTGGAGGCGTCCGGCACCTCGGGCATGAAGTCGGCGCTGAACGGCGGGCTCAACCTGTCGATCCGCGACGGCTGGTGGGACGAGTGGTACGACGGCACCAACGGCTGGGCCATCCCCACCGCCGACGGCGTCAGCGACCCCGACCGGCGCGACGAGCTGGAGGCCGGCGCCCTGTACGACCTGATCGAGCACGAGGTGTCCGACCGCTTCTACGACCGGCCGTTCGACGAGCTGCCGCGCAGGTGGATGGAGATGGTCAAGCACACCCTGGCCTCGCTCGGGCCCAAGGTGCTGGCCGGACGCATGCTCCGCGACTACGTCGTCGACCTCTACACCCCGGCCGCCAAGTCGGCCCGCGCGCTGTCGGCCGACTCCTACGCCGCGGCCAGGGCGTTCGCGGCCTGGCGGGTGCGCGTCACGCGGGCCTGGCCGGGGGTGCGGGTCGAGCACGTCGAGGCGTCCGGCGTGGGCGACGCCCCGGAGGTGGGCGCCTCGGTCGAGCTGCGGGCCACGATCGCGCTCGGCGACCTGGAGCCGGGAGACGTGCTGGTCGAGGCCGCGTACGGCAAGGTCGGGCCGCACGACGAGCTGGTCCGCCCGCGGTACGCGCGGCTGGCCGTCGAGTCACTGGAGGACGACGGTCACGCCCACTTCACGGGCCGGGTGCCGCTCGACCGTACGGGGGCCTTCGGATACACCGTCCGGGTTGTCCCGCATCACCCGTTCGCTGCCACTCCGGCGGAGTTGGGGCTGATCGCCGTCCCGGAGGAGCCGGTCGGAATGACGAACGGCACCTTGCGCTGATATATCCGGACGAGGTCGGCCCGGTGGTCGGGCGGTGCATAATCAGGACCGTGGACGACAGCGGGAACGGCCTGCGGGCTGACAATCTGGTGGCCACGGTCCGCGGTGTCCTGCCGTCCCTGACGCCTGCCGCGCAGACCGTCGCCCGGCTCATCCTGGAAGATCCGGCGACGGTCGCGCGCAGCACCATCACGGAGCTGTCGGCCGCCTCCGGCACCAGCGAGGCGACCATCGTGCGCACCGCGCGGCTGCTCGGCTTCGCCGGATATCCCCAGCTCAGGCTGGCTCTGGCGGCGGCGGCCGCGCAGCCCGACCGGCTCGTGCCCGGCGACCTGGCGCCCGACGACCCGCTGTCGGAGGTCATCCAGAAGGTGGCCAGGGCCGAGTCGGAGGCCATCAACGACACCGTCGCCCAGCTCACCAGCGAGCGCCTGGGCCTGGTCGTCGACGCGATCGTGGGGGCCAGGCGCATCGACGCCTACGGCGTGGGCGCCTCGGGATTAGTCGCCGAGGACGTCGCCCAGAAGCTGCTGCGCATCGGCCTGTCCAGCCACGCCTTCCAGGACGCCCACCTGGCCCTGACCAGCGCCGTCCTGCTGAAGGCGGGCGACGTGGCGATCGGCATCAGCACCTCGGGGGAGACCCCCGACGTGATCGAGCCGCTGCGCCGGGCGGGCGAGGCGGGGGCCACCACGGTGGCCGTCACCAACAACCCGCGCTCGACGATCGCGGAGCTGGCCGAGCACGTGCTGATCTCGGCCGGGCGCGAGACGGAGTTCCGTCCCGGCGCCCTGGCCAGCAGGATCAGCCAGCTCCTCGTCGTCGACTGCGTGTTCGTCGGCGTCGCCCAGCGCACGTTCGACTCCTCTCAGGAGGCGCTCGCGAGCACCAGGCGCGCCGTCAAGGAGTTCACCCGGAGAACGACACCTGCACGTCGTCAGCCTTGACGTACATCACGCGGTGGCCGAACTGGATCTCCAGGTACTTCGTCTTGCCCCTGACCACCGTGTGGTCCTCGAGGTTGAACGTGACCGCCCGGTAGTACTCGGTGGCGGCCGGCCCGGCCAGCGTGTACTTCTCGCCCGCCGAGAACGTGTACTGCAGCGGCGTCACCGCCTGGTACGGGATGCCGGCCGGGTACGCCTCCTGCTCCGGGTACGCCCGCCCGAACACCGGCACGGTCGCCCTGCCCGGCTTCGGCGTGACGACGAGCCCCATCGACGGGATCGCGGTCGGGGCGGCGGCCGGGTTGTGGAACCACGCCTTCTGGCCGAGGTACCAGATCGCCGTCCAGTCGCCCTGGCGGTCGGCGACGGCGAAGCGCTGGCCGGTGCTGGCCCTGGCGCTGTGGTCGTACACGCTGTAGAGCGAGCCGCCGGTCGGGTGCTTGCCGATGTCCTTGATCAGCGGGGCGTCGTCGCGCGGCTCGGTGCGCAGCCACACGGTGCCGGCGCTGAGCGGCGGGCAGGCCGCCTCGGGGTTCTTGCGGTCGCAGCCGTAGAAGTAGGGCTTGTTGGTGGCGAAGTCCGGCTTGATCATGACCGAGCCGGCCTGCGGGCCGCCGAACTGGTGCAGCGGCGCGCCCATGAGCTGGAAGTAGTGCGCCCAGTCCCAGAACGGCCCCGGGTCCTCGTGCATGCCGCGGACCGTGCTCGGGATCGTGCCGGGGACGTTGTCGTGGCCCAGGATGTGGGCGCGGTCGAGCGGCACGCCGTGCTTGAGCGCCAGGTAGCGGACGAGCCGGGCCGACGAGCGGTACATCGCCTCGGTGTACCAGGTGCTGCCCTCGGCCAGGAAGCCTTCGTGCTCGATGCCGATGGACTTGGCGTTGATGTACCAGTTGCCGGCCTGCCAGCCGACGTCCTTGGTCTTGATGTGCTGGGCGATGTGCCCGTCACTGGAGCGGACCGAGTAGTGCCAGCTCGCGCCGTAGTTCGGGTCCTGGTTGAGCTTGATCGACGGGAGGAAGTAGCCCTCCATGTCGTGGATGATGATGTAGTCGACCTTCTGGCTGACCGGCCGGTTCGCCAGGTCGTAGTGGCCGTAGTCGTCCGGCGGGAGCTCCTGGTAGGCCGAGGGGATCCACTCGCAGGAGATCGAGGCCGGGCACTCGACGCCGTCGCGCCGCGCGGGCCGCAGGCCGAGCTTCTCCAGCCACTTCTCGATCTTCTCCAGGTCCGGGACCTTGGGCAGGGTGATCTTCTGCCCGTCGTCCGTGGTGCGCTCGGCGCCCTCCTGGATGGTGGCGTAGACCTCGTCGGCGAAGAACTTGGCCGCGTCGGCCTCGTCGGCGCCGGAGTACTTGGCGACGGCTCCGTACCATTCGCCGGGGTCGGCGCTCAGGGGCGCGCCGAGGCTCTTCTGGTAGTCGGCGAGCAGCGCCGCGCCGCCGCGGATGTTGGCCGCGTCGTCGGTGCGCAGCCGCTCGTGGCTCTCGCCGGTGAGCTGCGCGGCGCGTTCCATCGTGCGCAGCGAGGCGGGGATCTCCGCCGGGGCGGGCGTCGCCGTGGGCGCGAGCGGCCTGCTCTCGTCGCCGCGGGCGTCCTCCTCGCCCTCTCCGTGGTGGTTCGAGCCGGTGTACGCGGCCGCGTCGGTCAGGTGCATCGGGCCGAACCCGGCGTCGCTCGACGGCTGGCCCGCGTGGGCGTCCCAGCGCGACTCCAGGTACGAGACGCCGAGCAGCACGCTCTGGGGGACCTTGAACTCGTCGGCCGCCGCGGCGAACGCCTGCTGCCGGTCGGCGGGCTCTTCGGCGTGGGCCGAGGGCACTTGGGTTAAGGGCAACAAGGCGACGACGGCGATCGCCAGCGCTCTGCGCATGAACCGCTCCTTGACTGGGGGGCGTGGTGCGCGTTCAGCGTCTCAACATTTTCCTTCTCTGGCGAGAACTTTGCGAAGATATTTTTCACCCCTTAACGGACTGTCGGACCGGCTCCGGCCGCCCGCCGCCCAGGACTACCAGGTGACGGGCTGGGTAGGCGGCCTGCGAGGAGAGGGGGAGCTGTCATGCCTCGACCCGGAAGTCACTCCTACGACAACGAGCGCCGCCGGCTGCGCAAGCAACTGGACCGGCAGGGGATGAGCGAGCAGGAGCTCAAGAAGCGGGTGGCCAGGAAACTCCAGTCGGACCCGGACAAGAGCCCGCGCAAGGTGGGCGGCGACCGCGCCGAAGGACCCAAGTCCGAACGGCCCCGCCGGGGGGAGCGCTGAGGCCCCGATGACCGCCATCATCGACCGCGTCGGCGTCCAGGACCTGCTCGCGACGCGCGACGCCCAGCTCGCCGAGGTGCTGCCCGAACGCGAGTACGCCTGGGCGCACCTGCCCGGCGCCGTGCATCTGCCGCTCGGCTCGCTCGACCGGCTGGCCGACGACCTGCTCGACCGGTCGCGTCCGGTCGTCGTCTACTGCCACGACTGGGTCTGCGACCTGAGCCCGCGCGCCGCCCACCGGCTGGCCCGGCTGGGCTTCGCCGACGTGCACGACTACGGCCCGGGCAAGATGGACTGGTTGTCGGCCGACCTGCCGTACGAGGGGGAGGCCGTCCTGGTGGGCTCCGGCGCCCGGCGCGACCCGGTCACGGCCGACCTGGAGGACCCGCTGGAGGAGCTCAGCGAGCGCATCGTCGCCGATCCGGCCGGGCTCGCCGTCGTGGTGGACCGGGACGAGGTGGTGCAGGGCGTCATCGGGTCGCGCGAGCTCAAGGGCGCCGACCTGACCGGCACCGCCGAGGCCGCCATGAACACCGGCGTCACCACCGTACGGCCCAGCGAGCAGCTCGACGCCCTGGCCACCCGCATGGAGGGCGCGAACGTCGACCACGTCGTCGTCACCCGCGCCGACGGCACCCTGGTCGGCCTCTACGGGCTCGGCGACCTGCGCGAACCCGGCTGGGAATCCGATCTCGGATAGCGGACGGGATTTGGAGCGGTCACCCGGCGTCTGCTAGCGTCAACAGCATGTCAGTGATCAGCCGATTTTGGCGCTATGTGGCGGCTCCGGGTGGAGCCGAAGGTCACATGCGCTGACTTACTGATCACCCGGAGCCCAAAGGCAGAGACGTCCCGTCTCTGCCTTTCGTCGTTCAGGCGGACGGCTCCGGGGGCCACGGATGTGGGCCGTACCGCCTTCGAACTTCCATCGAAAGCGGAGGACCAGCCCATGACCGCGACCAGCGACCTGCGCATCACCTCGTTCGAACCCCTGCCCACGCCCCGCGAGCTCATCGGTGAACAGCCGCTCGGCCCGGAGCGCGAGGCGCTGGTGGCGGCGAGCAGGAACGCCGTGCGCGACGTGCTCGCCGGCGACGACGACCGCCTGCTGCTCATCGTCGGCCCGTGCTCGGTGCACGACCCGGAGGCCGCGCTCGACTACGCCCGCCGCCTGGCCGCCGCCACGCGCGACCTCGGCGACGCCCTGTGCGTGGTCATGCGGGTGTACTTCGAGAAGCCGCGGACCACCATCGGCTGGAAGGGCCTGATCAACGACCCGGACATCGACGGCGGCCACGACGTCCAGCGCGGGCTGCGCCTGGCCAGGACGGTGCTGCTCGACGTGCTCGACACCGGGCTGCCGGTGGGCTGCGAGTTCCTTGAGCCGACCAGCCCGCAGTACATCGCCGACGCCGTCACCTGGGGCGCGATCGGCGCGCGCACGCCCGAGAGCCAGGTGCACCGCCAGCTCACCTCCGGCCTGTCCATGCCGGTCGGCTTCAAGAACGCCACCGACGGCGACGTGCAGGTTGCCATCGACGGTGTGAAGGCCGCCGCGCACCCGCAGGTGTTCTTCGGCATCGACGACGAGGGCCGGGCCGCGGTCGTCTCGACCACCGGCAACCCCGACTGCCACGTCATCCTGCGCGGCGGGCGCACCGGCCCCAACTACGACCCCCAGTCCATCGGCGACGCGCTGGCGCTGCTGGCCAAGGCCGGGCTGCCGGAGCGGCTGATCATCGACGCCAGCCACGGCAACAGCGGCAAGGACCACGTACGGCAGGCGGCCGTGGTGCGCGAGGTGGCCGGACGCCTGGCGGCGGGCGAGAAGGGCGTCGCGGGGCTGATGGTGGAGAGCTTCCTGGTGCCGGGGCGGCAGGAGCCCGGCCCGGCCGAGGGCCTGACGTACGGGCAGAGCATCACCGACGCCTGCGTGGGCTGGGAGGAGACCGAGCGCCTGCTGGCCGAGCTGGCCGACGCCGTGCGCGCCGGCCGCGCCGCCCGCTGACGGCCTCCCGGCGGCCCTGAGGTGATCGGCGGGCCGCCGGAGGCCCGGCAGGGCCGGTCAGGTGCGGCGGTCCAGCCGGAACGTCGGGTGGCCCGGCGTGCCCGGCTGGGCGTCCAGCGACTTGTCGTCCAGGATGGGCGCCGCGTCCTCGGCCACGAAGACGCGCACGTCCCCCTGCTCGATGACCTGGTCCCCGGCGTACGGCGTGCTCGCCAGCGACACCTCCAAGGCGCCCGCCTCGTCCGGCTTGGCGGCGATCCGCAGGCCGGCGTGCGCGGGCACGTCCTCGCCGACCATCAGGTCACGGATCGCGACCACGGCGTTGTCAGTCAAAGTCAGCACGATGCGCTCCTTCTCGCTGGAGACCCCCCGCCTCCCCCGCGACCAGGGCGGCAAACGCGCCGGGCCGGGATGAGCGCCCGCCGTGGGGGTAGCGGAGCGTCATGGCTGACAAGGACGCCGACAAGGACGCCGACAAGAACAAGGGCGTGCTGGACGCCCTGCTCGAACAGTGCGGCCAGACGTTCGCCGCCGAGGCGGGCATCCGGCTCGCCGACCGGCCGCGGCCGCTGTACCAGCTCCTCGTGCTGGCCACGCTGCTCAGCGCGCGCATCTCGTCCGGGGTGGCGGTGGCGGCGGCGCGCGAGCTGTTCGCCGCCGGGTACCGCACGCCGCGGGACATGGCGCGGGCGAGCTGGCAGGACCGCGTGGACGCCCTCGGCCGCGGCCACTACCGGCGCTACGACGAACGCACCTCGACCATGCTCGGCAGGGGCGCCGAGCTGCTGCTCGACCGCTGGAAGGGCGACCTGCGCAGGTTGCGCGACGAGGCCGGGGGCGACCCCGGGCGCATCGGCGAGCTGCTGCGGCAGTTCCCCGGCATCGGCCCGACCGGCGCCGACATCTTCCTGCGCGAGGTCCAGGGCGTGTGGCCGCAGGTCGCGCCGCACCTGGACGGCCGGGTCCTGGACGGCGCGGCCCGGCTCGGGCTGCCGCGCCAGGAACGCGGGCTGGCCCGCCTGGCCGGCTCCGGCGACGAGCTCGCCCGCCTGTCGGCGGCGCTGGTGCGCGTGTCGACCAGTAAGAAGGCCGCAGACGAGGTGCGGTCGGCCGCGGCGGGGTGAGCGGGGAGGGCTCTGTTAGGTTCGGCTCATGGGTGAGTTTGTGAGCGTCGAGGTGGCCGACCAGATCGCCACGATCCGTCTTGACCGTCCGAAGATGAACGCGCTCAACGTTCAGACGCAGCGGGAGCTCGTCGAGGCGGCGCTTCAGGTCGATGCCGACGACCAGGTGCAGGCGGTGATCCTCTACGGCGGCGAGCGGGTCTTCGCCGCCGGCGTGGACGTCAAGGAGATGGCCGACATGTCCTATGCCGACATGTCCACCCACTCCCGCACGCTCCAGGCGTGCTTCACCACGGTCGCCCGCATCGGCAAGCCGGTCATCGCCGCCGTCACCGGCTACGCGCTGGGCGGCGGCTGCGAGCTGGCCCTGTGCGCCGACTTCAGGGTGGCGGGCGAGTCGGCCCGGCTCGGCCAGCCGGAGATCCTGCTCGGGCTCATCCCGGGCGCGGGCGGCACGCAGCGTCTGCCCCGGCTCGTCGGCCCGTCCCGCGCCAAGGATCTGATCTTCACCGGCCGGCACGTCCCCGCCGCCGAGGCCCTGGCCATCGGGCTGGTCGACCGGGTGGTGCCGGACGAGCAGGTCTACACGGCGGCCCTGGAGTGGGCGGCCACCTTCGTCGGCGGCCCGGCCGTGGCGCTGCGCGCCGCCAAGCAGGCCGTCGACCAGGGGGCCGAGGTCGACCTCGACTCCGGCCTGGAGATCGAGCGCCTGCACTTCTCCGGCCTGTTCGCCACCGACGACGCCAGGATCGGCATGCGGGCCTTCGCGGAGAAGGCCAAGGCCAAGTTCACCGGACGGTGACCGCCCGGCCGCCATACGAATGCGACCCTTTGGAGTAGGCCGTCCGAGGGGAAGCGGGTTTGCCAGTATGGTGGCGTTTCATGATGCGCGTCCCGGTCCCCGCCCGGCTGCGTAAAGCCGTGCGTACGTGGTTCGACTCCCGTTACATCTCCGTCGCCGACCACCGGCAGGACATCCGGGACGCGCTCTGGGAGGTCCAGACCCTGCGCAGGGAGATGGCCACCCTCCAGGGCGAGGTCGAGCGGCTGCGGAACGCCCGTCCGCCGGCCGGGCCGGTGATCGACAAGGCCAGGGTCGACGACGCGTACCGGCTGGCGCAGGAGACCGCGCAGGCCCTCGACGGCGTGCTCCAGAACGAGGTGCTCGTCTGGCAGGCCATCGACGACCTGCGGGCCCGCGTCCCCGAGGGGGGCCGGCCGTGCGCGTGACCTGGTCCGGCACCGAGCTGACCTTCCGTCTCGACCCCGAGGACGAGATCACCGGCAGGGCGGCCGACGAGCATCCCGTCAAGCTGGCCACCAACTCCTGCTCGATCGGCGGCGTGCCCGCCGATGCCCACCCCGACCTGTTCGCCGTGGCCGCCTGGACGATCGTGGCGCCCTGGACCAGGCGGCGGATCACCTTCGACCGGGCCGTCTCCGCCGAGGTGGCCGCGGCCCTGCACGACGGCTGGGGCATCGAGGCCGGGCCGGTCGGGGCCGAGCCGCGCCGGGCCGGGGACCGGCTCGCCCTCTCCTACAGCGGCGGCGCCGACTCCGTGGCCGCGGCGGCCATCCACCCGTCGGCGCCGTTCGTGCACTTCCGGCGGGTGCCGCATCCGAGGGTGCCCAACCGGTGGCCGCACTACCGCTCCGACGTGCTGGCCAAGCTGGCCGAGCGGACCGGCCGCGAGCTGACCACCGTCACCTCCGACCTGGAGTTCACCCTCGCCGAGCCGCGTCCGGGCTATCCGGAGCACCACGCCGTCGCGGCGGGGGCGCTGCTGCTGGCCGACCGGATGAACCTCGGCGGCCTGGGCTTCGGCTATGAACTGGGTTCACGCTGGCTCGGCGGTGACCGTTACTTGTTGCGGTTCACGCCCGACAACCCCATGTGGGCGCCGCACGGCGCGTGGGGCCGGTTGTTCGCCGCCGCGGGCGTGCACATCGTCCTCCCGGTCGGCGGGGTGAGCGAGGCCGTCACCATGCGGCTGGCCCTGAACTCCGAGCTCAAGGACCAGGTGCGCTGGTGCCTGCGCGGCACCGACGGCCCCTGCCGCACCTGCGGCAAGTGCCTGTACAAGGAGCTCATCCAGGCCGCCGTCGAGCGCCGTCCGCTGGACACGCCCCTCACCGCCGACCGTCCCGTGGCCCGCAAGTGGCTGCGTCCGCCCCCCTTCGGGGGCCAGGAGATGGTCGAGTACGGCCTCGCCCGGATCCCCGGCGTCGAACGGTCGCTGTTCGCCAAGGCACTCGACCACTTCGAGGCCACCGAGGAGTCCACGAGCTGGCTCGACCACTGCTACCCGCCGGCGATCGAGGAGATCCCCGAGCCGTGGCGGGCGGAGGCGGCCGCCTTCCTGACCTCCCAGGTCGGCCTCATGACCGAGGCCGAGGTGCGGCGGGTGGAGACGTGGGGCGCGTGACCGTCCGCGGGACGGATCCTGCGAAGTGCGAGGAGTTGACTGCGTGAAGGTTTACCTGTCGGTGGACATGGAGGGCGTGACGGGGCTGACCGACCCCGAGGAGATGCACGCCGGCAAACGCGGCTACGACCGCGGCTGCGAGCTGATGACCGCCGACGCCAACGCCGCCGTCGAGGGGGCGTTCGCCGCGGGGGCGGGTTCGGTGCTGGTGAACGACGCCCACGGGTCCACCAAGAACCTGCGGATCGACCTCCTGGACCCGAGGGCGACCCTGATCCGGGGGCCGGGCAAGGCCCAGCGCATGGCTCAGGGGCTCGACGGCACGTTCCAGGCCGCGTGCTTCGTGGGCTACCACGCCAGGGCGGGCGTCCAGCACGGCGTGCTCAACCACACGTGGATGGGCAAGGAGATCCAGAACGTCTACCTCAACGGCGAGCTGTGCGGCGAGACCCGGCTGGTCGCGGCGTGCGCGGGCTTCCACGGCGTGCCCGTCGTGCTGGTGACCGGGGACGAGGCCGTCGGCGAGGAGGCGCGCGAGCTGCTCGGCGACGTCGAGACGGTCGCGGTGAAGAAGGGCATCGACAAGTTCTCGGCCGAGTTGCTGCCGCCGAGCGTCGCCCAGGCGCAGATCCGTGAGGCCGCCGCTCGCGGGCTTTCCCGGTTGAGCGACTTCACGCCTTATCGGGTGGAGGCGCCGTACACGCTGGGGGTGGAGTGGAACTCGACCGCCATCGCGGCGGCGGTGGCGCTGGTGCCCGGCGTGAAGACGGCCGGCTCCCGGCACACCGAGTTCACCACCGACGACTTCCGCCAGATCATGGCGCTGCTCGGGATCTTCGCCACCATCGGCGGCCAGGTGGCCTGCGGCAGCGGGCCGTACGGCTGAGATGTCGGTAACTGCTGACCTAGGGAGCGGGTGACGGTGGAAGGCGCGGCGCTGACCCGGCGGGGGCTGCTCGTCGGGATCGGAGCGGTGGGCGGCGCGGGCGCCATGTACGCCGCCATGGGCGCGCTCGGGCTCGCCCCCTCCGAGCAGGACAAGGAGTTCGCCGCGCCGCGCCCCGGCGACTTCTCCCTGCGCGGCAGGGGCGCGGCCAAGGTGGTGATCCTCGGCGCGGGCGTGGCCGGGCTGACGGCCGCGTACGAGCTGGGCAAGGCCGGCTACGACTGCACCCTGCTCGAAGCCAGGGGCAGGGCCGGCGGGCGGAACCTGACGCTGCGCGGCGGCGACCGCCTGACCGAGCTGAACGGCCCGGCCCAGGACGTCAAGCTGGGCGAGGGCGTCTACTTCAACGCCGGGCCCGGCCGCATCGCCCCCTGGATGGTCACCCTCGACTACTGCAGGGAGCTGGGCGTCCCGATCGAGACGTTCGTCAACAACAACGCCGCGGCGTACGTCCACACCAACGGCAGGACGGTGCGGGCCCGCACCGCCCGAGCCGACATGTACGGATATGTCGCGGAATTGCTGGCCAAGGCCACAAATATCGGCGCGCTCGACAAGGCGATCACCGCCGACGACCGGCAGCGCCTGCTGGAGTTCCTCCGCCGGTTCGGCGACCTGGGCCCCAAGCTCGACTACGAGGGCTCGCCCCGGCGCGGCTTCACCAAGTACCCGGCGCTCGACGCCGGCACCCCCGTCCCGCCTCCCGGCACCCTGCACGACGTGCTGGCCGCCGCCACCGGCCGGGCCATCACCAACGACTTCGGCTACGACATGGCCACCCCCATGTTCCAGCCGGTCGGCGGCATGGACGCGATCGTCACCAAGCTCACCGAGGCCGTAGGGGCCGACCGGATCAGAACCGGCGCCAAGGTAACCAAGATCACGACCCTGGACGACGGCGTCGAGGTGACGTACGACGGCGGCAGCGTCAAGGCCGACTACTGCATCGCCACCCTCCCCCCGCACCTCCTCGCCAAGATCCCGCACAACCTCGGAGCGCAGATCACCAGCGCACTGAGCACCCCCATCCCGGTCGCCGCCGGCAAGATCGGCCTGGAGTACGGCAGGCGCTGGTGGGAGCTGGAGGACCGCATCTACGGCGGCGTCACCGAGACCGACCTGGACATCACCCACATCTGGTACCCCTCCCACGGCTACCACTCCGAACGCGGCCTGATCGTCGGCTACTACAACACCGAGCAGAACGCCGAGCTGTACGGCTCACTCACCCCCGAGGACAGAAGGCGCAAGGCCCTCACCCAGGGCAGGAAGATACACGGCGACAAGTACCGCCAGGACCTGCTGTCCAGCGTCTCCATCGCCTGGCACCGCCAGGAGCACATCCAGGGAGGCTGGATGTACTGGCCGTCCTTTGATTCGTCCTTCACTCTTCTGCAACGCCCCGCCGGAAGGGTCTACTTCGCGGGTGACTGGCTCACCCACTTGATCGCCTGGCAGGCAGGCGCCATGGAGTCGGCCCGCAGCGCCGTCACCCTGCTGCACCGGCGGGTGCTGCAGTCCGCGTGACGTCGCACGCCACTTCCGAGACCGGCATAGGGTCGGTCAAGGAAGAGCGATCGAGGAGACGAGGATGACGTTGCACTGGGTGCCCGCGACCGAGCGCGCCGACCTGCTGGCCGATCCGGTGGCGTTCGCCGTGCCGGGCGTCGAGGGCGCCGAGGTGGCGGAGATCGACCCCGAGCTGGCCGACACGGCCGCGTTCTGCGAGCGCTACGGCGTACGGCTCGACGAGTCGGCCAACTGCGTGGTCGTGGCCGCCAAGCGCGGCGGCGAGACCCGTTACGCCGCCTGCATGGTGCTCGCGACGATGCGCGTCGACGTCAACGGCGTGGTGCGCAAACACCTCGACGCCCGCAAGGCGAGCTTCGCGCCGATGGCCGACGCGGTCGAGCTCACCGGCATGGAGTACGGCGGCATCACCCCGCTCGGGCTGCCCGGCGACTGGCCCGTCCTGGTCGACGTGCACGTCGCCGAGCATCCCAGAGTGGTGATCGGCAGCGGCGTGCGCGGGTCGAAGCTCGCCGTGCCGGGCGCCGCGCTGGCCGGGCTGAAGGGCGCCGAGGTCCTGTCCCTGACGACCTGAAGGCCCCGAGGCCGAACTGAAGCCAATTCGAGACCGTTGGATGGGAAACCGATGAGGCCGTATCGGACGTTGTACGAGTGGGAATGTGGCCTCATGGTTCATCTCGTGGGCGGGGATTAAGCCGATATGGTGCTTCATGCCATGAACGATGACCGACTAGGCCCTTACCGGCTGCTCAGGCGGCTCGGTGAAGGCGGGATGGGCGTTGTCCACCTCGCTGTCGACCCCCAGGGGCGACAGGTGGCGGTCAAGGTCCTGCGCGGAGAGGTCGCCGGTGACGAGGTCGCCAGGCGACGGCTTTCGCGTGAGGTCGAGACCATGCGCCGGGTCCGCAGCAAATTCATCGCAGAAGTGGTCGATGCGGATGTAACCGGTCATCGTCCGTACATCGTCACGCGTTACGTGCCCGGCCGTCCTCTCGACGAGATCGTCAAGGACGACGGGCCGCTCGACCTGCCCGCGCTGGTCCGGCTCGCCCACGGGGTGGCCTCCGCGCTGGCCGTGGTCCACTCCGTCGGCGTGATCCACCGCGACCTCAAGCCGGGCAACGTGCTGATCCTCGACGGCGAGCCCGTCCTGATCGACTTCGGCATCGCCCAGGCGGTCGACGCGACCAGGCTGACCCAGACCGGCATGTTCATCGGCACCCCCGGCTACCTCGCGCCCGAGATCATCGAGGGCCAGGAGGCCGGCCCCGAGGTCGACATCCACGCCTGGGCGGGCACGCTGCTCTACGCCGCCACCGGCCAGCCGCCCTTCGGCAAGGGCACGCTGGAGATGATCTTCTACAACATCACCGCCGGGAAGGCCGACATCAGCGGCGTCCCGGCCGAGCTGCAGCCGCTGCTCAAGGCGGGCTTCCAGCGCAACCCGGCCAAGCGGCCCAAGGCCGCCGACCTGGCCGAGCAGACGGCCCGCATGCTGCCGAGGCCGCCGCACGGCGGGCCCGACGAGATCTCCACCGTCCCCCGGCCCGACGCGCCCGACGACTTCCCGACCAGGCGGCCGCCGTTCGTGGGGGAGAAGCCGTCCTACGACGTCTCCACGCCGCCGATGACGCCGCGCCGGCTGATCGACGGCCAGGAGCAGCCGGTCGCGCCGCCCGCCGACCCGCACTTCGTCTCCCTGCTGCCCAACCAGGCGGCCGGGCTGCCCGGTGCCGGGTTGCCCAGTGCCGGGCTGCCCGGTGCCGGGCTGCCCGAGCAGGGCGTGGCGCTGCCGGACCAGGGCGCGGGCGACCCGTGGCCGACCCGCCGGGTCTCGCCGGAGGAGCTGCGCCAGATCCAGCGCGAGGCCGGGCCCAGCCAGCCCTGGCCGCAGCAGCAGCCCCCGCTCCAGCCCCAGCCTCACTCCCAGCCGCAGCCGCAGGTCAACCCGCACGAGGCCGACGTGCCCACCCGGCGGGTGCGCCCGGACTCGGCGGAGTTCGGCCGGCTGAGCTCCGGCCCCCAGCCGGTGGACCACGGCCGGCTCGGGTCCGGCGCCCAGCCGGTGGACCACGGCCGGTTCGGCTCCGGCCAGGAGGCGGCGAACTACGGCCCGGTGCCCGTGCAGCCGCCGCCCTACATCCCGGCGCAGCCGCAGTACCCGCCCCAGGACCAGCAGGCCGCTCGCGAGCCGTACAACGCGGGCGGGCGTCCTGGGCAGGCGTTGCAGCGCTCGAAGGCGTACGGGGTGGCGAGCGCCATGCTGCTGATCCTCATGATCGTGGCGGCGGTGACGGCCCCCGTCCTGGTGGCGGTGGTGGCGATCCCGATCGCCGTGCTGCTGCGCGCCGCCGACCTCGCCCAGCCGGCGCTCAGCGGCCGCAGGCCCGCCGGGTCCGCCGCCCTCGACGTGCTCAGGGTCCTCGCCCAGCCGCGGGCGCTGGCCAAGTCCGTGGGCATCACGGTCGCGCTCGTCCTGTACGCCCTGATCCTCGGCCTGCCGGTGACGCTGCTGCTCAGCGTGGTGGTCAGGATGAACTCGGCCAACGCCCTCGCCTGGGGGGCCGCGGTCGCGCTCTGGACCCTCTGCGCGGGGCCGGGCGTCGAGGGCCCGGGGCGGCAGATGCGCAGAACGCTCTCATCGCTCGTACCCTCTAGGACAGCGGCCATGGCGATGGCGGGAGTCCTGGCGGCGGGCGCCGCCCTCTCGCTGATCCTCGCCTACGGCACGTTCGGGGACACGCCAAGGGGGAGTGTATGGAGTCCACTGGACGTCACACCCGTGACAGAGCAACTCAGCAGCCTGAAGGGCGGCGGCTGAGCCGAGGAAGGTGGCGATGAGCATCCAAGCGCCGGAACGCCTCGGCCCCTACCGCATCGTCAGGAAGATCGGCGAGGGTGGCATGGGGGTCGTCCACCTGGGTCTCGACGGTGAGGGCCGCGAGGTCGCCATCAAGGTGCTCCACCCGCACGTGGCCGCCGACCTCAAGGCCCGCGACCGGCTCACGCGCGAGGTCGAGACCATGCGCCGGGTGCGCAGCCCGTACGTCGCCGAGGTCATCGACGCCGAGCTGGTGGGGGGCCAGCCCTACGTCGTGACCCGCTTCGCCCCGGGGCGCACGCTGGAGGAGACCGTGCTGACCGAGGGCGCCCTGGAGGCGCGGCAGGTCATCAGGCTGGCCCAGGGGCTGTGCCAGGCGCTGGTCGCCATCCACGCGGCCGACGTGATCCACCGCGACTTCAAGCCGTCCAACGTCATGCTGGTCGACGGCGAGCCGCTGGTCATCGACTTCGGCATCGCCCACCTGGTGAACGCGACCCGGCTGACCCAGACCGGCATGTTCGTCGGCACGCCCGGCTACCTGGCGCCCGAGATCATCCGCGACTCCGACATCACCCAGGCGGCCGACGTGCACGCGCTGGCCTCGACGGTGTTCTTCGCCGCCACGGGCGCGCCGCCGTTCGGCACCGGGACGTTCGAGGCGGTCTGCTTCAACATCATGGAGGGGCGGGCCCAGCTCGACCGGGCGCCCGCGTGGCTGCGCGGCTGGCTGTCGCGCGCGCTGCGGGTCGATCCCGCCGCCCGGCCGGGCGCGCATGAGCTGCTGCGGATGGCCAGGGAGCTCGACCCTTCGGTGACGTCGTTCAACGAGATCGAGGGGCCGACCGGCACCAAGCGCATCGGCAGCGGCACCCGCGCCATGGACACGTTCTCCGACCTGCTGCCGCCGGTCGAGTACCGCAAGGCCGCGCCGCCGCCCCCGCCCCCTCCGCCGCCCGCGCGGCGGGAGGAGCGGCCGCCGCCCTACGTGCCCGCGCCCACCTCGGCGCGCCCGGTGCCGCGCACCGACCAGCGGGTGGCCGGCTACCCGGCGCCGCCGCCGCAGCCGCGCCCCTACACGCCGCCGCCCCAGCCGCGCGGCCACGTGCCGCCGGCGGAGCGCAAGAGGTACCTGTTCGGCGCCCAGGTGACCGGGTTGCTGCTGCTGGTCACGCTGGTGGCGCTGACCGTCATGATGCCCGTCGTCATGGGGGCGGTGGCCGTCGCGCTCGCGGTGGTGCTGCGGGTGGGCGAATACCTGTTCGGCGACATGGTCAAGCGGCGCCAGATCCGCGGCAGCAGCTCGGCCGACCCGCTGCTCGCGCTGGTCGGCACGCCGTGGGCGCTGGTCAAGGCCGCGCTGGTGACGCTGGTGCACGTGCCGCTCGCGCTGCTGTTCGGCGCGTGCGTGTGGGGGGCGCTGCACTGGGCCGGCGGCATGGGCACCAACCAGGCCGCCGCCTACGCGGCCGGCGCGTTCGCCGGGGGCCTGTTCGTGCTCCCGGGCGGCGGCGCGCCGCGCAAGGCCGTGACCCGTACGCTCACCGGCGTGCTGCGCAGCCCCGGCGCCGCGCTGGTCGCGGTCGTCGCGGTGGGCACGGCGGCGCTGTTCGCGGCGATGTTCGCGCTCGGCCAGGACCCGGTCTGGACGCCCTGGCGGGCCCCGCAGAGCGTGATCGACGACCTGGCGAGCGAGGCCAGGCAGAGCACGATCGGGCTGATCACCGGACTGATCGAAAGTCTGCTCGACGGGCTGGGGTTGGGCTTCCTGACTCCGTGGTCGTGAGTGTCCCCCTCGGCCCGACGGGGGAGAGATGAGGTATGAGCGAGCGCCTCGGCCCTTATGAGCTTCTCTCCAGGCTCGGCGCGGGCGGCTTCGGCGAGGTCCATCTGGCGCTCGACGTCCAGGGGCGCACGGTCGCGGTCAAGGTGCTGCATCCGCACGTCGCGGCCGACGCCCTCGCGCTGGGCAGGCTCGACCGCGAGGTGGAGACGATGCGCCGGGTCGGCGGGCCGCACGTCGCCGAGGTGCTCGACGCCTCGCTGGAGGGCCCCAGACCCTACCTGGTGACCCGCTACGTCCAGGGCCGCCCGCTCAGCGCCGTGCCCGTGCCCGTCGCCGAGCTGGGCCCCCTGGCCTCGGGGCTGGCCGACGCGCTGCTGGCCATGCACGAGTCCGGGGTGGTCCACCGCGACCTCAAGCCGGCCAACGTGATGATGAGCGAGGACGGCCCGGTCGTCATCGACTTCGGCATCGCCAGCGCGCTCGACTCGCTGTCGGTCACCGCGTCCGGCGCGGTGGTCGGCACGCCCGGCTACCTGGCTCCGGAGATCTTGGAAGGCGGCGGCGCGGGCGTCGAGGCCGACGTGTTCTCCTTCGGCGCGACGCTCGCCTACGCCGCCACCGGGCGGCAGCCGTACGGGCAGGGGCCGGCCTCGGCGGTGGCCTACCGGGTCGTGCACCACCCGCCCGACCTGGAGGGCGTGCCGGACTGGCTGGCGCCGCTGTTACGCGAGTGCCTGTCCACCGACCCCGCCGCGCGGCCCACGGCCGCGCAGATCTGCGCCCGGCTGGGCGTCGCCCCCGTCCCGCACGTACGGCAGGCCGGCCCCCGTCCCTCGGCCCCGGTGGCGCGTCCGCGGCCGGCCGACGACATGAGCACGAGGGAGTGGCGGCCGGGCGACGGCCGTCGCGGGTCGGTCGAGGAGTCCAGGGCGCGGCACCGGGAGAAGGTGCGCAGGCGGTGGCTGATCGGCTCGGGCCTGTTCGTGTCGCTGCTGGCGGCGGCCGCCCGCGAGCCGCTGCCCGAGGTGGCGCTGTTCCTGCTGGCCGCCTACGTGCTGGCGGTGGTGAGCGACGCCGGGGTGGCGCTGCTCTCGCGCGGGCCCTACCGGCGCAGCCGGATGGTGGCCGACCTGGTGAGCGTGGCGGGCGCGGTGGGGGTGTGCTTCGGGCTCGCCGCGGTGTTCAGCACGTTCACACTGGCCCTGTTCGCGGGTACGGCCCTGGTGGTGGGCATCGTGTTCCTGTTGTCCGCCTGATTTCCCCGCGGGGGCGATCGGAACGTACCGAATAAAGTTCGGTATGGTGGGAAGGGTAGGGGCTTCACGCGGGAACCGCTGGTTTGCGCGTAAGCTACCCACGGGTAACATGACCGCGGGAGCCAGGGCACGACTCTGACCCACCCCGTGTCAGGAGCCCGTCGGGAACCTGGCAGTCTGGTCAGCATTGCATTCGGCGCCTATCGCAGCGACGCGGTGGGCGCACGCGAACACGGGAGGTCGGCCACCGGCCATGAACATCGTCGTCTGCGTGAAGCAGGTCCCCGATACGGCGACCGAGCGCAAGCTGCGGTCCGATGACAACACGCTCGATCGTGACGCCGTCGACGGCGTGGTCAACGAGCTTGACGAGTACGCGGTCGAGGAGGCGCTGAAGCTCAAGGAGGCGCACGGTGGCGAGGTCACCGTGCTCACCATGGGCCCGGGCAAGGCCACCGAGACCATCCGCAAGGCCCTGGCGATGGGCGCCGACAAGGCGGTCCACCTGAGCGACGACGCGCTGCACGGCTCCGACGCGCTGTCCACCTCGTACGCGATGGCCCAGGTGCTCAAGAAGATCGGGTTCGACCTGGTCGTCCTGGGCTCGGAGTCGACCGACGCCCGCACCGGCGTGCTGGCCGCGATGCTGGCCGAGCGCCTGGGCACGGCTCAGCTCACGCTGGCCAACAAGGTCGAGATCGAGGGCTCCTCGATCAGCGTCCAGCGCATCACCGACTACGGCTTCGACAAGGTGCAGGCCTCGCTGCCGGCCGTCGTGTCCGTGGTCGAGAAGATCAACGAGCCGCGTTACCCGTCCTTCAAGGGCATCATGGCGGCCAAGAAGAAGCCGGTCGAGACGCTGGCCATCGCCGACGCCGAGATCGACGCCGCCCAGGTCGGCCTGGGCGCCGCCTGGTCGGAGGTTGTCGACTTCGCCGCCGCGCCGCCGCGCGCCGCCGGCACGATCGTCAAGGACGAGGGCGACGGGGGCTCGAAGGCCGCCGACTTCCTCGCCTCCAAGAAGTTCATCTGAGAACGGGGGTTTTACTGATATGTCGGAGATTCTCGTTCTGGTGGAGCAGGTCGACGGCGAGGTCAAGAAGGTCACGCTCGAACTGCTGACCCTGGCCCGCTCGCTCGGCACGCCCGCCGCCGTCTGGGCCGGCCCCGGCCTCGGCGACGCCGCCAAGGCCAGGCTGGCCGAGTACGGCGCCGAGACGATCTACAACGCCGGGTCCGCCGACATCGTCGACCACGTGGTGGCGCCCAAGGCCGAGCTGCTGGCCCAGCTCGTGGCCGAGAAGTCGCCCGCCGCGGTGCTCGTGGCCGCCACGGCCGAGGGCAAGGAGGTCGCCGGTCGCCTGGCCGTCAAGACCGACTCCGGCGTCATCACCGACGCCGTGGGCCTGTCCGAGGGCTTCGTGGCCGACCAGTCGATCTTCGGTGGCGGCGTCAACGTGCACTCCAAGGTGCGCAGGGGCACCCCGATCGTCGCCGTGCGTCCGAACTCGACGGCCCCGCAGGCCGCCGCGGGCGCCGGCGCGGTCGAGGAGGTGTCGGTCGCGCTGAGCGAGGCGGCGAAGGCCGCCCGCATCGTCGAGCGCGTCAAGCAGGAGAAGGGCGCCAGGCCCGAGCTGACCGAGGCCGCGATCGTGGTCTCCGGCGGCCGGGGCGTGGGCTCCGCCGAGAACTTCTCCGTCATCGAGGGCCTGGCCGACACGCTGGGCGCGGCCGTCGGCGCCTCGCGCGCCGCCACGGACGCCGGCTGGTACCCCCACCAGTTCCAGGTGGGCCAGACGGGCAAGACGGTCTCGCCGCAGCTCTACATCGCGGCCGGGATCTCCGGCGCCATCCAGCACCGGGCCGGCATGCAGACCGCGAAGACCATCGTCGCGATCAACAAGGACCCCGAGGCCCCGATCTTCGAGCTCGCCGACTACGGGGTCGTGGGCGACCTGCACCAGGTCGTCCCGCAGCTCACCGAAGAGATCAGCAAGCGCAAGTAGCGTCAGGGATCAGCGGGCGCGCACAGCGCCGAGGGGGGGGGGGGGGGGGGGGGGGGGGGGGGGGGGGGGCCGCGCCCGGGGCCCGGCGGGGCGGGGGGGGGGGGGGGGGGGGGGGGGGGGGGGGGGGGGGGGCGGGGGGGGGGGGGGGCCGCGGCCGCTGTACCAGCTCCTCGTGCTGGCCACGCTGCTCAGCGCGCGCATCTCGGCCGGGGTGGCGGTGGCGGCGGCGCGCGAGCTGTTCGCCGCCGGGTACCGCACGCCGCGGGACATGGCGCGGGCGAGCTGGCAGGACCGCGTGGA
>NZ_JBITLO010000023.1:163756-172754 GCF_044465345.1 Nonomuraea sp. NPDC049684 | reverse complement strand
AGCAGGAGGTGGCGCACACCGAACTCATGACGGCATAGTCGAACCAGCAGAGCCTCACGCGAGAACCGAGCTACACCACTCCGCGGGACGTGACCACTTCTTTGGGATATCAGAAGACCACTCTTCCTGATGTCACCTCACCCCCAGGGGTATGCGCCACAAGAGTCCAGTCGCTGTCGGCCAGACACCAAATTAGAGAGCCTTCGGCGCTGAACCGCTGCACAACCCCTCGGTGAGAGCAATGAGGCGCTGGGAAGCCTGCCGCGCGACAGTCCATGTCGGTGCTGACGGCTCTACAGGCGCCGATGGCCCCGCGATTGCTGCTGATGACCTTCCGTGGTATTGGCAGCCCTGCGGGCATATTGATGGCCCTGCGCGTGCCAGCGGCTGGTGCTGACAACCTTGCGTGTGCCGATGGTGGCCGGCACTGACGGCCCGGGGGTACCGACGGCGGCCGATACTGACCGTCCGGCGGTTACCGTGCGCCCTGAGGGTGTGAGCGCTCTCCTCGGCTGCTCGCTCGGCCGGTGGGTACCAGAGCTGAGACTCCTGCCGGGGGCCGATCGCGCGTACCCCTCCCGCCCGTCACTCTCCGCGTCGACGGGCGCGCGTGGCCGTGGCCGTCATGCGGTCGCGGGCGAGGACAGGGCAGCTGGGTGCTGTGACCCGTTCCCATCCAGCAGGTTCTGCTCTCAGCGTTCCGCTGTCGCACGTCCCGGACCGTCCATCCGGCTAACGGCTGGGACATGCCATGGAAAGACAGGAAGCGGAGCTAGACGTACTGAATGAGCTGCGCGAGCATGCCTCGACGGCCGCATCTGAGGGCGCGCATTGGAAGAGGCCGCCGATATGTGCTCGGGGGTACACACATCGACGACCTCTACCGGAGAATCGGTGTCCCTTACATCAGCGTTACAGGGTTTCTCCGATAATTTTTCGCCATCGCAAAGTTGGGGCTCCAGCAGTCATCGATGACGGTCGGTTACCTGTCGAATACGGCAACATGGGGCAACGCCTCACACGAACCCCCAGGGATGGACTAGTGGCCACCTCAGATCCGGTCTACCTGCGTGTCGTCGAAGACATCCGGCGGCAGATCCTCGACGGCACCCTCCCCCCAGGCGCGCCCATTCCCTCACGGGCGCAACTGACCCGTAAGTATCAGGTCGGCGAGACCGCTGCCCGTCACGCTCTACGCGTCCTCGCGGGCGAGGGTCTCATCATCGGACGTGTCGGTTCAGGCCATTACGTCAGGGACCGGCCAAATTTGACCCCCTTGCATCGATGGCGCTTCCTGGACCATCCGGCGCCGTTCGCGTCCGACCTGCAGTCCCAAGGCAGGCGCGTGACGTGGGATTGGCACAGCGAACCGGCCGACGCCAGCCCCGACATCGCCAGACGTCTACGCATCGACGAACACTCCACGCTGACCAGAACGAACTACGTCTTTCGCGGCGACGGCAAGCCGATCCAACTTGTCACCGCCTATGAGCCGATGGCGTTCGTCGCCCACACTGAGGAGGAACGCCGTAGCTTGGTCGCGAGAATGTACGCGCACGGCATAAAGATCACCGAGGTCGTCGAGAGCATCCACACCCGGGTGCCTCAGCCGGCCGAGAGCGATGCGCTCGATCTGGCGGCAGGGGTTCACGTTCTGCATGTCGAACGTACGCACTGGGCCGGCGAACGTCCTGTCGAAACGAGCGACATCGTCATTCCGGGCGATCGCTTCAGAGTGATGTACAGCATGCCCGTCTGACCGGTTCAGGGCTCCGGGTGGCGCCGCACCTCGCTGCCTGGAGCCTCACAGAGGCTCTCAGGCAGCGGCACCTCGAAGAACCGAAGGACCACGGGCCGGATCCCATCCGACCATTGATCGACCGGAGGGCGCGGTAAGACTCGGCCTGCCCCATCACCCTCGCGAAGTCCCACATGTGGACAGGCTCACCAGTCGTAGATGAAGTCGGGCCATCTGTCGTTGATGGCGCCTTGCGCCTGCGAGCGAGAAACGCCTCACTGCTTGATTCGTCAGTGGTCAGTGTCCCGCACACCCCTCGGGAGCGGGACGTGATCAGCCGCACGCGAATAACCTGGCGACGTCGGTGGTCATCCTCGCGATAATGGCCGACGTGGAGCAGATCGAGGTCGTCGTCGCGCACAACGAGCGCGCGACCCTGCGTGCCGGTGACGTGTTTCTGAAGATCGACGCCGATCAGTCGCGCACTGACGTCGAGGTCGAAGCAATGGCCATGGCGCCGATCCCGACCCCGGAGGTTCTGTGGCGCAAACCGCCCGTGCTCGCGCTCGCCGCTGTTCCGGGGACGGCACTCGGTCGTCTGGGCGAGCCGTCTGCCGCGTCGCCGGCGGCGTGGGCCGCGGTGGGTGCCGCCGTGCGGATGCTGCACGATGCGCCCCTGCCGCCATGGCCTGGCCAGAGCCTGGATGAGGTCACATCGCGTCTTGACGCCGAATGCGAGTGGCTCGTCACGAATGGCGTCCTTCCGGCCGACCTGGTCGCACGTAATCGCGAGGTCGCCGCGGCTGCGCTCCGGTCGTGGAAACCGGTGTTCACGCACGGCGATCTGCAGATCACGCACGTGTTCGTCGACAGTGACGAGGTCACCGGCGTGATCGACTGGTCCGAGGCGGGTCAGGGCGATGCGCTGTTCGACCTCGCCATCCTGACGCTCGGACATGAGGGGCGCCTGGGCGACCTGATCGCCGGCTACGGGGCCGATGTGGACCTGGACGTGATCCGCGGGTGGTGGTCCTCGCGAAGCTTGATGGCGATCAGATGGCTTATCGAGCACGGCTTCGACCCGTTTGCGCCAGGCTGCGAGGTCGACGCACTGAAGGCCCGGATGTGAGCTGGACGAGCTGATGGCCAGGAGCGCCGTTCTGCCGCGTCGAGCGAGGCGTATCCGCAAGTGCGGCGCCCTCCGGGCCGACGATGTGACGGCCTCGAAGACCGCTACCAGGCGGTCAACGACATGGGGCTGCCGAAACACGACTCGAGGCGACAATGCGCCCCCGACGGCCGACAGCGGGGTCGCCAACATGCCCGGAACGGAGCTATTCGTATGGCTCGCGCTTGGCGGGATCTCCGAATCGACGCTAGTGAGCCGCGCTGCCCCGTATCGGAGTTAGCACGATGATCATCACTTCGGCGAGTGGGTCTTCAACGAAGCCACCAATACAGCCCTTGGGACCACGGGCCGGATGACGAAAAGTAGCTGCTCCGAATACCGGCCAGGTTTTCTGGCATGTCGTTGGATGCCCGAGCATTCTGTCACCCTTTCGGGCAAACAGGAGCGGCCGAGAGCTGCGGTAGATCGCAAGCGGCACTGCCGGGCGCCCCGGACACGCACCTTGAGCGCCCCCACCATCAATGGGCCAACATCGACGCCGGTCAAACGGGTGCTCCAACTGGTGGCCATACAGCAGTTAGAGAACAGTCCTCCCATTATGCCGCGTAAGATCGCTCGCTGACCGGCCAGACTCGCGTTACAGCATTGTACAGGCGGCCATTTGTCGCATTCGCGGCTTGCGGTTGTCGCCGACGTAACTCAAGGGCGACATTTACGCCCAGTGCATCCTTTATCGATCTGGAATTCGGAGCCTGAGATTGTCGGTCCTCGTTGATAGAACGGGTGCGGAGGTTGCGAATGCGAGTCAAAGATCTGTACGAGCGCGATCGGCCGCGCGAAAGGCTCATGTCGAGCGGCGCGGCGGTGCTTGCCGACCGGGAGTTGCTGGCCGTTCTGCTCGGCTCCGGCTTCCGCGGGGCGAGCGCGCTGGAGCTAGCCAGTCAAGTCATCGAACACTGCGGCGATCTCGATGCGCTCGGGCGCGCCGATCCGCACCGCCTGCTGCGACTGCGAGGCATAGGGCCAGCCAAGGCCGCGCGCGTGGCGGCGGCCTTTCATCTCGTACGGCGTGCGGCGTCGGAGCCTGCGCGGATGCGTATCGCCAGCACATCCGACCTGGCGGAGGTCTGTGCCCCCTTACTGCGTGGCCTAGGGCATGAGCGCTTCGTCGTGGTGGTGTGTGACACGCGGGGTGGCGTGCTGAAACGTTCGGTGCTGACGGAGGGCGGCGCCGATCATACGACGGTGCCCGTGCGGGAGACGATCTCCCTTGTGCTCGCCACCGGTGGCGCCATGTTCGGCGTTGCCCACAATCACCCTGGAGGTTCTCTAGATCCGAGCGAGGACGATCTGGAAGTCACGGCCCGCCTCGCCGAGGCCGCCCGGACAGTGGGACTGCGCCTCCTCGACCATCTCATCATCACGGATGCGGCTTGGAGGCGGATCTCCATATGAATCATCTTCATCCAGAGCCTCGACAGACGTTGGAACGCGGGGCCCAAAAGGAACCTTCCTCCGATAGCGCCGAACAGGAGAAGCGCATGAGGCAGTCATGAGAGCCTAATGGCACGAGTTGAGGCCGTAATGGACGTCGGTTGGCCAACAGACTCGTCCAAGCGTGGTCCCGGGCATCCGAGAAAGCACGGGACCATGCTTTCTTCCTCGCGGATGTTTTTGTGGGGCGAGAGGTCGGCGGCAAGATCGGACCGCGGGCTCTGAATTCTCTCGATGGCTGGCAGCACACGCAAGCCTGCGACCGCGCCCGCCCACCCGCGCACCTACCCGCCAAGGAAGTCTGACACGGTGACGCCGAGGCAAATCGCATATCCGATGCTCACGGCTTGGCTACCCAAGAGAACATTAGGCTAGATTGTCTATTGTCCCCGAATAAGTGACTCTTCGCGTGTCAGATTACTGTTGAGTGTAAGACGGCAGTCATGTGGAATAGTCGTTAGCGGCCTACCGTTCTCGTCGTGGCGCTCGAAAATTTTGGCCAATCCTTGCCGATCTGCTGCGCCGGCCATGACGAAGAAGGCACACTGGGTTCTGCGGCCATTGCAGGCCTCCTTCACCCCTTGAATCGTTGCTATTCGAAGGAGACTTGCGATGGCCGTCCTTATTGTCCTGGTGACGAGGCTGAAAGCGGAAAACCGTCGAGGATAGGGATAAATGCGCCATACAGACCTGACGAATGCTGAGTGGGAACGGCTGGTGCCGTTGCTGCCTGACGGCGACGTTCGACGCCGGCGGCACGGAGATCAGCGGATGCTGATCAACGGAGTGCTGTATCAGGCGCGAACCGGGTCGCCTTGGCGCAATCTCCCGGATCGGTTCGGTTGCTGGATCACGGTCTACAAATGGCAGCGCCGCTGGGCGGTGGACGGGACCTGGGGGCGTCTGCTCAAGGATGTGCAGGCCGCGCAAGGCATCGACGGGCACTTGAACAGCGATGTTGTGGTGCATCCTGGCGCTGTCATGACTTACGACATCGGGCCGCTGGCTGGGGCGGCTCGGGAGGCGGGGGCCGGATCGGTACAGCAGAAAGATCCGGTGTTGGCGAGCCTGGAACTCCGGCTGACCGAGGTGATCAAGATGGGGAGACGTAAGGGTTGAAGTGAGGGCGCTGGCGTTGGCAGGTGCCTGTTGGTTGTTTGGGTAGGTGCCTGCCATCCCGAATTGATCGGCCATGGGGTCCAGAAGCCGCGGGAGACGCGGTGTGGCGCTTCATTTATGGGATCCATCGGGCCCATGGGCAAGCATCAACCGGCAGGCCGATCAGCGTCTCTCGTTACGCGGCTGCACGACAGGTGGGACTTTCCTGGTGTTGTCCGTTGCAGATCGCTCTGCGGCCAATGGCGAGGATTCGGCAAGGATCTCGCTTGTGCGGTCGATGACTCGGCCGCTGCGGGGGCCGGGTGTTGCCGGGGTGGCGGCTGTGTCGACGCTCTCGGTGACCGCCTGTGGGCTGCGTTGCCGTTGAGTTGGGGCCGCTGTTGCCAGTGGGCCTTGTCGCGGTGTCGCCGGGGATCGGCGGCGTGGATCCAGATGCCAGTCTGCGCTGTACGGGGCAGTCGTGATCGAGAACGTTGCCTTCGAGGTGCGTCGACTCGTGCGATCACGGTCGACTCCGCTCGGAACTTGGCTGGTCTGGGCGAGCGAGCTTGTCTTCCTGCCGACAGGTGACGCCCATGCGGACAAGGGGCGCCGCGGGTGCGGTGGGTGGCCTGCGCGCCTTGGACCGGACTTGGAGCGCTGAGTGGGAGCGGGTCAGTCGTAGTCGACGAGGGGACGGGAGGTCGTGTGACGTCCTGGTACACGGTCGATTTGTGTGCAAGGCGGATCATGAGGTGTGCGGCAATTCGGACGAGCCGAGCTACGGTCGCCGGCCCGCCGCCTATTACGAACGGCCCCCTGTACGTTGGGACGTGAGCCTGTCAGCAGGGTGTGACGCCCGCGCGTTCAGTTAGTTCTGCGGTCACTGGTTTCGGGGGGCTGCCATCTCGTATCCGGCTTCTGGTCAGGAATTACCTGGCTTTTTGGACTATATGCCAGATGATGACAGGACACGACGGCGCCGCGTTCGCACCTCTGCTGCTTCTACAGCCGGGCGAGTGATGCGTAACGATTGCCCACCGTCTCATTTGAGCGCTCAGGCTTCTTGCCTTGGTGGACTTATTTCCCCCGACAAGCCGGACGGATGTGGACGTTCACAGGGAAAGCCCAGGTGGGCGGAGGAAGAAAACCACTCCGGGGTGCTTGTCGGGGATCGCTTTAGGTAGAGACGTCTTGCCAATATGTGCTCGCAGCAAGTGGGGGCCGGCCGCTGTGGGCGGGCTCCCTCGTCGTCCACTGGTTAGGGGTAGGGGTACGTGAACGTTGAGATGGAGATCCTCGATCTACAACTCCGTCTGCAGGCGCTGGAGGCTCGCTCGTGCACGGGTGGGCGTGATGCGGTGTTGGCAGGGCTGGCTACGGCCAGGGCGGAGATCGTAGAGGTTCGCTCAGGGGTCGGCCGGGACTTTGAGATCCTCACCTTCGAGATCGCGCGCCTTCGGGAACGGTTCGACGAGAGCTGCAAGGCCAGCCTGGCGGAGACGATGACGATGCTTGAGGGGCTACGGTTCCAGCTCGATGATCTCGGGCTCAGACTGGATCGTCTGTTGGCGAAAGATGATTTCTGAGCTGCCTTGAGCCCTCGGTCTAGGTCGGGGGCTCATTGTTGAGGTTACTCGACTGCTCCGACATTTGATGGCGATGATGCTGGAGGTCGGTTTCAGAGTTGGTTCGAGTTGATCGGTGAGGAGTAGCGGCGGCATCGGGAAATGGTGACGGCCATCCCGTACTCCTTCTAGGGCCTGTCCGAGAACGAAGGAGCCAACGTGATGGCCGCGAGGAACAGTGTGCCGCCTTCGAGGTGGCATGCAAAGCCGTTCTGGAACTGTGGCTCCTACTTCTCTCTTCTCGGCCTGGCTTCGGGCCGAAAGCCAACGTGTCCTTCTTAGTTAGGAAAATGGGGTGTTAGTGACAACTCGTTGGTGACATCGCGGTAGGGGGGCCGGGGCTGCCGAGCCTTTCTCAGAATGGCGCATCTAATGCAGGCCAGAGGGTCTCGGCAAGCCCGGGTACGCGATCTGTGAGCTTCCGGGGTGCCGCCATCGTCGTTAGCCGGCCACTCAGGCGCCCGTACGTATGTAGAGAGTTTTCGTGTCGCGAGATGAATAGGTCTACAGGGGCGGGTCGACCCGGGGCCGCAGCGCCGCGTTTGAGCGGCGCGGGGAGCTTGAGGGGGTGTTCGGACGGGAGAGCGGTTCTGTCGGGCTCTCCCGATAGCCTGCTTCAGGCGGTCGAACAACGCGGGGTTCGTGCTGCGGCAGGTAGAGGCTCAGAGGCGGGGGTTCCTCTATGGCCTGAGGGATGAGCCGATGTTCGCTGCTGGTCTGGTTGGCGCCCGGTTATCGGGCGTTGCCGCTCAGGAGGTTGTCCCAGAGCAGCATGGTCCTGCGAACAGAGCATCGGAAGCTCTCCTCCAAGAGGAGGCTCCTGCCGTTCTCCCGGATTCGGCGGATGAAGCGCTGCCCTCCGACTTGGCAGAGTTCGTAGATCGTGGGCCCGCAGTGGCAGGTGTATGCCCGGACCCGTACGCGTTCGTAGGGGGAGCGTGTGGGATACCAGCGGATGGCTGTGCGGCCTGGGCGGGGTTCTGGGAGGTGGATGCCGATGCAGTGTTCGTAGTCCAGGGGGAGTACGGCCATGAATGGAGAGTACGTCTGGTTGTATCCGCTCGTCTATTCGGAAAGATGACTCTGCCTGACCAGGCAGGAGGATATGGGAGGGCTCGTACACCTTCGTCTATGTTGCCGGTGTGCTGGACTACGACGGCGACACCCACATCTACGTACAGATCGCGGAAATCCTTCGGCGGCGGGTCGAGGGGCTCGCGTCCGGGCATCCCGTGCCGAGTGAGGCCGACATTCAGCACGAGTTCGGGGTCGCGCGGACGACGGCCCGCCGGGCCATCCACGTGTTGCGCGAGGAAGGGCTCATCTACACGGTCCAGGGCGAGGGAACGTTCGTCGGCGCACCTGATGAAGCGCCGCGTAAGCAGCGGAAAGTGCCGCTCTATCGGCAGATCGCTTCCGATGTGGCCAAGCAGATCAGGGCGGGGCACTTCCAGCCCAAGCGCCCGATTCCGGGCGAGACTGCGTTGGTGCAGCAGTACGACGTGGCGCGGGAGACGGTGCGGCGGGCCATGGCGTTGTTGCGGGAGCAAGGGTGGATCTACACCGTGCCGCAGCGTGGGAGTTACGTGTCGCCGGAAGAGTCGTGGCCCCAGGATTGAGAATCACTCATCTGCTTGTATCCAGACGTCTAAGGTATGAGCATGCTCGACCGAGACGGCCCTGTGCCGATCTATGTGCAGATTGCCGAGATGATCGAGGGCCAGATTCTGAGGGGTGAGCTGCTGGCCGGCGAGGCGGTGATGAGCGAGCTGGCCATGGAGGCCGAGTTCGACGTGGCGCGGTCAACCGTCCGGAACGTGGTGCGGGAGCTGCGTCGGCGGCAGCTCGTGCACACGGTGAGGGGGAAGGGGACGTTCGTCGGGGTCGCAACGGATGGGTTGTTGGACGGCG
>NZ_JBITLO010000023.1:0-163659 GCF_044465345.1 Nonomuraea sp. NPDC049684 | reverse complement strand
GACGGCACAGGGGACGACGGCACAGGGGACGACGGCACAGGGGACGACGGCACAGGGGACGACGGCACAGGGGACGACGGCACAGGGGACGACGGCACAGGGGACGACGGAGGCGGAAGTTTGCGGGAGCTGGATGGGGCGGTTCGCTGAGGGTGTCGGTGCGGGAGTGACGGTGGGCGGGTTGGCTCGCCTTTTCGGCAGGGTTCCTCTTCAGGCGGCCCGCGAATGCGTACCTGAGGGGCGGATACCTGGCCGGGAGTGGATGCTCGGCCCGGAGTGAATGAATGGTTAGCCGGGAGTGGATGCTTGCCCCAAGGGCGTGGTCGCAGGGTGAGTAGCGGTGGTTGATGGCTGCTCTCCCCCAGGGGGTGGCGAGGGCTTGGGGGTAGTGCGGCTGGGGTGGTTGCGCGGGGGTTGGCTCGTTACGGGGGCTGGTTGTTCTGGGCCCGGGGGTTATGTGGGGAGTAGGCGGTAGTGGAGGCAGACGATTGTGGAGGTGTCGTTCACCTCGTGGCCCAGGGATGACCAGTAGCGTTGGTGGACTTCGCGCCAGTGCTGGATCGAGGTGAATCCTTCGCCTTCCGCTTCGGCGAACTCCCACGGCACCTCGGCGAACGGCACCAGCGCCACTGAGGTGATCTCGATGGTGGCGGCCTTCTCGCCGGCGTCGTTCACGAGGATCAGGTGTTCGCCGACGTGTTCGACCTCTTCGCCCTCCGCCTCGTAGTCGAGGGGCAGGAGACCGGCGGTGGCGGTCTTCGCGCCTGAGAGGGTGAGGTCGGTCAGCAGGGTACGCACCTTGCCGGGCGTGCCTAGGGCGAGGACTCTGCGTCCGTCGATGCGGGGCCACATGCGCGCATCCTAGAAGACGGGGATGATCTCCTCCGGGTCGATGACGTTCACCTCGACGCCTTCCAGGTCCAGTTCGGGAATGGCGGGGAAGGCGATGCCCCATCGTTCGACGATCGCGCGGACCTTCGCCATGGCCACGCGCCAGTTCTCCTTCTGTTCCTCGTACGAGAGCACGCCCAGGCCCGCTTCCCTGGCGTGGTTCATCAGGACGCGGTGGTTGTCGAGGAAGTACGGCGGGAGTTCCCAGAAACCTTCCGGCGGCTCCCAGAGAATCATGGAGAGGAACACGAAACCGGCCCGCAGCTGGCGGGTGATGAGGCTGCGGGTCTCGTCGGTGAGGCCCGGCCATTCGTTTTCCAGAATGGTCATGCAGATTTGCAGGTGGCGGGACTCGTCGAGGCCGATGCGTTGGAACATCTCGCCGAAGACCGGATGCCGGGTGCCCGTGGCCATGCCTCTGAACAGCGTGGACGCGGCCATCTCGCCCATCATGAAACTCGTGAACAGGACCGGCAGCGAGTATCTTCCGACGGCGCTGGTGTAGCCGGTCCAGTAGCGGCCGCCGTTGTGGTAGAGCCAGCCGATGTTGTTGTGGGCGGCTTTTTCGAGATCGTCTTCGGGGGTCCAGTTCAGGGGGCCGCCGGGCCACAGCCGGGCTATGGTGCGCTGGCAGCACTCCTCGTGGTTCATCTCGTCGCGGGTGATGGAGAAGAAGCACTTCCTGACGGGGTCTTCCTCGTGTTTCTCGAAAGCCTGGATGGTTGCGCGGGCGAACACGGCCGGGCCCGAGGCGTCGAAATTGGCGAGGACGGCGAACCAGTACATGATGCCCAGGCGCTGTTCGCGGGTGAAGTCGTCGGGGTTGAGGCCGTCCCATGGGAGGTCGGCCGGGTTCCAGAGTTTGCGCTTGGACTTCTCGTAGATGGCCGCGAGTTTCTCGGTCTCCACGCGCCATTCCATCGGATAGATGTTGGGCTGCGGGATCTCCGGCGCGGGCCAGAAGCCGCCTTCCGGGATCGTGAGGTCCGCCATGGCTGTGACACCTCCCCTGCCATCCTGCGTGGCGGCGTCACGCCATGCAAGCATCGCCGCGGCCCGGTGCGTACGTCGTCGTGCCAGGGCTTTCCCCCTACGAGCGGGTGCGCTGCGTGACGGCGACGCAGGCCAGGACGGCGAGTGCGGCGGCCACGGTCGCCGGGCCGAAACGTTCGCCCATCAGGACCCAGGCCCAGATGAGGGTCAGCAGCGGCTGCGCCAGCTGGGTCTGGCCGGCTCTGGCGATGCCGCCTCTGGCCAGACCGGCGTACCAGGGGATGAAGCCGAGGAACATCGAGATCAGCGCCACGTAGGCGAAGCCGGCCAGGGCGGGGGCGGTCGGCGTGATGGGGGTGGTGAGGGCCAGGACCGCGGTGATCACGGCGGTCAGCGGGAGGGAGAGGACGAGGGCGTGGCTGATCACCTGCCAGCCGGGGGTCGTCCTGGTCAGGCGGCCGCCTTCGGTGTAGCCGAGCGCGGCTGACAGGAGGGCGCCGACCAGGAGCAGGTCCGGCCAGGCGGCGCCGGCCTGGCCGCGGGTGAGGGTGAAGGCGATGATCGCGGCGGCGCCGGCGGCGCAGGCGGCCCAGAACAGGGGGCGGGGGCGTTCGCCGGCCCGTACGACGGCGCAGGCGGCGGTCGCGGCGGGGAGCAGGGCAATGACGACGGCGGCGTGGGAGGTGCTGGCGCCCAGGTCGAGGGCGAGGCTGCTGAACACCGGGAAGCCGAAGACCACGCCCAGGGAGATCACGGCGTAGGAGGGCCAGTGGCGGCGCGGCGGGAGGAGGGGCAGGCGGGCGGCCTTGAGGCAGACCAGGGCGATGACGCCGGCCACGGCGGCGCGGCCGATGGCGACGAGCCAGGGGTCGAAGCCGCGCATCGCGTAGACGGTGCCGGGGAAGCTGCCGGAGAAGGCCAGGACGCCCAGGAAGGCCAGCATCGTCCCTTGGCGGGCGCGGGCGGTGGCTCCGCCGGTTCCTGTCCGGGCGTCGCTGAGGGTGGCGGTGCCGCCGGTGGCGGGAGAGCCGGTGGGGGTTCTTGTGGGGGCGGCAGGAGGTGCTACTCGGTTTTGGGCGGTAGCGCTATCCTTGTCTTTCATGACCAACGATAGCAGTATCGCCCAGATTGCGGCGATACTGCGTGAAGAGGCCGCTCGGCTCGGGCCAGGTGCGCGGCTGCCGTCCAGCCGGGAGATCATGCGGCGGCACAACGTCAGCCCAGTGACGGTCTCGCGCGCCATCGGCCAGCTCGCCGCCGAGGGGCGGGTGGTGTCGCGTCCGGGAAGCGGGGCGTTCGTGGCGCCGCGGCAGGTCGTGCGCGGTCAGGACCCTCTGGACCTGTCCTGGCAGACGGTCGCCCTCGGCGACCGGGTGGTGGACGACGGGCCGGTGGCGGCGCTGCTGGCGCAGCCGTCCGAGGAGGTGGTGCCGCTGACCGGCGGCTACCTGAACCCGGGGCTGAGGCCGGACAGGCAGCTCGCGGCGGCTGCCGCGCGGGCGGTGCGCCGTCCGGACGTCTGGGCGACGCCGCCGTTGACCGGCCTGCACGAGCTGCGCGGCTGGTTCGCCCGTCAGGCCGGGGGCGACGTGACGGCGGCGGACGCGCTGATCGTCAGCGGCGGCCAGGCGGCGCTGACGCACGCGTTCAGGGCACTGGCGGCCCCCGGGACGCCGGTGCTGGTCGAGACGCCCACCTATCCCGGGGCGCTGGCGGCGGCCAAGGCGGCCGGGCTGCGGGCGACGGCCGTGCCGATGGACCGCGACGGCGTACGGCCGGATCTGCTCGCCGAGGCGTTCGCCGTCACCGGCGCGCGGGTGTTCTTCTGCCAGCCCACCCTGCACAACCCCACCGGCGCGACGTTGCCCTTGGAGCGGCGCGCGCAGGTCCTGGAGGTGGCCAGGGCGGCGGGGGCGTTCGTGATCGAGGACGACTACGCCCGCTACCTGTCCCCCGCCGCTCCCCCGTCGCTGGCCTCCATGGACGCGCACGGCACGGTCGTCAACGTGGGCTCGCTGACCAAGATCCTGTCTCCCAGCCTGCGGGTGGCCGCGGTCGTGGCACGCGGGCCGGCCGCGCACCGGCTGCGGGCCAGCCAGCTCGTCGAGTCGTTCTTCGTGGCGCGGCCGTTGCAGGAGACGGCGCTGGAGTTCGTGGGCTCGGCGGCGTGGGGCAGGCATCTGCACACCGTGCACGCCGAGATCGCCACCAGGCGGGACGCGCTCGCCGCGGCGCTGGCGGTCCACGTGCCCGGGGCGGAGGTGCATCTGATGCCGATCGGCGGCCTGCACCTGTGGTTGCGGCTGCCCGCGGAGGTGGACGAGAACGCTCTGGTCGAGACTGCGAGGCGGTACGGGACGTTGGTGAGCCCTGGGCGGATGTACTACCCGTCGGAGCCGCCGGGGCCGCGGATCAGGGTGACGCACATGGCCGCCGCCAACCTGACGGTGCTGGTGGAGGGGGTACGAAGGCTCGGGCAGGCACTGGACACACAGGCCCGGTGATCGGCTGCCCGGCAGAGGCGCCGGCAGGGGCGACAGGGGCGCGCCCGGCCGCCGCCGCCGCATCGGCCCCGCTGCCACCGCCGTCAGCGGATGCCGATCGCCACGCGGATCGACGCGCGGATCGACGCGCGGAAACGGCGGGGCGAACGGGGTAGGCGGATGGACGCGCGGAAGGGGCGGGCGGTGATGGGCGGCGCGGACGGCCGCGACCGCCGCCGTATCGGCCGTCACCGCAGTCGGCGGGCGCTGATAGACACGCGCGGACGCCACGCGGGCCGACAGCGCGGAGAAGCGCGCGCTGGGAGCGAACGGTGACAGGCGGAGGCGGGCAGAGGTCGACCGAGGCGGGCGAAGGTAACGGAGGGCGGAAATATACGGAGGCGACCGAGGCGGGCGGACGTAAAGGGAGGCGGGCGGAGGTAGACGAAGGCGGGCGGAGGCCGTTGAAGGGGCGAGCCATCCCAGACGAAGGCCATCGGACGGCGTCGGAACGGCGAACCATCCCAGACGAAGGCCATCGGACGCCGTTGAAGCGGCGAGCCATCCCAGACGAAGGCCATCGGACGGCGTCGGAACGGCGAGCCATCCCGGCCGAAGGCCCTTGGAGGGGGTGGGAGCGGGGAGTCGCCCCGGGTGGAGGGGATGTGTTGTCGACAGGCTAGGGAATCGTTCGGGGTCGTGGTGGTCGATGCGGGTATGCGGTGACAACAGCAAGACACGCGCTTACCGGGCGCGGAAGCGGGGTTCGCGTCGTCTCCAAGGCTCAAACACCGATACGGTGTAACTCGTGCCTTGTGGCACGAACGGCAGGCGAAGGAGCGGGCCGAGATGGCAGACGTAGGCGTCCGGGCGGCCCGGCGCGAGGATGTTCTCCAGGTTGCGAATACTCAGATCCGCGCCTGGCGCTACGGATATCGGGAGTTCCTCCCGGAAGGCCCACTCGAGCAGATGACGGGGCCGGCGGCCGAGAAGATGTGGCTGCGTCAGTGGGACGAGGCGATCGTCGCCCCGCCCGGCCCCTCGTGCCGGGTGCTGGTCGCGGTGGAGACCATCCTCGACACCGAGGGTTTCCCCGCGCTGGGTGCGGGCGGCAGCGCGGCGCTGACGACCCCGCGCGGCGGCGAGCGGGTGGTGGGGCTGGCCTCGCACGCCCCCGCCGAGGATCCCGACCTGGATCCCAGCAGGGTCGCCGAGATGCTGACGCTGCTGGTCGATCCCGACTTCGTGCGCCGCGGCCACGGCAGCCGCCTGCTCAACGCCACCGTCGACTACCTGCGTGAGGACGGCTTCCGCCAGATCGTCACCTGGGTGTTCGCCGACAACTACGCGGTGCTCGGTTTCCTGGAGTCGGCCGGCTGGGGCGAGGACATGGCCGAACGCGTCCTCGACATGGGCCGTCCGATCCGCATGGTCAGGCTCACCACGGATATCAGCTAGAGGTTCGACAGCATGGCAACCCCCGGTCAGTGGATCGCGGGCGCGCGCCCGCGCACGCTTCCCAACGCCGTAGTCCCCGTCATGGTCGGCACGGGCGTGGCGATCGGCGACGGCGGATTCGTCTGGTGGCGCGCGGTCCTGGCGCTGCTCGTGGCGCTGTCCCTGCAGATCGGCGTCAACTACGCCAACGACTACAGCGACGGCATCCGCGGCACCGACGACCAGCGCGTCGGCCCGATGCGGCTCGTGGGCTCGCGGGCGGCCACGCCCCGGCAGGTCCTGACGGCGGCGCTGGGCTGCTTCGCGGTCGCGGCGGTGCTCGGGCTGGTGCTGGTGGTCGTGACGCGGGCGTGGTGGATCCTGCTGGTGGGGGTCGCGTGCATCGCGGCGGCCTGGTTCTACACCGGAGGCAAGCGGCCCTACGGCTACCGCGGCCTGGGCGAGCTGGCGGTCTTCGTGTTCTTCGGCGTGGTCCCGGTGATGGGCACCGCGTACGTGCAGACCGAGCAGCTGAGCTGGACGGCGTTCCTGGCCTCGATCCCGGTGGGGTTGCTGTCGTGCTCGATGCTGGTGGTCAACAACCTGCGCGACGTCCAGACCGACGGCACGTCGGGCAAGCGCACGCTGGCGGTGGTGCTCGGCGCCGAGCGCACCCGGGCGTTGTACGTGTTGTGCCAGGTGGTGCCGTTCGTGGTGGCGCTGGCGATGATCGCGGTCACGCCGTGGGCGGCGCTCGCGGCGCTGGCCGCGCCGCTCGCGGTCACGCCGATCAGGACCGTGCTGGGCAAGGCCGTCGGGCCGGCGCTGATCGCGGTCCTGCAGCAGACGGGCAAACTGCAGATGGCGTACGGCCTGCTGTTCGCGGTCGGCTTGGCCATCACGCTGTAGACACCCGGTCACGGCCGCCGGCGCGGCGATCACGCTGTAGAGAGCCAGTACGGCGGCCGGCTTGGCGATCACTTTGTAGCCAGGGCACAACTGGCTCCCAGCACGCTCGTATGTCCGGATAAATAACCAGGTCACCCCCCTACGGTTCACTGTGTGCGCACACACCCAGCGACCCTCAGGAGGGGCCATGGAACAACGCGGGATCGAACTGGTCTCGGCCGGCGAACGGTACGGCCGCCCGCGTGACCTGCTTTTCCTCTGGTCCGGGACGACGATGGGCATCTTCACCCTCGTCTACGGCATCACGATCGTGGCGGCGTTCCAGCTCAGCTTCACGCAGGCGGTCATCGCGATCGTCATCGGCAACCTGCTGTCGTTCCCGCTGGTCGGCCTGACCAGCCTGCAGGGCCCGGCCACCGGCACCTCCACCATGGCGGTCTCCAGGGCCGCCTACGGCCCCAAGGGCGCCCGCGTGCTCAGCTTCTTCGGCTGGCTCAACATGGTGGGCTTCGAGGCCGGCGGCATGGTGCTCATCACGTTCGCGGCGCTGTCGCTGCTGGAGCAGGCGGGGGTGAGCGACCAGGGGCTCGGGCTCAAGGTCGTGGTCATCCTGGTGGCGGCGGCGATCCAGCTCGTGCTGCCGCTGATCGGGCACGCCGCGGTGATGAAGGCGCAGAAGTACTTCACCTGGGTGTTCGTGGTGCTGTTCGGCCTGATGGCGATCCTGATCGCGCCCAAGGTGGAGCTCGGGGGCGGCGGCGGGTCGGCGGACTTCGCCACGTTCACGATGGCGATCGCGATGATCATGTCGGCGGGCGGGCTGTCGTGGGGGCCGCTGGGCGGCGACTACTCCCGCTACCTGCCGGCGAACTCCTCCAGGAAGGCGGTCTTCGGGTACGCGGCCCTGGGCGGGTTCGTCCCGTACGTGCTGCTGATGACGCTCGGGGCGGCCGTGGCGACCGTGGTCAAGGACAACACCGACCCGATCTCGGGGCTGCCGGGCGCGCTGCCGCAGTGGTTCGTGGTGCCGTACCTGCTGCTGGCGATCGTGTCGTTGTTCGCGGTCAACACCACCGACCTGTACTCCTCGGGGCTGAACCTGCAGGCGGCCGGGATCAAGGTCAAGCGCTGGGTGGCGGTCGTCGGCGACCTCGTGCTCTGCGTGATCATCACGTTCGTGGCGGTCACCTCGAACAGCTTCAACACCATGCTCAACAACTTCCTCGCGCTGCTGATCATCTGGCTGGCGCCCTGGGCCGGGGTGTACATCACCGACTGGCTGCGCAGGAGGGGACGCTACGACGCCGAGGCGCTGTTCGACGAGCAGGCGCCCGGCCAGGTCCGGTGGCCGGCGATCATCGCGCAGGTCCTGGGCATGGTGGCGGCGGCCCTGTGGATCAACTCGGCCGTCTTCGTCGGGCCGCTGTCGCAGGCGACGGGCGGCAGCGACTTCAGCATCTTCGCGGGCTTCCTGGTGGCGGGCGCGGCCTATGCGCTGCTCGTCCCGCGGCCCGCCGTACGGACTGTGGAGGCATGATGGACCGCGACCTGCTGGACGTGGCGTACGGGCGGCGGCCCGCGGACACGATCATCGCGAACGGCACGCTCGTCAACGTGCTGACCGGCGAGCTCTACCCGGCCGAGATCGGCATCGTGGGCGGCCGGATCGCCGCCGTCGAGCCGGCGCTGGAGCGCGGCCCGGACACCGAGGTGATCGACGCCCGCGGCGGCTACCTGGTCCCCGGCCTGATCGACGGCCACCTGCACATCGAGTGCAGCAAGCTGTCGGTCACCAGCTTCGCCGACCTGGTGGTGCCGTTCGGCACGACGAGCGTGGTGTCGGGGCTGGACCAGATCCTCGTGGCCGAGGGCCTGCCGGGCGTCCGGCGTTTCCTGGACGAGTCGGCGGCGACCGGCATGCGAATCTGGTGGGGTGCACCCGCCAAGGCGCCCTACACCGTGCCGGAGTCGACCGTCGGGCATCCGTTCGGTCCGGCTGAGCACAGGATCGCCCACGAATGGCCGGAATGTGTGGGGATCTGGGAGACCGTTCAGGAGATGGTGGAACACTCCGATCCTGCCGTCATGGAGGCCCTCGACCTGGCTCGGGAGCGGCGGCTGCCGGTGTTCGGCTGCGCGCCGCTGTCCGACCCGCGCCGGATCAGCGGTCTGGCGGCGGCCGGGGTGCGGCTCGACCACGAGTCCTACTCGCACGAGGAGATGCTGGAGAAGCTGCGCCGCGGCATGTACGGCATCATCCGCGAGTCCTCCGTCGCCCACTTCCTCGACGAGAACATCAAGGCCGTGGCCCTGGCCGGGTCCCGCAGGCTGGCGTTCTGCACCGACGACGTGCACGCCGCCGACGTGCTGGCGGGCGGCCACATGGACAAGCTCGTCCGGATGGCGGTCGCGGCGGGGGTCGACCCGGTGACGGCGATCCAGATGGCCACGGTGAACTGCGCGGAGATGTACCGCATCGACCACCTGGTGGGCAGCCTGTCCCCCGGCCGGTTCGCGGACGTGCTGATCGTCGACTCGCTGACCGACTTCCGGGTCCGCGAGGTGATCGCGAACGGCGTGCCCGCCGCCCGCGACGGCCGGATGGTCACGCCGACGCCCGCCCCCGAGCGCGGCCCGGTCCGGCCGTTCCCGATCGCCCCGGTCACCGCGGACGACCTGGTGCTGCGTGCCGAGGGCGAGCAGGCGACCGTGCTGACCCTCGGCTTCACCGAGCAGGTCTTCGTCCGCAGGAGGCGCGACGTGACCCTGCCGGTGACCGGCGGCGTCGTGGAGCCGTCCGTGGAGCAGGACGCGCTGCTCGTCACGGTCGTCGAGCGCTACGGCAAGACCGGCAACAAGCCGGTCGCCATGGTCAGCGGCATGGGCCTGCGGGCCGGCGCGATCGCCACCAGCGCGGCCCCCGACGACAACAACATCATCTGCGTCGGCGCCTCCCGCGAGGACATGGCGCTGGCCGTCAACACCGTCGCCGAGCAGGGCGGCGGCCAGGCCGTGGTGGTGGACGGCGAGGTGCGGGCGCTGCTGCCGCTGCCGGTCGGCGGCATCGTCTCCGACCTGCCGGCCGCCGAGATGGCGGTGCTGGAGGAGCGGCTCGACGACCTGGCCCGCGAGCTGGGCTGCACGCTGCCGGCGCCGCTGATGTACCTGTTCTTCCTGTCGATCACCGCGATCCCCGACTACGCCGTCACCGACCTCGGGCTGGTCGACTGCGTACGACTCGAGGTCGTCGACCCCATCCTCACGGAGGTTTGATCATGAAGGACTTCATCGCCGGTCTCCCCAAGTGCGAGCTGCACCTGCACATCGAGGGCACGCTGGAGCCGGAGCTCAAGTTCGACCTGGCCCGGCGCAACGGCATCGCGCTGCCCTACACGTCGGTCGAGGAGATGCGGGCCGCCTACTCCTTCGACGACCTCCCCTCCTTCCTCACGGTCTACTACGAGGGCATGCAGGTGCTGCGCACCGAGCCCGACTTCTACGACCTGGCCATGGCCTACCTGCGCAAGGCCGCCGAGCAGAACGTGCGCTACGCCGAGATCTTCTTCGACCCGCAGGCGCACACCTCGCGCGGGGTGCCGTTCGACGTGGTGATCCGCGGGCTGCGGCGGGCGCTGATCGACGCCGACCGGCAGCTCGGCGTGCGGGCCCAGCTCATCATGTGCTTCCTGCGCGACTTCCAGGCCGAGTACGCGATGGCGACGCTGCTGGAGTCGCTGCCGTACAAGGAGTGGATCGTCGGCATCGGCCTGGACTCCGACGAGAAGGGCAACCCGCCGGCCAAGTTCGCCGCCGTGTACGAGCGGGCCCGCCAGGAGGGCTACCTGCTGACCATGCACTGCGACGTCGACCAGGACAACTCGATCGAGCACATCCGGCAGGCGATCGAGGACATCGGCGTCGACCGGATCGACCACGGCGTCAACATCCTGGAGGACCAGCGGCTGGTGGACCTGGTGCTGGCCCGCGGCATCGGCCTGACCTGCTGCCCGATCTCCAACGGGTATGTCACCGACTCCATGAAGGCCGAGGGCATCCGCAAGCTCATGGAGCTCGGCGTGCGGGTGACGATCAACTCCGACGACCCGGCGTACTTCAACGGGTACGTGGGCGAGAACCTGGTGGCGCTGCAGGAGGAGCTGCAGCTCACCCGGGAGGAGCTGGCCCGGCTGGAGCGCAACGCGTTCGAGATCACCTGGCTGCCGCGCCACCTGAAGGACGCCTACCTGGCCGAGGTCGACGCCTACCTCGCCTGAGGGGTCCCGGGAAAACCTCCGGCGGGGCCCGCTTAGAACCCCGCTGGAGGGGCAGGCTGTCTGGTCGCAGGCGTGAGCCGCAGCCGAGCGCGAGGGATTTGTTGAACAGGACCGCTGTTCCGGCCGGAATCGACGAGTTCGAACGGGCACTGGCGCGGAGCGTCGTCATCGCCGCCCGTGCGATGCCCGACTCTCCGCTGGTCAGCGTGACGTTGTGCACCGAACGCAGCATCCGTTCGGCGGCGTGCGCGCACGCCCGCGCCGGGATGCTCGACGGCATGCAGTCGGCGGCCGGGCGGGGGCCGAGCTTCGACGCGATCGAGGCGGGGCGCGCGGTCACGGCGGCCGGTCTGGCGGCCGGCGACGCCCGCTGGGGCTCCTTCTGCCCGCAGCCGCACGGCATCCTCAGCCTGCATGCCGAGCCGCTGACCTCCCAGGGACGGCTGCTGGGCACGCTCAACCTCTACTCGGCGGGTGCGGGCGGCTTCGCCGCGCCGACGCACGTCGCCGCGCAGGTGAGCGCCGCGACGATCGGCGTGCTGTTCGACGTGGCGATCGGCGCGGCCCGTACGCGGGAGGTGTCGGCGCAGCTGAAGGAGGCGCTCGGCACCCGTCCGGTCATCGACCAGGCGATCGGGATCGTCATGGCGCAGCGTCACTGCACCGCGGACCGGGCGTTCGAGCTGCTGCGCAACGTCTCCCAGGACCGCAATCTCAAGGTGCACCACGTCGCGGCGACGATCGTCCGGTCGGTGAGCGGCGGCCCGCCGCAGCGTCCGCGGTTCGAGGATCCGCCGTCCGACGACCAGGGGTACCCGGCATAATCGCCCCATGCCCTCCTTTCTCGCCCACGACGGGACCGAGCTGGCCTACCACGCGTACGGGACGGGCGAGCCGCTGGTGTGCGTGCCCGGCGGCCCGGGACGCGCCTCCGTCTACCTGGGCGACCTCGGCGGCCTGCCCCGGCGGCTGATCCGGCTGGACGGCCGGGGCACCGGCGACTCCGCCATCCCGGCCGACCCCGGGACGTACCGGTGGGACCGGCTGGCCGAGGACGTCGAGGCGCTGCGTGAGCACCTGGGGCTGGACCGCATGGACCTGCTGGCGCACTCGGCGGGCGCGAACGTGGCCGTCCGGTACGCCGGGCTGCATCCGGCCCGCCTGAGGTCGCTGTGCCTGGTCGCGCCCTCGCCGGTCGCCGTCGGCCTCGTCCCGACGGAGGAGGACTGGCAGGCCGGTCTGGAGCTGCGCGCGCACGAGCCGTGGTACGCCGCCGCCCTGGCGGAGTTCCTGGCGGACGAGGGCCTGGAGCGCCACCGGTTCTTCTACGGCCCCTGGACCGAGCGCGCCGCGGCCCATTCCGCCCGTGCCGAGGAGGAGTGCGGCGAGGCCGCGGCGGACGGCTTCTACGCGCCGTCCCCGGCGACGCCCGAGGAGGTCAGGACCGGGCTGGCCGCGCTCGACGCGCCCGCGCTGCTGCTGACCGGCGACCTGGACGTCCACCCCTGTCGCCTCTACGCGCGGCCCTTCGCCGCCCTGTTCCGCGACGCCACGCTGGTGACGCTGCCCGGCGCCGGGCACTTCCCGTGGGTGGACGACCCGGGCGCGTTCGTCGCCGCGGTCTCCGGCTTCCTGGACGAGCTCGCCGGACGACGCGGCCTGACGCGCAGGGCATGATGGGGGTGGACGCCGGGACAGGAAGGACTCACCACGTGCGGCAGGAACTCGCGGTCACCAACGGGCAGGCCGCCGGGGTGCGCGGCGCGCTGGCGGGCAACCTGCGGCGCACGCGGCTGGCCCGGGGGTTCAGCGTCCGCGAGCTGGCCGAGCTGACCGGGGTGAGCAAGGCGCTGATCTCGCAGATCGAGCGCGGCGTGGCCAATCCGACGATCGAGGTGCTGACCCGGCTGGCTGGGGCGCTGGAGCTCACCTTCGCCGAGCTGACCCGTACCCGGCTCGCCGAGCCCGAGGTGCTGCGCAGGAGCGAGGGCCGGCCGGTGGCGGTGGGCGACACGACCGTGCGCGGCCTGTTCGCCGCGGCCGACCGGCGCCGGTTCGAGCTGGCCGAGGGCGAGCTGCCGCCGCTGACGCGCAGCGCCAGGAGCGCCCACGGCGAGGGGTCCGTGGAGCACGCCTACGTGGTGTCCGGCGAGGTGACGGTCGAGGGCGACACGTGGTCGGTGCGGCTGGGCGAGGGCGACGCGGTGCGGTTCGGGGCCGAGGTCGACCACGTCTACTCCACCGGCGAGCGCGGCTGCCGGATGCTCACGCTGATCTCCTACGACTAGCCGGGCCAGCGGCTGCTTCCGTCGGGCACGCTGGCCAGCAGCTCGCGGGTGTAGGGGTGGGCGGGGGCGTCCAGCACGCGGTCCACGTCGCCGGTCTCGACGCATTCGCCGGCCCGCAGCACGTACAGGCGGTCGGCGAGCTGGCGGACGACGGCCAGGTCGTGGGTGATGAACAGCAGGCCCATGCCCAGGCGTTCCTTGAGCCCGGCGAGCAGGGTGAGCACCTGCGCCTGCACGGAGACGTCGAGGGCGGAGACGGGCTCGTCGCAGACCAGCAGGCGGGGCTCGCCGGCCACGGCCCGCGCGATGGCCACGCGCTGCCGCTCGCCGCCCGACAGGCCGGCCGGGCGCTTGCGGGCGAGTGCGGGGTCGAGGCCGACCAGGCGCAGCAGCGCGGCGACGTCCGTGGGGCGTCCGTCGGCGGCGAGCGCCTCCTTGAGCGTCGCGCCGACGGTACGCGCCGGGTTGAGCGTCGAGTACGGGTCCTGGAAGATCATCTGCGCCGTCCGGCGGGCCTGGCGCACCGCCTGGCGGGACATGCGGGCGGGGTCGGAGCAGTCGAGCCCGTCGAGGGTGACGACGCCCGCGTCGGGGCGTTCCAGGCCGGTGACGCAGCGGGCCAGCGTGGTCTTGCCCGACCCCGACTCGCCGACGACGGCCACGACCTCGCCCGGCGCCACGGTCAGGTCCACCCCGGCCAGGGCCGGCCGCGACCCGCCCGCGTACGTCTTCCGCAGGCCCGTCACCGCCAGCAGCGGCGCGGCGGAGGTCCGCGGCGGCGACGGCACGCCCGGCGGGGGCGGCGGCGCCGCGGGCAGCGCGGCGGCCCGTAGGCAGGCCGACAGGCGGACCTGCGCGCCCGGCACCGGCACCAGGGCGGGGACGCCCGCGCGGCACTCCTCCCCCGCGTGCGCGCACCGGTCGGCGAACCCGCAGCGCCCGGCCACCGCGTCGTGGGCCGGCACCGAGCCCGGCACGGACGGGATGACCGGCAGCCGCCGGTCGGCGGGCGGCTCGGCGGCCAGCAGCGCCCGCGTGTACGGATGCCGCTGCTCCTTGCGCAGCTCGGCGGCGCGCCCGACCTCCATGACCCGGCCCGCGTACATGACCACGACCCGGTCGCACATCGAGAACGCCAGCCGCAGGTCGTGGGTGATGAGCAGGAACGTCATGTCGCGTTCGCGCTGGATGCGGCGGATGAGGGCGAGGACCTCGCGCTGCGTGGTGGCGTCGAGGGCGGTGGTCGGCTCGTCGGCCAGCAGGATCCGCGGCGCGGCGGCCAGCGCGCAGGCCAGGCCCACCCGCTGGCGCATGCCGCCGGAGAGCTGGAACGGGTAGCGGCCCGCCACCTCGCCCGGCAGGCCCACCTCGGCCAGCAGCCGCGGCACCTCGGTCTTGGCGTCGGCGCCGTCCGGCAGGCCGTCGGCGATCTGCCTGCCGGCCCTGCGCAGGGGGTTGAGCAGCGTGAACGGGTCCTGCATGAGCAGCGAGACCGTGCCGCCGCGCTGGCGCCGCCTGGCCCTGGGGTCGTCGTCGACCCGCCGTCCGTCGATCTCGACCAGGCCGGTGGACTCCAGCCCGGCGGGCAGCAGCCCGAGCAGCGCGCGGACGGTCAGCGACTTGCCCGAGCCGGACTCGCCCACGATCGCCACCGACTCGCCGGCGGCGACCTCGAAGGACACCTGCGACAGCAGCGTACGGCCGGTGTCCGGCTGCCGTACGGTCAGGTCGGCCACCCGCAGCATGGTCACCGGGCCCTCCGCTCGAAACGTTCGTGCAGCCAGTCGCCCACCAGGTTGAGCGCGGCGGCGGTGACGATCACGGCCAGGCCGGGCGCGATGACCGCCCACGGGTTGGCCAGCAGCTGGGTGCGGTTGTCGGCCAGCGTGCGGCCCCAGTCGGGCGATCCGGCCGGCACGCCCAGGCCGAGGAACGACAACGACGACAGCGAGACCAGGGCGAAGGCGAAGTTCAGGAAGGCAGAGGCCAGGCTGACCGGGACGATGTTGGGCCAGATGTGCCGGGTCATGATCCGCCAGGACGACAGGTTCTTGAGCAGGGCCGCCTCGACGTAGGGCCGGTGCCGCTGCTCCAGGACGGCGCCGCGCACCACGCGCGTGTCGGTGGGCGCGAACAGCACCACCAGCACGGCGACGGCCAGGCCGTAACCGCCGCCGAGCACGCCCGCCACGACGATCGCGACCAGCAGCGCGGGCAGCGAGAACATCAGGTCGGCCCAGCGCATGACCAGGGTGTCGGTCCAGCCGCCGAAGTACCCGGCGGCCAGGCCGAGCAGGTTGCCGATCAGCATGGACCCGGCGGCCACGGCGAACGCCCCCGGCACGGCGGTGCGGGCCCCCGCGACGAGCAGGCTCAGCACGTCGCGGCCCAGGTCGTCGGTGCCCAGCGGGTGGCCGGGGCCGGGCATGGAGATGCCGGTCATCAGGTCCTGCGCGGTGGCGCCGGGGACCAGCCAGGGCGCGAACGCGGCGGCGGCCACGACGACCACGAGCACGGCCAGCGCCAGCGGCACGGCGATCGGGAACCGGCGGATCACGGCACGCCCGCGCGTACGGACCGCCGCGGTCACGACGCGCCCCCGCCGAGCCGCACGCGCGGGTCGGCCACCGAGTAGGCGACGTCCACCAGCAGGTTGACGGCGGCGATCAGGAGGGTGAGCAGCAGCGCGAGCGCCTGCACCACCGGCACGTCCTTGAAGGTGACCGAGTCGACCAGCAGCGACCCGAGCCCCGGCAGCGCGAACGTGACCTCCACCAGCACGGTCCCGGCCAGCATGCCGGTGACGACGAGCCCGGCCGCGGTCAGGACGGGCACCAGCGAGTTGCGCATGGCGTAGCCGAGCACGACGGGCGCGCTCAGGCCGCGGGCGCGGGCGAAGACCACGTAGTCCTGGTCGAGCTCGCGGACGAGCGCGGCCCTGCTGAAGCGCAGCAGCATCCCGGCCGCCCCGGCCGCCAGCGCGACGGCGGGCAGCGTCAGGTGCCACAACTCGCTCGCGAGCCCCTCCCCCGTGCCGTAGACGGGGAACCAGCCGAGCCCGAGCGCGAACACCACGAGCAGCAGCAGGCCGACCGCGAACGGCGGCGCGCTCAGCCCCACCACCCCGGCGGTCACCACCAGCCGGTCGCTCGCCCGGCCCTTGCGCAGCGCGCCCAGCACGCCGAGCGGCAGGCCCGCCAGCGCGGCCAGGAGCGTGCCGTAGCCGGTCAGGACGAGCGTGCGCGGCAGGCGTTCGCCGAGCATCGCGGCGACCGGCTGGCCGGTCCTGATGGAGGTGCCGAGGTCGCCGCCGAGCACGCCGCCGAGCCAGCGCAGGTACTGGACGGCGACGGGGTCGTCGAGGTGGTAGCGGCCGCGCAGGGCGGCGATCGTGTCGGCGGTGGCCGGGCGGGTGCCGAGCAGGGTCTGCTGGATGTCGCCCGGGGCCAGGTAGAGCAGGCCGAACACGCCGGCCGACAGCAGCAGCACGACGGCCGCGGTGCCCGCGGACCTGCGCAGCAGGAACCCGGCCCAGCCCATCACAACACCCCGCCCCCGGTCAGCCAGCCGATCACGCGCTCCGCCGCGTCCCTGCGGTGGGCGGGCTCGACCAGCTCGTGACCCTCCCGAGGGTAGAGGACGAGCTGAGTGCTCAGGCCCGCCGCCGACCAGGCACGATAGAGCTGTTCCGCCTGGCCGGGAGGGGTGGTGCGGTCGCGTTCGCCGTGCAGGATCAGGGTCGGGGTGCCGGCCCTGGCGGCCTGGGCGGCGTGGTGCACGGGTGAGCGGGCGGCCAGGCGTTCGCGTCCCTCGCCGGTGGCCGGGTCGGCGCCGTCGTGGTAGAGCGGGTCGAAGCCGCCCGCGAGGTTGCTGGCGGTGGAGAAGCTCAGCCAGTCGCTCACGCCGGACATGACGACGGCGGCACGGAAGCGGTTCGTGCGGGTGACGGCCCAGGCGGTCAGGTAGCCGCCGTAGCTCAGGCCCATGACCGCGGTCCGGCCGGGGTCGGCGACACCCGCGGCGACCAGGTGGTCCACGCCGGCCAGCACGTCGTCCAGGTCCGCCGCGCCGACCTGGCCGATGACCGCGCGGGCGTAGTCCTGGCCGCGGCCGCTGCTGCCTCTGGGGTTCGGCAGCAGGACGGCGGCGCCGGCGTGCGCCAGCGGCAGGGCGAGCTGGTTGGACTCGGCGGGCGCGAACGAGCTGGACCACAACCAGGTGGGCCCGCCGTGCACCATGACGACCAGCGGCCTGGGGCCCTCTCCGGCGCCGGGGGTGGTGAGCAGCAGGCCGCTGACCGGCAGGCCGTCGCGGCCCGTCCAGGTGATCTCCTCCTGGTGTGCCGCCAGCCCGGCCAGCCCGGCGTTGAGCGCGGTGACCGGACGCCAGCCGCCCTCCCGCAGGACGGCCACGGCGACCTCGGGAGGCTGCTCGGGGCTCTCCCAGCAGGCCGCGGCCACCGTGCCGGTGCGGTCCACGGACAGCGAGGGCTGGCCGTCGCGGCCGCCCAGCGTGCCCCGGGCCGTCCAGCGGCTCAGCACGCGGCCGTCGGCGGCGCTGAGCACCCCGCCGTGCACGCCGGTGCCCGACCAGCCGGTGAACCACAGGGTGTCGTCGTCCAGCCAGCCGAGGTCGGTGACGTCGTCCAGGTCGCCCAGGTAGGCGACCTCCCCCGTGACCAGGTCGGCCCGCAGGACGCGGCCCGAGACGATCGACAGCCCCTCGACCACCACGGCGGCCCGTCCGCCCGGGGCCAGCCGGGGCCGGGCGAGCTGCCAGGACGTGCGGTGCAACGTGCGCACCTCGCCGTCTTCGACCAGGTCGAGCCGGGGGCGGTAGTACCCGGCGGGCGTCTCGTCCTCCGAGGTCACGGCCAGGGCGCGGCGGCCGCGCCAGTCGGCGTCCCACACGGTCAGGCCGGGCAGCGCGAGCTCGCGGGGACGGTCGTCGCCGATCTCGAACCAGGCCAGGCGGCGCAGCCGTCCGCCCGGCGTCAGGACGAACGGGTCGGACGGGTCGTCTACGCGCAGGCCCAGGTGGCTGCCGTCGCGCTCGCTGCCGGGGTCGGCCAGCCGGACCAGGACGGTGCCGTCCTCGCCGGGGATCAGGTCCTCGATCTCGCCGTCCACGCGGGCCCGCCAGCCGTCGACGGCCAGCTCGGACGGCGACGGCGTGCGCAGCAGCCGCCCGTCGGGCAGCCAGCGGACCGGGCCGTGGCACTCGCCCGCGGCCTCCATGGCGCCGTCGAGCCCGACGACGTGCGCGACGCCGTCGATCACGCAGGCGACGCGGTCGCCGCCGGGATGCAGCGACACCGACTCGGGATAGCGCATCCCGGCCAGCGCCTGGTGCACCTGAATGGGGTCGGTCATCAGCGTGCGGCCACCTTCGTCGCCCACGGGCCGACGAAGAAGTAGGGCCCGAAGCCCTCTGCGGCGACCGCCCTGCCGAACGCGGTGGCCGCCTCGCCCCACCACAGCGGCTGGTACGGCACGTCCGCCGCCGCCCTGACCAGCGCCTGGCCGAGCAGCTTGCCCCGGGCGGCGTCGTCGGTGCCCGCCTTGGCCTTGTCCAGCAGGCCGGTCACCTCGGCGTTGTCGTACTCGGCGATGTTGGTGCCGTTCTGGCCGGTGGCGCCGCCGTGCAGGAGCTGCTGGACGTACTCGGCGGGGTCGCCGGTGGTGGCGAAGTACCAGCCGAGGTAGACGCCGGAGCCGTGCTTGCCGAGGTCGGCGATCCACTGTTCGAGCGGCACCTCCTTGACCTCCAGCGTGATGCCGATGGTCTTGAGGTTCTCGGCCAGGGTGAGCGCCGCCCGCCCGAGCTGCGGGCCGCTGCTCGGGTAGGTGAGCGTGTCGGCGAACCCCTGCGGCGTGGCCGACTTCGCCAGCTCGGCCTTGGCCTGGGCCAGGTCGAAGCCGTACTGGGGGATGGACGCGTACAGGGCGGCGACCCCGGCCTCGTCCAGCACGCCGCCCCACTGGGCCGGGTCGGGGATGGCGGTGGCGACCTTGCCGTGGCCGCGCAGCACGCTTTTGACGATGCCGTCCCGGTCCACGGCGTGGGCGACGGCCCTGCGCACGTGCACGTCGTCCCAGGGCTTCTTGGCCGTGTTGAAGGCCAGCGTGACCAGCGAACGGTCGGCGGCGGTCAGCACCTGCGCGCCGGGCACCGCCTTCCACTGGTCGATCTGCTCGGCGGGCACGTTGAGCGCGACGTCCACGTTGTCGCCGCGCATGGCCAGCAGCCGCGTGGACTCCTCGGGGATGAAGTCGATCCTGATCTGCCGGAAGGCCGGCCTGCCGCCCCGGTAGGCGTCGTTGCGCTCCAGCGTGACGTGCGAGTCGGGGGCGAACTCGGCCACCTTGTACGGCCCCGTCCCCAGCAGCTTGCCCTCCGGCGTGCCGATGCGCTCGCCGGTGGCCTCGATGAACTTCGCGCTGGTCACCAGCAGCGTGCCGGGCGTGGGCACCCACGCGAACGCCGCGTCGGGGCTCTTGAGCGTGATCGTCACCTCGGCGTCGCCGGTGGCCTCGATCGTGTCCACGTTGGCGTAGGCATAGGCGAAGGCGGTGGTCGAGCCCTTCTTGGCGTGCAGGTTCAGGCTGGCGACCACGTCGGCGGCGGTGAGCGGGCTGCCGTCGGAGAAGGTCACGCCGGGACGCAGCTTGTAGACGTAGGTGGTGGCGTCCTTCCTGGCCCAGGACTCGGCCAGGGACGGCTGGAGGCTGCCGTCCGGGCCGACGCCGACCAGGGACTCCTGCACGAGGAGGGCGACGACGTAGTTCATGATGCCCGCCTCCTTGGCCGCGTCCAGCGACCCGATGGAGGAGGGCAGCGCGACGCGCAGGACGTCGAGGCTCTTCTTGGCGGCCGTCCCCGCCTCCTGCTCGGCCGGCCCGCACGCCGACAGCAGGCCGGGCAGCACGGCGAGCGCCCCCGCGAAGGCGGCGGACCGTAGGACAGAACGCCGGGAGACAGGCAGATCGGTCACGGGGGACCCTACTTTCACACGACCGGTCAACCCGCCTAGCTGCAGTGTCTACCGGTAAACTCCAGTTGGCACATGAGAGTATTCGGCGCCTGCGCCACCAGTCAAACCCACCTAACGAATCGGGAATACATGATCACCGTGTACAGCGCTCCCTGGTGCGGTCACTGCCACCGGCTGAAGGCGCAGCTCTCCCGCGCCGGCATCCCGTACACCGAGATCGACGTGGACGAGACCCCCGGCGTCGTCGACCACATCGCCGAGCTCAACGGCGGCTCCTGGCTCATCCCCACGGTCGTCTTCCCCGACGGCTCCGCCCTGGTCAACCCCGGCGTGGAGGAGGTGCGGGCGCGGCTCAGCGCATCCTGAGCGCCAGCATGAAGTCGACCCGCTCGTCCCAGGAGTTGAGCGACCTGCCGGTCAGCTCCTCGATCCGGCGCAGCCGGTAGCGCAGCGTGTTGACGTGCACGTGCAGGCGCTCGGCCGTGGCCGCCCACGAGCCCGACTCCTCCAGGTACGCCTGCAACGTCTCCAGCAGGTCCGTCTGGTTGGCCGCGTCGTACGACTCCAGCCGCCCCAGCAGCCGCGACCGGAACGCCCGCCGCAACTCCCCCGGGATGGCGGCCAGCAGCGTGCGGTGGGAGCTGACGTCGTCGCCGGTGATCACGCTGACCCGGTCGCCGCTCAGCCCGGCCAGCGTGAGCGCGTGCCTGGCCTCCTCGATCAGGCTGCTCAGCGCCGCCGGGCCGGTCGTCACGCTGCTCACCCCGAGCGTGATGCGGCCCTGGCCGAGCCCCGCCTCCAGCGTCCGCGCGCCCCTGAGCACGTGGGCCGTCAGCTCGTCGGCCGTGTTGCCCGCCAGCGGGACGAGCGCGACCGCCTCGGCGGGGCCGGTGGCGGTGACGATGCCGGGCGCCAGCGGCCGCAGCAGCTCGTCCAGGACGGGCACGGCGACCTCGTCGCCGCCGCCGTCGAGCCGCGCCGACAGGGCGACGGCCAGCAGGCCGTGCTCGGTCTCCACGTGCAGCGTGTGCAGCCGCGAGACCACGCCGGGCAGCGCCGCGTCGCCCGACTCCAGCAGCGTCAGGAGCTGGTCGAGCACCCGCCGCTCGATGCGCTGGGCCGCCTCCAGCCGCGAGCGCTCCAGCGCCACCAGCGCGGCCAGCTCGACGATCAGGTCCTCGTTCTCGCCCTGCACCTGCTCCCCCGCGTACGCCAGGAACCAGTTGGCGATGCGGTGCGGCGCCCCCTTGCTGACCGGGAACACCGACAGCGCCGTGCCGTCCTCCTGCGTCGCCATCCCCGGCAGGAAACGCGCGGTCAGGAACGTGTGCGCCAGCCGCAGCCGGGCCGCGGCCTCCAGCGGCTGGGAGCCGACGACCACCCGGCCCGTGGGCGAGAGCACCCAGCAGGGCACGTCCAGTTCGCCCGCCACCGCCGTGACCAGCTTGGTGAGGCTGCCGCCGTCGACCAGGGTGCTGGCCAGCCGCCTGCGGGCGGCGTACGCGGGCCGCGGCGGCGTGCCCAGCTCGGCGATCAGGGCCCGCAGCACGTGCTCGGTGACCTGGCTGAACGGCACGTCCACCGGCAGGGTGAGCAGCGGCAGCCCGGCCTCGGCGCAGGCGTCGATCAGGTCGGCCGGCGGCACCTTGAGCGCGGTGCCGGCCACCAGCGCCGCCACGTCCCCGAGCCTGGCGACGAAGTCGCGCGAGGAGGCCGGGCCGGTGTGCCAGGTCAGCTCGGTGAGCACCAGCTCGCCCGCCTTGACGAACATGGCCGGGTCGGGCAGGTCGGTCGTGGCGACGCCGCGGACCCGCCGGTCGAGCAGGTCGTGCCCGGTCAGCACCTTCAGGGCGAGCTGGCCGGCCTGGAGGAGGTCCCTCAGCCGCATGGCCAGCCTTCCCGGCGCCAGGCCGCGTCCCAGAACATCCACTCGTAGCGGGCCGTGGTGAGCGCGCGGTCGAGCAGCCGCAGCCGCTCCTCGCCGGCCGGCGCCAGCCCGTCGAGCAGGTCGAGCACCCCGGCCACGGTCTCCTGGTAGCCCTCGCCGCCGTAGGTGTCGATCCACCAGGCGTACAGCGGGTCGGGCGAGGAACGGCCGAGCAGGGTCTCGCCGACCCTGGCGTAGATCCAGTAGCAGGGCACGATCGCGCCCAGCGCCTCCGGGAAGGTGCCCAGCGAGCACGTGCGCACCAGGTACGACGTGTACCCGACCGTCGTGGGCCCGGCGGGCGTCCTGCGCGCGTCGGCCTCGTCCAGCCCGAACGCGGCCAGCAGCTCCACCACCAGGCTGTGCTCCACCTCGACGGTCATGGCGGCGTCGCGGGCGAAACGCTGCACGCCGGACGGCTCCGGCGACCGCGCCGCGCACGCCGCCAGCGCCCTGGCGTAGTCGGGCAGGAAGTGCGCCTCCTGCACCACGTAGTGCCGGAACGCCTCCCGCGGCAGGGATCCGTCGGTCAGCCCCGACAGGAACGGGTGGGCCAGGATCTGGTCGTACACACCGCCGACGACCTGCCACAACTCATCACGAAACCGGCTCACCCGCCCAGGCTATCGGCGCATCACGACCCGCGGCGCCACCTCGATGCCCAGCTCGCGCTCGTGTTCCACCAGCGCGCGCAGCTCCGGCCCCCACTCGGCCTCGGGCAGCACCGCGAAGCCGTGCCGCTCGTACCAGGGGGCGTTCCAGGGCACGTCGCGGAACGTCGTCAGCGTGACCGCCGGCGCCCCGACCGCCCGCGCGTGGTCGGCCACCGCCTCCACCAGCCGCCCGCCGATGCCCTGCCGCATGTGGTCGGGGTGCACCGCGAGCTGGTCGAGGTGCAGGTTGCCGTCGACCCGGCCGACGATCGCGAACCCGGCCGGCGGGTCGCCCTCGACCAGCACCGAGGTCGCGTCCGTCACGTCCTCGACCATGGTCGTGCCCGGCGGGAAGACTATGCCGGCCTGCTCGAACAGCTTGTCGGCGGCCAGTTCCACGGAGATCAGCCCAGCCAGCTCGCCGGGGTCGGCCCATCGCACCATGACGACACGGTCTCATGTTTCGGGCGGACCACGCCGCTGGTATTAGTGTTGATGATCGTAGGCCCGGCTGTGCGGAGCCGGGACCCTCTCCTCACGACGTGCCCATGACCCCAGTCACATGCGGTCATGGGCACGTCGTGCAGCGGTCACAGGTCGAGCAGGGGCTCCAGGCCCACGGTGAGGCCGGGCAGCTCGCGCACCCGGCGCACGCCCAGCAGCACGCCCGGCGTGAACGCCGACCTGCTCATCGTGTCGTGCCGGATGGTGAGGATCTCGCCGTCGCCGCCGAGCAGCACCTCCTGGTGGGCGATCAGCCCGGACAGGCGCACCGCGTGCACGCGCACCCCGCCGACGTCGGCGCCGCGGGCGCCGTCGAGGGCGGTGCTGGTGGCGTCGGGCATCCCGCCGAGCCCGGCCTTGCCGCGCGCCTCGGCCACCAGCTCGGCGGTACGCCGGGCGGTGCCCGAAGGGGCGTCGGCCTTGTTCGGGTGGTGCAGCTCGATGATCTCGACGGACTCGAAGTGGCGGGCCGCCTGCTGCGCGAAGTGCATCATGAGCACGGCCGCGATGCCGAAGTTGGGGGCGATCAGGCAGTTGACGCCCGGCGAACGCTCCAGCCACCCGCGCACGGTCTCCAGCCGGCCGGCGTCGAAGCCCGTGGTGCCCACCACCGGGTGCACGCCGTGGGCGATGGCCCATTCCAGGTTGCCCATGACCACGTCGGGATGGGTGAAGTCGACCACCACCTCGGCGCCTTCGAGCCCCTCGACGGGATCGTCCTTGTCGAGCGCGGCGACCAGCTCCAGGTCGTCCGCCGCCTCGACCGCCTTGCACACCTCGACGCCCACGCGACCACGCGCGCCCAGCACACCAACCCTGATCACGCCCCCAACCCTATTACGCCCGCCACCCCCTCCCAAGCACCCCCCGGAAGCGGGAAGGGGGAGAGCGGAATCCCGCTCTCCCCCTTCGAAACGACCCCGGCCGGGGCGGACCCGGCGTCAGGCGATGGCCTCCGAGAAGTCCTTGTCCCCGTACGGCCCGATGACGGCCAGCGTGAGCGGCCGGTTCAGGACGTCACGGGCGACCTCCGCGATCTCGTCAGGGGTGACCGCCTCGATCCGCGCCAGCACCTCGTCGACCGACATCAGCTCGTCGTAGACCAGCTCGTTCTTCCCGATCCGCGACATGCGCGACCCGGTGTCCTCCAGCCCGAGCACGAGCCCGCCACGCATCTGCCCCTTGCCGCGCATGATCTCGTCGGCGGTGATCCCTTCGGCCACCACCCGGGAGACCTCGTCCCGGCAGATCTTGAGCACGTCGTCGATCTTCGAGGGCAGGCAGCCCACGTAGATGCCGAACTGCCCGGTGTCGGCGTAGGCCGAGGTGTAGCTGTAGGCGGAGTAGGCCAGCCCGCGCTTCTCCCTGATCTCCTGGAAGAGCCGGGAGGACATGCCGCCGCCCAGCGCGGCGTTGAGCACGCCGAGCGCGAACCTGCGGTCGTCGGTGCGGGACATGCCGGTCGTGCCGAGCACCAGGTTGGCCTGCTCGGTCGGCCGGTCCAGCACCCTGACCCCGGAACGGGTCTCGGCGCCCGGCCCGCTGGTGCGCGGCGGGGCGAACTCGTAGGGGCCCTCCAGCGCGCCCGCCCGCTCGTACGCGCGGGCGACCAGCTCGACGACCTCCTCGTGCCGCACGTTCCCCGCCACCGACACCACCGTCGTACGCGGCCGGTAGTACCGGTGGTAGTACTCGGCGATGCGCTCGCGGCCCAGGGCGTTGATCGACTCGACCGTGCCCAGGATGGGCCGGCCGATCGGCGAGTCGCCGTAGAGCGCGGCGGCGAACTGCTCGTGCACCACGTCGGACGGGTCGTCGTCGTGCATGGCGATCTCTTCCAGGATCACCCCGCGCTCGGACTCGACGTCCTCCTCGGTGATCAGCGAGCCGGTCACCACGTCGGCGAGCACGTCGACCGCCACGGGCAGGTCCTCGTCGAGGACCCGCGCGTAGTAGCAGGTGTACTCCTTGGCGGTGAAGGCGTTGATCTCGCCGCCGATGCCCTCGATGGAGGCCGAGATCTCCATCGCGTCCCGCGTGGGCGTGCCCTTGAACAGCAGGTGTTCCAGGAAGTGGGTGGCCCCCATGTGCTCGGGGGCCTCGTCACGCGAGCCGATGCCGACCCACATGCCGACCGCGACGCTACGCACGGTCGGCATGGTCTCGGTCACCACACGGAGCCCGCCCGGCAGGACGGTGCGCCTGACGACCCCGGCTCCGTCCTTGCCGGGGTGCAGCGTGGTGGTCATCACGAGGCCTCCTGCTTCGGGGGTGCCGAGAACTGTGGTTGCCCGGTCACGAGTTGCGGTCGTCGCCCTCGTTGGGGCGGCTGGTGCGCACGCGGGTCCGGGTGCGGCGCGGCCGCTCCGGCTTGTCCTCGGCGGCGGCGGCGGAGTCGGCCTCGGGCGCGGGAGCCTCGCCGTCCTCGGCGCCGGCCGCGGCCTTGGCCTCCTTCTCGGCGGCCTCCTTCTCGATGACCTCGACGGGCACGAGGGAGAGCTTGCCCCGGCCGTCGATCTCGGCGATCTCGACCTGGATCTTCTCGCCGACGCCCATGACGTCCTCGACGTTCTCGATGCGCTTGCCGCCGTGCAGCTTGCGGATCTGGGAGACGTGCAGCAGGCCGTCCTTGCCGGGCATGAGCGAGATGAACGCGCCGAAGGCCGCGATCTTGACGACCGTGCCCAGGTAACGCTCGCCGACCTCGGGCATGTGCGGGTTCGCGATGCCGTTGATCGCCGAACGGGCCGCCTCGGCGGAGGGCCCGTCGGTGGCGCCGATGTAGATCGTGCCGTCGTCCTCGATGGTGATCTCGGCGCCCGTGTCGTCCTGGATCTGGTTGATCATCTTGCCCTTCGGGCCGATGACCTCGCCGATCTTGTCGACCGGGACCTTGATCGTGATGATGCGCGGCGCGGTCGGGTTCATCTCCGCCGGGGAGTCGATCGCCTCCTGCATCACGTCGAGGATCGCCAGGCGGGCGCCCTTGGCCTGCTTCAGCGCGGCGGCCAGCACGGAGGCGGGGATGCCGTCGAGCTTGGTGTCGAGCTGCAGGGCGGTGATGACGTCCTTGGTGCCGGCGACCTTGAAGTCCATGTCGCCCATGGCGTCCTCGGCGCCGAGGATGTCGGTCAGCGTGACGTAGCTGCCGCCCTCGCTGATCAGGCCCATCGCGATGCCGGCGACCATCTCCCTGAGCGGCACGCCGGCGTCCAGCAGCGCCATCGTGGACGCGCAGACCGAGCCCATCGAGGTGGAGCCGTTGGAGCCGAGGGCCTCGGAGACCTGGCGGATGGCGTACGGGAACTCCTCGCGCGAGGGCAGCACCGGGATGAGCGCCCGCTCGGCCAGCGCGCCGTGACCGATCTCGCGGCGCTTGGGCGAGCCCACGCGGCCCGTCTCACCGGTGGAGTACGGCGGGAAGTTGTAGTTGTGCATGTAGCGCTTGGTCCGCTCGGGGTTGAGCGTGTCGATGTTCTGCTCCATGCGCAGCATGTTCAGCGTGGTGATGCCCAGGATCTGGGTCTCGCCGCGCTCGAACAGGGCCGAGCCGTGCACCCGGGGCACCACGTGGACCTCGGCCGACAGGGCGCGGATGTCCTTGGTGCCGCGGCCGTCGATGCGGACGCCCTCCTTGACGACCCGCTCGCGCATGAGCTTCTTCATCACCGAGCGGAAGGCGGCGGAGATCTCCTTCTCGCGCCCCTCGAACTCGGGCAGCAGCCGCTCGGCGGCCAGCGCCTTGACCTTGTCGAGCTCGGTCTCGCGCTCCTGCTTGCCGGCGATGGTCAGCGCGGCGGCCAGCTCGGTCTTGATCGCGGCCTCGACCGCGTTGTAGACGTCGTCCTGGTAGTCGAGGAAGACCGGGTACTCGGCGGTCTCCTTGGCGGCGACCTGCGCGATGCGGGACTGCGCCTCGCACAGCACCTTGATGAACGGCTTGGCGGCCTCAAGGCCCTGCGCGACGGTCTCCTCGGTCGGCGCGACCGCGCCGTCGGCGACCAGCTTGAGCGTGTCCTTGGTGGACTCGGCCTCGACCATCATGATCGCGACGTCGCCGTCGTCGAGCAGGCGGCCCGCCACGACCATGTCGAACGTGGCCCGCTCCAGCTCGGGGTGCGTCGGGAAGGCCACCCACTGGCCCTCGATCAGCGCGACCCGCACGCCGCCGATCGGGCCGGAGAACGGCAGCCCGGCGAGCTGCGTGGACAGCGAGGCGGCGTTGATGGCGACCACGTCGTACAGGTGCTCGGGGTTGAGCGCCATGACCGTGGCGACGACCTGGATCTCGTTGCGCAGGCCCTTGACGAACGACGGGCGCAGCGGCCGGTCGATCAGGCGGCAGGTCAGGATCGCGTCCTCGGACGGACGGCCCTCACGGCGGAAGAACGAGCCGGGGATGCGGCCCGCGGCGTACATGCGCTCCTCGACGTCGACCGTGAGCGGGAAGAAGTCGAAGTTCTCCTTGGGAGCCTTGGACGCGGTGGTGGCTGAGAGCACCATCGTGTCGTTGTCGAGATAGGCGACGGCGGAACCCGCCGCCTGGCGCGCGAGCCGGCCGGTCTCGAACCGGACCGTGCGCGTGCCGAAAGAGCCGTTGTCAATGACGGCTTCAGCGGTGTGGACACCCTCCACGGGGGACCTCCTTGTGGTCGGTCACCCGCGCCCTCTTTTCTCACCGGCACCCTCGTGCCTATGAAGGGACCCGCTCGTCAGGGCGCCGCCCATCCGTCGTGCCCGGTGGCACGGTGGCGGCGATCCGTCAGCGTGTCCCCCATAGAAGGTGCAGCGCCGGTCTTCGATCGAAGCGCCCGGTCATTCTTACCGGAAGCCACTACCGAGGACCGGCCCGCAGGCGTCGCGGGTCGCATGGTGCTGAATCGGACGCGGGGGCTGTGTGTCTCGGATATTCAGTTGTACGCCGACGGCGCGGCGGTTCGCCGCCACGACGCGCCGGTCGTGTGTGCTCCTACCCACATGGGCGGAGCCATATGAGAAGGGAGCGGCGTCCGACGCCGCTCCCTTTCATGTTATCGGCGCAGACCGAGTCGCTCGATGAGCGAACGGTAACGCTGGATGTCGACCTTCTGCAGGTACTTCAGCAGACGACGCCGGCGACCGACGAGCAGAAGCAGGCCACGACGGCTGTGGTGGTCGTGCTTGTGCGTCTTCAGGTGCTCGGTGAGCTCGCTGATGCGCTTGCTGAGCAGCGCGATCTGCACCTCGGGCGAACCGGTGTCGCCTTCGGCCGTCGCGTACTCACTGATGATGGTCTTCTTGGCAGCGGTGTCGAGGGACACGGCTCTCCTTCGATCTACGGACACGCGCGAATGAGATGACAGTGCGAACGACCGTGCGTGCCTACAGTCGCCGCGTGAAGGCCGTCATGGGCAGCGCAGCAGCGCCACCGTTACAGAGCCGACATGCAAGGTTACCATCGGAGTCAAGTGTTTCGCGCCCGCGAACGTTCCGCGCCCGCCGCGACCGGTGTCACGACGTGATGCGGCGGGCGGCGTCGACGTCGGCGTGGATCTGGTCGATCAGCGCCTCGATCGACTCGAACCGGGTGTTGCCCCTCAGCCGGGCGGCGAACTCCACCGCCACGTGCACCCCGTAGAGCTCCAGGTCGTCGCGGTCGAGCGCGTACGCCTCCACGGTACGCGGCACGCCCTCGAACGTCGGGTTCGTGCCCACCGAGATCGCCGCCGGCCACCGCTCGCCCTCGTACGGCGCGGGCAGGTTGGCCACCGGGACGCACTCCAGCCATCCGGCGTAGACCCCATCGGCCGGGATGGCCGTCTGCTGCGGGGTCTCGACGTTGGCGGTCGGGAAGCCGAGCTGCCGCCCGCGCTGGTAGCCGCGCACCACCACGCCCTCCACCCGATGGGGACGGCCCAGCTCGGCCGCGGCCCCCTCGACGTCACCGGCGACGATCAGCTCGCGCGCGGAGGTCGAGGAGACGCCGTCGAGCAGGGGCACCACCTCGACCTCGAAGTCGTACTTGTCGCCCAGCGTGCGCAGCGTCCCGGCGTCGCCGACGGCGTGGTGCCCGAACGTGAAGTCCGCCCCGACCACGACCACCGCCGCCCCGAGGCGCTCGCTCAGCACGCTCTGGGCGAAGTCGTCAGGGCTCGTCCTGGACAGGTCGAGGGTGAACTCCATCACCTCGACGTCGTCGATGCCCAGCCCGGCCAGCAGCTCGGCGCGGCGCTTGAGCGTGGTCAGCCGCGCCCGCCGGGTGCCCGGCCGCACCACCTCGTCGGGATGCGGCTCGAACGTCACCGCCACGCTGCGCGTCCCCCGCTCGCGGGCCAGCTCGACCGTCCGCTCGATCACTCTGCGATGCCCGCGATGGACCCCGTCGTACACGCCGATGGTCACCACAGACCCTCTCGAACCCCGCACGCTAGGCCCCATTCGTTCGTGGCAGATCAATCCGACACAAGCCTGCCATGCACCTCCCGCTCACCTCCAATCGAGGGGCGGAGCGCGGTATTCCCGCAAGTAGGATGAGCCATCATGCCTCGATACGCGCTCCTGATCCTGCCCGCCTTCAACCGGGTCTACGGCGAGAGCTCCCCACGCCTGACCAGGGGCGAGCTGGCCGTCTTCAGCGACCACGCCATCGAGAACACCGTGCTGGACAGCGCGGAGACCACCATCGGCGGCGTCCCGTACATCACGTTCGAGACCGCCGAGCCGCTCTCCGAGCCCGACGTCGCGCTGCTGTCCAACCTGTCCTCCGTCTACGCGGTCTTCGGCGTCGAGGGCGAGCTGCTGCGCCCGCTGGCCATGCGCCCCCTCGACCGGCTGAGCAGCGACCTGCTGACCATCCAGAAATACGCCGGCAAGACCAACGAGCACTTCACCAAGCTGCTGCTCAACGTCACCGTGCTCGCCTGCGACCGGCCCATGTCCGGCAGGTTGTCGGTGTTCGACCCGATGTGCGGCCGCGGCACCACCCTCAACCAGGCCCTCATGTACGGCTACGACGCCTACGGCCTCGACGTCGACGGCAAGGACTTCGAGGCGTACACGACGTTCATCAAGACCTGGCTGCGCAACAAGCGGCTCAAGCACACCGCCGAGACCGTGCCGGTGCGGCGGGCGCGGGCACTGGTGGGGCGGCGGCTCAACGTCACGTTCGGGCTGTCGAAGGAGGCCGTCAAGGCCGGCGACGTGCAGCAGCTCGCCGTGGTCAACGCCGACACGCTCAAGAGCCGCGAGTTCTTCAAGCCCCGCACGTTCGACGTCGTCGTGACCGACGCCCCCTACGGCGTCCAGCACGGCAGCAAGGGCGGCGGCGGCCTGTCCCGCAGCCCGCTGGAGCTGCTGAGGCAGGCCGTGCCGGTCTGGGCCGAGCTGCTGCGTCCCGGCGGCGCGATGGGCATCTCCTGGAACACCTACGGCGGCAAGAGCGCCGAGCTGGCCGCGATCCTCACCGGCGCGGGCCTGGAGGTCATGGACTACCCCGACTTCGAGCACTGGGTCGACCAGGCGATCGTCCGCGACATCCTGGTCGCCCGCAAACCCGCCTGACGGAAGAAGGCCGCGGCTCAGCCTGCGAACACGGCCAGGGGCTTGGCGATCCGGCCGTGCTCCTCCACCAGCGCCAGCAGTTCACCCTCCGGCCCGAACACGCCGATCGGCCCGGCGCCGAGCCCGGCCGCGGGCAGCCGGCCGCCGTGGCCGATCACGCGCGCCTCCTCGGCGGTCACGTCCCGGCGCGGGAACGCCGCCGACACCGCCTCGCCGATGGGCAGCACCACGCACTGCTCGGCGAGCTGGTCGATGCTGCGGGCCAGCGACAGGTCATAGGGGCCGACCCGGGTCCGGCGCAGGCTCGTCAGGTGGCCGCCGACGCCGAGCGCGGCACCCAGGTCGCGGGCCAGCGCCCGGATGTAGGTGCCGCTGGAGCAGGTGACGACCGCGTCGACGTCCACGACGTCGCCTGAGGCCCTGATGTCGAGCACGTCGAAGCCGTACACGGTCACGGGCCGGGCCGCGAGCGCGACCTCCTCGCCCGCACGGGCCATCTTGTACGCCCGCTGCCCGTTGACCTTGATGGCGCTGACCTGCGGCGGAACCTGCATGATGGCCCCGGTGAGCGCCTCGACGCCCTTGTGCACCTCGGCCGCCCCCACCTCAGCCGCCGACGCCGTGGCCACGGTCTCGCCCTCGGCGTCGTCGGTGTTGGTGGACACGCCCAGCCGGATCGTGGCCTCGTAGACCTTCTCGGTCAGCGCCAGGTGCCCGAGCAGCCGGGTCGCCTTCTCCACCCCGATCACCAGCACGCCCGTGGCCATCGGGTCGAGCGTGCCGGCGTGCCCGACGCGACGGGTGCCCGCGATGCGCCGCATCTTGGCCACCACGTCGTGCGAGGTCCACTCGCCCGGCTTGTCGACGATGATCAGACCGCTCTCGGCCATCCAGCCTTCCCCAGCTCTCGTCTGAACTTGGCCATGGTCTCCTCCACGCTGTCGTAGGAGGTGAACCCGGCCGCGTTGTGATGCCCGCCGCCGCCCAGCGCGGCGCACACGGCCGCCACGTCGACCGCGCCCTTGGACCTGGTCGACACCTGCCAGTCGCCGTGGTCGTCCTCCTTGAGCACGACCGCGACCTCGGCCTCGTCGGTACGGCGGACGATGTCGATCATGCCCTCGATCTCCGAGTACGGCAGCCCGTACGCGGCCCGGTCGACCCGCGGCACGTACGTCCAGACCATCGAGCCCTCCAGCTGCACCCGGTCGAGCGCCCTGGCCAGCACCTTGAGGTAGCCGAACGGCGAGCGGTCCCACAGCTCGCGGGCGATCTCGTCGGTGTGCAGGCCGGTGGCCACCAGCCGGGACGCCATCCGGTGCACGGCCGGCGTGGTGGAGGCGTAGCGGAAGGAGCCCGTGTCGGTCACCAGCCCGGTGTACAGGCAGGTGGCGATGTCCCGGTCGAGGCTGCCGCCGAGCCGGTAGATGAGCTGCTCGGCCAGCATGGCCGTGGCCGCCGCCCGCGGGTCGATGAGGCTGTGCGTGCCGAACCCGGCGTTGGACGGGTGATGGTCGATCACGATGACCTCCTCCGCCCTGGCCGCGTTGGGGCTGAGCAGGCCCAGCCGCTCGAACGTGGAGGAGTCGAAGGTGATCATCAAAGCCGGGGCCTCGGGATAGTCGGCCGGCGGGCACAACATCTCCTGCCCCGGCAGGAACCGCAGGATCCGCGGGACCGCGAAGTACTGGTCGCCGAAGGAGGCCACGACCCGCTTGCCGATCGAGCGCAGCACGTAACCGACGGCCAGCATCGAGCCGAGCGCGTCGCCGTCGGGTGACACGTGACAGGCCAGGGCGACCTCGTCGACCTGGCCGATGAGCTGGACCGCGCGCTCCCAGGCGGCCTCGGGGATGTCCGTGGCCTCCTGGGAGGGCTGCTCGGCTCGGGCGCGCACGTGCGACGTCACGCCTGGTCGTCCTCACCCTCATCGGGCTTCTTGTAGGGATCGGCCTCGCCGGCGTAGGCCGCGCCCGCGGCCCGGCGCGCCACCTCGGCGTCCCGCGCCCTGGCGGCGTTGATCAGGTCGTCGAGCTGACGGGCGCTGTCGGGCAGCGGGTCGTGCCGGAACGTCAGCGTCGGGGTGAAGCGCACGCCGGTCTGGCGGCCCACCTCGGCGCGGATGATGCCCTTGGCACTTTCCAGGGCGGCCGCGCTGTCGGACCGCTCGGCGTCGGAGCCGAACACCGTGTAGAACACCGTCGCCTCACGCAGGTCAGCCGTGATGCGCGTGTCGGTCACGGTGACGAAGCCCAGGCGCGGGTCCTTGATCCGGCGCTCCAGCATCTCGGCGACGATCTGCTGGATGCGGTCGGCGAGCTTGCGCGCTCGTGCGGCATCCACCATGTTCGCTCCCCCTCACGCACGACCTGGCCGTGCTGTCGTTCAATCTTCGTCGTTGTAGAGCCGCTGCCTGGCTGACAGCAACTCGATCTCAGGGCGGAAGGCCACCATCCGCTCGCAGGCGTCCATCACCTCTTTGCAGTTACCCGCGGAGGCGGAGATCACCGCGACGCCCACCTCGCACCTGCGATGCAGGTCAAGATGACCGGTCTCGGCCACCGCGATGGACGGGTAACGTCGCTGCAGCTCGGCGATCAGAGGCCGGACGACAGAGCGCTTCTGCTTCAGCGAACGCACGTCGCCGAGCAGGATGTCCAGGGTCAGAGCACCCACATACATCGTGTGAAACCACCGCTTGGCCTGGTGGGGTGGAAGCACGCCCGGCCCGCTGCGGTGGGAAGGGGGCCCGGGCGTGCGAGAGGCGGGGGGGGGGGGGGGGGGGGCGGGGGGGGGGGGCGGGGGGGGGGCCCCCGGGCGCCCCCCGCCCCCCCCCCCCCCCCCGGGGGGGGGGCGGGGGGGGGGGGTGGGGGGGGGGGCGGCGCGGGGGGGGGGGGGGGCCGGCCCCCGCCCCCCCCCCCCCCCCCCCCCCCCCCCCCCCCCCCCCCCCCCCGGCCGCGGGTCAGACCCGCGGCTTCTCCCGCATCTCGAACGTCTCGATCGTGTCGTCGATCCGGATGTCGTTGTAACCGACACCGATGCCGCACTCGAAGCCCTCGCGGACCTCGGTCGCGTCATCCTTGAAGCGACGCAGGGAGGAGACGGTCAGGTTGTCGGCGATGACGACGCCATCGCGGATCACCCTGGCCTTGCTGTTGCGGACGATCGTGCCGGAGCGGACCAGCGAACCGGCGACGTTGCCGATCTTCGGCACCTTGAAGACCTCGCGGACTTCTGCGGTGCCCATCTGGACCTCTTCGAACTCGGGCTTGAGCATGCCCTTGAGCGCCGCCTCGATCTCCTCGATCGCCTGGTAGATGACCGAGTAGTAGCGGATGTCGACGCCCTCGCGCTCGGCCAGGTCGCGCGCCCGAGGCTCGGGGCGGACGTTGAAGCCGATGATGACCGCGTTGTCGTCGGCGACGGCCAGGTTGACGTCGTACTCGGTGATGGCGCCGACCGCGCGGTGCAGGACACGGAGCCTGACCTCGTCGCCGACGTCGATCTTGAGCAGGGCGTCTTCCAGGGCCTCCACCGAACCGGACACGTCACCCTTGATGATGAGCTTGAGCTCGTCGACGCGACCCTTCTCAAGGTCGCTGAACAGCTCTTCGAGGGTGCGGCGACGGCTCGACTTCGCCATGTCGGCGCTGCGCTTGCGCGCCGCGCGCTGCTGGGCGATCTGGCGGGCCATCCGGTCGTCGGTGACGACGATGAAGTTGTCACCGGCGCTCGGCACGGCCGTCAGACCCATGACCAGGACCGGACGGGACGGCGTGGCCTCCTCGACCGGGTCGCCGTTGTCGTCGAGCATCGCGCGGACGCGGCCGAAGGCCTCGCCACACACGATCGAGTCGCCCACGCGCAGCGTGCCGCGCTGGACCAGGACGGTCGCGACGGGGCCGCGGCCCTTGTCGAGGTGCGCCTCGATCGCGATGCCCTGGGCGTCCATCGTCGGGTTGGCCCGCAGGTCGAGCTCGGCGTCGGCGGTGAGCAGGATCGCCTCGAGGAGGTTGTCGATGCCCGTGCCGTTCTTCGCCGAGATGTCGACGAACAGGGTCGAGCCGCCGTACTCCTCGGCGACCAGGCCGTACTCGGTGAGCTGGGCGCGGACCTTGTTGGGGTCGGCACCCTCCTTGTCGACCTTGTTCACCGCGACCACGACCGGCACGTCGGCCGCCTGGGCGTGGTTGAGCGCCTCGATCGTCTGCGGCTTCACACCGTCGTCGGCCGCGACCACCAGCACCGCGATGTCGGTGGACTTGGCGCCTCGGGCACGCATGGCGGTGAACGCCTCGTGACCCGGGGTGTCGATGAAGGTGACCTTCCGGTCTTCGCCCTCATGCGTCGTGGCGACCTGGTAGGCACCGATGTGCTGGGTGATGCCACCGGCCTCGCGCGCCACCACGTTGGTCTTGCGGATGGCGTCGAGCAGCTTGGTCTTACCGTGGTCGACGTGACCCATGACGGTCACGACCGGCGGACGCGCGGCGAGGTCGCCCTCGTCGCCCTCGTCCTCGCCGAACTCGATGTCGAAGGCCTCGAGAAGCTCGCGGTCCTCCTCCTCCGGGCTGACGACCTGGATGTTGTAGTCGAGCTCCGCGCCGAGGAGCTGCAACGTCTCCTCGTTGACCGACTGGGTCGCGGTCACCATCTCGCCGAGGTGCAGCATGATCTGCACGAGCGAGGCGGGGTTCGCGCCGATGCGGTCGGCGAAGTCGGACAGCGACGCGCCGCGCGGCAGGCGGATCGTCGCGCCGTTGCCGCGAGCGACCTGCACACCGCCGATCGCCGGCGCCGACATGTTGTCGAACTCCTGGCGCCTCTGACGCTTGCTCTTACGACCACGCGCGGGACGGCCGCCGGGACGCCCGAACGCGCCCGCCGTGCCACCGCCGCGACCACGGCCGCCGCCACCGGGACGACCGCCGAAGCCACCGCCGCCGCCACCGGGACCACCGGTGCCGGTACGGGGACCGGCGCCGCCGCCACCGGGACGACCGGCGAAGCCGCCGCCGCCACCGGGACGACCGCCGCCACCGCCGGGACGGCCACCGCCGCCACCGCCGCCGGGACGACCGCCACCGCCGCCGCCACCGGGACGCGGGCCACCGCCCGGACCGGCAGGACGACCCTGCGGCATCATCATCGGGTTGGGACGCGGCCCACCGGGACGCGGACCACCGGCGCCGGGACCCGGACGCGGACCGGCCGCACCGGGCGGACCGGGACGCGGACCCGCGGGACGCGGACCGGCCTCGCCGCCGCCACCGGGACGCGGCGGACGCGGCATCGCGCCGTCACGCGGCGGACCCTCACGACGCTCGCGCTGGCCGGGGCCACCGCCGTCGCGGTTGCCGCCGGGACGCGGCGGACGCGACTGGCCCATGCCGCTGGCGTTGGACGAGAACGGGTTGTTACCCGGACGCGGGCCACGCGGACCCGGCTTGGGACCGGGACCGGGACGCGGGCCGCCGCCTGCGGGCGCACCCGGACGCGGAGCCTGCTGCTGGCCGCCGCCACCGCCGCCGGAAGGCTGCCCGGGACGGGGCGCCGGACCGGGCTTGGGACCCGGACCCGGACGGGCGGCGGGACCCGGACGCGGCCCCGGAGTCGGACGCGCGGGCGCGCCGGAACCGGCCGCGCTCTCGAAGCGGGCCTGCGGAGCCCCAGAGGTCTCGCCGCGCGCCGCCTCGGGCTGCTGCTGCGGCTGGTGGGGCATCGGCACCGGCGGACGCGGCTGCGCGCCGCCCGCGGGACCCGCGGGGCCGGGACGCGGTCCTGGCCTCGGAGCCGGACCCGGACGCGGAGAAATAGGGGTCGGCGCCTCCGCGGCGCCGTTGCCGGCCTGGTGTTCTGCCGGACGGGGCGCAGCCTTGGGCGGCTGCGGCCTGTTGGACGACGAACCGCCGCCCCTGGAGGGCCCACCCTTCGATGCGCCCAGAGCTTCGGTGAGCCTGCGGACCACCGGCGCCTCGATGGTCGAGGACGCCGATCGGACGAACTCCCCCATCTCTTGGAGCTTGGCCATGACGACCTTGCTCTCTACGCCGAACTCCTTAGCGAGCTCGTATACCCGGACCTTCGCCACTGCACTCCCTTACTCGGCCCGGGAGGCTGGCTGTGCCGTCCGGACCGTCGTTAACTTGACGTCTTCATCGCCGCGTGCTCATCAGGCGCTCATAGCAATCTGACTCCGCCCATCAACTCGGCGTCCTACATGACATTTCGTGATTCCTCCTCCAGGTGTGCCCGCACTCGCGAGACGTCAAGCGGCCCCGGCACGCGGAACGCGCGCGGGAACGCTCGGCGACGCTCGGCAAGCTCCAGACAGCTCAAGGACGGATGCAGCGATGCACCGCGGCCAGAAAGCCGTCCTCGCAGATCAGGGACCAGATGGTCCTCGATCCGCACCAGGCGGAGCAGCTCGGACTTAGCCGTGCGAACCCTGCAGCCCACACAGGTGCGCTGTGGGGCCGCGTGGCCACCATATTCCAGCTTACCGTGTTGACGCATCTACGGAACCGGCGGCATCCTCGGCTTGTGTGTCAGGCCGGATGTCAATACGCCATCCGGTGAGCCTTGCGGCAAGCCGGGCGTTCTGCCCTTCCTTGCCGATGGCCAGCGAAAGCTGGTAGTCGGGGACCGTCACCCGTGCGACCCGTCCTTCGAGATCGAGAACCTCGACATGGGAAACACGGGCCGGCGACAGCGCATTCCCGACGAACTCGCCCGGATCCTCGGACCAGTCGATGATGTCGATCTTCTCGCCGTGCAGCTCGGTCATCACGTTGCGGACGCGCGAGCCCATCGGACCGATGCAGGCGCCCTTGGCGTTGACGCCCGGCTTGCGCGACCGGACCGCGATCTTCGTGCGGTGGCCGGCCTCGCGGGCCACCGCGGCGATCTCCACGGTGCCGTCGGCGATCTCCGGCACCTCCAGCGCGAACAGCTTCTTGACCAGGCCGGGGTGGGTGCGCGACAGCGTCACCGACGGCCCCTTGTGGCCCTTCTTCACCTGCACCACGTAGGCGCGGATGCGCTCGCCGTGCACGTAGTCCTCGCCCGGGACCTGCTCGGCGTGCGGCAGCACGGCCTCGATCTTGCCGAGGTCGACCAGCACCACGCGCGGGTCCTTGCCCTGCTGGATCACGCCCGAGACCAGCTCGCCCTCGCGGCTGGCGAACTCGCCGAAGTTGATCTCGTCCTCGGCGTCGCGGAGCTGCTGCAGGATGACCTGCTTGGCGGTGGTCGCGGCGATCCGGCTGAAGTTACCCGGAGTGTCGTCGAACTCCCTGACGACGTCGCCCTCGTCGTCGAGCTCGGCCGCCCAGATCGTGACGTGGCCGCTGCCGCGGTCGAGCTCGGCGCGCGCCTTGGGCGCCGAGCCCTCGGTGCGGAAGTAGGCGATCAGCAGCGCGTCCTCGATCGCCTTGACGACCAGGTCGAAGGAGATGTCCTTCTCCCGCTCCAGGCTGCGCAGGACGCTCATGTCGATGTCCACGAGGCTTCCCCCTTAGCCTTCGTCGCCGTCGACGTCGTCGGTGTCGTCGATCCGGCGGAACTCCACCTGCACCCGGCCTCGGGTCAGGTCCTGGTAATCGAGCCGGCGCGCGGAGCCGGCGACGTCGAGGTCGACGCCGCTCTCGTCCGCCGCCGTAACGCGGCCCTCCACCACGGTGCCGTCTCTCATCTCGGCCTTCACCAGCCGCTTGGCGGCTCGGCGCCAGTGGCGCGGCTCGGTGAGCGGGCGGTCCACGCCCGGAGAGGAGACCTCAAGGGTGTAGGCGGCCTGCCCCATCACGTCGTCCTCGTCGAGCGCCGTGGAGACGGCCTGGCTCACGTCGGCGATGTCGTCGAGGCTCACGCCGCCGTCGCGATCGACGATCACGCGCAGCAACCGCCTCTTGCCCGCCTGGGTGACCGTGACGTCCTCCAGATCGAGGCCCTCCGCGCCGACCACGGGCTCCAGGAGCTTCATCAGGTGGTCGCGGGGTGATGCGCTGCCCATATCGACCTCCCCTATTGTCATGTCTCAGCCGGGCGGACCTCGCCACTGGCTCTCCGCCGTCTGGCTGCGCAGCCAGCGACGACAGTTGACACCCTATCTGTACGGAGGCACGGAGAGAGCGCCACTCGTCGTGGTCGAGTGGCGGAGCGTCGCCTGACGGCGTTCCCGGGCACCAGCCCGTACGATGCTATCTGCGTCCGCAGTCACCTGGAGCCGTCGCCGTCGGCGCCCCGGTCACTGGGGTCCCTCGTCACCGGGTCCGTAGTCACCGGAGGTCCAAGCCCGTGCGCCCGCGTCACCTCTCCAGGCGAGCCGTGCTGGCGGGCGGAGCGGCCGCCCTGACGGCCTGCAGCGCCTCGGGTCCCGCCGGGCCCGCGACCCCGGCGCCCGACTCGCCCGAGACCGTTCTGCTGCGGCAGGTGGTCGCCGACAAGGAGCGCACGGTCGCCCTCTACTCGGCGCTGATCGCGGGCGGCGCCGAGTCCCTGGAGCCCTTCCGCGCCCGGCACCAGGCGCACCTGGCGGAGCTGCGCAAATACCTGCCCGCGGGCCCGCCGCCCGCCTCGCCGTCCGCCTCCTCGCCGGCCGGCTCCGCGCCTGCCTCGCCGGGCGCGTCGCCGAGCGCCACGCCGTCGAAGCCGCCCAAGCCCACGCTGTCGCGGCTGCGGGACGTGGAGCGCCGGGCCGCGGCGCAACGGCCTCGTCAGCTCGCCGGCCTGTCCCCCGGCGTGGCCCAGCTCCTCGCCAGCATCGGGGCGTGCGAGGCGGTCCACGCCGTGTCGCTGCCCAAGTCGTCGTGAACGGGATCGGGATGAACGGGTTCGTGATGGACAGCGCCGCGCGGCAAAGCGCCCTGATGGACGGGGACGACGTCGGGAAGCTGCGCAAGGCCCTGGCCGCCGAGCACGCCGCCGTGTTCGCCTACGGGCTCCTGGGGGCGCGTACGACCGGCTCCCTGCGGGACCTGACCGGCGCCGCGTACGAGGCCCACCGGGCCCGCCGCGACCAGCTCCGCAATCTGATCATCGGTCGCGGGGGCCGGCCGAACGAGTCGGAGCCCTCCTACGCGCTGCCGTACGTGCCCACGGGCGCCGCGCAGGCCGCCCGGCTGGCCGTGCAGCTGGAGAGCGGCATCACGGCCGCCTATCTGGAGCTGGCCGCCGCCGCGGACCCGGCGCTGCGCAAGTACGCCGCCCTGGCCATGCAGGAGTCGGCGACCCGCGCCTACGCCTTCCAGCCGGCGCCGCCCGCGGCCTTCCCCGGCATGCCGGGCAGCACCCCGCCCCCCACACCGGCCCCGTCCCGCTCCGGCGGCTGACAACACCACGAACCGCCCCCTATGGGGCACCGACCAGCGGCCCGGCCCCATCGCAGGGAGGTGGAACAGCGGCCCGGAGCCCCGGGAGCCGGACAGCAGCCCCATCGCGGGAGCCGGGACAGCGAGACCGGACCGCGGGCGGGCGGGAAGTCGCCCGGCCCGCAGGTCGCGGGTCAGCGGCAGGCGGCGAGGATGCGGGTGGCGGCCTCGGCGAGGGGGATCTCCTCCTTGACGCCGGTCACCCGGTCGCGCAGCTCGATGACGCCCTGCGACAGCCCCCGCCCGATCACCACGATCGTGGGCACCCCCAGCAGCTCGGCGTCCTTGAACTTGACGCCCGGCGAGACCTGGGCGCGGTCGTCGACGAGCACCCGCAGCCCCTGCGCCTCCAGCTCGCCGGCCAGCTCAAGGGCGGCCTCGACCTGGTTCTCCTTGCCGGTGCCGACGATGTGCACGTCGGCGGGCGCGACCTCGCGCGGCCACACCAGGCCGAGCTGGTCGTGGGCCTGCTCGGCGATGACGGCCACGGCCCGCGAGACGCCGATGCCGTAGGAGCCCATGGTGATGCGGACGGGCTTGCCGTCGGGGCCCAGGGCGTCGAGGCCGGCGGCGTCGGCGTACTTGCGGCCGAGCTGGAAGATGTGGCCGATCTCGATGCCGCGGTCGATGGACAGCGGGGAGCCGCAGCGGGGGCAGGGGTCGCCGGCGCGCACCTCGGCGGCCTCGATCGTGCCGTCGGGGACGAAGTCGCGCCCGGCGACCACGTCGGCGGCGTGCTTGCCGGGCTCGTTGGCGCCGGTGACCCAGGAGCTGCCGGTGACGACGCGCGGGTCGACGAGGTAGCGGATGCCGAGCTCGCGCAGGATCTGCGGGCCGATGTAGCCGCGGACGAGGCCGGGGTGGGCGGCGAAGTCGGCGGCCTCGAAGATGGCGGGCTCGCCGGGCGCGAGCGCGGCCTCCAGGCGCTTGAAGTCGACCTCGCGGTCGCCGGGCACGCCGATGATCAGCGTCTCGACCTTGTCGGAGCCGGGGGTGGTGACCTTGACGACGACGTTCTTCAGCGTGTCGGCGGCGGTGACGGACAGGCCGTGGCGCTCGTTGACGTAGGACACCAGGGACTCGATGGTCGGGGTGTCGGGCGTGTCGAGGACCCGCATCGGCGCGGCGTCGTCGAGGTCGCGGGCGGGCGGCGCGGTGGTGGTGACGGCCTCGGCGTTGGCCGCGTAGCCGCAGGAGTGGCAGGCCACGAACGTGTCCTCGCCGGTGGGGGTCGGCGCCAGGAACTCCTCGGAGGCCGAGCCGCCCATCGCGCCCGAGGTGGCGAACACGATCTTGTACTCGATGCCGAGCCGCTCGAACGTGCGGATGTAGGTCTCGCGGTGCTGCTCGTAGGAGCGCTTGAGGCCGTCGTCGTCGAGGTCGAAGGAGTAGGAGTCCTTCATGAGGAACTCGCGGCCGCGCAGGATGCCGGCCCTGGGCCTGGCTTCGTCGCGGTATTTGGTCTGGATCTGGTAGAGCGTGACCGGGTAGTCCTTGTACGAGGAGTACTCGCCCTTGACCATGTCGGTGAAGAGCTCCTCGTGCGTGGGGCCGAGGAGGTAGTCGGCGCCCTTGCGGTCCTGGAGCCGGAACAGGGTGTCGCCGTATTCGGTCCAGCGGCCGGTGGCCTCGTAGTACTCGCGGGGCAGCAGGGCGGGGAAGAGCACCTCCTGGCCGCCCATCCGGTTCATCTCCTCGCGGACGATCCTGGTGACGTTCTCCAGCACCAGCTTGCCGAGGGGCAGCCACGAGTAGATGCCGGGGGCCACGCGGCGGACGTAGCCGGCGCGGACGAGGAGCTTGTGGCTCGGCACTTCCGCGTCTGCCGGGTCGTCCCGCAGGGTGCGAAGAAACAACGACGACATGCGCAGCAACACGGCTACTCCTTGCTCGGGCCTGGATCTGAAGGATTACAGGCTATCGACTCGGGGAGCCGCGCCGCGCGGCGTTAATCGGGCGCGGGTCCTGATCGGCCCGGATCGCCGGGTTCGCGGCCGGTACGCCCGCTCAGGCCGACAGGGGCAGCCAGCCGCCCACGAAGACGCCCAGGCACACGGTGAACAGACCGGCGAAGACGGCCGAGACCGCCAGGGCGCGCACGCGTGCCCGCCGGTTCCTGCGCAGCACCACGACCAGGGCCACGGCCAGCAGCGCGACCACCGTGGCGGGACCGGGCCAGAAGGACTGCTCGCTGTCGATGAAGCCGGGGGTCGCGCGGTCGACGACGTCGGCGATCAGCAGGGCGCCGATCGCGCCCGCGGCCAGGTCGCCCCAGCGGTCCCGCCTGCGGGTGACGTAGGCGAGCAGGCCGAGGCCGACGAGCAGGCCGACCGTCCAGTTCAGCCCGGCGACGCCGCCGCCGATGATGTCGAAGCCGTCCACACCGCGCAGCGCGCCCGCGCCCATGGCCGCGACCAGGGTGGACACCGCCGCCAGGAACGTGGTCAGCAGCGCCCAGCCGAACCCCGACGCGGTGGCGCCCACGACCAGCGCGAGGGTCAGGTAGGCGTAGGGGTCGTAGAGCTGGCCGAACCATTCCGGGCCCTTGCCGGCGGTGAACATGCCGACGAGACCGACGGCCAGTCCTGCCAGGAAGGCCGCCAGCACATGGCGTTCCATGCGGCGCAGGCGCCGGTCGCATTCGGCGAAGTCGGCGTACTCGATCGCGGTGTGGTTCATCTTCATTCCCTGGTCAATCCCTCCCCCGGAAATGTCTAGGGATGACCGCATCCAGATTATGTATCCATCCAAAAAAGGCAAATTTCGGTCATCCGAATCTAAGACAAGCAATCGCTTGGTTTACTATGCTCGGGTGACCCTCTCCGATGAGCTCGGCGCCGTCGTCCGCGCCTACCTCGCCGACCGGCCGGACGCGACGTGGCAGGCGTTCGCGCGGGACGTGGGCGCGGCGGGGCTGCTCGTGCCCGAGGAGTACGGCGGCGCGGGCTGCGGCCCGGCCGAGGCGGCGGCCGTGGCCGAGGAGCTGGGACGCGCGCTGTCACCCCACCCGTTCCTGCAGTCGGCCGTGCTGGCCGTCGGGGCGCTCATGGCCGACGGCGACGAGGAGGCGCGGGCCCGGCTGCTGCCGGAGCTGGCCTCGGGGACGGCGACCGCGACCGTCCTGCTGCCGGGCGACGGCGACCTGACGCTGGCCGGCGACCGGCTCTCGGGCTCGGCCCCGTACGCGCTGGACGGCGAGATCGTGCTCGCCTACGCCGGCGGACACCTGGTGGAGGCCGCGCCGACGCGGCGGACGGCGTACCCGACCATGGACGAGACCCGGCCCCTCGTCTCCCTGACCTTCGACCGCGCCCCCGTACGACGGCTGGGCCCGGGGACGTCGTGGGCCCGCGTACGCGACCTCGGGATCGCGGCCCTGGCGGCCGAGCAGACCGGCGGCGCGGCGCGCTGCCTGGAGATGGCCACCGAGTACGCGCGCTCGCGGCGGCAGTTCGGCCGGCCGATCGGCTCGTTCCAGGCGATCAAGCACAAGCTGGCCGACGTGCTGCTGCTCGTGGAGTCCGCCCGCTCGGCGGCACGGGCGGCGGCGGAGGCGGCGGCGGCGGCGTCGGAGACGGAGACGGAGACGGAGACGGAGGTCTTCGCGGCCGTCGCGGGGTCGTACTGCGCGGAGGCGTACCTGACGGCGGCGGGCGAGAACATCCAGGTGCACGGCGGGATCGGGGTGACCTGGGAGCATCCGGCGCACCGGTATCTGAAGCGTGCCACGTCCGACGCCCAGCTCCTGTGCCCGCCGCGAACGCACCGCGCCCGCCTGGCCGCGCACGTCTTCGGCCAGGCGTGAGGCGGCTCAGCCGCCGAGCAGCTCCTCCCACGGATGACGGGTGTTGGTGCGGCGGGTGGTGTCGAGCGCCTCGGCCAGACGCCACAACCCCGGCCGCGCGCGCACCCGCGCCCGGCCCATGGGGTCGATCGCGCGCAGCTCGAAGCGCACCCCCATCACCTCCAGCACCGCCGAGCCCGCGCCCGCGGGGCCGGCGGCCGTGAGCGGCGCGCCACCGGCGTCGCCGGCCTGGGCGGCGAGCAGCGCGGCCACCTCCGAGGCGTACGGCCCGTCGCGCCACTCGATGTGCCAGCTCCGGTCGGCGCCGCGCCACCACGTCAGGTCGCGGCACGACTCGATGACGTCGGCCTCGGTCGCGAGGGCGGCCATGACCCGGCCGAAAGCCTCGTAGGCGCGCGCGTCGGGCAGCGAGGGATCGTCGTCGCCATGGTCGTGGAACGTGCCGTCCTTCGACCGCCGCAGCGCGTGCTTTCGCCTCACGAGCAACCACTCTGATCGGCGGCGCGCCCTTCCCGCAAGTCTTCGGCCCTGATACGCTCTACCAAGCGAGCGCTTGGTTCACTACTTTCGCCGGAGGCGCGATGACGTCCCTACGGATCAGCCTGGGGTACGAACTGGAGGTCCGCGGCCGCACCCGCGGGGTCGAACGACAGGCGTTCCAGAACGTGATCGAGCAGGTCGTCCTCGGCGATCGGCTGGGGTTCGACACGGCCTGGTTCGTCGAGCACCACTTCACCAGGGGCTTCTCCCACTCCTCCGCCCCCGACCTGGTCCTGGCGGCCATCTCCCAGCGCACCGAGCGCATCCACCTCGGGCTCGGCGTGGTGCTGCTGCCGTTCCAGTCGCCCATCCGCACCGCCGAGCGGGTCGCCACCCTCGACGTGCTGAGCGGCGGCCGGGTCGAGTTCGGCACCGGACGCGGCGCCTCCCCCCTGGAGTACCAGGCCTTCCAGCGGCCGTTCGAGAAGTCGCGGCAGATCTGGGAGGACTCGCTGGAGGCCACGCTCGCCATCTGGCGCGCCGACGGCGAGCCGATCAGCAGGTCGAACGAGTTCTTCGAGATCCCCGACGTGGCCGTCTACCCCCGTCCGGTCCAGGAGCCGCACCCGCCCGTGTGGGTGGCCTCCACCTCGCTGGAGGGCTACCTGGCCGCCGCCCGGCACGGCTACAACCTGCTGGGCATGACGATGCTCAAGGGCATCGACGACGTCGCCGCCGACATCGCGAGATATCGGGAGTGCCTGGCCGAGAGCGGATTCGACCCCGCCTCCCGGCGCGTGGCGCTGATGATCCCCTGGTTCGCCGCCCCCACCCGGGACGAGGCCACCGCCACGGCCGCCGACGCCGTCCTGTGGTACATCCGCCGCCAGGTCAACCTGGTCACCCCGCCCGACTACTACGACGCCCGGCACGCCACCCACCGCGTGCTGGGCCAGCTCGCCGCCGGGATGCCGCCGGAGGAGGCGATGGCCACCCTGCGCGAGCACCTCATGGTCGTGGTGGACGACGTCGAGGGCTCGCGCAAGGCCCTGGCCAGGATCGCCGAGGCCGGCGCCACGGACCTGATCATCCAGGCGCAGGTCGGCGGGCTGGCCCACGAGCGGGTGTGCGAGTCGATGACGCTGTTCATGAACGAGGTGGCCCGTTGACCGCCGCCCGCTGGCTGACCCGCGACGACCTCGCCTCGGCCGCCCGCTCCGCCGAGGGGCTGCTGCTCGTGGCGCCCGACCTGTCCAGCGTGTTCCCGCTCGGCCCGGACGACGCCGCCGCCGCGACCGGGCTCACCGCGGCGGCGCTGCGCGCGGCCGGGGTCGGCGGGCGCGACCGGGTCGTGGTGGCGCTCGCCGAGCCCGCGGGCGCGCTGTGGGCCGCCGCCGCCGCGCAGGTGGCGCGGGCCGCCGCCGCCGTCGGGCCGCGCGGCCGCCTGCGCCTGCACCACGCGCTGACCGCGCTCGGCGCGACCACGCTGGTCAGCACCCCGACGGGCGCGATGGACCTGCTGGCCCGCCTGCACCTGGAGTTCCTCCTCGACCCGCTCGACCTCGGGCTCGACCACATCGTCCTGACCGGCGAGATCGCCTCCAGGCGGACGATGGGACATCTGGCCGGCGAGTTCGGCTGCGCGGTCACGGAGGTGCTGGCCAGCCCGTTCAGCGGGGGCGCGCTGGCGTACCGGACCGCCGAGGACGCGCCGCTCACCCCGCTCGCCGACGGCGTGCTGGGCCTGGCCTCGCTGACCAAGGACGACCTGGCCGGCGGGCAGGACCCGCTGGCCGAGCTGGTCCTCACGCCGTCCGGGCACTCCACGCTGGGCGACGCCGTGCTCAGGACCGGCCTGGTGGCCAGGGCCGGCGGCTCCGGGCTGCCCGCCCCCGCGCACACCGTCGGCGACCACGTTCTGGTCAGGGGCGTGTGGCTGGCGTTGCCGCGGGTCGAGAAGGCGCTGTCGAAGATCGACGGGGTGACCGGCTGGGAGCTGTCGGTCGAGCGCCAGGGCACCCTGGACGCCGCCGCCCTGACCGTCTCGTTCGGCCGGGAGAGCCTGGTCAGGAACCCCATGTGGCGGTCGAGGATCGAGCAGGCCGTGCGCGCCCTGACCCCGATCTCGATCGACGTGCGGATCGCCCAGGACGTCCTGGAGACCCCCGTGCCCGGCACGGTGGACGACCGGCGCGGCCACCATCTCGGCCGGGACAGGGCCCTCGTCAGCTAGCGCGACGGAGTAGCCGATGGCATCGATGCCCGACTGGGGGACGCTCCCCCGCATGCTGCGCGACCAGGCCGCCCGCCACCCGGACGCCGTCGCGGTCGTCGAGGGCGGCACGCGCGTCACGCTGTCGCAGCTCAGGGCGGGAGCCGCCGAGGTCGCCCGGGGGCTGATCGCCCTCGGCGTGGAACCCGGCGACCGGGTGGCCATCTGGGGCCCGAACTCGGCGTCATGGGTGCGGCACGCGTTCGGCGTCTGGGACGCGGGGGCCGTCCTCGTGCCGTTGTCGGCGCGGTACAAGGGCATCGAGGCGGCCAGGCTGATCGGCCGGACCGGGGTGAAGGTCGTCATCGTCGGCGATCCGCCGCTCGCCGGCCTGCTGCCGCCCATGGACGCCCGGGTGGCCGTGCGCCCGGCCGGCGACCTTGAGCCGGGCGGCGTGAGCGGACGCGCTGTCGAGGAACGCGCGCTCGCGGTCGGGCCCGGCGACCTGTGCGAGATCATGTCCACCTCCGGCACCACGGGCACGCCCAAGGGCGTGATGCTCGACCACGCCCAGGTCCTGCGCGGCTACTGGGACTGGGCGGAGATCGTCACGCTGGACGAGCACGACCGCTATCCGGTGATCGCGCCGTTCAACCACGGGTTCGGGCTGAACGCCGGGCTCGTCGCGTGCGTGCTGCGGCGGGCCACGATGTTGCCGATCCCGGTGTTCTCGCCGGACGCCCTGATGTCGCTGATCTCCGCCGAGAAGGTGACGATCCTGGCCGGGCCGCCCACCCTGTTCGCCCGGATCCTGGACGAGCTGGACCGCGCCGACTGGGACGTCTCCTCCCTGCGGGTGGCCATCTGCGGGGCCGCCTCCGTGCCCGCCACGCTGATCACCCGGCTGGCCGAGCGGGTCGGCCTGGAACGGATGATCAACGCGTACGGGCTGATGGAGGGCACGGTCGTGTCCATGACGCGGGCCGGCGACCCCATCGACGTGATCGCGAACACCACCGGCAGGGCCGTCCCCGGCATCGAGGTCAAGATCGTGGACGACGACGGCAAGGAGGTCGCGCCCGGCCGGCGCGGCGAGATCCTGCAACGCGGCTACGGCGTCATGCGCGGCTACTGGGACGAGCCCGGCAGGACGGCCGAGGTGATCGACGCCGACGGCTGGCTGCACACCGGCGACGTCGGCGTGCTGGACGAGGCGGGCAACCTCGCCATCGTGGACAGGAAGAAGGAGCTCTACATCGTCAACGGGTTCAACGTCTCGCCCGCCGAGGTCGAGGCGCTCCTGCTGCGCGAGGGCTCGCTGGCCCAGGCCGCCGTGGTCGGCGTGCCCGACCCGGTCTCCGGCGAGGCCGGCGTGGCGTACGTGGTGCCCCGGCCGGACGTCCGCGTCACCGCCGGCGCGCTGCTGGACTGGGCGAAGGCCAACATGTCCAACTACAAGGTGCCCAAGCGCGTCGAAGTGGTGGACGCGCTGCCCGTCAATGTCAACGGCAAGGTCGACAAGCTCCTCCTGCGCTCGCGGGCCGTCGCCGGATAGCGGCGTTTCAGGGGCTGCCATGAGGAGCCCCGTGAGCGAGAATCCGGTTGGACGGGTATTCACGGGAGACGGGTTCACCTGCGGGCGACCGGGGATACATCGAGCACACGGGCCGGTTGCACCTCTAGGGACGCGTCCTCCGCGTCGCACCTTCACCGGCATGAGGAGGCAGCGTGGCGTTGCACGTGGCGGTCATCGGGTCGGGCCCGGCCGGGATCTACACGGCCGAGGCGCTGGTCAAGCAGGCGGCCGAGCCTGTGCTGGTCGACGTCCTGGAACGGCTGCCCACGCCGTACGGGCTGGTCAGGTACGGCGTGGCGCCCGACCACACCTCGATCAAGTCGATCGCGAACTACCTGCGCAGGGTCCTCGAACTGCCCCAGGTGCGCTTCCTCGGCGGCGTCACGCTGGGCGACCACGTCTCGGTCGCGGACCTGCTTCGCGTCTACGACGCGGTCGTCTACTGCACGGGCGCGATGGTCGACCGGCGGCTCGGCATCCCCGGCGAGGACCTGCCGGGCAGCGTGGCGGCCACCGACTTCGTCAACTGGTACTGCGGCCATCCCGACGTCGATCCCGGCCGCTTCACGCTGGACACCTCCGAGGTCGCGGTGATCGGGGTCGGCAACGTGGCCGTCGACGTCGTCCGCGTGCTGGCCAAGACCGCCGACGAGCTGCGGCACACCGACGTGCCCCACGACGTCCTCGACCGGCTGAGCCAGAGCCAGGTCAAGGCGATCCACATGGTCGGCAGGCGGGGGCCCGAGCACGCCAAGTTCACCCTGAAGGAGCTGCGCGAGCTCGGCGAGCTGGCCAACGCCGACGTCTGCGTGCGCCCCGACGAGGCGGCCGTCCTCGGCGCCGACTTCCCGCGCCAGGTCCAGGGCAACATCAAGGTCCTGCAGTCGTGGGCCGGCCGCGAGCCCGTGGGCCGGCCGCGCCGCCTCGACGTGCGCTTCTGGCTGCGGCCGGTGGAGATCCTGGGCGCCGACCGGGTCGAGGGGCTCCGGCTCGAACGCACCCGCCTGTCGGAGGAGGGCCGCGTCGTCGGCACCGGCGAGTACGAGACGCTGCCCGTCGGCATGGTGCTGCGCTCGGTCGGCTACCAGAGCGTCCCGCTGCCCGGCGTGCCGTTCTCCGAGCGGACCATGACCGTGCCCAACGAGGCGGGCCGGGTGCGTCCGCGCGAGTACGTGGCGGGCTGGCTCAAACGCGGGCCGACCGGCGTCATCGGCACCAACAAGTCCGACGCCGCCGAGACGGTCCGCACGCTGCTGGCCGACCTGGAGGGCGAGTCCCCGGAGGGCGGCGCGCGGGCGTCGCGGCCGTCGGTCGAGTCGCTGCTGGCCGAGCGGGGCGTGCGGCCGGTGACCTACGACGACTGGCTGGCCATCGAACGGGCCGAGGGCGAGCTGGCCCGATCGCTCGGCCGGGGCGAACGCGTCAAGCTGGTCGGCGTCGACACCATGCTCCGCGCCTGCGCCCACCCGGAATGAGCCCGTACGTGCACGACGAGCCCGTGCCCGGCTTCGCCGAGGTCCACGCGGCGCAGCGGGCGCGCTACCCCATGGCCGAGCCGGGCTGGCAGCCGGTCCACACCGTCTACGTGCCCGCCGACCGGTTCTCCGCCTCGACCGTCGCCGAGTGGGGAGAGCGGGCGCTCCGGCTGGCCGAGGCGCATCTGGAGGCGTTCGCGCCCGGCGTGCGCGACCGGGTGCTCGGCAAGCTGGCCCGCGAGCCGGTCGAGGACCTGCGGATCGACTTCGAGGACGGCTACGGCGTGCGCCCGCACGAGGAGGAGGACGCGCACGCCGAGCGGGCCGCGCGGGCCGTGGCCGAGCTGCACGCCGCCGGGACCCTGCCGCGGCGGTGGGGGCTGCGGGTGAAGTCGTTCGCCGACGGCGACCCGGGCCGGTCGGTGCGCACGCTCGGCGGCTTGCTGACCGGGGTGCTGGAGCGGGCGGGCGAGCTGCCGGCGGGGTTCACGGTGACGTTCCCGAAGGTGCTGATGGAGGCGTACCTCGGGCAGTTCGCGGGCGTGCTGGAACGGCTGGAGGCGCGCCTCGGCCTGTCCGGGCTGCGCTTCGAGATGCAGGTGGAGGCTCCCCAGACGCTGCCGTTCCTGCGGGCCGAGCTGCCCGGGACGCTCGGCGGGCGGCTGGCCGCGGCGCACTTCGGCGTCTTCGACTACACCGCCGCCATCGGCCTGCCGCCGCACGAGCAGCGCCTCGACCATCCGGCCTGCGACCATGCCAGGCACGTGATGCAGACGGCGTTCGCGGGCACGGGCGTCGAGCTGTCCGACGGCTCGCTGGCCGCCGGGCCCGCCTCCGACCGGGCGGACGACGTCCACGCCCTGTGGGGCAGGCATGCCCGGCTGGTCGGCCACTCCCTGGCCCACGGCTTCCACCAGGGCTGGGACATGCATCCGGCGCAGCTCGTCAGCAGGTTCGCCACCGTCTACGCCTTCCACCTGGCCCACTACGACTCCTACCGGGAGCGCGTACGGGCCTGGGAGGAGGGGCGGGCGGCCGGGGGCGGCGTCATGGACGAGCCGGCCACCGTCAGGACGCTGGCCGCCGCCCTCCGCCGCGCCGACGCGGCCCTGTACCCCTGAGCCGCGCGGCCCGGGGTCCCTGGCAGGTCAGTCGCGCTCGACCAGGGAGCGCCACTGCCGGACCAGCCGCCACTCGACGGGGTCCGTCCAGCTCGCCCGTACGGCCGAGCCCACGTGGAAGGCGCGGACGCCGTAGTCCAGCAGGTCGGGCACGTGAGCCGGCTTCAGCCCGCCGCCGGCCAGGATGATCGACCCGTCGCCGGCCTCGGCCCTGGACCTGAGCGTGGCCAGCCCCGCGCCGACGCCCTGGGGGGAGCCGGAGGTGAGCACGGTGGCCAGGTTGGGCAGCAGCCGCACGGCCCGCCAGGACGCCTGCACGTCGGCGGCGTGGTCGACCGCGCGGTGGAAGGTCCACGGGAGCGGCGAGACGGCGTGGATGAGCGCCTCGGTGGCCGCCAGATCGACCGCGCCCGCGCCGTCCAGGAAGCCGAACACGAACCCGGCGGCGCCGGCCTGCGCGAGCGCCTTGGCGTCGCGGCGCAGCCGGTCCAGGACGTCGGGGTCGGCGGTGAAGTTGGCCTCGCAGCGGAGCATCACCATCTGCGGAAGGGGGCACTCCGCGGCTATCGCGGCGACCGTCTCCGGTGCAGGGGTGAGCCCGTCGGCCGCCATGTCGGCGACGACCTCCAGGCGGTCGGCGCCGCCCTGCTCGGCGGCCACGGCGTCGCGCACATTGAGCGCGATCACCTCAAGGAGGGATCCGGTCATGGCAAAGAGGTTATATGGCGCTCTGTCCACTTGCGCCGGAAACGCACGTGCCCATTGGGGCCGCTGCGGTATGATCTTGGCCCCGCTCGACCGGCCGGCGGCTCGGCGCCGCGCGACCACCGGCCGGACCCGGCCCTCTTCCGGACCGAATCCGGCCAGAGGGGTTCGCTAGGCGCTGATCAGCTCCGCGACCGTCAGGTCACGGAAGGCCGTCGTCGTCAGGTCGCGCGACGGCCGCTGGAACAGGGCCCCGGACGAGCGGTGCGGCAGGTCCACCGTGCGGACGTGCCGGAAGCCGCGCATGCGGTAGTACTCCTGCAGCCGCGGGTTGGCCTTGGCGCAGTCGAGCCGGAGCCAGGGCAGCCCGGCCGAACGGGCCGCGGAGCCGGCCCAGTCGAGGAGCGCGTCGCCGAGCCCGCTGCCGGACCACGGCCTGGCCACGGCCAGCTTGTGGACGTAGAGCGCGGCCCCCGGGGCGTCGGCCGGGGTCCAGAACTCGGGGTCGGCGTTGCCGTCGAGGGCGATGGTCGCCACCGGCGGGGCCTGGACGTCGGGGTCGAGATAGCGCAGCTCGTCGTCGAGCAGGTACAGGACCCGCTCCTCGATGAGCGGCTCGATCCGCTCGGGGCCGAATCCCTGCCGCGGCCACTGCCGCACTCCCTGGGTGTGCAGCCACTCGGCGGTGTCCGCGAGAAGCCTGAGCACGCCGGGGAGGTCCGCGGGCTCCGCGCGCCGGAGTGCGAGCGGGTGAAGGAGGGTGTTTGTGTGCATAATACAGCCCTTCGATGCGTTGGGTGCCCATGCCGACACACAGCGTGATGACGCAATGTCGCGCAGGGGCGATATGGGTCCTCAACCCGATATATATGGATAAATGGCGATTTAGGGGAGTATGCACGACTCCCCTAGGCCAGCGAGGCGGCTTTCTCGCTGCGCCCGGCCGGCGGGATCACCCCTTCAACCGAGCCCGTCAGCGGCGACGATCGAGCTCGTATCTGATCAGATGTTTGTCGGCGGGCAGCACCGACACAGCGACACGCACCGGCATGTCCGCCCCGTCGTATCCGACTCGGACGTAGACCATGACCGGCGTGCCGAGTTCGAGTTGGAGGCGCTCGGCCTCCTCCTGGTTGGGCATGCGGGCCCAGATGTCGTCGACGACGCGTATCTGCGCGTGCCCGAGTTCTTCCAGAACCCTGTTCGCCCCGCGCGCGATGTCTCCGGGCCTGGCGATCTCGGAGTCGGCGACCAGATCACGGGGGAAGTAGGAGTCGTTGGTGTTGTACGGCTGGCCGTCGACGAACCGCAGGCGGCGACGCACGACCGCCAGCTCTCCGTCGGCCAGTTCCAGCCTGCTGGCGATCTCCTCGACGGGAGAAACCGTCAGCACTTCAATGTACTGGCTCGGCGCCCGGCCTTCCTGCGCAACGGCGTAGGCGAAGGCCTCCTTCAGTTCTCCGGTGGGCTGCGGCTCCAGCTCGCGCTGCGGGTAGATGAGCAGCGGCCTGCGGTCGCGGACCACCGTGCCGCGCCTCGGCGTGCGCGTGACCAGCCCCTCGTTGACGAGCTCCCCGAGAGCCAGCCTGACGGTGTTCCTGCTCACCCCGTGGTCTTCCATGAGCTGTGCCTCGGTCGGCAGCTGCGCCCCGGGGCCGAGGACACCCGAGTAGATGGCTCGACGCAATTCCGCCGCCACCTGCTGATACAGCACCGACCTTGCCACTTTCACCCCTTTTGTTCCAACAATTTAGACGATCTGGTTCTAGCAGGCCACAACCCCTTGACCGAAGCCCCTCGACCGGCCCATCATCCATTCGTTGGTACAAATCCATCTAAAGGCCGGTGAGGGGGTGGAGGCCAAAGTGTTGCCGGTTCACTCGGACACGCCGTTCCTGCCCTGGCAGGACCCCCGCGAAGCAACTCGTTCACTGCGTTACGCGTTGCGGCGCGACGGGTTCTCCCACAAGCACCAGAGCTTGGAAATGGCGATGTCCGTGCTCTCGGTGTCGACCGAATCGACCGTGCGGTGCATAGACGGATCCTTTGTCTGGAACGAGGAGGGTGGCGCCCCCGTCACGCACCCCATCGATGACCCTGTCGGTACGGCTCGACGCAGCACCGTTCGTCGCCGGCGGCACGTGCCTTCGCACACCCCCACCGACTCCGTGCGCGAACTCGCGGCCTAGGACTCCATCCCTCGCCGGAGTCCTGGCGTCGCCGCGCACGGGGCAGGAAGCGCGTCCTGGCGGGTCCCCCACGCCCGCCAGGACGCGCCTTCCTCCGAGGGACCCTCTTGCGCCGCCGTACCGCCCCCGTGCCCGGAGGGCTGCGCGCCGTCCGATCCAGGCCCGGGCGGGCGGCAGGGGTCAGCGGTCGTGACCTCGGTGTCACGTCTGTCGCCGAGTCGCTACCGCACACGTACGCCGCCACGTCCGGGTCGCCTCCATGGTTGACGCCTCAGCTTCATCATCAACCCTCGGGGGCCAACCTGTAGGCACCTTCGCAATGGTGGGACTGGTGGGAATTTCCGGTACGAAACGAAAGTCCGGATCTGGACCGATCAGCGGGAGGATGTGCGCTCGGGCGAATGGGCATCCGCGTCCCCGTCCAGGGGCTCCCAGTCGAGCAGGGTCAGCCGGTCGTCGACGCGCGTGCGCACCCCTCGTACGCGCTGGCCGGGCAGCGGCTCGGGGGCGGCGCCGCGCCAGTTGCCGTGCACCAGGCAGCCGGGCACGGCCTCCAGCCGGACCATCACCACGACGTACGGCTCCTCCGACCCCGGCAGGAAGGCCCGCCGGTTGACGATCCAGCTCTCGACCACGCCCTCGGCCGGCACCGGGAGCCACCGCCACGCCTCGCCCCGGCAGGACGGGCAGAAGGCCCGCGCCGGGAAGCGCGCGGTGCCGCAGCCGTCGCAGCGCTGCACCGCGAACCCCTCCCGCGCCAGGCGCTCCCACCACTCGGCGGAGTCGCGGTCGGGCTCGGGACGGGGACCGTGGGTCATGGGTCACGACCTCCTGAGGATCAGCGCGGAGGTGGCGGGCAGGATGTAGCCGGGCTGGGCGGTCGAGAGCGCCACCTCGGCGCCGGGCACCTGACGGTCGCCGGCCTCGCCCCGGAGCTGGGCGACCGCCTCGGCGACGTGGTTGACGCCGTGTACGTACCCCTCCGACAGGAAACCGCCGTGCGTGTTCACCGGCAGCTCGCCGTCCGGGGCCGTGGCGCCCGACTCCACGTACGGGCCGCCCTCGCCCTTGGCGCAGAAGCCGTAGTCCTCCAGCTGCACGATCACCGAGTACGTGAAGCAGTCGTAGATCTCGGCCACGTCCACGTCGCGGGGGCCGAGGCCGGCCTGCGCGTACAGGCGCGGGGCCAGGGCGGCGGCCGCGGTCACCGTGGGATCGGCCGGGCCCGTGCCCGACAGGTGGGACGTGCCGCCGCCCCAGGCCGCCGCCGAGATCAGGACGGGATGGCGGCGCAGGTCGCGGGCGCGTTCGGCGGTGGTGACGACGAGGGCACAGGCGCCGTCGGTCTCCAGGCAGCAGTCCAGGAGGCGGAACGGCTCGGCGATCCACCTGCTGGCCAGGTAGTCCTCCAGCGTGATGGGGGTGCGCATGAGGGCCCGCGGGTTCTTGACCGCGTTGGCGCGCTGGGTGACCGCGAGGCGGCCGAAGTGCTCGGGCCTGGTGCCGTACCGGAGCATGTGGGCGCGGGCGTACATGGCGTACTGCTGCGGCGGGGCGAAGAAGCCGTACGGGGCCTGGTACTGGACCTCGGGGCTGACCGGCACGCCACGTCCGGTGCCGCCCATGCGGAACTCGGAACGGGCGTTGATCGCGCGGTAGCAGACGACGGTCTCGGCCATACCGGTGGCCACGGCCAGGGCGGCCTGGCCGACGACGGCGTGCGAGACGCTGCCGCCGCCGAACTGGTCGAGGTGCCAGGCGAGGTCGGGCAGGCCGAGGGCGGGGGCCACCAGGGAGGGCGGGGCCGAGTCGCCGACGCGGTGGGTGGCCAGGCCGTCCACGGCGTCCGGGGGCAGGCCGGCGTCGTCGAGGGCGGCCAGGATGGCGCGGCAGGCCAGGGTGAGGGTGCTGACGCCCGAGTTCTTGGTGAAGGGGGTGTAGCCGATGCCCGCTATGGCGGTCACATCCCGGAAATCAAGCAAGCGCTTGGGCACACCGATCACGCTATGCCCACCTTTTTGACCATGTCAACCGCGGGCGCCCCCACCGCCGGAGGGCGAGCGCCGACCGGAGCCCGAGCGGGCGCCGGCCAGGCGCCGGGCGGACGCCGGGCGGGTTGACAGGGTCTCGGGAACGAGCCTAGTGTCCAAGCAAGCGCTTGGTATGTATGATGGGCGCAGTCGGTGACGAGGAGGCGGACCCCATGAGCACACACGCTGCCCGGCTCATCGCGCCGGACGGCTGTCGCGGCCTTCCGGCGCCCCACCAGCGCAGCAGGACTCGCAACGGAGCCGCCATGCCGCCCGGCCCAGCACAGCACAACGGGAACGGCCACATCGACAGCCGCCGGTTCCGTCAGGTCCTCGGCAGGTTCGCGACCGGCGTGGTGGCGATCACCGCCCTCGACCCGGCGAACGACCAGCCGTGCGGCCTGGCGGCCAACTCCTTCACCTCCGTCTCGCTCGACCCGCCGCTGGTGGCCTTCTGCGTGGCCCACACCAGCACGAGCTGGCCCCGGGTGCGCGGCGCGAAGGTCGTCACGGTGAACGTGCTGGCCGAGCACCAGCAGCCGGTCTGCGCGCAGATGGCGGCCAAGGGCGGCGACAAGTTCGCCGGTCTGGCCTGGACCGGCTCCCCCGGCGGCAACCCGGTGCTCGAAGGCGCGCTGGCCTGGCTCGACTGCGTGATCGAGGCCGAGCACCCGGCCGGCGACCACATGATCGTGGTGGCCCGGGTGCTGCAGCTCGACACGCACGCCGACGGCGGCCCCCTGGTCTTCTTCCAGGGCGGCTACGGGGGCTTTGTTGAGCCTGCGTGAGCAGGCCCGCGCCTGGCTGGAGGAGAGCCTGTCCGGCGAGTTCGCGCACGTCCGCGGGCTCGGCGGCCCCGGCAGGGAGCACGAGGGGCACGAGCTGCGCCTGGCCTGGGAACGCCGGCTCGGCCAGGCGGGCTGGACCTGCCTGAGCTGGCCCGAGCGGTACGGCGGCCGGGCCGCCTCCCTCGACGACCAGGTCGCCTTCTACGAGGAGTACGCCAGGGCCGGCGCCCCCGCCCGGGTCGGCCTGATCGGCGAGGGGCTGATCGGCCCGACCATCCTGGAGTTCGGCACCGACGAGCAGAAAGACCGCTTCCTCCCGCCGATCCAGCGGGGCGAGGAGCTGTGGTGCCAGGGCTACTCCGAGCCCGAGGCCGGGTCCGACCTGGCGAACGTCCAGACCAGGGCGCGGCTCGAAGGCGACGAGTGGGTGATCACCGGGCAGAAGGTGTGGACGTCGCTGGCCCACGTCGCCGACTGGTGCTTCGTCCTGTGCCGGACCGAGGAGGGCTCACAGCGGCATCGCGGGCTGTCGTACCTGCTGGTGCCGATGGGCGGGCCGGGGGTCACCGTACGTCCGATCAGGCAGCTCACCGGCACCTCCGAGTTCAACGAGGTGTTCTTCGACGGCGCGCGCACGGCGGCGGGGAACCTGCTCGGAGCGCCCGGCGACGGCTGGCGGGTGGCCATGGCCACGCTGGGCCACGAGCGCGGCGCGTCCACGCTGGGGCAGCAGATCGGGTTCCGGCGGGAGCTGGCCGAGGTGATCGCGACCGCCCGGCGGACCGGGGCGGCGAAGGACCCGGTGCTGCGCGACCGGCTCGTCCGGTCGTGGCTGGAGCTGGAGATCATGCGGCTGAACGCCCTGCGGATGCTGGGCCCGGACCCGGGCCCGGAGGTGTCGATCGCCAAGCTCTACTGGTCGGAGTGGCATCGCCGGCTGGGCGAGCTGGCGCAGGAGGTGCAGGGGAAGGCCGGGCTCGTGGCGGCGGGCGGGCTGAACGACCTGCAGCGCTTGTATTTGTTCAGCCGGGCGGACACGATCTATGCCGGGTCGAGTGAGATCCAGCGGAACATCATCGCCGAGCGCACTCTCGGACTCCCCCGCTGATTGGAGCACGGATGGCACCGCCCTATCCGAAGTCGCACGGTCTGCTCGACGGCAAGGTCACGCTGGTGACCGCCGCCGCGGGCGCGGGCATCGGCTACGCCACCGCCAGGCGCTGCGCCGAGGAGGGGGCGACGATCGTCCTGTCCGACCGGCACGAGCGCCGCCTGTCCGCCGCCGCCGAGGCGCTGACCGAGCTGACCGGGGTCAAGCCCCTGGCGGTCCCGTGCGACGTGACGTCGGAGCCGCAGGTGCTGGCGCTGTTCGACGCGGTGGTGGAGGCGCACGGCCGGCTCGACGTCGTGATCAACAACGCCGGCCTCGGCGGTACGGCCCCGCTGGCCGAGATGACCGACGAGCAGTGGCACGCGGTCCTCGACGTCACCCTCAACGGCACCATGCGCTGCACCAGGGCCGCGGTCCGGCAGATGATCGGCCAGGGCTCCGGGGTGATCGTGAACAACGCCTCGGTGATCGGATGGCGGGCGCAGCGCGGGCAGGCGCACTACGCGGCGGCCAAGGCCGGGGTGATGGCGCTGACGAGGTGCGTCGCGCTGGAGGTCGCCGAGCACGGCGTACGGGTCAACGCGGTGGCGCCGTCACTGGCCGTGCACCCCTTCCTGGCGAAGGTGACCAGCGAGGAGCTGCTGGCGGAGCTGGCCGCCAAGGAGGCGTTCGGGCGGTCGGCCGAGCCGTGGGAGGTGGCCAACGTGATCGTCTTCCTGGCCAGCGACTACTCCTCGTACATGACGGGCGAGACCGTCTCGGTGTCCTCGCAACATCCCTGACCTGGCCCTGTCAGGGAGATTTCGGGGTAGGCGGCGGGCATCGGGCGGGCTACCGTCCGTGTCATGGGCACACGCTCCTCCTTCCTGCTCGACCTCCTGATCAGCGAGTTCGGCGAGTCGATCAAACGGGACCCGGCCGCCTTCCGGCGCAAGTTCCGCAAGATGGCGGCCTCCCCCTTCGCCTTCTACCGGGGCAGCGCCGGGCTGTTCTACGCCGACCTGACCGGCGACTTCGCCGACGACTCCTACCTCGACGAGCCCACGGGCCGGGTCTGGATCCACGGCGACCTGCACGCCGAGAACTTCGGCACGTACATGAACGCCTCCGGGGTGCTGGTCTTCAACGTCAACGACTTCGACGAGGCCTACGTCGGCCCCTACGTCTGGGATCTCAAGCGCTTCGCCGCCAGCGTGGCCCTGATCGGCTACGCCAAGGCGCTGTCGGACGAGACGATCAGCGCGCTCGTCACCGAGTTCGCCCGGTCGTACCTGGCCGAGCTGCACGGCATCGCGGCCGGCGGCGACGACGCCATCGGCTCGCTCACCCTGGAGACCACCGGCGGCGTGCTGCACCGGGTGCTGCAGACGGCGCGGCTCAGCACGCGGGTGGCGATGCTGGACGTGGAGACCGTGATCGACGACTACGACCGGCGCTTCGCCCTCATGGACGGCCGGGAGGAGGTCGACGCCGCGACCCGGGAGAGGGTGCTGGCGGCCTTCGAGGGCTATCTGGGGACGCTGCCCACGCCGTCCAACCCCGTCGAGCACGTCGTCAAGGACGTGGCGCTGCGCAAGGGCGTGGGCATCGGGTCGGCGGGGCTGCCGTCGTACAACCTGCTGCTGGAGGGGCGTTCGCAGGCGCTGGAGAACGACGTCATCCTCTACATGAAGCAGGCCCAGGCCCCGGCCGTGGCCCGGTACGTCGACAACGAGAAGGCGGCCTCCTACTTCCTGCACCAGGGCCATCGCACGGCCGAGTCGCAGCGGGCGTTGCAGGCCTACGCCGACCCCTGGCTCGGGTACGCCTCGCTCGACGGGGTGGGCCAGCTCGTGGCCGAGGTGTCGCCGTACTCGGCCGACCTCGACTGGGACGACGTCAACGAGCCCGACGAGCTGCGTTCCATCATGCGCGACCTGGGGCGGGCGGTGGCCCGCATGCACTCGGTGGCCGACGACGAGTCCAGCCACGACCTGGTGGACTTCTCGACGGAGGAGGCGATCGTCGCGGTCATCAATGGCGATCAATCCGGATTCATCGGCATGTTGGTGGATTTCGCCCACCGATATGGGGCACAGGCTCGTGAAGACCATCAACGGTTCGTCGACCTGTTCAGGAACGGTCGCCTGCCCGGCCTGTGAGCCCTCGCGGCGGCCGCGGAGGAGCATCGTGCGTCATCTCATTGGGCTGCTGCTGGGGACCGAGGAGGACTGGCCGGCGGCGTTCGAGACTGTGTTACGCCGGTTGGGGCCGATCAAGGGGGTGGGCGAGTTCGACGTCGAGCGCATCACGATCGAGCCGTTCGACCTGCGCGCCAAGCCACGCCACGAGCTGGTGATCGACCGGCTGGCGTACTGGTACTACCACCCCCGCGAGTGGCTGAAGAAGATCGCCATGATGGACGACGTCTATCTGCTGAACAGCCCGTTCACGTTCCAGTCGATGGAGAAGCACGCGGCCTACTGCGCGATGATGCGGCTCGGGCTCAAGGTGCCGGAGACGGTGCTGGTGCCGTACAAGAACCCGCTGGACAACTCGCGCTACGCCTACACCGCCGAGCGCTACAACCGGTCCTTCGACCTCGACGCGGTGGCCGAGCGCATCGGCTATCCGCTGTTCATGAAGCCCTACGACGGCGGCGCCTGGCGGGGCGTCTCCCGCGTCCGCGACCGCGACGAGCTGCACCGCGCCTACGACCAGAGCGGCGAGATGCTGATGCACCTCCAGCAGTCCGTCGAGGGGTACGACGCCTTCGCCAGGTCGCTGTCGATCGGCGCCGAGACCATGGTCATGCGCTTCCGCCCCGACGAGCCGATGCACGCCCGGTACGCCGTGGACCACGAGTTCCTCTCGCCGTCCGTGGGCGAGGAGGTCGTCACCGTCGGGCGGCTGGTGAACGCGTTCTTCCGCTGGGAGTTCAACTCCTGCGAAACCCTCGTCAAGGGCGCCGACGTGCACCCGATCGACTACGCCAACGCCTGCCCCGACGTGGCCCTGACCAGCCTGCACTACTACTTCCCCTGGGCGATCAAGGCGCTGGTGAAGTGGAGCGTGTTCTGCGTGGCCACCCGCCGCCGGCCGCGCATCGACCTGGAGACGCACGACTACTTCGAGGTCACCGGCGACTACGGCGAACGGCTGGCCCAGTACCGCAAGCTGGCCGACCGGTACTTCGAGGTGGACCGGTACGAGGAGTTCTGCCGTACGCACCTGGGGCACATCGACGAGATCGTGCTGGACTGGGTGGCCGGGCCGGAGTTCGACCGGCTGCTGGTCGACACGGTCGCGGCCACGTACCCGGCGGTCGAGCGCGAGCGGTTCACCGAGCACTTCCGGGGGCTGCTGCGACTGTGGGTGAAGGACGAGGGCAGCTAGTAACCGACCAGTCGGTATGGCATGCTTCCGGAACATGAGTCTGTTCTCGGTGGAAGGCAAGACGGTCGTCGTCACCGGCGGTTCGCGCGGCATCGGCCGCATGATCGCCGCCGGGTTCGTGGCGGCCGGCGCGACCGTCGTCATATCGGCACGCAAGGCGGCGGAGGTCGACAAGACCGCCGCCGAGCTGGGCTGCACGGCCGTCCAGGCCGACCTGTCCACGCCCGAGGGGGTGGACACGCTGGTCACGGCGGTGGGCGGCCCGCTGCACGTGCTGGTCAACAACGCCGGCGCCACCTGGGGCGCGCCTCTGGAGGAGTATCCGGAGCACGCCTTCGACAAGCTCTGGGACATCAACGTCAAGGGCGTCTTCTACCTGACCCAGAAGTTCCTGCCGAACCTGCGCGAGGCGGCCGGCGCGGACGACCCGGCCCGGGTGATCAACGTGGGCTCGATCGACGGCATCCGGGTGCCCGCCCTGGAGAGCTACGCCTACTCCTCCACCAAGGCGGCCGTGCACATGCTGACCCGCCACCTGGCCAGGCAGCTGGCCAAGGAGCACATCACGGTCAACGCCATCGCCCCCGGCCCGTTCGACTCCAAGATGATGGCCTTCGCCCTGGACGACCCCTCCACCCGCGCCGCCATCGCCTCGAACGTGCCCCTGGGGCGGATCGGCCGGCCCGACGACATGGCGGGCGCGGCCATCTTCCTGTCCTCGCGGGCCGGGTCGTACCTGACGGGCACGGTCATCCCGGTGGACGGCGGGATCTCCTGCTGATCAGACCAGCTCCCCCAGAGCCCTGGCGAAGTTCGCCGGGGCGTCCGGCGCGTACCGCAGGAACAGGTACGGCTCGGTCAGCTCCAGCTCGATGACCACCGGCGTGCCGTCGGACAGCCGGACCAGGTCGATCCTGGCGTAGAGAAGGGCGTGGGGAATGGCTGCGAGCACCTTCTCGGCCAGGTCGACCTGGTCCGGGGCCGGGGTGCGGAGCTCGGCCCGCGCGTTGTGGTCGAGGGTCGCCCCCGCCGCCAGCATCGGATGGCGGCGGACGGCGTGGCTGAGGCGGCCGTTGAAGTAGAGCAGGGAGGTCTCGCCCTCCGACTCCACCATGTCGAGGTAGGGCTGGACCATCGGCTGCCGTCCTGCGGCCTCAAGGGCGGCGGCCAGCTCCGCCGCCTTGTCACGGTCGGTGGTCCTGGTCGTGTCGCGGGCTCCGGCGGAGATCGCGGGCTTGACGACGTACTCGGGCCAGTCGGGCAGGTCGTGGGCGGACCAATGGGTCGGCACGGTCGGCACGCCCAGGTCTCTCAGGTACGTCTTGTCGGTGTTGCCCTCCAGGACGACGGCCGGGTTGAGCAGCTTGGTGACGGACTCGACGCGGCGGGCCCAGGCCAGGAACTCCGCGCGGCGATCAATGTAGTCCCAGGCCGATCGCACCACGACGGCGTCGTAGGCGCTCCAGTCGGCCGCGGGGTCGTCCCAGCGTTCGGCGCGGCCCTCGATGCCGTTGGCGTGCCAGCAGGAGAGCGCGAGGTCGCGCTCGTCGTCCTGGCCGGTTGGGTCATCAAAGGTGACATATGCACAGTTCGTCATCCAGGGATGGTAGTGGGGGCGGGCCGGGCCGTCTCGACCCGGCCCGCACGGGGACGCCCTCTCCGCGCCGGAGGACGCCCCCGGGTCCGGTTAGGAGTCGACGCTGGTGCCGGCGTGGCCGGCGTCGTCGGCGGTCGTGGCGTTGCCGTTGACGTTGTTGACGCTGGTGGCGTCGGTGCCGCTCACGTTGACGTTCACGACGTTGCCGAAGTTGTTGCCCGACTGGGAGGTGTCGTGGTTGGAGCTGGAGTTGCCCGCGGTGACGTCGGCGTGGGCCGGGGCGGACAGGAGCGTCAGGGCGGCGGCCGCGGCGACGGCGCCGGTGGTCACGCAGAGCTTCTTCATCATGTCGATGTCCCTTCCTCGGGGCTGTACGGAGGTCAGTAGAAGATGTAGGTCACCGCGATGCCGCCGTCGGTGGCGGTCGTCGCGACGCCGTTGATGTTGTTGACGTTGGTCGAGTCCCAGCCACCGCGGTTGGCCGCGGAGACGTCGCCGAAGTTGTTGCCCGACTGCGACGAGTCGCTGTTGCTGCTCCAGTTGTCGGACCAGGTGTCAGCGTGGGCGGGAACGGCCGATATGGCGACGCCGGCGGCCGCGGCCAGCACGGCACCTGCGGCGCACAGCCTTTTGATCACTTCTGCTCCTTCACCGGTATGGACCCCTGCGAGGCGGCGGACGCCAGGGCCCTGGGCAGCCGCCGCCCTCTTTTTGACCTTCTGTGACCCATTGGGATCAAGGTCAATGCGACTATATAACTCTGCGTTGCCATTCGGTAGCACAGAGTGATCAGAACATTGTTCGCCGCCGACCCTGACATGAGATGGCAGTGACCCGGCCCTAGCGTCCGGCCATGATCTGCGAACTACGGCGGTACACCCTTCACCCCGGGCGGCGCGACACCCTGATCACGCTGTTCGAGCGCGAGTTCGTCGAGCCGCAGGAGGCGGTCGGCATGCGCGTCCTGGGCACCTTCCGCGATCCCGACGCGCCCGACACCTTCACCTGGCTGCGCGCCTTCCCCGACATGCGGGCGCGCCGGGCGGCGCTGGAGGGCTTCTACGACGGCCCCGTCTGGCGGGCGCACCGCGACGCCGCCAACGCCACGATGATCGACTCCGACGACGTGCTGCTGCTGCGCCCGTCCGGTCAGGAGCTGCCCTCCTGGGAACGGCCGCCCGCGGGCGCCGCCGAGCCGCCCGCCGCCCTGTACGTCGCGACGATCTGCCACGTCGAGGCGGGCTTCGCCGAATTCTTCGCCGGTCAGGTCGCGCCCGCGCTGGCCGCGGCCGGGACGCCGCCGGTCGGCTGCCTGGAGAGCGAGCACGCCGAGAACACCTTTCCCCGCCTGCCGGTCCGGACCGGGGAGAACGTGTTCGTGTGGTTCACCCGGTTCGCCCGGCCCGAGGACGAGCGCCAGGCGGACCTGTCCATGCTGGAGGCCCGCCTGACCGCCCCGCCGGTGCGGCTGCGCCTGCGTCCCACCGCCCGGTCGTCGATGCGCTGACGACTTCTTCCAACTTTCGGGCCCTCGGCGGAGTTGATTTCCTACATGGACCGCTACGAGGGGTTCCACGAGTTCGTACGCACCCGTCAGCAGTCGCTGATGCGGACCGCGTACCTGCTCACCGGAGACCCCCATCTCGCCGAGGACCTGTTGCAGACGGTCCTCACCCGTGTCGCCTCGCATTGGGGCAAGCTCGCCGAGGACGGCAACCCCGAGGCGTACGCGCGCCGGGCGCTGGTGAACCAGACCATCTCCTGGCGCCGGCGCAGACGGCCCGAACTGCCCGCCGCCGAGCTGCCGGAGACCGGCGGGCACGCGCACGACGAGGCGACCGCGCGCCGCCTGACCCTGCTCCAGGCGCTGGCCCGGCTCACCCCGAAACAGCGCGCGGTGATCGTGCTGCGCTTCTACGAGGACCGCACCGAGCACGAGACCGCCCGGCTCATGGGCGTCTCGCTCGGCACGGTCAAGAGCCAGACGCACTACGCGCTGTCCAAGCTGCGCGCCCTCACCCCCGCGGAGGTGTACCGATGAAGACGCTGCGCGAGGACCTGCACGCGCTGGCCGAGCACGCGCCGGTCGTCGACCTGGGGGCGCGGGCCGTCCGGGGCGCCCGGCGCAGGCGCGCGACCCGCCTGGCCGTGAGCGTCGCGGCGGCGGTCTGCGTGATCGGGGGCGGCGGCGCCGTGCTGCTGCAGCAGGCGCGTCCGGCGCCGCCGATCGTGCTCACCCCGCCGGCCGCCACCGCCCTTCCGCTGCCCGCCAAGGGGGTCGCGCCGGTCGAGCAGTTCTACCGGCCGACGTGCCGCACCGGCGGACCGGCGTGCATGTGGCGGCTGGTGACCCGGGACGGCGCCACGTACGAGCTGACCGACGGGCCGCGGAACGGGCCGGTCGAGGCGACGGCCGACGGGCGCCGGATCGCCTACTACAGCCCCCGCGAGCACGCGATCGTCGTCCGGGACCTGGCCGGGGGCCAGGTGTGGACGTCGCCGCTGAAGCAGGACGGCCAGGACTTCGCCGGCGAGTACGCGCTGCGGCTCTCCCCCGGCGGCCTGCGGTTCGTGGTGGCCGCGACGGGCGCGCCCCGGCTCGTGGACGTGGCGGGCGGCACGTCGACCTCCCTGCCGAAGGGCTCGTGGCCGGTGAGCGTGGCGGACGGGACGGGCCCGGTCGTGCTGGCCAGGGCCAAGGGGGACACCACGTCGTTGTGGGTGCTCGGCCGCGACCCGGTGACGGTCCCGGAGCACACCTACGACTTCAGCGCCCTGGCCCCGGACGGTCGCACGATCGCCCGCATCGGCACGACCCTCGACCGGAACCGGGAGCCCATGGTGCGGCGCGACGGCACGATCGTCGTCTTCGACGTCACGGGAGGCGCGGAGCGCCGGGTCAGGCCGTCCGGGCTGGGCGAGGGGCTGCGGCCGGCCAAGCTGGGCGGCTGGACGTCCCCCCGGGAGGTGACGTTGCTGGCCTATCCGGACGACGACCCCCGCGCCGTCGCCGTGGTCTACGCGGTGGACGTGACCTCGGGGCGCGCCACCGAGCTGTTCGCGCTGCGGGGGGACGGCCAGACGTCCGTGCCCGGGGTGGTCCGCTAGCCGGCGGGGATCAGGGGGCCGCGCCGTAGACGGGCTCGGGGGCGGGCGCGGCCTCCAGGAGCGTGGCGACGGCCGCGCCGACCTCCTCCGGCGACCAGCGGGCCCCCCGGTCCGCGGCGGGGCCGTGCCGCCAGCCGGTGGCCAGGGCGATCGTGCCGCCCTCGACCTCGAAGACCCGGCCCGTCACGTGCGCGGAGGCGGCCGAGCCGAGCCAGACCACGAGCGGGGCGACGTTCGCCGGGTCCATGGGGTCGAACCCGTCCCGCGGCCTGGCCATGGTCGCCGCGAACACCTCCTCGGTCATCCGGGTGCGGGCGGCCGGCGCGATGGCGTTGACGGTGACGCCGTAGCGGGCCAGCTCGGCCGCGGCGACCTGGGTGAGCGCGGCGATACCGGCCTTGGCCGCCGAGTAGCCGGCCTGGCCGACGCTGCCCAGCAGGCCCGCGCCCGAGGAGGTGTTGACCACCCTGCCGGACACCTCCTCGCCCGCCTTCGACCGTTCCCGCCAGTACGCCGCCGCGTGCCGCAGCGGCAGGAAGTGGCCTTTGAGGTGCACGCGGACGACGTCGTCCCAGTCCTGCTCGGTCATCGAGACCAGCATGCGGTCGCGCAGGAAGCCGGCGTTGTTGACCAGGACGTCCAGCCGGCCGTACGCGCTGACGGCGGTCTTGACCAGCCGGGCGGCGCCGGCCCAGTCGGACACGTCGTCGCAGTTGGCCACCGCCCGGCCGCCGAGGGCCTCGATCTCGGCGACGACCTCGTGGGCCGGGCCGGCGGACGCGCCGCCGCCGTCGCGGGCGGTGCCGAGGTCGTTGACCACGACGCGGGCGCCCTGCCGGGCGAACTCCAGGGCGTGCTGCCTGCCGATGCCGCGTCCGGCGCCTGTCACGATCACCACACGGCCAGCGCAAATGCCCACAAGACCTCCCAAGGGGATCATGCACAGATATCAGGAAATATCGTCAGAAGCCAGGTGTTGCCAGGCGGGGATCTCGCCGCCGCCGTCCACCCGCACCTCGGCGCCCGTGACGTAGCCGGGGGCGGCCAGCCACAGGCACGCCGCGGCCACGTCGGCGGGCGTGGCGGGACGGCCGGCGGGGATGGCGGCGTCCGCCCGCCCCTGGCCGGTGTACCGCTCGGCCGCCGTGGTGTCGGCCAGGCCGACCACGACCGAGTTGACCCTGACCTCGGGAGCCCATTCGGCGGCCAGGCAGCGGGCCAGGTGGTGCAGGCCCGCCTTGGCGGCGCCGTACGCGGCGGTGCCGGGCGAGGGACGGGCGCCGCTGACGCTGCCGATCATCACGATCGCCCCGCGGGCGGCGGCCAGCAGCGGGTGGGCCCGCTGGGAGACCAGCAGCGGTGCGGTCAGGTTGAGCTCGATGACGCGGGCGTGCAGGCGCGGCGAGGTGCCCGACACGGGGGCGGGCGGCGAGCCGCCGGCGTTGTTGACCACCACGTCCAGCCGGTCGAACCCGGCGACCAGCCGTTCGACGTCGGCCGGGACGCGCACGTCGGCCTGGACGAAGCGCAGGCCGTCCAGGGGGCCGGGGTCCTTCCTGGCGCAGACCGTCACGTCGGCGCCGGCCGCGCGGAAGGCCCCGGCGATGCCCGCGCCGATGCCCTGGGTGCCGCCCGTCACCAGCACGGACCTGCCCGTGTAGTCGTAAGTGACCGTCACGGGTGCTACCGTACCAAGCAAGCGTTAGGTGCGACCAGGGAGCGCGATGGGGATCACACTGCGGGACGGGCCGGTCGCCGAGGTCGTGGTGGACGTGCCGCCGGTGAACGCGTTGACCGTCCAGGGCTGGGCCGACCTGGCGGCGGCGGTGCGCGCGGCCGGGCGCGACCCGGCGACCAGGGTGGTGGTGCTGCGGGCCGAGGGCCGCGGGTTCAACGCCGGCGTGGACATCAAGGAGATCCGGGCCGACCCCGGGCACACGGCGCTCGTCGGGGCGAACCGGCAGTGCTTCGAGGCGTTCGCGGCCGTCTACGAGTGCGAGGTGCCGGTGCTCGCCGCCGTACACGGGCACTGCCTGGGCGGCGGCGTCGGCCTGGCCGGCAACGCGGACGTGGTGCTGGCCAGCGAGGACGCCTACTTCGGGCTGCCCGAGGTGGACCGCGGAGCGCTCGGGGCGGCCACGCACCTGGCCCGGCTGGTGCCCCAGCACCTCATGCGGGCCATGGTCTACACGTGCCGGAACGTCACGGCGGCCGAGCTGCACGCGTTCGGGTCGGTCCTTGAGGTGGTGCCGCGCGACAAGCTGCGCGAGGCGGCGATGGAGGTGGCCGGGCAGATCGCGGCCAAGGACCCGTACGTCATCCGCCGCGCCAAGGAGTCGCTGAACGGCATCGACCCGGTGGACGTGCGCCGCAGCTACCGCTTCGAGCAGGGCTTCACCTTCGAGCTGAACCTCATGGGCATGGGCGACGAGCACAGGGAGCGGTTCCGATGAGCAAGGTGATGTCCGTCGAGGAGGTCGCGGCCTCGGTGGAGAGCGGGATGACGGTCGGGATCGGCGGCTGGGGCTCGCGGCGCAAGCCCATGGCCCTGGTGGGCGGCCTGCTGCGCACGTCCGTCCGGGATCTGACGGTCGTCTCCTACGGCGGCCCCGACGTCGGCATGTTGTGCGCGGCGGGCAAGGTGCGCAGGGTCGTTGCGCCGTTCGTCACGCTCGACTCCATCCCCCTCGAACCGCACTTCCGGGCGGCCAGGCAGGCGGGCGCGGTCGAGTTCACCGAGTACGACGAGGGCATGTTCATGTTCGGGCTGCTGGCGGCGGCGCACCGGCTGCCGTTCCTGCCGACGCGGGCGGGGCTGGGGTCCGGCGTGCTGCGGGTCAACCCGGAGCTGCGGACCGTGCGCTCACCGTACGGGGACGGGGAGGAGCTGGTCGCGGTGCCCGCCCTGACCATGGACGTGGCGCTGGTGCACCTGAACCGGGCCGACGCCCGCGGGAACGCCCAGTACCTGGGCCCCGACCCGTACTTCGACGACCTGTACGCCAAGGCGGCCGGACGCTGCTACGTCTCCTGCGAGCGGCTGGTGGACACCGCCGACCTGCTGAAGGAGGGGCCGGTGCAGTCGTTGCTGATCAGCCGCTCGATGGTGACCGGCGTGGTCGAGGCCCCGGGCGGGGCCGGGTTCACCTCCTGCGAGCCGGACTACGGGCGCGACGAGGAGCGGCAGCGGCGTTACGTGGAGGGCGGCACCGATGCGGGGAACTGAGGTGAGCAGGGCTGACGTGTGCGTGCTGGCCTGCGCGGAGGCGTTTCGGGGCGACGGGGAGATCCTGGCGGCCGGGATCGGCGGCGCGATCACCGTGCTGGCCGCGCGGCTGGCCCGGCTGACGTTCGAGCCGGACCTGCTCACCTCCGACGGCGTCTGCCTGCTCACCGGCGACGTGCCGGCGCTGGGGGCGGCGCCCGGGGTGGTGGAGGGGTGGCTGCCGTTCCGGGAGCACCTGTGGCTGGTGCTGAACGGCCGCCGGCACGTGATGCTCGGCGCGAGCCAGATCGACCGGCACGGGAACAGCAACATCTCCTGCATCGGCGACTGGGCCCGTCCCAAGGCCCAGCTCCTCGGGGTGCGCGGCGCGCCGGGGAACACGCGGTGCGACCCGACGAGCTACTGGATCCCGCGGCACTCGCGGCGGGTGTTCGTGCCCGAGGTGGACATGGTGAGCGGGCTGGGCACCGACCGGGGGGCGTACGAGCTGCGGCGGGTGGTGACGGACCTGGCGGTGCTCGACTTCGGCACGCCCGACGGCTCGATGCGCCTGGCCTCCACGCATCCGGGGGTGAGCGTGGCCGACGTGCTGGCCGCCACCGGGTTCGACCTGGTCGTCCCGCCGGAGGTGCCCACGACGCGGGAGCCGGACGCGGCCGAGCTGGCCGTCCTGGACCGGCTGGATCCCGGCCGGGCGCGCGACCGCGAGGTGGCCGGGTGAGGACGGCGCTGACCGAGCTCACCGGCTGCCGTCATCCCGTCGTCCAGACCGGCATGGGGTACGTCGCGGGCGCCCGGCTGGCCGCGGCCGTCTCGGCGGCGGGCGGGCTGGGCGTGATCGGCGCCGCCACCATGTCGGTGCCCGAGATGACGGCGGCGATCAGGCGGGTCAAGGAGCGGACGGAGGCCCCCTTCGGGGTGAACATCCGCTCCGACGCCGACGACGCGGCCGAGCGGGTCGAGGTGATGATCAGGGAGGGCGTGCGGGTGGCGTCGTTCGCCCAGGCGCCCCGGCGGGAGCTGATCGCCCGGCTCAAGGACGCGGGGGTCGTCACCATCCCGTCGGTGGGGGCGCGCCGGCACGCCGAGAAGGTGGCCGCGTGGGGCGTGGACGCGGTGATCGTGCAGGGCGGCGAGGGCGGCGGGCACACCGGCCCGCTGGCCACCACGCTGCTGCTGCCGCAGGTCGTGGACGCGGTCGACATCCCGGTGATCGCGGCGGGCGGCTTCTTCGACGGCCGGGGCCTGGTCGCCGCGCTGGCCTACGGCGCGTGCGGGATCGCCATGGGCACCCGGTTCCTGCTGACCCGCGAGTCCCCCGTGCCCGGCGCGGTCAAGGACGTCTACCTGGCCGCCCGCGAGACCGTCGTGACGACCAGGGTGGACGGCGTGCCGCACCGCGTGCTCAACACCCCGTTCGTGGCCTCGCTGGAACGGTCGCGGCTGCTGCGCGCGGTGCTGAACGGCGCCCGGTTCCGGCGGCTGTCCGGCCTGTCGTGGGGCGCGCTGGTCCGCGAAGGACGGCGGATGCGCCGCGGCCGGGACCTGACCTGGGCGCAGGTGCTTCAGGCGGCCAACACGCCGGTGCTGCTGCGCGCGGCGATGGTGGACGGCCGGGCCGACCTCGGGGTGATGGCCTCGGGCCAGGTGGTGGGCGTGATCGAGGACCTGCCGTCGTGCGCCGAGCTGATCGGGCGGGTGATGGCCGAGGCCGAGGAGGCACGCAAACGCCTGGCCTGACCCCACGCGGAGCCTGACCCCACGCGGAGCCTGACCCCACGCGGAGCCTGACCCCACGCGGAGCCTGACCCCACGCGGAGCCTGACCACGCGCGGAGCCCGGCTCACAGGACGGTGATGCCCCGGGCGAGCAGGATGGCGTTGGCCTGGGTCTGGTTGATGATCGCGCCGGCGAAGGCGCGCAGCTTGGCGTCGTCGGGCTGCCCGAGGTCGGCGCCGCGCAGGTCGGCCTTGGCGAACGTGGTGTTGAGCAGCCGCGTGCCGATGAGCCGGCAGTCGCTGAAGGTGGCCTCGGTGAAGTCGCAGCCCGACAGGTCGGCGTCGTCGAAGCGCACGCCCTCGATGAACTCGCCGCGCAGCGAGCAGCCGCCGAGGTTGGCCAGCGTCAGGTTGCACCGCGCGACCTTGAAGCCGGTGCCGCGCGAGGCCGTGAGCGCCGCGCCGATCATGCGGCAGCCCTGGAAGGAGGCGTCGGTGAGCAGGGCGCCGCCGAACTGGGCCGAGGACAGGTCGACGTCGGTGAACGTGGCGTCGATCAGGTCGGCGTCGTTGAACCTCGGGCGCATGCCGCCGCCGCCGGCGAAGACCGCGCCGTCGAGGTCGGCCTTGCGCAGGTCGGCGCCGTCGAGCACGCAGGACTCGAAGCGGGCGCCGGCCAGCGCGGCTCCGGACAGGGCGGCCTCGGTCAGGTCGCAGCCGCGGAAGACGTGCGGCCCGTCGCCGTGGAGGGCGGGGCGGCTGTGGGAGAGGTCTTCGCCGTCGAGGATCACGGTGTCACAGCGTACCGGTGAGCACCTCCGCCGCCGCCTGGCCGCAGACCCGCGCCGACCCGTACGTGGCGATGTGCACGGCGCCGAGGTCGGAGCGGGCGGGCAGGCCCATCTCCACGACGACGGCGTCCGGCCGGGCGCTGAGCAGGTGCCGCAGCGCCTCGCCCTGCCAGGCGTAGCGGTGGGCGTCGCGGACCACGATCACCAGCGGGCGCTGCGCCGCCTCGCCGATCAGCCGCTCCAGCCTGGCCCCGGTGGTGTCCGCGGCCGCCAGGCGGGTGACGGCGGTGCCGGGCAGCAGCCGTCCGAGCGGCTCGCCGACGCCCCACGGGGTGCCCTTGTCGATGGCCAGGTTCATCTCGGGCGTCAGCTCGACCACGTGCGCCGCCCCGGTGAGCGGCAGCACGGGGGCCGTGGACCTGCGGGTGACGCGGACGGCCCGGCGGGCGGCGGAGAGCCCGAGGTAGCCGTCCTCCGGTACGGGGCTGCCCGAGGAGGTGGTCCAGGCGGCCAGCTCGCGGACCCTGCGGGCGGCGTCGGCCAGTCGCTCCTCGGGCAGCAGTCCTTCGGTCACGGCGGCGGCGATGGCGTCGCGGACCTCGACGGCGGTGGCCTCGTCGGCCCGCTCGCCGCCCACGCAGATCGCGTCGGCCCCCGCGGCTATGGCGCGGGCGGAGGCGCCCCCGATCCCGTACGCCCCCGACACCGCGGCCATCTCTATGCCGTCCGTGATGATCATTCCCTGGAAGCCCAGCTCCTCGCGCAGCAGGCCGGTGAGGACCTTGGGGCTGAGCGTGGCGGGCAGTTCGGCGTCGTAGGAGGGCACCAGCAGGTGGCCGGTCATGATCGACCTGACCCCCTCCTTGATCGCCTCCCGGAAGGGGAAGAGCGCCTCCTCGATGCCGGCGTCGGCCACCACGGGCACGCCGTGGTGGGAGTCGACGGTGGTGTCCCCGTGGCCGGGGAAGTGCTTGGCGCAGGCGGCCACCCCGGCCGACTGCAGGCCGCGGACGAACGCCCTGGTGTGCCGGGCGACGAGCGCGGGGTCGGCACCGAAGGCGCGCAGGCCGATGACCGGGTTGTCGGGGTTGGAGTTGACGTCGGCGGACGGGGCGAAGTCGATCGTGATGCCCGCGGCCGCCAGTTCGCCGCCCATGTCCCTGGCCAGGGCCTCAGTGAGGCCGACGTCGTCCACGACGCCGAGCGCGTACCCGCCGGGACGGCTGCTGCCGGTGCTCACCTCCAGCCGGGTGACCTCGCCGGACTCCTCGTCGGTGCCGACGAGCACCGCGGGGTTCTCCGCGCGCAGCGCGGCGGTGAGCCGGGCGACCTGCGCGGGGTCGGCGATGTTGCGGGAGAACAGCACCACGCCGGCCAGTCCCTCGCCGAGTCGGCGGCGGATCCAGTCCGGAGGCGTCCGTCCCGCGAAACCAGGGAGGAGAACGGCGTCGGCGAGGCGAAGAAGGTCACCGCTGAGGGGCATGACCCGAAATCTAATAGGAAAGTTTCCTATTTGCTAGAGGCATTTTCTGATGTCAGCCCGGTGCCTTCCGTGTCTTGTTCAACCATTGCCGCAAATGCTCACTTCAGTTGCGCGCGCGGCCTTTCAACCGAGGCGTTCGATGACGGTGACGTTCGCCTGTCCCCCGCCTTCGCACATGGTCTGCAGGCCGTACCGGCCGCCGGTGCGTTCGAGTTCGTGCAGCAGTTTCACGGTCAGGACCGCGCCGGTCGCGCCGAGCGGGTGGCCGAGCGCGATGGCGCCGCCGTTGGGGTTCACCCGGGCGGGGTCGGCGCCGGTCTCCTTGAGCCAGGCCAGCACGACTGAGGCGAACGCCTCGTTGATCTCGATCGCGTCGAAGTCGTCGATGGCCAGGCCGGTCCGGCCCAGGGCGTGGGCCGTGGCGGGGATGGGCGCGGAGAGCATCATGATCGGGTCCGCGCCGCGCGCCGAGAGGTGGTGCACGCGGGCGCGCGGGGTCAGCCCGTGGTCGCGTACGGCCCGGGGCGAGGCGACCAGCAGCGCCGCCGCGCCGTCGGAGATCTGGGACGCCAGCGCCGCCGTGAGCCGCCCCCCTTCGGCCAGCGGCCGGAGCGCGGCCATCTTCTCCGGCGTGGTGTCCCTGCGGGGCGCCTCGTCGTCGGCGACGGCCTCGTAAGGGACGATCTCGCGCCGGAAACGCCCCTCGTCCACGGCCCGCAGCGCGCGGCGGTGGGACTCGTGGGCGAAGCGCTCCATGTCCTCGCGCGACAGGTCCCAGTCCACCGCCATCTGCTCGGCGCCGGCGAACTGGGAGACCTCCGCCGCGCCGTAGCGGGCGGCCCAGCCTTTCGACCCGGCGAACGGCGTCTCGTGCCCGAGCGGCCGGCCCGCCAGCATGGCCGAGGAGATCGGGATCATGCTCATGTTCTGCACGCCGCCCGCCACCACCAGGTCGCTGGTGCCCGACAGCACGGCCTGGGCGGCGAAGTGCAGGGCCTGCTGGGAGGAGCCGCACTGGCGGTCGACGGTGACGCCCGGCACGTGCTCGGGCAGCCCGGCGGCCAGCCAGCAGGTACGCGCGACGTCCCCGGCCTGCGGCCCGATCGTGTCCACGCAGCCGAAGATCACGTCCTCGACGGCGGCGGGATCGGCGTCCGCGCGGTCCATCAGCTCGCGCAGGACGTGCGCGCCGAGGTCGGCCGGGTGGGCCGCGGCCAGCCCGCCGTTCCTGCGCCCGACGGGGGTACGGACGGCGGCGACGATGTAAGCCTCATTCATCCCCTCATCCTAACAAGCGCTTGGTAAGTGCGATAATGCCCTACGAGCTGGGCCTGGCGTGTGAACAAGCGATTGTCTGAGGGCTCATAATGGGAAACGTGACCACGCGAAAGAACTCCGGCACCACCACGTCACCGGCGAAGCGCCAGCGCGCCTCCTCCACTGGGGCGGCCTCAGAGCGGCGCGACCACCTCGTCAAACTCGCCGCGGAGCTCTTCGCGCGCAAGGGCTTCCAGGCCACGACCGTACGCGAGATCGCCGACGAGGCGGGCATCCTGTCGGGCAGCCTCTACCACCACTTCGACTCCAAGGAGACGATCGTCGACGAGGTGCTGTCCACCTTCCTCGACGACCTCATCGCCCGCTACCGCGCCGCCGTCGACAGCAACGCCGACGCCCGCACGGTCCTGTCGGAGATGGTCCGCATCGGCTTCGGCACCCTGGAGCCCCACCGCGCCGCGATCACCGTCATGCAGAACGACTGGAACTACCTGCGCCAGTTCGAGCGCTTCAACTACCTGGTCAAGGCCGAGGACGAGGTCGAGCAGATCTGGGTGGCCCAGATCAAGGCCGGTCAGGCGGCCGGGCTGTTCAGGGCCGACGTCGACCCCAAGCTGACCTACCGGATGATCCGCGACACCATCTGGGTGGCCGTGCGGTGGTTCCGTCCCGGCGGCAGGCTCAACACCACCGCGCTGGCCGAGCACTACATCACGGTGCTGTTCGACGGGCTCGCCACCGGCGAGCGCACGACCCAGCGTCAGGGATGAGCCTCGGCAAGGCGGTGCGGCTGGCCCTTGAGGAGATCGCCGAGCCGGACAAGGCCGAGCCGATGCGCGCGTACATGAAGTCGGAGATGCCCTTCCTCGGCGTGCAGGCCACGCCGAGGCGGGCGGCGCTGCGGCGGGTGTTCGCCCGCCACCGCATCGACTCCGCGCCCGAGTGGCGGCGCGCGGTGCTCTCGCTGTGGCGGGAGGCCGAGTACCGCGAGGAGCGTTACGCCGCCGTCGAGCTGACCGGCCACCACTACTACCGCGACTTCCAGACCCTCTACACCGTGCCGATGTACGAGGAGATGATCGTCACCGGCGCCTGGTGGGACCTGGTCGACGAGCTGGCCACCCACCGCGTCGGCGACCTGCTGGCGGCCTTCCCCGACACCATGCGCCCGCTCATGCTGGAGTGGGCGGCCGACGCCGACCTGTGGAAGCGCCGCACGGCGATCCTGTGCCAGAACCGCTTCAAGTCCCGCACCGACACGGCCCTGTTATACGCCTGCATCGAGCCCAGCCTGTCCGACACCGACTTCTTCGCCCGCAAGGCCATCGGCTGGTCCTTACGCGAGTACGCCAAGACCAACCCCGACGAAGTCATCCGATACGTCCGCGCCAAGGGCATCTCCGGCCTGAGCCGCCGCGAGGCCCTGAAGAACCTGCCTTTGAGTTGACCGCCTCACCTGGTCCAGAGCGCGTCCTGCACCGCCTGCACCAGCGCCATCAGCTCCGGCGTCACCCGCTCCCGCGCCCAGGCCAGCGCGTAGGTGATGCGCAGCTCCCCCGCCTCCAGCGGCACGAACCGCACGTCGTTCCGCCGCACGGACCTGACCAGGAGCTGCGGGATCGGCAGCAGCCCCGCCCCGGCGGCCACCAGGTCGAGCGCGGCGGCGAAGTCGTCGTCGGCCACCATCCGCGCACGCCCCGGCAGCCCCGCCCACGGCCGGCTCCCCGGCGTCAGCAGCACCTGCCCGCCCAGGTCGTCGGGCGTGACCCTGCCGTACCCGGCCAGCCGGTGCCCGAGCGGGACGGCCAGATGGTCCACGGTCACGTGGAATCGGGCCGCCGTGACGAACTGCGCGGGGGCCGGTGTGGACAGGATCGCGGCCGAGACCTCCCCGCTGCCCAGCGCCTGGGCCGCGGCGCCCCGTCCGGCCACGACGAGCTCCACGCCGATCGCCGGGGCGCGCCCGGCCAGCCGTCTGGCGATGCGCGCGGCGAGCGCGCCCACCAGGGGTGGATAAGCCAGGTGAATCGTCGGCCGGGCCAGTCTGGCGGCTTCCGCGGTGAACGCCTGGGCCGATTCGAGCACCTGCCGGGCGTACGGCAGCAGGCCCTTGCCCTCGGCCGTCAGCCGCACCTCGCGGGCGTTGCGCTCGAAGAGCCTCACCCCGGCGGCGCGTTCGAGCCGGGTGATGGCCTGGCTCACGGCGGGCTGCGACATGCCCAGGTCGGCGGCGGCGGCCGAGAAGCCGAGCCGCTCGGCGACCAGGAGGAAGCAGTGGATCTCCTTGAGCATAAGCAGCACTTATCGATGATGCACCACCTCGGTCCCGCCGGACACGATTCCGGCATCTGACCGACGTGATCGAGGAGCTGAGATGTCGCCATTCCCCACGTCCACGGTGCTCGGGTACCCGAGGATCGGGCCGCGACGGGAGCTGAAGCGGGCCCTGGAGTCGTACTGGGACGGGCGGTCCGGCCGCGCGGAGCTGGAGCGGACGGGCGCGCAGATCCGGGAGCGGACCTGGCGGCGGCTGGCCGAGCTGGGCCTGGAAGGGCTGCCGTCCAACACCTTCTCCCTGTACGACCACGTGCTGGACACGGCGGTGCTGCTGGGCGCGGTGCCCGAGCGCTACCGCGCGGCCGAGGACCCCTACTTCGCGATGGCCAGGGGCACCGAGGGGCTGGCGCCGCTGCGGATGACGAAGTGGTTCGACACCAACTACCACTACATCGTGCCGGAGATCGGCCCGGAGACCGTCTTCAAGCTGGACGCCGCCAAGCCGCTGGCCGAGGTGCGCGAGGCCCGCGCGCTCGGCCACGAGACGCGGCCCGTCGTGGTCGGGCCGGTGACGTTCCTGCTGCTGGCCGGGGCGCCCGAGCGGCTGGAGGACGTGCTCGGCTGCTACGAGGAGCTGCTCGCGGCGCTGGCCGCCGAGGGCGTCGAGTGGGTGCAGCTCGACGAGCCGGCGCTGACCGGCGACCGCACGCCCGAGGAGCTGGCGGCCGTGCGGCTCGCCTACGACCGGCTGGGGTCGGCGGCCGTCCGCCCGGGGCTGTTCGTGGCCACCTACTTCGGCGACCTCGGGCCCGCGCTGCCGGTGCTGGCCGGCACGCCCGTCGAGGCGATCGGCGTGGACCTGGTGCGCGGCGGCGCCGTGCCCGACCTGCCGGGCAAGACCGTGGTCGCGGGCGTGGTCTCGGGCCGCGACGTGTGGCGCACCTCGCCGGAACGCGCCCTGGCCGCACTCGGCGGCGTGCGCGCGGACCGGGTGACGGTGAGCACGTCCTGCTCGCTGCTGCACGTGCCCTACGACGTGGACGCCGAGCCCGACCTCGATCCGGCGCTGCGGGAACGGCTGGCGTTCGCCGAGCAGAAGGTGGCCGAGGTGGTGGCGCTGGCCCTCGCCGTCGCCGGAGGGCCGGACTTCGGGGGGCCGGTCCCGGCCGGGCCCTCGGCGCCGCTGACCGCGCCGGCCGCGCCGGAGGAGCGGGCGCCGTACGCGGTCCGGGCCGCCGCCCAGGCCGCCCACCTGGGCCTGCCCGTGCTGCCGATCACCACCATCGGCTCGTTCCCCCAGACCGGCGAGCTGCGCGCGGCGCGGGCGGCCGTGGTGGCCGGCACGCTGCCGGAGGAGGACTACGAGCGGCGGGTCGAGGCCGAGATCGAGCGCGTCGTCAGGGTGCAGGAACGCCTCGGCCTGGACGTGCTCGTGCACGGCGAGCCCGAGCGCAACGACATGGTGCAGTACTTCGCCGAGCACCTGGACGGGTTCGCGGTCACCAGGAACGGCTGGGTCCAGTCGTACGGGTCGCGCTGCACCCGGCCGCCGATCCTGCACGGCGACGTCGGCCGTCCCGGGCCCATCACCGTGCGCTGGGCCTCCTACGCGCAGTCGCTCACCGCCAAGCCGGTCAAGGGCATGCTCACCGGGCCGGTGACGATCGTGGCCTGGTCGTTCGTCCGCGACGACCTGCCGCTGCGGGACGTGGTGTTCCAGGTGGCCGACGCGGTGCGCGAGGAGGTGCGCGACCTGGAGGCGGCCGGGGTGTCGATCATCCAGGTGGACGAGCCCGCCCTGCGCGAGCTGCTGCCGCTGCGGCGGGCCGCGCAGGCCGACTACCTGGAGTGGGCGGTGGCGGCGTACCGGCGGGCCACCTCGGGCGCGGCCGACCGGACCCAGATCCACACCCACCTGTGCTATTCGGACGCCGACCAGATCCTGGCCGCCATCGACGGCTTGGACGCCGACGTCACCACGATCGAGTCGGCCCGCTCGGGGGCGCGCATCCTGGGCGCGGTGCGCGCGTTCGGCCGCGGCCTCGGCCCAGGCGTGTACGACATCCACTCCCCGCGCGTGCCCGGCGCGGACGAGGTCGAGGGCCTGCTGCGCAGGACGCTGGCGGCGCTGCCGGCCGAGCGGGTCTGGGTCAACCCCGACTGCGGGCTGAAGACGCGGACGTACGAGCAGGTGGAGGCCTCGCTGGCGCACGTCGTCGAGGCCACCCGGCGGCTGCGGGCCGAGCTTGCGCCGTAGAGCCCGGTGAGCCCCTCGACCGGCCGAGCGTCAGCCGTGGAGCTCGGCGAACTCCTCGACCGTCATCCCGAACAGGATCCCGTCGTCGTAGCGTCCGGCGGCGAAGCGGCTCCTGCGCCGGCGGCCCTCCTCGACGAAGCCGAGCCGCCGGTGCAGGGCCAGCGACGGGTCGTTGGAGCTGTAGACCCACGCCTCGGCCTTCTGGAAGCGGCGCTCGGCGAACATGTAGCGCAGCAGCAGGACGATCGCCTCGCCGGCGTAGCCCTTGCGGTGGTGGGGCGTGCCGATGGAGATGCCGTAGCAGAACGTGCCGTGCACCCGCTCGACCTCGTGCGTGTTGATCATGCCGACCGGCCGGTTGTCGCCGGCGTCGGCGATCACCAGGCGCAGCTCGTCCATGTCGGACTCCTGCTCGGCCAGTTCCTTGGCCCACTTCTGCGCCTCGGCGGCCGAGCGGGGCGGATGAACCCGCCAGCCGTTCCTGGCCGCGTCGGTGTCCTCCTCGAAGGCGAGGAACGCCGCCCAGTCCTCCGGTTCGATGGCCCTCAGGCGCACGCGCTCGCCGACCCACGCAGACGTCATGAAGGGGAGCAAACCAGAGCACGCCCCCCGCGCGCGAGCCCTTTTCCGGCCCTCACCCGCGCCCGTACCTGTCCTCGGCCCGCCAGAAATACCAGAGCCCGAGGGTCAGCCCGGCGACCGCCCAGAACAAGCAGCTCAGCCAGACGAGCGGGCGAGGGCCGGCCGCGTGGATCAGGATGTCGCGCATGAACTCGATGGTGGAGGCGGCGGGGTTGAGATACATGACGTCGGCCACCCACTGCGGCAGCCCGACGCCGCCGACCGGCTTGCCGGTGACCGGGTCCGGATATCCCACGATCTTGTACTGGATGGAGAAGAAGACCCCGGAGGCGTACAGCCAGGTCCGCAGGACGAACGGCAGGAGCTGGTTCACGTCGCGCAGCGAGGCCCCCAACCGCGCCAGGACCAGGCTCAGCCCGATGTTGAACATCGTCTGCAGGAGCAGGGCGACCGGGACCAGCAGCCAGAACCAGGTGGGGAACTCCCCCATGACCACCACGAGGACGAGCAGCACGCCCATGGAGACGGCCGCCTGCCGCAGTTCCTGAAGGGTGTAGGCCAGGGGCAGCGCGGCGCGCGGGAAGTGCAGGGCGCGGATGAGCGAGAGGTTCCCCGAGACGGACTTCGCCCCCGCCGAGGCCGACCGCTGGCTGTAGGTGAAGACGAACATCCCCGTGACGAGGAACGCCGCATAGTTGTCGATGTGGTCGTGTCCGCCCAGGACGAGGCCGAACATGACCCAGTAGATGCCGGCGTTCAGCAGCGGCGTCAGCACCTGCCACAGTTGCCCGAGCGCGGAGGCGGAGTATTTCGAGGCGGTGCGCGAGGTCGCGTACACCAGGACGAAGTGCCGGCGTTCCCATAATCGGCGCAGGTAGACGTGCATGTCCGGGCGGGCCATGGATCGCCGCAGCCCGTGACGGGTGGCGAGGGCGGCGAGTGATTCCTGTTCGGGCGCGGATGGCATGGGAGTCTCCTCACGGCCTGCTGCGTCGCGGAATGCCCAGGAGTCTAGGTTCCGGAACGGCGAGATGGGCGTGCCCGCGCGCCTCCGGAAGGGCGCGGCTCAGCCGGTCAGGTGGCTCGTCCGTCGAGGAAGCCGGCGACGCGGGCGTTGAGGTCGGCGGGCTCGTGCCACGGCATCGCGTGATGGGACAGGCGCGGCAGCACCGCGGTCCGCGCGCCCGGCAGCAGGCGGGCGGCGGCCGACGCGACGCGGTGCGGCGAGTGCGCCTTGCCGCGCCCGGCGACGAGCACGAGCGCCGGCGTGGTGAGCGCCCGCAGCGAGCCTGGGCCCACGCACCTCGGCCTCAACTCCGCGGGCACCACGGCGGTGGTGGACCGTCTGGAAAGGCTCGGCCACGTCCGCCGGGAACGCGACACCCGGGACCGGCGCCGTGTGCTGCTGAAGGTCGACGAGAGCGCCGTCACGCTCGGCTGGAGCTTCTTCGGCCCGCTCATCCAGGAGATCGTCCAGCTCATGGAGGGGTACGACACCACGGAACAGGCCACGATCGAACGCTTCCTCAACGACGTCCACCAGGCCGTCACCCAGAGCTCGACGGGACGGCCTTCCCCTGCCAGGACAGTGGTGTCCCAGGCTCAGGGCGCTCACGTCTCGTAGCCTGGATGGCATGAGCGCGATGCGCGACGAACTTCATCACCTGGTGGACCGGCTGCCCGAGGATGAGGTCGCGCCTCTGCTCCGTCTGGTCCGGGATCAGCTCGACGAGCAGCAGGCGGTGCGGGACTTGCCGTTCATCGGAATGCTCGAGGCGGAGCCGGATTTCGCGGAACGCGCCGAGGAGATCCTGCGGGCGGAGGACAATCCTCCCTTGTGATCGTCCTTGACACAGGCCCGTTGGTCGCCGCTGGTCGAACCTGCCTCTGGGCGCGGTCGACGCCTCCGTCATAGCGATCGCCGAACGGCTCAACACTCCAGAGGTGGCCACGCTCGATCGCCGACACTTCACGGTGGTGCGCCCGCACCACACCCATTCGCTGCTCCTCCTGCCGGAAAGACTCTGAGAACCGCCGCCAGCAGCACCGTTACCGCTGAAGAACGACTGCTTCGGGGCGGCGGGACAGGGACGGCGTGCCCGGTCACCCTCCGTCCGATCAGTTGCTCGTCGTAGGTGAGCGCGACTTGTGCAGCCTGCTCTCGGCCTGGAGGTTCTCGGCCAGTTCCGCCAGGGTCGCTCCGCAGCGGACGTTGGAGAGCCCGCTGTCAGCGGACACGAGGGGGACGCGGAACGCGACCCAGCCGCCCGTCACGTCCATGATCCGCCACCCGGGAAACCTGCCAAGAACCTGCTGCACGGTCAGGCTCATGGCCGCGCCGCCCTTCCCGGGGCCGGAAGTGGGTGCCAGGCGTGGAGGGCACGCTTGCGGTCCGGCCCCCAGCCCGTACGCCACCAGAACCCCTCGTGGCGACACCAGACGACGAGACCGCCCGGAACGGAGACGAGCGCCATCCCGTAGCCGTCATGTACGTCACCGGGCACGTGCAGATGCCTCGACTTCCGCTGCAGTTGCTCCGCCGCGTCCAGCGACAGCATGACCCGCGGGCGCGATCGTGCGGGTTGTGGGTTCATCCACCTGCCTCCAGTGACTTCGGTCCCGGTACGCCAAGTGAAGCCAGGAGCACGGGACCTTCCAACCTCGCCGCAGCCCATCGCCAGGACGTGTCGAGGCACCGGGAAACGTCCCTGGACGGCCTTGAAACGTCCCCGGCCGGTCGCGTCCACTGGATTCGTGAACGAGCGCCTACGCACAGCGATGCTCCGTCATGGTGTGGCCCTGGAGGACCTGGCCGAGACCTGCGGCGTCGAACCCAAGACAGTCGAACGCTGGATCAACACCGGCCGTGTTCCGCATCGTCGGCACAGGTGGGCGGCGGCGAAACTGCTGACCGCCGACGAGACGTATCTGTGGCCCGATGTGCTGGAAGGCAGCGGGGCTCGCCGGGGCAGGGCGAACCGGTCAGAGCTCGTGGAGGTCTTTCCCGACCGTGCCAGCGTGCCTCGTGAGCTCTGGCTACGGCTTCTCACCGATGCTCAGCAGCAGGTGGACGTTCTCGTCTTCTCAGGAACCTTCTACGCCCAGACGCAACCCAAGATCGCCCGATTGCTCACCGAGCTCGCACAGCGCGGTGTCGCGATCAGATTGTGCTTCGGCGATCCCGACGCGCAGTCGGTGGAGACGCGAGATCGCGAGGAAGGGCTGAGCGGCACGCTAGCGGCCAAGATCCGCTCATCCTTGACCTACTACCGGACGCTGCCGGACCTGGATGGCTGTGAGATCCGGCTGCACGCGACCACTCTGTACGCCTCGCTGTTCCGCTACGACGACGACATCCTGGTCAACCCGCACGCGTACGGCGAACCAGCCTCCGCCAACCCGACCTTCCACTTCCATCGTCTCGACGGGGGGACGATGGCCGAGCACTACATGTCATCGTTCGAGCGAGTCTGGGCCGGAGCCGTTCCGTGGTCCGGCGCGGAAGTCTGAGGAGGCGTGCCCCATGGGACGAATCGAGTACTGGAACGACCCTGACGCCCCGAAGGCGAACAGCCTGGTGCCGGCCTGCGGAACGGTGACCGTGGACGACGCCGGACGCATCCTCATGCAGCGCCGGCGCGACACTGGCCAGTGGGCGCTGCCGATGGGCAAGATGGAGATCGGCGAGACGCCTTCGCAGTGCGCGGTACGGGAGACGGAAGAGGAGACGGGCGTCCGCGTCGAGCCCACCGGCCTCCTCGGCGTCTACTCCGACCCGGCCCACATCGTGGCCTACACCGACGGCGAGGTCCGCCAGGAGTACGAGGTGATGCTGATCGCCCGCCCGGTCGGCGGCCGTCCGGAGGCCAACGACGAGGCGAGCGACGTGCGCTGGGTCGAGCCGGGCGAGCTGCACACGCTCGACATCCATCCGACCCAGTGGCGACAGCTCAACGACTACCTGGGGCAGAGGCATCCGCACGTCGATTGATCAGGATCCCGCTGTCACCGGGCTCTCGTGGGAGCGGAACGAAGTCCGCGCCGCCCAAGGCCGCGCCATGCCGGTTGCGCTGGGCCTCCGGTAGGGCCCAGCCGGGCGACCCGGCAGCCGGTCGCGGCCTGGCCGCACCATGGCGCCGCCAGGCGCGGGGGTTGCGCCGCCAGGCGCCCCAGGAAAAACCGCCTGAGTCTCCGAGCGCGAAGCGCCCCCGGCGAAGACCATCGAGCCAAAGGCGAAGCCCCCGGCCAAGCCGGTAACCGGTTATGAGGACGGGTCCGGGCGCCGCCAGGCGCGGGGTTTCGCCGCCAGGCGCCTCAAGAAGAGTCGCCTGAGTCTCCGAGCGCGAAGCGCCCCCGACGAAGACCTCTGAGCCCAGAGGCGAAGCCCCCTACTTGAGGGCTCCCGAGGTCAGGCCGGACTGGATCTGGCGTTGGAACACCGTGTAGACGACCAGCATCGGCAGGATCGCCAGCGTCAGGGCGGCGAACAGCGCCGACCAGTCCTGGTCGTACCCGGCGGACGTCGAGATGTCGGCGATCCCCTGCGTGAGCACCCATTTGTCCCGGTCCTGGAGCAACACCAGCGGAAGCTGGTACTGGTTCCACTGCCCCAGCACGTTGAAGATCGTGATGCTGATGATGCCCGGCCGCGCCATCGGCAACATGATCTGGAAGAACACCCGGGTGTGCGAGGCGCCGTCCACCATGGCCGCCTCCCCCACCGCCGTGGGCAGCGTACGGAAGAACGCGGTCAGGAAGAACACCGTGAACGGCATCGAGTACGCGATGTAGACCAGCACCAGCCCCGCATGCGTGTTCAACCCGATGTACGGCCCCACCAGCGGCACCGCCCCCATGTTCTGCACGACGAAGAACAGCGGCGTCAGCTTCAGGTACACCGGGAAGGCCAGCCCGGACACGAACAGGAAGTAGATCGGCCGGTTGGCGCGGAAGGGGTAGCGAGCCAGCACGTACGCGGCCATCGAGCCGAGCAGCATCGTCCCGGCGACGCTGAAGGTGACGACGATGACGCTGTTGAGCATGTACTGCCCGATGTGCGCCTGTTCCCAGGCGCGGGCGAAGTTGTCCCAGTTGAGCTTGGCCGGCAGCCCCCACGCCTCGCCGAAGATCTCGTCCTCGCTCTTCACCGAGGCCAGGAAGGTCCACAGGATCGGCACCACGACGAGCACCGTCCACACCAGGAGCGCGACGTGGGAGAGCACGGCCATCGGCCCGAGCCGCCGCCGGCGCTCCTGCCGGGCCAGTTTGCGGGAGTTCGCCACCGTCCACGTGGTCGTCGTTGTCATCTAGTACTCGATTCGTTCGCGGCGTGACAGGCGCAGCGAGAGGATGGCGAAGCCGACGGTGAAGAAGAACATCATGACGCCGAGGGCCGAGGCGTAGCCGAAGCGGAAGTACTGGAAGGCGTTGCGGTAGATCTCGGCGGCCATGACGGTGGTCGACCAGTCGGGGCCGCCGTGCTGGTCGGTCATCACCCACACGATCGCGAACGCGTCGAGCGCCAGGATGCCGAGGTAGACCCAGGCCACCTGGATCGTGTCCCACAGCAGCGGCAGCGTGATGCGGAAGAACAGGCTGAACCGGCCCGCGCCGTCGATCTGCGCCGCCTCGAACATGTCGCGCGGGATGGAGGCCAGCCCGGCCGAGAACAGCACGACGTAGAAGCCGACCGCCTGCCAGACCAGCACGCCGAGCACCGACCAGAAGGCCAGGCCGGGGTCGGACAGGAAGCCGACCGGCTTGGCGCCGAGCGCGATCAGCGGCCCGTTCAGCATGCCGCTGCCGTCGGGACGGAACACCTGCTGGAACAGCACGCCCACCACGGCCACGGCCAGGACCTGCGGGAAGAAGAACACCACCCGGTAGAACTTCGAGCCCGCGATGCCCGAGGAGCCCTTGCGCCCGCCCACGTTGAGCAGGAAGGCGAAGAACAGCGCGATGACGATCGTGAGCAGCGGCAGCAGCACGAGCAGCATGGCGTTGTGGGTGACGGCCTTCCAGAAGACGCCGTCCTTGAACAGGCGGACGAAGTTGTCCAGCCCGATGAAGTTCGGGGTGGCCGTCACGCCGCGCCAGTCGGTCATCGCGATGCGGAACGCCTGGAGCAGCGGCGAGATGACGTAGACGAGATAAAGGATCACCGGGGCTGCCAGGAACGCGGTGATGAACAGCCCGCGGCGATACCTGTTGAACAACATCAGCGCTGGTACTTCTTGATCGAGGAGTCGTTCTTGATCTCGTCGGCCTTCTTCTGCATGCGCTCCAGGTACTTCTCCGGCGTCAGGCCGCCGGACATCAGCTCGCCGGTGGCGGCGATGCCCTCGTCCTTGAGCTGGCCGTACCAGGTGTTCCAGCGGTAGTAGAGGGTGTTGGCGCCGGCGTCGGCGACGGCCTTGGAGGCGCTGGTGACGCCGGGCGAGATCGTCCGGCCCTCGGTCGCGCCCTTGACGGCGGTCACCGTCTTGACCATCTCGCTGAAGTCGCCGGCCGCCTTCTTCGACAACATGCCGCGCAGGTACTCGATGCCCGCCTGCGGGTTGGCGCTCCTGGCCGAGACCATGAAGTTCTCGCCGGGCTGGGTGTGCAGGGTGCCGTACGGCATCTTGTCGGAGCCGGTGACGTCGGGGATCGGGAACATGCCGTACTCGAAGTCGGGCGGGGTGGTGCTCTTCTGCTCGTTCTCCAGCCACGACCCGGACGGCAGCATGGCCACCTTGTACTTGTTCTGGGCCGTCTGGGTCTGCACGTGGTCGAGGCCGGTCGTGCCCTCCATGAGGTACTTGGCGCCCACCTCGGCCCAGGCCGTGGCGGCGGTCTTCATGGCCTCGGTGGTCCAGGCGCCGTCCTCCAGGTTGTCGATGTTGACCAGCACCTCGTTGCCGCCGATCTTGGCGGCCATGGTCAGCAGCGGCTCGTACAGGTACTGGGGGAACTTGCCCGCGTACGTGAAGGGCGCCATCTTGCCGGACTTCTTGATCGTCTCGCAGAGCTTGGTGAACTCGTCCCAGGTCTTGGGGATCTCCCAGCCGTTGTCCCTGAACACCTTCTGTGAGTACCAGATGCCGTGGATGTAGTTCACGTAACCCAGCACGCTGAACTTGCCGTCGTAGGTGCCGATGTCGATGACCGACTGGTCGATGGTGTCCCTGACCTTGACGGCGGGGTCGTCCCAGCTCGGCGCGTCGAGCAGGGCGGTGAGGTCCTGGAGCTGGCCGTCCTGGGACAGGGCGCCGAAGTCCATGAAGTTGGCGCCGGAGTTGTCGATCACCTCCGGCGGGTTGCCGCCGGCGAACCGCGGCTGGAGGACCTTGGTGATCTCCTTGGTGGCGTTGTGCTTGACCTCGCTCTTCGGATATTTCGCCTTGAACAGCGGCTCGTGGATGGTCTTGGCGTAGTCCTGGCCGAAGCCGCCGTCGAAGATCCACACCTCCAGCGGCTTGCCGTCCGCGACGCCGAACGGGTTGGCCGCGCTGGTCGCCACCGGCGCGGACGAGGCGGTGGCCGTGGGCTTGGCGGCCGGGGTGGCGCAGGCGGCCAGCGCCCCCGCGACGGGGACGAGGGCCGCGCCACGCAGGAGTTGACGACGGCTGATATGGGGGGTGTCAGGCATTGATGGCTCCTAGCTGTTCATGATCCTCGTCGTATTCGCCCTGCGTACCGGCTCTCCAGGGCCTTGTTGTGCTCGTCGCCGCCGGTCACGTTGACCGACAGGTAGACGGGGGGCCGCTCGCCCAGGGCGACGAGCTCCTCCACCGCCTCGGTGACCACCATCTGCGCGAGCAGCGCCGAGGTGATCGTGGAGACCGCGCCGTACGTGCCGCCGTCCGGCAGGTCGAGGACGGCGTCCCCGTACGGGGAGCCGTTGTCGAGCACGACGTCGGCCAGGTCCATGAGCTTGCCGCCCGAGGGATGGCGCGAGGTCATGCGCGTGCTGTGCGCGACCGAGGTGATCGCGACGAGCGGGTGGCCGCGCTCCTTGACCAGCGTGGCCAGCTCCACGACCGTGCCGTTCACGCCGGAGCTGGAGACCAGGACGAACGCGTCCTGCGGCTCGACGGGGGCCAGGTCGTAGATCTCGTGGGCGACGGCCGGGTCGCGTTCCAGCTCCGGGGTGAGCACGCTCGGCGGCCGGCCGCCGTACAGGACGAGGTCGCGCGGGGAGAGGCGGTTGCTGGGCACCAGGCCGCCGGCCCGTCCGGCGATCTCCATGGCGATGGCCTCGGAGTGCCCCGACCCGAACGCGTTGACCACCCCGCCGGCGCGCAGCGCGGCGACGATGAGGGCGGCGGCCCGGCGCACCGGCTCCGCCTGGCTCTCGGCGACCTGCCCGGCGAGGGCGAGGGCCGTGGACGCGTACCGCATGTCAGCCTCTCTCCACGCGGTGGCTCTCCACCGCGCTGATCGTCAGCTCGAACGCCTCGTTGGTGCGCTCGTACGTGCGCTGCGCGACCGCCACGTAGACGGCGTCGAGCACGAAGATCTGCGAGTGCACGGCCGCCAGCCCGCCCAGCCGGAACGTGGTCTCCCTGCTGGCCGTCGTCAGCACCAGGCCGGCCAGCTCGGCCAGCGGCGAGCGGGCGAAGGAGGTGACGGCGACCGTGGTCGCGCCGTGGCTGCCCGCCTCGGCCAGCGCCTCCATGACCTCGCGGGTGCGGCCACGGTGGCTGATGCCGATGGCGACGTCGTCCGCGCCGAGCAGCGCCGCCTCCGACAGCGCCACGTGCGCGTCGCCGGCGCTCCAGCACGGGATGCCGATCCTGCGCAGCCTGCCTTCGAGCATGGTGGCGACGTTCCCGCTGGTGGAGACGCCGATCAGCAGCACCCGGCGGGCCCTGACGACGGCGTCGGCGACCTGGGCGACCATCGCGAGGTCGAGTTGGGCGGCGGTGTCCTGGATGAGCCTGGCGTCGGCGGCGGCCATCACCTCGATGGCCGAGTCGAGCGGGTCGTCGGGGCCGATCTCGTGCCCGACGCCCGCGCCCCAGCCGGCCTGCGCGGCCCTGCCGGTCTCGGTGGCGAGGGCGACCCGCAGCTCGGCGTAGCCGGAGAAGCCGAACGCCCGGCAGAACCTGGTCACGGTGGCGGGCGAGCTGCCCGCCCGCTCGGCCAGCGCGATGATGGTCGACCGCGCGGCCTCGGCGGGGTCGCCGAGGATCACCTCGCCGACCCGGCGCAACGCCTCCGGCAGACCGGGCAGTTCCGTTTCGACGCGCCCGAGGGCTCCTGAAGTCACGAATATTCCTTCCGAATACTCGGTCTTCTGGCGAAAATTATTCTTGCTTCCCGGTCACGTCAACCCCCAGAATTCGACCGTGACCAAATCGCTGGTGGTCGGTGTCGACGCGGGAGCCACCTCGACGCGCGTCTCCGTCCACACCCTCGACGGCACCCGCGTCGGCTACGCGCGGGCGGGCGCCGGCAACCCCTCGGCACACGGTCTGGACAAGGCGGTGGCGGCGATCGGCACGGCGCTCGGTCAGGCGCTGGGGTCGCACGACGGCGGCCTGGTCGTGGCCTCGCTGGCCGGGGTCGCCGGCCAGGTGGACACGCTGGTCCCCGAGCTGGCCCGGGTGTGGGCCGGCCACGGCATCGAGGCGGGCCCCCTGATCGAGGGGGACGTCGCGGTGGCCTACGCCGCCGGCACCGCCGAGCCCGACGGCTCGCTGCTGCTGTCGGGCACGGGCGCGGTCGCGGCCAGGGTCGCCGGCCACCGCATCGACACGATCGCCGACGGGCTCGGCTGGCTGCTGGGCGACGAGGGCTCGGGCTTCTGGATCGGCCGCGCCGCCGCCAAGGCCGTGGTCTCCGCCCTCGACCGGGGCGCGGCGGGCGAGCCGGGCAGCCTGGTCGCGCTCGTCGTCGGGCATTTCCTGGGCGAGGAGCGTCCGGGGTCGCCGCGGGCGGTCGCCGACCGGCTCGTCCGGCTCGCGCAGGCCGACCACATGCGGCTGGCCGCGCTGTCCGCGCTGGTCAGCCGGGCGGCCGAGGCCGGTGACCCGATGGCGCTCAAGGTCGCCGAGGAGGCCGCCGACCGGCTGGTGGCCACCTTGCGCAGGGTGCACGTCTCGGGCGACGTCGTGCTCGCGGGCAGCGTGCTGACCAGCGAGGGGCCGGTGCGCCGGGCCGTGCTGGCGCGGCTGTCCGGCGAGCGGGTGGCGACGGCGCGCGACGCGGCGGGCGCGGCGGCCTGGCTGGCGGCCCGCGGCGTGCTGCCCGGCGACGACGGCCGCGGCTCGCACGCGGCGTTCACGCTCGCTCCCTGACGTTCACCGGGTGAGCAGGGCGGCGCTGCCGTAGCTGCCGCCGAACCCGGTCACCAGGGCGGTCTCGCGCCCGGCGCGCAGTTCCCGCACCGCCTGGGCCACGTTGTTGAGCCCGTGCACGTACCCTTCCGACAGCAGGCCGCCGTGCGGGTTCACCCACGCGTGCCGCCGCTCCAGCAGGTACGCCCCCAGGTCCGCCCGCGCCACCAGCCCGAAGTCCTCCAGTTGCCGGGGCACCAGCCAGGAGTAGGCGTCGTAGAGCAGCGCCGCCCGGACGTCCGAGGGCCGCATGCCGGACGCCGCCCACAACAGGGGCGCGACGTGGGAGGAGAAGACGGCCGTCACGTCCGGCGAGCGGTCCATGGAGGAGCAGCCGGGGCCGCCCCCGCGGACGACCGCCCGGATGCGCGGCCCGTCCAGGACGCCGCTCACCAGCAGCGCGCACGCGCCGTCGGTCTCCAGGCAGCAGTCGACGGTGCGCAGCGGCGTGCAGACGTACGGTCTGGCCAGGTAGGCGGCCAGGTCCAGGGGGTCGCGGCGCAGGGCGCGCGGGTTGGCGGCGGCGTTGCTCCTGGACTGGGCGACCACGGCGTGCAGGTGCTCGGCGGTGAGCCCGGTGTCGTGCAGGTAGCGGGTCGCGGCCATGGCGAACAGCGGGATCGGCCCCGCCAGGCCGTAGGTGTGGCGTTCCAGGGGGCCGGTGGAGGCGGTGTTCATCCGCGTGCCGGACCGCCCGTTGAGCGCCCGGAAGACCAGGACGTTCCTGGCCACGCCGGCGTGGATCAGCATGGCCGCGTCCCCCAGCACGGACGCGGCCTGCGTCCCGCCGCCGGAGATGTCGTTGTGCCAGCGCAGCCGCTCGATCCCCAGCGCGCGGGCGACCTGGACGACCGGCGCGGAGTCGTTCATGTGGTAGCTGAGCAGCCCGTCGACCTCGCCGGGCGCGATCCCGGCGTCCGCGCAGGCGGCCCGGCACGCCTCGGCGGCCAGCTCCAGCTCGGTGCGCCCGGACTGCCTGGTCAGCGCGGTCATCCCGATCCCGGCCACGGCCGCGCACCCGGCGAAGGACTGCATCCCGCCCCCTCCAGCTCGGCGATCACGATAACACGCCGAGACAAGCGCTTGCTCGGTAGGGCAGGCCGGGCGAGGGCCCGGGGTGCCGTACGCGGCGTTTCCGGGCGGCCGCAACGGCGGCGACTTCCGCCCGAAGGGCCGCGCCGCCAGGTTGGGCGAGGCCCTGAGCAGCAGGAAGGCACAAGCCGTGACTGGACGTCTTCACGCGGGCTGCACCGTCTTGTAATACGGAGATGTGATCAGCCGATAGCCCATCATCATCACCCCGAGGTGAGAGATGGATCTGCGCTACGTCAGATACGCGATGGCGATCGCGCGCGCCGGCAGCCTCCGCCGCGCCGCGACCGCGCTGCACATCGCGCAGCCCACGCTGTCGGAGCAGCTCAGGGCGCTGGAGAAGGAGATAGGCGTCGAGCTGTTCAGCCGATCGTCCAGCGGCGTGCGGCTCACCGAGGCGGGCGAGGCGTTCCTGGCCCAGGCCACGGTCGCGCTCGACGCCTACGAACGAGCCGTGGCCGCCGCGCGGAGCACGGGCCGCACCGCCCGCCTGGGCGTGGCCGACGGGCTGGCCGACGTCGCCGCCCGGCTGCTCGCGCAGCTCCAGAACGTGCCGGTGCGGATCGCGCCGATGAGCACCGCCGAGCAGTTGATCTCCATCGCCGACGGCACGTTGCAGGCCGGCCTCGGTTACGCCCCCGGCTCGCTGCCGAGGGGCGTGGCCCGCATGCTCGTCCACCGCTTCCCGGTCCGCGCGCTGCTCCCCCGCGACCACCCGCTGGCCGGACGGGAGGCGCTGTCGCTGGCGGACCTGGCCGGCGAGCCGCTGATCATGCCCGAGTCGGACGCGGTCGCCGGGGCCCGGCGGTTCCTGGAGGGGTTCGTCCGGCATCGGCTGCATCCCCGGCTGGGCCCGGCCGCCGCCACCCACGACCTGGTGATCGACATGGTGGGCGCGGGGGCCGGCTACAGCCTGTGCGTCCACGAGGGCAGCGCGGTGCCCGAGGCGCTCACCTTCGTCCCCATCAAGGAGGACGTGCCGCCGCTGGAGGCGGTCTTCCTGTGGAACCGGCAGGCCGACGTGCACGAGGTGGTGAGCGCGGCCCGCCACGTCGCCCGCTCTGGATAGCGCTATTATCTATCGATGCGCATCTCAGAACTGAGCGCCCGATCCGGTGTCGCCATCCCCACGATCAAGTACTACCTGCGTGAGGGCATGCTGCACCAGGGCGAGCAGACCGCCGCGACCCGCGCCGAGTACGACGAGTCCCACCTGCGCAGGCTGCGCCTGATCCGGGCCCTGCTGGAGGTGGGCCGGCTCCCCGTGGCCGCCATCAAGCAGGTCATCGCCGCCGTCGACGACGAGACGCTGCCCATCCACCACATGCTGGGGATCGCGCACTACGCGCTCGGCCCGGTCGTCGAGCCCGAGCAGGACGAGGAGTGGCGGACCGCCAGGGCCGGGGTCGACCGGCTGCTCGGCGAGCTCGGCTGGACCGTCGCCGAGGACGCCCCCACCCGCGACGAGCTGGCGCAGACGATGGTCCGCATGCGCCAGCTCGGCCTGCGCGTCGACCTCGCGCCGTACGTCGAGGCCGCCAGGAAGCTGGTGACCGAGGTCGAGATGGACACCATCCCCTTCGACGGGCCGCGCGACGCCGCCGTGGAGGCCCTGGTGCTGGGCACCGTCCTGTACGGCAAGGCGCTCGACACGCTGCGCCGCATGGCCCAGGAGTCGGAGTCGGCCCGCCGGGTCGGGCAGCGCCGGCAGTGACGATCGGGGCCGGTCAGAGCACGCCGTTGCGCCGCAGGATCTCGACGGCCCGCACGGTGGCCGCGCCCCGCCATTCGAGCGCGCCCGCGGGCGAGATCCGCGCGTAGTCCACGACCCAGCCGCCGTCCTCCTGCTGCGTCCCGGCCAGCCGGTCGAGGTCGGCGGCGATCACCTCGGGCGCGAACAGCTCGCGCGCCGGCCGCCCCGGGTAGGGGGCGAAGTCGAGGGGGTTCAGCCGCTCGTCGGCGGTGCCGCCCTCCACGGGCACCCGCCCGTCCTCGGGGATGTGGGCGGCCAGCCGCTTGAGCAGCCCGGCCGCCTCGGGCCGCGTCCCGTGGACGGCGTCCAGGAAGCGCACGGCGAAGGAGAGCACGTACGCGTGCGGCCGTTCGTCCAGCGCCTGGATCGCGTCGAGGCAGTAGCGGGTGGCCCGCTCCAGCCACGGATGCGCGGCCACGGCCGGGTCGTGGGCGGCCACGGCGTGGGCCGCCGCCGCGGAGACGGCCGTGATCTGCAACGACGACGTGCTCGTGTCCGCGCCCGCCCACCAGGGCGCGGTGCCGTCGGTCAGGGTGAGCGGCAGCGCGAACGGCAGCCCGCCGTCGGGCATCGTCACCGACTCCAGCCAGTCGCACAGCGCGACGGCCTGCGGCGCGGTGTCGGGGCCGATCTCCTCGAACACCTCGAAGGCGTGCAGCGCCGCGCCCGGCTGGCTCTCCGGCGAGCGCAGGTCGGGCTCCAGGCCCCAGCCGTAGCCGCCGTCGGGGTTGCGGTAGGCGTCGAGGGCGCCGAGCACGGAGGCCGGGCCGGTCTCCTCCATGAGCAAGTGGAAGCGGCGCCGGTCCAGGACCCGCGCGTGCGTGGCCAGGAAGCCGGCGACCGCCGAGAGATTGACGTTCATGGAGCCATCGTGCCCGCCGCGCGAGCTCGGGTCTTGTCCGAACCGGACGTGTCACCCGGTGTCGTCCACCGGCCGTTTCAGCAGCCACGACGCGGCCCGCTGGAGCAGGGTCCGGTGGATCTCGTTGTCGTAGGACCTGGTGTCGTGCCCCAGCGCGTCGTAGACCACCCGGCCGCGGCGCACCGGACGCGCCCACACCAGCGGCTGGCCGTGCGCGGAGGCCAGGGGCCGCACGTCCGGCAGCACGTCGAGGTCGCTGTAGACCTCGTCGACCAGGTCGAAGTCGCGCAGGCCCGCCACGATGGGGTGGGCGGCGCCGTGCACCCGCACGCCGGTCCAGCCCAGCGGCGGGTGGTGGGACTTGGGCCAGTTCCAGCAGCCGCCGAGCACCCGCGGCCAGCCCTGCCAGTCGTCGAAGCAGACCGCGGCCGTGTGCATGCACAGCAGGCCGCCGCCCCGGTCGAGGTGGTCGAGGAGCGTGGTGCGGGCCTGGGCGGGCAGCGCGAAGCGCCATTCGCCGCGCAGGTCGGCGAAGCGGTCCTGGCCCATCTGCCAGCGCAGCGCGTTGACCGTGATGAGCTGCACCTCCGGCGGCTCGCTCAGCGCGCCCGCGATGTCCTCGGTGATCTCGGACTCGACGCCCACCTCGCCCAGCACGTCGGCGAGCGCGGCCGACGTGGCGGCGAAGTCGTGGAAGAGCCCTCCTGACAGGATCAGATTTCTCGCCACGCCCCCAGCCCATCACGCCCGGCCCGCCTTGGCCACCCCGTGGCGCCGCCGCCGCGCCCCCCGCCGAGCCCCCGCCGAGCCCCCGCCGAGCCGCCCATCCGGGCGGCAGGGCATGATGCCGGACGTGGACTTCGAGGAATACCGTCCCATGTTGCTGGGCCTGGCCTACCGCCTGCTCGGCAGCATGTGGGACGCCGAGGACGTCGTGCAGGAGGCATGGCTGCGGTGGGAGGGCACCGACAGGAGCCAGATCAGGGAGCCCCGCGCGTTCCTGCTGACCGTGGTCTCGCGGCTGGCCCTCGACCAGCTTCGCTCGGCCCGGGTGCGGCGGGAGGCGTACACCGGGCCGTGGCTGCCCGAGCCGGTCGCGACGGGCGAGGCCGGGCCGCTGGACACGGCGGAGCTGCGCGACACCCTCTCCTTCGCGACCCTGCACCTGATGGAGAAGCTGTCGCCGCCGGAGCGGGCGGTGTTCGTGCTGCGGGAGGCGTTCGAGCTGCCGTACGACCAGATCGCCGAGATCGTCGGCTCGTCGGTGGCCAACGCCCGGCAGCTGCACCACCGCGCCTCGGTCCGGGTGTCGCAGGGCCGCGACCGGTTCACGCCGACGAACGAGGACCACGCCAGGCTGCTGACGAAGTTCATGGAGGCGGCCGGCGGCGGCGACCTCGACGCGCTGACCGAGCTGCTGCACGAGGACGTCGTCCTGTGGAACGACGGCGGCGGCAAGGTCCGGGCCGCCCTGCGGCCGATCCTGGGCCGGCGCAAGGTCAGCGGCTTCATCGGCGGCCTGCTGGCCCGCTACGACTTCAGCCGGGCGCGCCTGGTCGAGGCCAACGGCCGCCCCGCCCTGTGGACGCACGTGGCCGGAAGCGACCAGCTCATCGCCCTCGACGTGCGCGACGGCCGTATCCAGGGGCTTTACGGCGTGCTCAACCCGGACAAGCTGACCCGGGTGCGGCCGCAGTGATCGGCCCGTCACTATAGTCGGCTTATGGATCTCGGCATCTCGGGCAAGGTAGCCCTGGTCACCGGCGGCAGCGCGGGCATCGGCCTGGCCGCCGCCAAGAGCCTCGCGCGCGAGGGCTGCGACGTGTGCGTCAGCGCGCGCAACCCGGAACGGCTCGCGGACGCGGTGGTGGAGCTGCAGCAGTTCGGCCACGTGGTGCACGCCGTGCTGGCCGACGTGGAGGACCCGGCGGCGGCTCAGCGGGTGGCCGACGAGACGCGCGACGTGCTCGGCCCGGTCGACATCCTGGTGGCCAACGCGGGCGGCCCGCCCACCGGCCGCTTCGACGAGGTCGGCCTCAAGGACTGGGACGTCGCGGTGCAGCGCAACCTGCTCGGCACCGTCCGGCTGATCCAGGCGGTGCTGCCGGAGATGCGGTCGCGGGGGTGGGGCCGGATCGTCACCGTCACCAGCTCGTCCGTCCGCGAGGCGATCGACGGGCTGGCGCTGTCCAACGCCATGCGCCCGGCCGTCGCCGGGCTCGTGCGCACGCTGGCCCGCGAGGTCGGCGGCGACGGCGTGCTGGTCAACAACGTGCTGCCGGGGGCGATCGACACCGAACGCCTGCGCGGCATGTCGGGCGGCGACGACGTGGTCGAGGAGCGCGGCCGGGCCGTGCCGGTCGGGCGGGTCGGTCAGGCCGACGAGGTGGGGGACGTGATCGCGTTCCTGGCCAGCGAGCGGGCCTCGTACGTCAACGGCGTCTCGATGCTGGTCGACGGCGGCGCCGGCCGGGTCATCGCCTGAGCAGCGCGGCGACGACGCCGGCCGCCCACTCCTCGTCCTTGTCGGCCGGGTCGACGAAGTAGGACAGGTTGGCCCGGTGGAAGCAGGCGCCCATCAGCAGGGCGGCCGCCGCGCCGGGGTCGAGGCCGGCGTCGGTGCGGCCCGCGGCCCGCTCGGCGTCGAGGATCTCGGCCAGCGACCTGATCGGCAGGTGGGGGCCGGTGCCGGTGGCGGCCAGCATGTGCTTGAAGCGGGCCAGCAGCGAGGGGTCGGCCAGCATGCCGGAGGCGATGGTGGCGGCCTCGGTGTAGAACTCCAGCGCCGCCAGGGTGAAGCGGGTGAGGTTGCCGGCCAGGTCGCCCTCGCCCGTGCTCTGCCGCAGCCGGGCCAGCGCCGGGGCGAGCGCGGGCAGCCGTTCGAGCAGGACCGCGAGGAACATCTGCTCCTTGCCTGCGAAGTGCTTGTAGAGCAGCGCCTCGGAGCAGCCGGCCGCCTGGGCGATGCGCCGCGTGGTCGCGCCCGAGATGCCGAACTCCCGAATGGCCTGCTCGGCGGCGTCGAGGATGCGCTCACGGGTGCTCATCGGCCCATGATATGAGCGAGTGCTCACCAACCCACGCGTGCATGACATCCTTCCCTTAGGGACCATTGGGGAGAAGGTAGAGGAATGGACAAGCCGGTCATCGTGACGGTTGACGACGACCCGGGGGTGTCGCGGGCGGTGGCGCGTGACCTCAGGCGCCGGTACGGCCATGAGTACAGGATTGTCCGCGCCGAGGCGGCCCACGACGGCATCGAGGCGGTCAAGGAGATGCGGCTGCGCGGCGACGAGGTGGCGGCGATCCTGGCCGACTACCGGATGCCGCAGATGAACGGCGTGCAGTTCCTGGAAGCCGCCATGGACATGTACCCGTACGCGCGCCGGGTGCTGCTGACCGCCTATGCCGACACCGACGCCGCGATCCAGGCGATCAACGTGGTCGATCTCGATCACTACCTGCTCAAGCCGTGGGACCCGCCGGAGGAGAAGTTCTACCCGGTGATCGACGGCCAGCTCGACGCCTGGATGCGGACCGACCGGACGGCGCGTCCCGAGCTGCGCGTGGTGGGCGACCGCTGGTCGGCGCGCTCGTACCAGGTGCGGGACTTCCTGGCCCGCAACCACGTGCCCTACCAGTGGATGCTGGCCGAGGACCCCGAGGGCGCGCAGCTCGTCAAGGCGGCGGGCGAGGGGTCTCACCTGCCGCTGGTGGTCACCGAGGACGGCACCACGCTGGAGTCCCCCGACCAGGCCACGCTGGCCACCGCGGTCGGGCTGTCCACCACGCCGGCCACCGACTTCTACGACCTGATCGTGGTCGGCGGCGGGCCCGCGGGCCTCGGCGCGGCGGTCTACGGCGCGTCGGAGGGCCTGAACACGGTGCTGGTCGAGGCGCACGCCTCGGGCGGCCAGGCGGGCCAGAGCTCCAGGATCGAGAACTACCTGGGCTTCCCCGACGGGGTGTCCGGGCAGCAGCTCGCCGACCGGGCGCGCCGGCAGGCGCTCAAGTTCGGGGCCGAGCTGCTGAGCGCGCGCAAGGTCACCCATCTGGAGCCGCGCGGGCAGGCCCGGGTGATCGGGTTCAAGGACGGCGGGGAGATCGCCGCCCACGCGGTCATCCTGGCCACCGGAGTCACCTACCGGCGGCTGGAGGCGCCCGGCCTGGACGAGTTCGTCGGCCGGGGCGTCTTCTACGGCGCCGCGCTGACCGAGGCGCCGGCGTGCAAGGACAACGAGGTCTACATCGTCGGCGCGGCCAACTCGGCCGGGCAGGCGGCCGTCTACCTGGCGGGATTCGCGCGCAAGGTCCATTTGTTGGTGAGGAGTGATGGTTTGGAGAAGTCCATGTCCCACTACCTCATCGAGCAGATCAACGCGATCGACAACATCGAGGTCAGCCTCCTGACCGAGGTCGTCGCCGGCGCCGGTGACGACCACCTCGAACGGCTCACGCTGTCGACCAAGGGCGAGGAGCGCACGGTCGACGCCCAGTACCTGTTCGTGTTCATCGGGGCCGAGCCGTACACGTCGTGGCTGGGCGAGACGATCGAGCGGGACGCCAAGGGGTTCGTGCTGACCGGGCCCGACCTGGTGCAGGGCGGCAGGCGGCCGCGCAACTGGACGCTGCGCCGTGAGCCCTACTACCTGGAGACCAACGTGCCCGGCGTGTTCGCCGCGGGGGACGTGCGGGCCGAGTCGATCAAGCGGGTGGCCTCCGCCGTCGGTGAGGGCGCGATGGCCGTCGCGCTGGTGCATCGTTATCTGGAGAAGCAATGACCGACAGCCTCGACACCGTCGACATCGACGAACTGCGCAAGCTCTTCCTGTTCGAGCGGCTGACCGACGAGCAGCTCGGCAAGCTGGCCGCCAGCGGCCGGGTGCGCTCCTACGCCCAGGACGAGGACATCGTCCGGCAGGGCGAGCCGGCCGAGTGCTTCGCCGTGCTGCTGGCGGGCGAGGTGCAGATGATCAACGAGACGGTCAGCGCCGGCACCGTCGCCATGCCGCGCGCCTCCCAGCCCGGCGTCTACGGCGGCGCTACCTCGGCCTACCTGGGCGACCGGGCGCCGGAGACCTACCAGCACACGCTGCGCGCGACCGCGCCCTCGCGGATCTTCCTGCTGCCCGCCAAGAAGTTCGCCTACATCGTGGCCGAGTGGTTCCCGATGGCGATGCACCTGCTCGACGGCATGATGTCGGGCGGGCGCATGCAGCGGGAGATCATCGACCGGCGGCAGCGGCTGACCGCGCTCGGCACGATCACCGCCGGGCTCACGCACGAGCTGAACAACCCGGCGGCGGCGGCCGTGCGCGCGGTGAGCGAGCTGCGCTCGCTGATCAAGGCGTCCCGCATCCAGCTCGCCCAGCTCGCCGAGGCCGGCATCCCGCCGGAGAAGCTGCGCACGCTGATCGAGGCCCAGGAGGCGTGCACGAGCAACCTGGGCAACCAGCCGCAGCGCTCCCCGCTGGAGATCTCCGACGCCGAGGACGCGCTCGGCGAGGCGCTGGAGGACGTCGGCGTCGAGGACGCGTGGGAGCTGGCTCCCGCGCTGGTCAACGCCGGTTTCACCGCCGAGTACCTGCAGAAGATCCGCGGCAAGGTGGGCGAGGAGCACACCCCGGCCGCCCTCCACTGGCTGGCCGAGGCCATCGAGATCTCGCAGATGCTGAACGAGGTGACCGAGGCCACCGAGCGCATCACCTCGCTGATCCGCTCGGCCAAGCAGTACTCGCAGATGGACCGGGCGCCGTTCCAGCTGATCGACGTGCACGACCTGCTCGACAGCACGATCGCCATCTTCCGCGGCAAGATCGCGCCGGGCGTCAGCGTGGTCACCGACTACGACCGCACGCTGCCGCTCATCCCCTGCTACGCCGGCGAGCTCAACCAGGTGTGGACGAACCTCATCCACAACGCGCTCGACGCCATGGGCGACGAGGGCACGCTGACCGTCCGCACCGCCCACGACGAGGACGAGGCGATCGTCGAGATCGGCGACACCGGCCCCGGCGTGCCCGAGGCGATCAAGGACCGGATCTTCGAGCCGTTCTTCACCACCAAGAGCGTGGGCGAGGGCACCGGGCTCGGCCTGGACATCTCCTACCGCATCGTGGCCGGGCGGCACGGCGGCGAGATCAAGGTGCGCTCGGTGCCGGGCGAGACCTGGTTCGAGGTGCGCCTGCCGCTGCGCGAGCCCGCCGCCGTCCAGTGAGCCGGGTCCGCTGAGCACTGCGCGGCGCGGGTCACCAGACGTTGTCCCGCGCCGCGTCGAGGGCGGTCAGCACGGCCCCCTCCAGCACCGCGTTGCCCCCGACCCGGGTGGCCCTGACCTCGGTGGGCGCGGGCGACAGCTCGCCCAGCCGGACGGCGACCTGCTCGGCCAGCCCGTCGCCGCCCTCCTGGCCGGTGGCCCCGCCGAGCACCACCAGGCCGGGGTCGAGGAGGGTGACGAAGGCGAAGGCGCCCTTGGCCACCCGGCGCGCCAGCTCGTCGGGCCGGGTCGTGTTCTGGAGCAGGATGCACAACGGCGTGCCCTCCACGTCGAGGAAGCCGACCTCGCCCGCGCCGCCTGACGCGCCGCGCCGCACCCGGCCGCCGAGCACGACCGCGGCGCCGATGCCGTCGTCCAGCCAGAGCAGCACGAAGTCGTCGCTGCCCTGGGCGGCGCCGGTGCGCAGCTCGGCGACGGCGGCCAGGTTCACCTCGTTCTCCAGGACGACGGGCACGCCCAGCCGCTCGCGCACGGCGCCCACCAGGCCGGGCCGCCACCCGGGCACGTCATTGGCCACCGCCAGCTCGCCGTCCATGGGTTTGACCAGGCCGGGGGCGCCGATGACCACGTTGTCGAGCGCGCGGCCCCCGGCGGCCTCGGCGACCGTGGCCGCGACGAGATCGACCAGGTCGCCGGAGATCTCGCGGACGGCCTCACCGACCACGTGGCCGGTGAGGTCGGCCACCGTGACCTTGATCGCCGTGCGGCGCAGGTCGACCCCGGCGACGTGGGCCCGGCCGGCGACCAGCGCGTAGAGGCGGGCGTTGGGGCCGCGACGGTCCTCGCCGCGCTCGCCGGCCTCCTCGATGAGGCCGCCGCCCTTGAGCCGTTCGATCAGGTCGGAGACGGTGGGCCGGGACAGGCCGGTCAGCTCACGAAGCTGCGGAGCGGTCAGCGGACCGTGCTCCAGCAGCAGGTCGAGGGCGAGCCGGTCGTTGATCGCACGGGCCATGGACGGGGTCGCGGTCTTCACGCCGTCCATAATAGTCAGGAAGGCTCCCTGATAGCTCTTTTCATCAGGAAGGTTTCCTGATAGTTTCTCTCGCCATGAGCCCTCATCGCGCCATCGCGGCCGTCTTCGCCGCGCACGGAGCCGTCGCCGGCAGTTTCGCCACCCGCATCCCGTGGCTCCAGGAGCACGTCCACCTGAGCGCGGCGATGCTCGGGTTCGCGCTGCTCTGCCCCTCGATCGGGGCCTTCGCGGCGATGCCGCTGGCCGGTCGCCTGGCCCACCGGTTCGGCAGCCGCGCCACCACGCGCGCGCTGCTCGCATTGTGGTGCGGCGGCCTGGCCCTGCCCGCCTTCGCCCCCGCCCCCGTGTGGCTGTTCGTCATCTTCCTGCTGTACGGCGCGTCGGCGGGCATGTGCGACGTCGTCATGAACGCCCACGGCGTGACCCTTGAACGGCATCTGAAGAAGCCGGTCATCTCCGGCCTCCACGGCATGTGGGCCGTCGGCAGCCTGGCGGCCGGCGGCCTCGGCACCCTGGCCGCGCACGCCGGCGTCGACGCCCGCCTGCACCTGGGGGTCGTCGCCGCCGTCCTGGTGGTCGCGAGCGGGATCGCCGGGCGCGGGCTGCTGCCCGACGGGCCGCGGGCCGCCGCCGGGCCCGCGCCGCGCCGGTTCGCCCTGCCCTCGCGCGCCATCGCGGCCATCGGCGTGGTCGGCTTCTGCGGCACGTTCGCCGAGGGCGCCAGCTCCAACTGGGCCGCGGTCTACCTCACCAACGTCGCCGACGCCGGGCCCGGCGTGGCCGCCGCGGGTTACACGATCTTCATGCTCTGCATGGCCGGCGCCCGGCTGCTGGGCGACCGGGTGGTGCGCCTGACCGGCCCGGTGCGGGCGGTCAGGACGGGCGGGATCATCGCGGTCGTGGGCGGCGTGCTGGTGGTCCTGGCCCGCACGCCCGCGCTGGGCATCGTCGGGTTCGCGCTGGTCGGGCTGGGGGTCGCGGTCATCGTGCCGCTGGTGTTCGCGGCGGCGGGGAACGCGGGGCCCACGCCGGGCGAGGGGGTCGCCGGGGTTGCGACGATCACGTACCTGTCGGGGCTGACCGCGCCGGCGGTGACGGGATGGGTGGCCGACGGCGTGTCGTACCCGGCGGCGTTCGCGCTGATCACGGGGATCCTGGTGGCGCTCACGCTGCTCGCGCCGGTGCTGCGGCCGCGCGAGGCGACCCGGGAGGTGGCCCTGGAGCGGCAGCCGGCGTGATACGCTCCCAAGCGAGCGCTTGGTTTACATACGGAGAGGCCGCCGCATGAAGTTCTCGACCTTCCACCTCTTCCACCGCTTCGACGGCCAGAGCTTCAAGGACGTCTACGACTACCATCTGGAGCTCATCGAGCTGGCCGAGGAGCTGGGCTTCGACGGGGTGCGGCTGGCCGAGCACCACTTCCGCGACTACGGCGTGGTCCCCAACCTGTTCACCATGCTCGCCCACGCCGCCGCCCGCACCTCCCGGCTCCGGCTCGGCACCGGCATCGTGGTGCTGCCACTGCACAACCCCGTCCACGTGGCCGAGGAGGCCGCGCAGGTGGACGTGCTCTCCGGCGGGCGGCTCGACCTGGGGATCGGGCGGGGGTACCAGAGCTTCGAGTTCGAGGGCTTCGGCATCGACCTGGCCGAGGCGCGCGACCGGTTCAACGAGGCGCTGGAGGTGATCCTCGGGCTGTGGACGCGGGAGTCGTACCGGCACGAGGGGAAGTTCTACCGGACCGGCGCCGAGGTCTCGCTCGTACCGCGCCCGCTGCAGTCGCCGCACCCGCCGCTGCACGTGGCCGCGGTCTCCCCCGAGACCGTCACCATGTACGCCGAGCGCGGCCTGCCCGTCCTGGCCGACCCCGCGGCGACGTTCCGCAAGGTCGTCAGGGCGGCCGAGACCTGGCGGGAGACGGCCGCGCGGGCCGGCCACCCGGCGGGCGCCGACCTGGTGGTGGCCCGCAGCGTCTATGTCGCCCCCACGCTGGAGCGGGCCCGCGAGGACCAGGCCAGGTTCGAGGCGTCCTTCGACCGCTCGCGCATCTTCAACGAGCGCAGCGCGCCCATCGACGCCAGGACCGGCAAGGCCGCCCAGGGCTTCGAGTACTACCAGGACCGCTATCTCAAGGGCGGCTCGGTCTCGCCGGACTTCCGCTGGGAGCAGCTTGAGGTCATCGGCGACCCCGCCCGCGTGATCGAGCAGATCTCGCTGCTCAGGGACGCCGGTTTCAGCAACCTCCTGTGCGACTTCGGCAGCACCAGGCCCATGCCGCTGGAGGACATGAAGCGGGTCATGCGCTTCTTCGCCGCCGAGGTCATGCCGGCCTTCGCCCCCGCAGGAGGATGACGATGATCCACAGCCTCACCCTGTCCGACGTCCTGGCCGACCACGCCCGCAGCCGCCCTCACGTCACCGCCGTGGTGGACGGGGACGTGCGGCTCACCTACCCCGAGCTGGACGCCCGCGTGACGCGGCTGGCCGACGCCCTGGCCGGGCGCGGCGTGGCCGCCGGTGACCGGGTGCTGTGGCTCGGCCAGAACTCGCACGCCGTGCTGGAGCTGCTGCTGGCCTGCTCCCGCCTGGGCGCGGTGCTCTGCCCGGCCAACTGGCGGCAGTCCGGGGACGAGCTGCGTTTCGTCCTGGCCGACCTGGCGCCGCGGGTCGTCGTCTGGCAGCACTCCGACACCGCCGCCGAGCTGGCGGACGAGGCGACGTGGGTGCGCGCGGGCGAGCCGTACGAGGAGATGGTCGCCGGCGGTTCGCTGCGCGAGTTCCCGCAGGTGGACGACGCCGAGCCGGTGCTCGCCCTCTACACCGCCGCCTTCGGGGGCCGGCCGGGCGCCGCCCTGCTCAGCAGCGCCGCCCTGGTGGCCCACAGCGCCACGCTGCTCGTCGTCCGGCAGATGGAGCCGGGGTTCACCTTCCTCAACGACGGGCCGCTCTTCCACGTCGGGACGATGATGTTCTGCCTGGCCACCCTCCAGATCGGCGGCACGAACGTGTTCACGCCCGCCTTCGACGCCGAGGAGGTCTGCCGGCTGGTGGACGCCGAGCGGGTGACGCAGGCGTTCCTGTTCGGGCCGATGATCGACGCGGTCGCGGCGGCGAACGCGGGCGGCAAGTACGACCTGTCCTCGCTGCGCTTCGTCGCCCACTCCGCCGAGTGGGACGACATGATCACCGTGGACGACTCGCCCTGGTGCCGCTCGAAGATGGGCGGGTACGGGCAGACGGAGGTGGGCGGCATGCTCACCTTCCTCGGGCTGGCCGAGGGCGGGGCGGGGTTCGCGGGACGTCCGTCGCCGCTGGTCCAGGTGCGCATCCTGGATCCGGAGGGCGTGGAGGTGCCGGTGGGCGAGGCGGGCGAGATCTGCGCGAGGGGCAAGACCCTCTTTTCCGGATATTTCGCCCGGCCCGACTTAAATGCTGAGAAGTCGCGGTACGGCTGGCATCACACCGGCGACCTCGGCCGCCGCGAACCCGACGGCACCATCACCTTCATCGGCCCCCGGCTGCGCATGATCAAGTCGGGCGCCGAGAACATCTACCCGGCCGAGGTCGAGCGCGCGCTGCGGACCCACCCGGCCGTCGCCGACGCCGCGGTGATCGGCGTGCCCGACCCGCGCTGGCACCAGGCGGTCAAGGCGGTGGTCGTGCTGAGGCCGGACGCCGCCGCCACGCCGGACGACCTGGTCGCGCACGTCAGGGGCGAGCTGGCGGCGTACAAGAGGCCGCGGGAGGTGGTGTTCGCCGACGCCATCCCCAAGCAGGGCTTCACCCCCGACTACGACGCCCTCGACGCCGCGTACGGCGGCGGCAACTACCCGGGCGCCTGACCCGCGCGCCCGGCCCGCAGGCCGGGCTACAGGCCGGGCTACAGGCCGGGCTGCACCGGAAGCCCGGCCTCCAGGTGGGCGAGCGCCTTGTCCAGCTCGGCGGGGCCGTCCATGGCAGGGTTCCGGACCCATTCGAACCACAGGGCCACCATCACGCCCGTGACGGCCCCCGTGACGTTCCTGATCTCCGGGTCGTCCGCGTCCCGGCCCTGGCGCGCCGCGAGCTCCTCCCGCAGCGTCCGCAGCACGCCGGTGACGTTCTCCAGGCTGGCCGCCCACAGTTCGGGGACGGTGAGCATGAGCTTCTCCCGTTCCATGCCGTCGGCGATCTCCTGCGGCGTCTGGGCGTCCGTGACCGCCCGCATGGCCGCGCGGACGGCCTGGACGGGCCCCACCCCGGCGGGCACGGCCCTGAGCGCCTCGACGAAGGGCGGGAACTGGTCGACCAGCACCAGATCCTCCTTCGTCGGGAAATAGCGGAAGACGGTGCTGGGCGCGACCTCCGCCGCCTCGGCGACCTGCTCCACGGTCGTCGCCGCGTAGCCCTGCTCGCGGAACAGGCGCAGCGCCTCCTTCTGGATCAGGGCGCGGGTCCTGGCCTTCTTCCGCTCGCGCAGGCCCTGGGCAGGTCGTTCGCTCATGTCACCGCATTCTCCGGGCGGGAGTCCCGCGCGTCCACCCGACAAAGGCGCTATGCAACTTTCATTTGAGAGTCTACTCTCACAATTATGCGACTTCCCATCGAACGCCCGGCGGAATGCCCCTTCGATCCCCCGGCCGGGCTGGCGGGCCTTCCGGCGATGAGCCGTCTGGAGTTCGCCGACGGCCATCTCGGCTGGCTGGCCACCACCGCCGAGGCCGCCCGCGCGGTGCTGGGCGATCCCCGGTTCAGCGCCCGGCAGGAGCTCAAGCACCGGGCCGCGCCCGGGGGTCCCGCCGGGCTCGGCGTCCCCGCCCCGCCGGGCTTCTTCGCGGCCATGGACCCGCCGGAGCACACCCGCTACCGCCGCCTGCTCACCGGCCGGTTCACGCTGCGCCGGATGCGCCTGCTCGAACCGCGGATCGAGCGCATCGCCGCCGACCACCTCGACGCCATGGCCGCCGCCGGGCCGCCGGCCGACCTCGTGACGGCGTACGCGCTGCCGATCCCGTCGCTGGTCATCTGCGAGCTGCTCGGCGTCCCGTACGCCGACCACGACCGGTTCCAGGAGCTCAGCGCCCGGCTCGTCACCTTCGGCGCGGACGGCGCGGGGGCGCTGGCCGAGCTGACGGCCTACCTGCGCGATCTGGTCCGCCGCAGGCGCGTGGAGCCGGACGGCGGCCTGATCGGCGACCTGACCGGTGAGCTCGGCGACGACGAGCTCGCCGGGCTCGCGGTGATCCTGCTCGTGGCGGGCCACGAGACCACGGCGAACATGCTGGCGCTGGGCGTGTTCGCGCTGCTGGAGCGCGGCTGCCCGTACGAGGAGGGCGCGGTCGAGGAGCTGCTGCGCTGGCTGTCGATCCTGCATCTCGGCGCGCCGTCCAGGGCCGCGCTGGAGGACGTGGAGGTGGCGGGCGTGACGGTCAGGGCGGGCGAGACCGTGGCCCTGTCCCTGCCCGTGATCAACCGCGACCCCGCCGTGTACGCCGACCCCGGCCGGCTGCTCCCGGACCGTCCGGAGGCGCGCCGCCATCTGGCCTTCGGGCACGGCGTGCACCAGTGCCTCGGCCAGCAGCTCGCCAGGATCGAGCTGCGGATCGGCTACCGGGCGCTGTTCGAGCGCTTCCCCGGCCTGCGGCTGGCCGTCCCGGCGGGCGAGGTGCCGGTCAAGCACGACGCCTCGGTGTACGGCGTCAGGAGCCTGCCCGTCACCTGGTGACCGCTCACAGGACGGCGAGCGGGGTGATCGGGCTGCCGGTGCCCCCCTCGATGCGCAGCGGCGCGGCCACGAAGACGAACTCCGTCCGCCCGGCCGCGCCCAGCTCCTCCAGCCACAGCATCTCGATCAAGTGGACGCCGTGCCGGTGGAGCAGGATGAGGTGCAGGTCGTCGGCGGCGCACTCGTCGGCGAGCTGGTGTTCGTTCAGGCCGCCCACGGCGGCGTTGTCGCAGGCCACCGCCGACACGTCCCGGGCGGCCAGCCAGGCGCCGGCCTCCGCCGACAGCCCCGGCTGCCCCGCCCAGTACTCCTCGCGCGACCGCTGCCACACCAGCGGCCATCCCGTACGGACCACCGCGACGTCGCCGGGACGCGGCGTGGCGATCTCCTGGAGCAGCCCGGCCGGGATCCGGAAGTCCGCCGGGAGGTGGTCGAGCCCGAGCCGCCGGGGCACGTCGAACAGCACGCCCCTGGCCACCACGCCGCCGACGTGCTCGATCCCGCACCTGGTCGCGCCGTAGGAGCGGACGCGGGCGGCCGGGTGGCCGTTGTAGAGCCGGTCGCCGGTCCACATGTGGCACAGCGCGTCCATGTGGGTGGTGGTGCCGTGGTGGCTGACCAGCAGGGCGTCGTCGGCCACGCGCAGGCCGTCGCCGACCGGCCGGGCGCCCGCGGCGTAGTCGCCGCCGTCCACGGACATGAAGTGCTGCGGCAGCGGACGGCCCCGCAGGTGGGGGACGGTCGTGGGGGCCGCCGAGGAGGTGGCTCCCCTGATCGGCATGGCCAGGCTCAGCACCTCGCCGGTGACGGCGCTGCGCAGGGCCTCCAGGACGACGGCGGGGGTCAGCAGGTTGAGGGTGCCCCGCTGATCGTCTGGGCCGAATCGTCCCCAGTTGTTAGGCTCGTGCACCAAGTAAGCGCTTCCTTTCCTGCGGAGGTCTGATGTACTGCGATCCCCGGTTCTCCCGCGTGCGCGAGGCGTTCGAGCGGAACTTCGCCGAGGGCGAGGAGCTGGGCGCGGCGGTGGCCGTCCACCTCGACGGCGAGCTCGTCGTGGACCTGTGGGACGGCGTCGCCGACCGGCACACGGGACGCGCCTGGGAGGCCGACACGCCGGCCTTCGCGTACTCGTGCACGAAGGCGGTGGCGGCCACCGTGCTGCTGCGGCTCGCCGAGCGGGGGCTGGTGGACGTGCGGGCGCCGGTCGCCGACGTGTGGCCGGAGTTCGCCGCCGCGGGCAAGGAGGGGGTCACGGTCGAGCACGTGCTGACGCACTCCTGCGGGCTGCCGGTGATCGAGACGCCGGTGCCGGTGGCGGAGTTCGAGGACCTGCCGGCCATCGCGGCCCGGCTCGCCGGTCAGCGGCCCCTGTGGGAGCCGGGGACGGCGCACGGGTACCACGCGCTGACGTACGGCTTCCTGGTCGGGGAGGTGGTGCGGCGGGTCGCCGGGAAGTCGGTGGGCGAGCTGGTGGCGGCGGAGATCGCCGGGCCGCTGGGGCTGGACCTGTGGGTCGGCGCGCCCGACGACGTGATCCCCCGCGCCGCCCGCCTCAAGGCCCCCGCCCGCCCCCGCCCCACCCCGGAGCCCCCCGCCCCCGCGGCCGCCTCGGGGGCCTCCTCCACCCCCGCGCCCGCCGCCGGGAGCCCCGCGGCCGCCCCGGGGAGCCCCGCTCCCTCCGGCGGGGGGAGCGGGCCTGGGACCGGTGGGGGGCGGGATCTGCTGGGCGAGATGAGCCGGGCGGCGCTCGACCCCGGCAGCCTGATGAACCGGGCGCTCGGCAACCCGGCCATCCGCCTGCTCGAAGGCGGCGCGAACAACCCGGTGATCCTGCGCGCCGGATGGCCCGCCGCCGGGGTCGTCACCACCGCCAAGGGCCTGGCCGGGTTCTACCGCGCGCTGGTCGGCGGCGACCTCCTGAGCCCGGCGACCCTCCAGGACGCCCTGCGCCCCCGCGTCAGCGGCCCCGACCGCGTGCTGTTCATGGACACCGCGTTCGGCCTCGGCTACATGCGCCCGTCGTTCACGTTCCCGATGCCGTCGGCGACCGCGTTCGGCCACTCGGGGATGGGCGGCTCGCTCGGCCTGGGCGACCCCGAACGCAAGCTCGCCTTCGGGTACGTGATGAACCGGATGGCCGACAGCCTCACCGGCAACCTGCGCGGCCTGCGCCTGATCGAGGCCGTCTACCGCTCCCTGTGACCGCACGGCGCGCGTCACTGCATGGTCACGCCGCCGCTCACCGACAGCGTCTGGCCGGTGATGTAGGCGGCGCGGTCGGTGCACAGGTAGGCGATCAGCCCCGCGACGTCGGCGGGCGTGCCCAGCCGGCGCAGCGGGATCCCCTTGGCGATCTTGTCCACGAGCCCCGGCTCGGCCTCGGAGATCCGCCGGAGCATCGGGGTGTCGGTCGGCCCGGGGCAGACGACGTTCGAGGTCACCCCGCCCCTGGCGGCCTCCCGGGCGAGCGTCTTGGCCAGGCCGAACAGCCCCGCCTTGGTGGCCGCGTACGCGCCCTCGCCGCCCGACCCGGCCCTGGCGCCGTCGGAGGAGACGAACACCAGCCGTCCCCATCCCCTGGCCGTCATGCCGGGCAGGAGCAGCTTGGTCATGAGCATCGGGCCGCGCAGGTTGACCTGCCACATGAGGTCCCAGTCCGCCGGGTCGCTCGCCGTGAACGGCCGCACGACCGACACCCCGGCGTTGTGCACGAGCACGTCCACCGGCCCGGCCTCGGCGCAGAACGCCTCGACGGAGGCGGGCGAGGCCAGGTCCACGGCCAGCGCCCGCGCCCCGGGCAGCGCCGCGGCCGTCCGGCGGGCCCCCGGCAGGTCCACGTCGGCGACGGTGACGCGGGCGCCGAGCGCGGCGAGGTCGGTCGCGACGGCCGTGCCGATCGCGCCCGCTCCGCCGGTGACGACGGCGACGCGGCCGTCGAGGCGCAGGCCGTCCATCACGTCCAGGCCCGGACGAGGTCGGCCGCGGCGACGCGGGTGGCCAGCAGGCCGATCGTGTTGCGCAGGACGGCCTTGGCGTAGTCCTCGGGGATCCCGGCCACCGCGTCCCGCACCACCGTCACCCGGTAGCCGAGATTGACCGCCTCCAGCGCCAGCCCCGGGATGCCCAGGTTGAGCGAGACCCCCATCGCGACCACGGACGAGACGCCGAGCGAGCGCAGCGTCATGTCCAGCGAGGTGCCGGTGAACGGCGAGAACCCGTGGTGCCGCCGGCTCTCCAGGTCGCCGTCCGCGCGCAGCTCGGGCAGCACCTCCACGGCGGGCGTGCCCTCCAGCATGTGCGCGGGGTCCTTGAGCAGGGAGACGATGAACGGGCAGTTGCCGGTGTGCGAGCCCGCCCGGTCCGGCCGGAAGGCGGCCGTGCAGTGGATCACCGGGAGCCCGGCCGCTCGGGCCGTGCCCAGGACGCGGGCGGCGTTGGGGACGACGTCGTGACGGGCGCAGGCCGCCACCAAATCCGGAAATTTCGTGAGATCGCCGACGACCCCCCGCTGCATCTCCATCACCAGCACGGCCGACCGCTCCACCCGCACCCTCCGTCATTTAGCCGAGCGCTTGCTTGGGTTCGCCACAGCATAACACCGCCCCCACGACCCCACCTTTCATCACAAAGAGCGAAATTTCTCCAGACGTGACAACCCACACCCCGGGTGAGACCGTCGAATGCACGACGGCATGGCTGATGGGGGTTGGACTTGGTCCCTGGTTACCGTGAAGTTCGTCAGCTCGGCGCGGGCCGCACCGGCCGCGTGTTCCTCGCCACCTACCAGTCCACCGGCGCCTACGTCGCGATCAAGTACCTGAACGCCACCCTGCGCAGGGACCCCGAGTTCATGGACCGCTTCAGGGCCGACACCCATCACCTCGTCGAGCTCGACGACCCCAACGTGGTCCGCCTGCACGAGTACGTCGAGACCCCGGACCGGGCCGCCGTCGTCATGGAGCTGGTGGACGGCGTCTCGCTGCGCACGCTGCTGGCCGAGCACGGCCGGACGGCCCCGGAGGCGGCCCTGGTGCTGCTCAAGGGCATCCTCGCCGCCCTGGCCGCCGCGCACGAGAAGGGCGTCCCGCACCGGGACGTCAAGCCGGAGAACGTCCTGGTCCAGGCGGACGGCACGAGCAAGCTGGCCGACTTCGGGGTGGTCGTGCACGCCGAGGAGCCGGGGGTGCCGGCGGGGAGCCCGGCGTACATGTCGCCGGAACTGTGGACGCAGGGACGGGCGGGGCCCCCTGCCGACCTGTACGCGGCGGCCTGCGTGCTGTTCGAGGCGGTCAGGGGGCGGCCGCCCTACCGGGCGTACAAGGAGGGCCCGGACGGCGAGCGGGACGGCGAGCAGGACGTCGCGGCCCTGCGGGACCTGCACCTGGCGGCGCCGGTGCCGCTGGAGGTGGTCCCGGACGCCCTGCGCGACCTGCTCAGGCGCGGGCTGGCCAAGGACCCGGCGGTCCGGTACGCCTCGGCCCGGCAGTTCGCGGCCGAGCTGGAGGAGGACGCCGTCGCGGGGTACGGGCCCGGCTGGGAGCAGCGGGGCCGCCGCCGGCTCGCCGAGCTGGCCACGCTGCTGGCCCTGCGCTTCCCGCTGGCGGCCAGGACCGAGCGGGACGCCCGCGTCCCGGCCGGGATCCGCGGGCGGGCGGTCCGGCTGCCCGCGCTGCCGCCGCACCTGTGGGTGGCGGGCGCGACGGTGGTCGCCGTGGCCATCGCCCTGGTGATCTCCGGCGGACGGCTGTCGCCGGGGGCGGGCACGATCCTGATGCCGCAGCCGAGGCCGTCGGGCGAGCTGAACCCGGCGCCGGTCGACGCCCACACGCCGACGCCGCGCAGGAGCCCGCCCGTCACGGGCCGCGGGAGCGCGTCGCCGCCCGCCCCCACCGGCGGGCCGCGCGTCCCGACCGGGCCGCCCGCGCCCACGAGCGCTGCGCCCCCGCCGACGACGCCGCCGGTGCCGACGCGGGCGCAGAGCGGGACCGCCCTGACGCCGCCCGCCGTACGGGAGGCGAGCATCGCGCGGTGGAGCGGTTCGGCGGGCGCGATCAGGGTGTCCGCGGACGGCACGGGGCCGGTGCGGCTGCGGATCGCGTACACGCGGCGGCTCGGCGACGGGCCGGTCACCACCGTGCGGCGGGAGACCCTCACGTTGCGCGGCAGCACCGCCTACACCAGCGGGGTCCGGCACGATCCCGGGGGCGTGGACTGCGGGGTGCGGGCCTACCTCGGGATCATCGTCATGACCGAGCCGGCGGCGGTCAACGGGCCGCAGGTGAGCGAGGTCGCGGTGGACGGCCCCGCCTGCACCGCCCCACCACCGACCCGCTCAGGACCGCCCACCCCGACCGGCCCCCCGACCGGCCCCTCGACCGGCACCGCCTCCCCCACGGTCGAGCAGCCCGTGGACCGTCCGGCCCCCGGCGCGACGCCGCCGATCAGCGGCCGGCCCGTGGCGCATCCCACGCCGGGGACCACGTACCCCACGGAGGCCGCCCCGGCGCACTCCCCCTCCGGGCAGGGCGGCCTGGTGCCCGGTCACCAGGAGCACCGGAGCCGCGTGGAGGCTCTTGTTCGGAAACCAAGCGTGCGCTAGCTTGGCAGCGATGAGCGGTGAGACCTCCCCCACCGGCGCCGCGGGGGCGCGTGGCGAGCTGGTGATCCAGCGCTGCGTGTCCTGCGGCCGCCGCGGCTGCCTGCCCGAGCCGTCGTGCCCGGCGTGCGGCGGCGGCGAGCTGGCCGCCGAGCCCGCCAGGGGCACGGGGACGGTCCACACGTTCACCGTCGTGCACCGGTCGTTCGCGCCCGGCTACCGGGGGCGGGAGCCGTACGTGCCGGCGTGGGTGGACCTGGACGAGGGTGTGCGCGCGTTCGGGCACGTCGTGGGGTGCGCGCCGGAGGAGGTCCGCGTCGGGATGCCGGTGCGGGTGACGTTCGTGGACGATCTGCCGCATTGGAGGCCCGTGTGAAGCTCGGCAACGTGCTCATCCCCGTAGCCGACCTGGACGAGGCGATCGCCTTCTACGGCCTGCCGGTGAAGTTCAGGGACGGCGACAGGTTCGCCGCGCTGGACGGCGGCGGCGTCACCGTGGCGCTGGCCGGTCCGGCCGAGCACGTCACCGCGTCGGCGGCGCCGTCGTACAAGGTGGACGACGTGGCGGTCGCGGTACGCGAGATGGCGGCGCGCGGGGCCGAGGTGGTGCGCGCGCCCGAGGACGGGCCGCACGAGAGGCGGGCCGTGCTGCGCGACCCCTCGGGAAACACGTTCGTGCTCTACTCGCCCCTCTGACCTGGAGGCACCCCCCATGGCGCGATCACCCTACGGCAACTACGGCCACGCGATCCTGACCGCGGGAGCGCTGCGCACGCCCGACCGGGTGGCGCTGACGTACTGCGGCGAGCGCAGCTTCACCTACGACGAGCTGAACCGGGCCGTCAACCGCCGGGCGAACGCGCTGCTGGCGGCCGGGATCACCGCCGGGCAGCGGGTGGCGGCGCTGCTCAACGAGACGCTGCTGGTCGCCGAGGTCTACCTGGCCCAGGCCAAGATCGGGGCGGTGACGGCGGCGCTCAACCCGTACTGGCCGGCCGAGACGCTGCGGGCGGTGGTGGCCGCCTCCGGCTGCACGGCCTTCGTGTACGACTCCACGGTCGCCGGCCTGGTCGACGGCATCAGGGACGCCCTCCCGCAGGTCACCACCTGGATCGACGCCGGGGAGCTGACCGGCGGCCAGGAGGAGGAGCCGCCGCTCGGCGGGTTCCACGACGACCCGGTGGCCCTCTACTACACCTCCGGCACGACCGGCCTGCCGAAGGCCGTCGTGCACACCCACGCCTCCTCCCTGGCGACCGCCCAGATCTGGCTGGACGTGCCGCGCGGCCCCGACTCGGTGTTCGGCACCGGCGCGATCATCTGGGGCATCGGCTTCCCCGCCATCGTCGGCCCCGCCCTGTACGCGGGCATGCGCCTGGTGCTGGAGCAGGACTGGGGGCCGGCGAACTTCCTGCGCGTGGTGCCGCGCGAACGGGTCACGCACGTGTCGCAGATCCCCTCGTTCTACGCGGCGCTGCTGGGGACGTCCGAGCACGAGGGGGTGGACCTGTCGTCGATCCAGGTGATCATGCTGGGCGGCGAGCCGCTGACCGCGACCATGCTCGACCGGATCAAGGCCAGGCTGCCCGGGGCCGGGGTCTACTCCTACTACGGGCAGACCGAGGCGCCGTACACGTGCATGGGCCGGGTGGACGACGGTTCGACGCCGCTCGGGTCGTCCGGGCGGGCGCGGACGGGCAACGCCGTACGGATCACCGGCCCGTCCGGGGCCGCGGTGACGGGCGAGGTCGGCGAGATCAACCTGGCCGGGCCGCACCGCATGGCCGGCTACGACGGCGCGGACGACCACGGCGTCCTGCGCGGCGAGTGGTACGTGGGCGGCGACCTCGGGACGTTGTCGGCCGACGGCGTGCTGCGCGTCCTCGGCCGCCGCGAGGACTCGATACTCAAGCACGGCCAGTGGACGCAGCCCGCCACGATCGAGGAGGCCGTCTCGGCCCTGGACGGCGTGGCGGAGGCCGGCGCGGTGGGCGTCCCCGAGGGGGCGGCCGAGCAGCGGGTGCTGCTGGCGGTCGTGCCGCGCGCCGGGCAGTCGCTGGACGCCGCCAAGCTGTCGCTCGCCCTGGCCGACACGCTGCCCCCGCACCAGCGGCCCGACCACATCGTGGTGACCGGCGAGCTGCCGCACTCGCAGGACGCCTCCGGCGGCCCCGGCAAGCTGCTGCGCCGCCGGATCCGCGAGCAGCACGGGCACCTGCTCGGGTGAGCGCCCCCGAGCACGGGAGCCGGGACCTCCCCCGCGCCCCCCATGACTTCCATGACACCCCTCGCGTCCCCCGCGAGCACGAGGTCAAGGCGCTCGTCGCGGCGGCCGGGGTGCCGGTGCCGCGCGGGGTCGTGGTGCGCGGCCTGGACTTCGCGGCGGCCGGGGAGCTGGCCGAGCCGCTGGTGCTGAAGGCGTTCGGTCCGGGGCTGGTGCACAAGTCGGAGGTGGGGGCCGTACGGCTCGGCCTGCGGTCGGACGACCTCGCCGCGGCCGCCGCGGAGATGCGCTCCCGGCTCGACGTGGAGGGGTTCCTGGTCGAGGAGCAGGCGCCCGCCGGGGTGGAGCTGATCGTCGGGCTGGTCGGCGACCCGGGGTTCGGCCCGGTGCTGCTGGCCGGGCTGGGCGGCGTCTGGACGGAGGCGATGCGCGACACGGCGCTGCGCCTCTGCCCGATCTCCGAGCCGGACGCGCGGCTCATGCTGGACGAACTGCGCGGCGCGGCCCTCCTGCGCGGCCACCGCGGCCACCCGCCCGTGGACGTGGACGCCGTGATCAAGCTGCTCATGACGGTCGGCGGCCCCGGCGGCCTGTGGGAACGGCTGGAACTGGGCGAGTTCGAGCTGAACCCGGTCATCGCCACCCCTTCCGGCGTGACCGCCGTGGACGCGCGCCACCTTCCCGGCCGGCCGCGCCCGCCCGCCGTCCGCGAGCCCGCGGACTTCCTGCCGCTCTTCGAGCCGCGCGCGGTGGCCGTCGTCGGCGCCTCGGCGAGCAGGCCGAACTTCGGGAACATGTTCCTCGACTTCTACCGGGCCGCCGGGGTGCCGCTGGTGGCCGTGCACCCGTCGGCCGCCGAGGTGGCGGGGGTGCCCGCGGTGCCGTCGCTGGCCGCCGCCGACGTGGACTACGCGCTGGTGGCGGTGCCCGCCGAGCGGTGCGCCGAGGTCGTGCGGCAGGCGTCCGGCATCCCGTACGTGCAGGTCATGAGCGGCGGGTTCGGCGAGGCCGGACGCGCGGACCTGGAACGCGACCTGGCCGGGGCCGCCCGCGCGGCGGGCACCCGGCTGCTCGGCCCCAACTGCATGGGCGTGTACTGCCCGCGCGGCCGGCAGACGTTCGTCGGCGGCGGCGTCGGACCGGCGGGGACGGTCGCGCTGATCTCCCAGAGCGGCGGGCTCGCGGGTGAGGTGATCAAGGTCGGGGAGCGGCGCGGGCTGGCGTTCAGCCGGGTCGTCACCGTGGGGAACGCGGCCGACGTGACCCCCGCCGAGCTGCTGTCCTGGCTGGCCCGCGACCCCGAGACGCGGGCCGTCGGGCTCTACCTGGAGGACCCGCGCGGCGGCCGGGAGCTGCACGAGGCGCTTCGTGCGGCGGGGCTGCCGGTGGCGCTGCTGGTCGGCGGGCGCAGCTCGCAGGGGCAGCGGGCGGCGCTCTCGCACACCGGCGGCATGGTGAGCGACCTGCGGGTGTGGGCGGCGGTCGCGGCCCAGACCGGCACGGCGCTGGTCTCCTCCCAGGACGACCTGATCGGCGTGCTGGCCTTCTTCCAGGCGCACGGCTCCCGCGTGACGGACGGCGACCGGGTGCTGGTGATCGGGCCGAGCGGCGGCGCGGGGGTGCTGGCGGCCGACGCGTTCGACCGGGCCGGGGTGCGGCTGGCCCCGCTGCCGGACCCGGTGCTCGACGGGCTCGGCCTGGCCGCCGCGGGCAACCCGCTGGAGGTGCCGGTGGGGCCGCGCGGGCGTCCGGGGCTGGTGGCGGAGGTGATCGGGGCGATCGTGCGGCGGGAGCCGTACGCGGACGTGGTCGCCCACGTGAACGTGCAGAGCTTCTTCACCTACGGCGACGCGGCCGAGCCCCTGTACGCCTACGCGCGGGCCCTGGCCGGCGCGCAGGAGGCGCTGCCGCGGGTCAGGATCACGCTCGTCACCAGGAACGGCGAGTGCGCGCCCGCGGGCGTGGAGGACGAGGTACGGCGGATCGCGGCGGCGGCGGGCGTCCCCGTCTACCGCTCCATGGAGGCGGCCGCGGCGGCCGTCGCGGCAGGAGGTAGTCGTGGGGCTGCTTGACGGCAAGGTCGCGCTGATCACGGGCGGGGCCAGGGGCATGGGCGAGGCGCACGTGCGCCTGTTCCTCGAAGAGGGCGCGCGGGTGGTCTTCGGCGACGTGCTGGAGGAGGAGGGCAAGGCGCTGGCCGCCGAGACCGGGGCCGCGTACGTGCGGCACGACGTGCGCAGCCCGGAGGAGTGGCGGCGGGCCGTCGGCACGGCCACGGAGCTGCACGGGCGGCTCGACGTCCTGGTGAACAACGCCGGCATCCTCACCTACGGCCGCATCCAGGACATGGCGCCCGAGGACTTCGACCGGGTGATCGACGTGAACCTCAAGGGCACCTGGCTGGGGGTCAAGTCGGTGATCGAGCCCATGAAGGCGGCCGGGCGCGGCGCCATCGTGAACATCTCCTCGATCGAGGGGTTCGTCGGGGCGGAGGGGCTGTCGGCGTACGCGGCCTCGAAGTTCGCGGTGCGCGGGCTGACCAAGTCGGCCGCGCGGGAGCTGGCCCGGTTCAGGATCCGGGTGAACTCGGTGCATCCGGGGGCGATCAACACGGCGATGGCGGTGAACCCGGACCTGATGGCCGAGGTGGACGCGGAGGCGTTCGTGAAGTCCATGGTCATCAAGCGGTTCGCCAAGCCGGTGGAGGTCTCGCACGTGGTGGCGTTCCTGGCCTCGGACCGGGCCAGCTACTGCACGGGCAGCGAGTTCACGGTGGACGGAGGGCTGCTGACGGGGGCCGGTTACTAGACTCCCGGCGCTGCGACACGCGGCTCTTTTCCTGTTAAATCACCCACCCTGGGCGGCTTCGACAGCTTGGCTGAGCTGCGGTTATGCGCCCGGTGACGTCTTTACCCTCTCTTGGGGCGTGCTTGACCTTGGTCACGAAGCGGTAACCTCGCACCGCACGGAAGACTACAGGTTTCCGGTTTTGCCACACATGTCCCGGGTTACCCCCGTGTACCCGAGTATGTGCGGATAAATCCGGATCTTGACCGGAAGGTTCCCCCATACTTCCATGACGCCCGAGATGCAGAAGTACATCGACCTGCTGGAGAGCCAGCTCGGCTACGCCGAGAAGGCCGGTGCGTACACCAAGTTCGGCGACTGGTACGGCAAGACCGTCGAGTTCGACGCCGACTACTCCGCCGCACCCTGGTGTGACATGTACCTCTCCTGGGCCGCGCACAAGCTCGGCTACCAGGAGTGGATCGGGCAGTTCGCCTGGACCGTACGGCACGCCGAATGGTTCAAGGCCCAGGGGGCCTGGGGGAAGACGCCCAAGCCCGGCGCGTTCGTCTTTTACGACTGGAGCGGCAGCGGCAAGATCGACAATATCGACCACGTCGGCATCGTCACGCGGGTCGAGGGCGACACGATCTTCACCATCGAGGGCAACATCGACGGCGGCGTCGCCAAGCGCAAGGAGCGCGACACCAGCAAGGTCGTCGGCTACGGCTACCCCGAGCGCGTCAAGGCCCGCCTCGACGAGGAGGCGGCCCAGAAGCGGGCCGACGAGCAGGCGGCGACGCCCGCCAGGCCCGGCACCGACGTGGGAACGCTCCAGCTCCCCGCCGACTCGCTCGCCTCCCTGATCCCGCACGTCGAGCAGGAGCGCGCCGCCGAGGCCCCGCTCGCCGCGCGTCCGAAGACCAAGACCGGCGAGCCGGCCAGGACCACGGCGTCCTCGCCGCCGGCGCCCGCCGCCGCGCCGTCCGCGTCCGCCTCGCCCGCGACGGGGGCCGCGCCCGCGCCGACGGCGGCGGCCGGGAGGTCGGGACAGAAGTCCAAGCACGCCAAGGCGACGACCGCCGACACCACGTCCGCCACCGCCGAGCCCCTGCCCACGCTCGTGGACGCCTCCTCGACCGGCTCGATTCCCGCGATCGGCTCCCCGTCGCTGGTCGGGTCCGCGCTGATCGCCGCGCTGGCGCTCGTCGCCCTGGCGAAGACCCGTCAGAGCCGCCTCCGTCCGGCGGCCGCCGCGAAGGCCGCCCGCGTACGCGCCGCCGCCCTTTCTGCGGACGAGGGCGTCACCCTGAGCATCGCCGCGCTGAACGTCACTTCGCCGGAGAGCACCTCCGTGGGCGCCTCCGTGGGCGCCGCAGCGGGCGCCGCTGCAGGCGCTGCTGCGGGCGTCAGTGCGGGTGTCACAGCGGGCGTCAGTGCGGGTGTCACCGCCGGCATCGCCGTGCCCGTCGCTCTGCCGGTTCCCGTGCCCGTCGCCGTGCCCCTTCCGGGGGCGCGTCCCAGGCGCGGCACCCACGCCGCGCCCTCACGCCACCGGCGTCGCCGCCGTCCCGCGGAGACGCGCCACGAGCACACCCGCCCCTCCTCGCCGCGCACCGGCGCCGAGCCCACCGCCCCCTTCGAACCCGCCGCCGCTCCCTCCGGCACGGGCTTCGAACGCGCGGCCGTCTCGCCCGACACCGGCCGGAGGCACCGCTTCGAGCTCGCCGCGGGCTCCCCCGAGACCGGCCGGGAGGACGCCGTCGAGTTCGCGGCCGCCTCGCCCGAGGCCGGTCAGGGGGGCCGCTTCGAGCTCGGGGCGGGCTCTTTCGAGGGCGGCCGGAGCCGCACCTTCGAGTTCGCCGCCCCCGTCCCCGAGCCCGGCCCCGCCGGCGGCGCCGAGCTCGCCGCCGGTGCGGACGCGTTCGAGGCGTTCGAGGCGTTCACCGACCGGGCGGCCCCGCCGCGGCGGCTGGACAGCGCCTCGTTCCGGCCCGCCCCCGACACGGCCCCCTTCGAGCCCATGTTCGACACCGGCCCGATGGTGCCGATCTCGCTCCCCCCGGCGACGAGCACGTTCAGCGCCTTCTCCCCCAGCCCCCGTCCGGGCGCCGAGGTCGCCGCCCGCACGAGGACGACGCCGCGGGCCGCCCAGGCGTCCGGGATCGGCGCGACGTACCAGGGCCGCCGCCGCCGCAGCGAGCCGGTCCCGGACGCGTACGCCTCCGATCACCCCTTCTTCATGGACGAGTTCACCGCCGACTCCGTTCCGCGCGGCCGCCGCCACCGTCGCGCCGGAACCGCCGGGACCGCGGGGATTGCCGCGCCCGCCATGAGCGCCGGGGTCGCCGTCTCGCAGCACCCGCAGGGCCGCGCGAGCACCATCGACGCCTTCGTCCAGGACGCCCCCCTGCGCGGCCGCCGTCACCGCGCCCCCACCCGCGAGATCGTCAGCACCCCCGACTGGGGACGTCAGCCCGCCTGAGGACGGCCCGCCGGCGACCGGACGCGGCCAGGCCGCGGAAAAGGCCGGGCCAACGGCGGCGCGGCGGCGTCGGGGTCAGGTCACGTCGTAGTCGGCGGCGAAGGCGGCCAGGCGGGTGACCGCGTCCCGGCTGCGCGTCCACGGCCGGACGATCAGCCGTTCCACTCCCAGCTCCGCCCAGGCGGCCACCTCGCCGGGCGAGCCCAGCGCGTACGCGTGCGCCGTGACCGGCACCCCCGCCCCCAGCCGCGCGAGCTGCGGCCTGATGGACTCGATCGTGTGCGGCATGCTGATCCACCCGTCGCACAGCCGGGACGCCCGGCGCAGCGCCGCCGCCGACTCCCCGCCGGCCAGTACCGGCAGCCGCCCCTGCACGGGCTTGGGCTCGAAGGCGACCTCCGGGAACCGGTAGAACCGTCCGGAATGGGCGACCACGGGTTCGGTCCAGAGCCGCCGGACGATCTCGATGACCTCGTCCAGCCGGGCGCCGCGGGTCTCGAAGGGCAGCCCGGCCGCCGCCCACTCCCCGCGGTACCAGCCCGCGCCCACGCCGCAGATCGCCCGTCCGTCCGACACCACGTCCAGGGTGGCGAAGGCGCGGGCCGAGACGAACGGGTGGCGCAGCGCCAGCAGGTGCACGGCGGTGCCGAGCCGGACGCGGGTGGTGAGCCCGGCCAGCCAGCACAGGTAGGCCGGGGCGTCGAACAGCGGGGTCGTCGGCTTGATGCCGGGGTCCTCGGTGCCCGGGTAGACGGCGAGCGACAGGTCGGTGGCGAACACCAGGTGCTCGGGCAGCCACACCGACTCGAACCCCAGCTCGTCGGCGGCCACGGCCACGTCCTTCCAGGCGTCGGGGTGCAGCAGCCCCAGCGGCACGCCGTACTTCACGGGTACCTCCGCAGGTCGCGGGCGCGCAGGCAGGCGCGGACGTGTTCGCGGTGGGCGGCGGTGGTGCCGTGCGCGGCCGACAGGGACCAGGCCCGCGCGAGCCAGAACCGCAGGTCCAGCTCCTCGGTGTAACCGATCGCGCCGTGGGTCTGCAGGGCGACCCGGGCGGCCAGCGTCGCCGCCTCGCCCGCCGCGGCCTTGGCGGCACTGGCGTCCCGCCCGGCCGTGGGCGCGTCCCGGTCGACGGACAGCGCCGCGCGGTGCACCAGCGGCGCGGCGAACTCGACGGCGACCGCCACGTCGGCGAGCCGGTGCCGGACGGCCTGGAAGGACCCGATCGCCGCGCCGAACTGCCTCCTGACCCCCGCGTACGACACCGAGACCGCAAGCAGCTCCCGCGCGACCCCGACGAGCTGGGCGGCGGTCGCCACCGCGACGGCCCGCGCCGCGAGCGCCACCCGGTCCCCGCCGGGCTCATCCCGTCCGGACGGCTCGAAGGCCACGTCGAACAGCGGCCGGCACGGATCCACCCCGGGCACGGCGGTGAGCCGCGCCTCGTGCGCGGGCAGCACCCGCACCCCCTCCCCCGTACGCGCCACGACCAGCACGTCGGCGAGATCGGCGTCGGCCAGGTACGCCTCCCCCGGCAGCAGCACCCCCACGCACACCCCGCCCGAGGCGAGCTCGGCCGGCTTGGCCGTCTCGGACGCCTCGGGCGCGAGGAAGGGCGTCAGGAACGCCGCCGCCACCGCCGTCTCGACCACCGGCCCCGGCAGGCAGGCCCGCCCGGTCTCCTCGACCGCGGGCAGCACGTCGGTCAGCCCGAGCCCGAGCCCGTCGAGCTCCGGCGGCAGCAGCAGCCCGAAGAACCCCAGCTCGGCGAGCCGGTCCCAGGCGGGACGGCGTTCGGTGCGCAGCGCGCCGGGCGGGCAGTGCGCCCGCAGCACGTCGCGCACGGTCGCCCCCAGGGCGAGTTGCTCGTCGGTGAAGGCGAAGTGCATGAGGGCGACTCCAGAGGGGTCATCGGGGCAGGCCCAGGACACGCTCGGCGATGATGTTGCGCTGGATCTCGTTGGTGCCCGCGTAGATGGGCCCGGCCAGCGAGAACAGGAAGCCGTCCAGCCAGGCCGTCCCGCCGGCGCGGTCGCCGAGCAGTTCCATGGCCAGCTCGTGCATCCGCAGGTCCAGCTCCGACCAGAAGACCTTGCCCATGCTGGCCGCCGCCCCGATCTCGTCTCCGGCCATGATCCGGCGGGCCGTGGCGAAGGTGTGCAGCCGGTACGCCTCGGCCGCCGTCCAGCAGCGCGCGGCCCGGTCGGCGAGGGCGGGGTCGGCGTCCAGGGCCAGGTCGAGGAGGCGGTCGGCGGTGGCGAGGAAGCGGCCGGGGCTGCGCAGGGTCAGGCCGCGTTCGGAGGACGTGGTGGACATCGCGATCCGCCAGCCGTCGCCGGGCTCGCCGAGCACCATGGAGTCGGGCGTGAACACCCCGTCGAAGTGCAGCTCGGCGAACCCGGGCAGGCCGTCGAGCTGGGCGATCGGCCGGACGGCGACCTCGTCGAGGGGGAATAGGAAGTAGGTCAGGCCCTTGTGCCGGGCGCCGGAGGTGCGGAAGAGGCCGAAGCCGTGGGAGGCGTGGGCGGCTCGGGAGCTCCAGGTCTTGTGCCCGTACAGGAGCCAGCCGCCGTCGGCGCGTTCGGCGCGGGCGGTGAGCGCGGCCAGGTCGCTGCCGGCCTCGGGCTCGGACCAGGCCTGCGCCCACACGTCCTCGGCCGTCGCCATCCGGGGCAGCCAGCGCCGCCGCTGCTCGGGGGTGCCGAAGCGCATGAGGCTGGGGGCCAGGAGGAAGATGCCGTTCTGGCTGACCCGGGCGGGGGCGCCGGCGGCCCAGTACTCCTCCTCGAAGATCAGCCACTCGATCAGGGACGCGGCCCGGCCGCCGTACTCGCGCGGCCAGGAGACGACCGACAGCCGCTCGCCGGCCAGCAGCGCCTCCCAGGCGCGGTGGGCCCGGAAGCCTTCGCCGGTGTCCATCGGCGGGAGCCGCTCGGGCACGTGGGCGGCCAGCCAGTCGCGAACCTCGGCGCGGAAGTCCAGCTCGGCCGGGGAGAAGTCCAGATCCACGAAACCAAACTAGCGCACGCTTGGTCTACTGGCCAGGCCGCCGTCCGTCGGCCTAGTGTGGACGTCGTGCAGGGTCTGCTGCTCCGGCTTTCCACGCTCGACACCGACGCCGAGAGCGCGGTGCGGGTCATCGCCTACTTCGACTCGCTGGTGCGCGACCACGTGACCGTGCCCGTGCTGCTCGCGGCCACCGCGCGGCTGGCGCGCTGTCCGGTCGGCCTGCACGACGCCACCGCCGGCCGGCGCCTCCGGACCGGCCCGGACGGCCGCGCCACCGACGCGCCGGCACCGCGCGCCGGGAAGGGACCCGCGGAAGGGCCCGGGGAGGGGCCCGCGGAGGGGGTGCGGGCGAGGGAGCTGAGCGGTGGGCTGGGCAGCGTGTGGATGGAACGCGAGGGCGTCCCCCACGGCCTCGACGACATCGTGCTCGAACGGTTCGCCGCCGCCGCCGAGCTGACCTTGGAACGCGCCGCCGCGCAGGCCCGCGAGGGCCGGGACCCGGCGCTGGTCGAGCTGGTGCTGTCGGCCGAGACCGGCGAGGCGGAACGGGCGCGGGCGCTGCGGCTGCTCGGCTTCGCGCCATCCACCCCGCTCCAGGCCATGGCGTTCGCCCTCCCCGGCGACGCGGTCGCGGCCGGGTTGCGGGCGATGGGGCACCACGTGCGTACGGCCAGGATCGGCGACACCCAGGCCGCGCTGGTGACCACCACCGTCGAGGGCGAGCTGCCCGAGGGCGCCCGCGTGGGCATCGGCCCCGAGCTGCCCGGGTCGCACGCCGCCGAGTCGTGGGCCAAGGCCCGCACGGCGCTGCGCTTCACCGGCCCGCACGACCGGGTGGTGCGCTGGACCGATCTCGGCGCGCTCGCGCTGTTCGCCGACCTGCCCGGCCCGGCCGTCGCGGAGCTGGCCGACGTGCGGGCGATGGCGCGGCTGAGCGAGGAGCACCTGCTCGCGGTGCGCGCGCTGTGCTCGGCCGGCTCGGTCCGCGCCGCCGCCACCGGGGCGCACCTGCACCACAGCTCGATGGCGGGCCGCATCGCGCGGGCGGAGTCGGTGCTGGGCTTCTCCCTCGCCGACCCGGCCGGACGCCTGCGCGCCCACCTCGCCCTGGCCCTGCTGCGCCTGCTGGCGAACGCCGCCACCGCTACAGGCGGTACGCCCGCCTGAGCGCGGCCAGCCGGGTCTCCCGCGCCCGCCTGCTCAGCGGGGTGTCGGGCACCATGACGTCGAACCCGTGGAAGGCTCCCGGGTAGAGGTGGAACTCGGTGGACACCCCGGCCCGCGCGAGCCGCTGGGCGTAGTCGATGTCCTCGTCCCTGAACACCTCCAGCTCGCCCACGTCGACGAACGCGGGCGGCAGCCCCGACAGGTCCTCGGCCCGCGCCGGCGCCGCGTACGGCGGGACGTCCGGGCCGCCCGCCCGATCGCCGAGCAGGGCGGACCAGCCGTAGAGGTTCGCGGCCCGGTCCCAGACCACGGCCTCGGTGAACTCCAGGCTCGACGGGGTGGTGTTGCGGTCGTCGAGCATCGGGCAGATCAGCATCTGGAGGACCACCTCGGGGCCGCCCCGGTCGCGGGCGAGCAGCACGGTCCCGGCGGCCAGCCCCCCACCCGCGCTGGCCCCGCCGACGGCCAGCCGGGCGGGGTCGATGCCCAGCTCCTCTGCGTTCTTGGCGGTCCACACCAGCCCCGCGTAGCAGTCCTCGACCGGCGCGGGGTGCGGGTGCTCGGGCGCCAGGCGGTAGTCGACGGAGACCACGACGACGCCGAGCCGCTCGACGTAGTCGATCATCGTGGCCTCGTCCACCTCGGGCACGCCGACGATCATGCCGCCGCCGTGGATCCAGTAGAGGCCGGGCCGGCCGGCGCCGTCCTGCGCGGGACGGTAGACGCGGACCCGGATGTCCGGTTCGCCGTCGGGGCCGGGGACGTGGCGGTCCTCGATGCGCACCTCGGTCTCGGCGGGCGGCATGGCGGCCAGCATCGCGTGGATCTGGGCCCGGTGCCCGGCCAGCTCCTCCGCGTCGAGGGCCGTCACGTCGAACGCCGGGAACGGCGCGCTCTCCAGGGCGGCACGCAGGTCCGGATCGAGGTTGGGGTGGAACGCCATGAGGACTTCCTTCCACGGAGGGGGCTTGCCGTACCCCTCGATGGTCGGATTTCGCGCGACGGTGCGGCAACCGCCATCCGGCTGCCGTTGCGCGCCCGCCGCCCGCCGTCCGGCGACCTCTGCCGGGGCGGGCCGAGGGCGGACGGGGTCGGCCGGGGGCGGACGGGGTCGGCCGGGGTCAGGTCAGCAGGGCGACGACCTGTTCGGCCAGGGGCGCGGCGCTGGCCGGGTTCTGGCCGGTGACCAGCCGGCCGTCCACGACGACCTGCGGCTGCCAGTCGGGGGCGGGCTCGTGCCGGGCGCCGCGCTCGGTCAGCGCGTCGGCCAGCAGGAACGGCACCACCCCTGCCACGCCCCGCGCGGTCTCCTCGCTGTTGGTGAAGGCGGCCACCCGCCGGCCGTCCACCAGGTGGGAGCCGTCGGACAGGGTGAGGCCGACCAGCGCGGCCGGGCCGTGGCAGACCGCCGCGACCACGCCGCCGCGCTCGTAGACCTCGCGGCCGACCCGGGCCACGTCGGGGTCGGCGGGGAAGTCCCACATGGTGCCGTGGCCGCCGGCGTACAGGACGGCGTCGTAGGCCGCGGCGTCCACGCCGGAGAGGGGGGCGGTGTCCTCGTCCAGGCCGGTGGCGAGGAAGGCGGCCTGCGCCGGGTCGTCCGGGTCGTGGCCGTCGCGGGGCGGCCGGCCGCCGGCGACGCTGGCGACGTCCACCTCGAAGCCGGCCTTGGTGAAGATCTGCCAGGGATGGGCCGCCTCGGGGACGTAGTATCCGGTACGCTCCACGCCGCCGAGGTCGTCATGGCTGGTCAACACGATCAGGATGCGCTTGCTCATGCCGTCGAGCATGGCCGGGAAGGCCCATCAGCCACAAATAGCGAAACGCCGGTCGTGGCATCAGAATGGTGATGTGTCCTCTCTCTCGCTGGACCTGCTGCGGACCTTCCTCGCCGTCCACAGGACCGGCTCCATCACCGCCGCCGCGCAGACGCTCGGCCTCTCGCAGCCCGCGGTGACCGCCCAGGTCAAGACGCTGGAGGCGACGCTCGACCGGCCGCTGTTCGACCGGCTGCCGCGCGGCGTCGCGCCCACCCCCGCCGCCGACGAGCTGGCCCGCCGGGTGGCCCCCGCCCTCGACGCGCTGGAGGAGGTGGCCGGCTCGGAGCTGCCCTCGGACGAGGCCGTGCACCTGGGCGGCCCGGCCGAGTTCCTGTGCGAGGAGGTCATGCCGATGCTCGCCCCGCTCGTCCGCGACGGGCTGCGTCTGCGCACCACCCTCGGCCTGGCCGACGACCTGCTGGCCGACCTCGCGGCCGGACGGCTGGACCTGGTGCTGTCCACGATCCGGCCCCGGGTGCGCGGCATCCAGGCGGATCCGGTCTACGACGAGGAGTTCGTCCTGGTGGCGGCGCCGTCCGTGGCCCGCGCGCTGCCGCCCGGCCGGGTCGGGCCCAAGGAGCTGGCCGCGGTCCCCGTGGTGGCCTACGCCGAGGAGCTGCCGATCGTGCGCCGCTACTGGCGGGCCGTCTTCGGGCGGCGGCCGTCGATGGCCGCGCAGGTCGTCATCCCGGACCTGCGCGGCGTGCTGAGCGCGGTGCGGGCCGGCATGGGGGTGTCCGTCCTGCCCGCGTACCTGTGCCGGCGCGACCTGGCCGAGGGCACGCTGGTCGCGCTGGGCGAGCCGACGGAGCCGCCGATCAACACCGGCTACCTGGCCGTACGGTCGGGGGCGCCGGCCAGGCCGGCCGTGGGGCGGGTGCGGGCCCACCTGCTGGCGGCGTTCCGGGCGGCGCCGCCGTACTGAGGACGAAGGTGGATGACGGGCGATCAGCTTGGGCATGCTGGGCACATGTGTCATTCCACCGACAGCCGGCCGCCCGCCCCGCCGATCCGGGGCGAGGTCGCGGCGCACGAGCAGATCACCCTGACCTCCGCCGACGGCACCCGCTTCATGGCCTACCGGGCCGACCCGGCCGAGCCCAACGGCCGCGGCGTGGTGATCATGCCGGACGTGCGCGGCCTGCACCCGTTCTACCGCGACCTCGCGGTGCGCTTCGCCGAGGCGGGGTTCCGCACGATCGCGATCGACTACTTCGGCCGCACCGCCGCGACCGACGACCGGGGCGACGACTTCGACTACATGCCCCACGTCGACCAGCTCAAGCTCGACCAGGTGCAGGCCGACGCGGCGGCGGCGACCGCCGAGCTGGCCGCCGCCGGCCCGGTGTTCACGGTCGGCTTCTGCATGGGCGGCGCGCTGTCGTGGCGTCAGGGCGCGGAGGGCAACGGCCTGGCCGGGAGCATCGGCTTCTACGGGGCGCTGCGCTTCATCGACGAGCCGAAGACCGGCCCCGGCGCGCCGCTGCTGCTGCTCAGGGGTGGCGCGGACAAGGTGTCGAGCCCGGAGGAGTTCGACGCCTACACCGCGGCGCTGGACCGGGTGGGCACCGAGCACGAGACCCACGTCTACGAGGGCGCGCCCCACTCCTTCTTCGACCGCTCGTTCAAGGAGTGGGAGGGCATCTGCCAGGACGCCTGGCGCCGCATCCTGTCCTTCACCGAACGCCACTCAGCCTAGGTAGGCGGCCCGCACCACCGGATCGTCCCTGACCCGCGCCGGCGTCCCGGACGCGATGACCCTGCCCAGGTCCAGGACGACGATCCGGTCACAGATCTCCATGACGAAGCCCATGTCGTGCTCGACCAGCAGCACGGTGGTGTCCAGGGCTCTGACGACCGCGCCGAGCCGGGCGGTCTGGGCGGCGTCCAGGCCGGAGGTGGGCTCGTCCAGCAGCAGGAGCCGCGGACGGTCGGCCAGCGCGCGGGCCAGCTCGACCATCCGGCGCTGCCCGACCGGCAGCGCGGCGGCGTAGGCGTCGCGCAGCGGGGTGAGCCCGCACAGGTCGAGCACCTCGGCCACGCGCGCGCCGCGCTCGCGCTCGATCCGCCGCCGGCCCGGCCACCCGGCCAGGTCGGCGGCCAGTCCGCCGCCGCCGCCGTGCCAGTCGAGCGCGGCCAGCACGTTCTGGGCCACGGTGAGCCGGCCGAACACCTGCGTGCGCTGGAACGTCCTGCGCACGCCGGCCCTGGCCCGCCGGAGCGCGGACACGCCGGTCAGGTCGCGCCCGTCCAGCGTGACGCGGCCCGCGACCGGCCTGCGCAGCCCGGACACCACGTCGAACAGCGTGGTCTTGCCCGCGCCGTTCGGCCCGATCACGCCGCAGACCTGGCCGGGCCCGGCCTCGAACGACACGCCGTCCAGCGCCCTGACGCCGCCGAAGGCCACGGACACGTCCTGCACCGCCAGCATGTCACCTCACCCCCAGGTAGGCGGCGGTCAGCCGGTCGCCGTCCACCTCCGAGCGGGGGCCCGTCCAGGTGACGGCGCCCAGCCGCATGAACGCGACCCGGTCGGCGACGGCCAGCGCCTCGGTCGCCTTCTCCTCGACCAGCAGCAGCGCCACGCCGCGGTCGCGCAGCTCGGCGAAGACGTCGAACACCTGCCGCACCACGAGCGGGGCCAGGCCGAGCGAGGGCTCGTCGGCGATCAGCACCCGCGGCGGGCGCACCAGGGCCGGGGCCAGCGTGAGGAGCTGCTGCTCGCCGCCCGACAGCGCGCCCGCGGCCACCGTACGGCGGGCCGCGAGCTGCGGCAGGCGCCGGTAGACCGGCTCCGGATCGTCCAGCCAGGTGCGCAGGTTCTCCTCCACGGTGAGCCCGGGGAAGACGCCCCGCCCTTCGGGGGCCAGCAGGACGCCGGCGCGCGCCCGCCGGTGCGCCGGCCAGGCGGTGACGTCCACGCCGTCGAGCAGGATCCGGCCGCCGGTCACCGGCAGGTCCCCGGCGGCGGCGGCGCACGTGGTGGACTTGCCCGCGCCGTTCGCGCCGAGCAGCGCCACCACCTCGCCGGGCCGCACCTCCAGCCGCACCCCGCGCAGCACGGTGCAGTCGGCGTAACCCGCCACGACGTCCTCCAGCACGAACAGCGGCCGGCCGGGCGAAGGCCAGGCAGAAACGGCAGACACGGCAGGCGCGGCCGGCGTGGCGGAAGCAGCGGCGGGGAGGCGGCGGGCGCGGCGGCGATGGCGGGCCTCGGCGAGCTGGGTGAGCACGCCGTCCGGATGCCGGGCCAGGATCATGCCGCCCGCGCCGAACAGGATCGACCCGACGTGCGCGGAGACGTCCCAGGTGGCCAGCAGTTCGGGCACGGCCACCGCGACCAGCCCGCCGAGCACCGCCCCGCCGATCCGGCGCACGCCCTGGAGCACCACCACGGCCAGCCAGACGAACCCGGCGAACGCCGGCAGGTCGGTGGCCGTCACCGACCCCTTGGAGATCGCGAACAGCACCCCGCCGAGCCCGGCGATCCCCGACGCCAGCACGAACAGCACGATCTTGGCGCGCGGCGCGGACAGCCCGGAGGTGACGGCCGCCGCAGGCGCCGACCGCACGGCCAGGACGGCCCGCCCCGACGCCGACCGCTCCAGGTTGCGCACCAGCAACGCCACCAGCCCGATCAGCGCCAGCAGCACGGCCACCCGCACCCGCGGGTCGGAGGTGTCGGCGAAGCCGAGCCCGAGCGCCGGCAGCGCCCATCCGATGGTCCCGTTGCTGAAGGCGTCCACCTGGAACAGCACCTGGTCGGCCAGCAAGGCCAGGGCCAGCGTGGCCAGCGTCAGCACCCGCCCGCCCAGCCGCAGCGCGGGCAGCGCCACGACCAGCCCTACGGCCCCCGCGGCGGCCACCCCGAGCAGGATCGCCACGACGAACGGCAGCCCGGAGGCGAACGCCCACCCGCAGGTCAGCGCCGCCATGGCGGCGAAGGCGGCCTGCGCCAGGTTCACCATGCCGCCGATCCCGGTCACCACCACGAACGAGCAGAAGATCAGCGCCAGCACCAGCCCCTGGGCCGCGACGCCCACGTAGTACTCCGGCCCGAGCAGGGCGAAGGCCGCCAGCGCGGCCAGGCCCGCCGCCCACGGCAGCCGCCTGCGCCAGGCCGGCACCCCGGCCAGGTGGTCGGGCGGCGGGACGTCCTCGGCGGCGCTGCCCGCCACCCGCTCCCGCGACCGGTTCAGCAGCAGCAGCCCGGCGAACAGCAGGATCACCGGCACGGCCGTGCGCAGCCCGGTGACCTCCTCCAGGAAGTCGGTGTACCCGGCGACCAGGTTCTGCACGACGCCGAGCGCGAGCCCGGCGGCGAACGTCCAGGGGATCGAGCGCAGCCGCCCGAACACCGCCGCCGTCGCCGAGGCGAACAGCAGCACCGTGTACGCCGTCGCGTCCAGCCCGAGCACCGGCGCCGCCAGCACCCCGGCCAGCCCGGCGAGCCCCGATCCGAGCATCCAGGCCAGCGCCGAGGTGGCGTCGGCGTCGATGCCCCGGAGCGTGGCCAGGCGGCGGCGGTCCACGGCGGCGCGCATGCGCAGCCCGTACGGCGTGTGCCGCAGGAACGCCCACAACCCCGCCGCCGCGACGGCCGAGAAGGCGAAGGTGATGAGCTGGTCGGTGTCCAGCCGCACGCCGAGCGGGTCGAACGACTCGGCCGGATGGGGGCCGAGGCCGCGCGGCAGCGAGGTGGCGTCCGTGGCGGGCAGCCCGGCCAGCTCCACGGCCAGCAGGCCGAGCGCGGGCAGCGCGATCGTGAGCCCGATGGTGGCGACGATCTGCGCGGTCTCCCCCGCCTGGGCGAGCCCGCGGAACATGGCCCGGTGCAGCAGGTAGCCGAGCGCGGGCGCGAACAGCCCGGCCGCCACGACCGCCGACAGCCAGGCGGGCAGCCCGGCGGCGGCGGTGAGCTCGTATAACACCAGGGCGGCCAGGAAGCCGACGGCGCCGTGGGCGAAGTTGAACACCCCGGTCGCCGCGTAGGACAGGGTCAGCCCGGAGCCCATGATCGCGAAGACGGCCCCGGTGACCAGGCCGCTGAGCACGTACTGGAGGATCATTTCAGCGGCACGTTGTCGAAGCAGGCCATCCTCCTGGCCACCTGGAAGGCCCCGCCCTCCAGTTTGACCAGGGCGCCGCAGCCGTTGGGCTCGTCGTGGTCCCGCGGGTAGCGGATGCGGCCGAAGCCGGGGTTCTCGTAGAGGTAGTCGCCGTTGGCGGTGGCCAGGAACTTCTCCCTGGTCAGGTCCTTGCCGGTGCGCTTGAGCACGTCGAGGAAGATGTCGGCGGCCCAGTAGCCGATCGCCAGGTGCTGGGTGAGCGCGGCGCCGGGGGCGACCTGCTCGACGTCCTTCTTGAGCTGGGCGATCTCGGGCGCCGGCGACTCGAACGGCTCGAACATGGGCGCGGCGATCACGCCGTCGAGCGCCTGCGCGCCGGCCGGGTCCTTGAGGATGGCCAGGTCGTAGCTGGTGGCGTCGGTGAGCACGCCCTTGTACCCGGCCCGCTTGAGCGCCGCGTAGAGCCCGACGTTGAACTTGGTGCCGGCGATCACCGAGACGACGACGTCGGGGGCCTTGCCGCCGTCCGAGGTCATGATCTTGTTGACGTACGGCAGCCAGTCGGGGGGCGGGGCGGCGGCCGGCAGGCCGGAGTTGACGCCGACCAGCTCGAACCCGGCCGCGGTGAACGACTGGGAGATGGTGGTGCCGCCGTACTTGCTGCCGCTGGAGTCGCTGGTCTGCACGTAGACGCTCTTGCCGGCGGCGCCGCCGAGCAGGTCGGCCATCTGCCTGCCCCACCACGTCTGGGAGCCGGCGCCCTGCTCGGGGGCCAGGCAGCCGTTGTAGCCGAACCCGGTCCTGGTGCCGCACCACTGCGGCCCGGTGGCCCAGCCGAACCAGGGGACGCCCTGCTGTTCGAGGAAGGCCGCCCCGCCGAAGTTCGGGGCGTGCACCGGGACCAGGGCGAACACCTGGTCCTTCTGGACGAGTTTCTTGGCCGCCGCGTCGCCCTTGGCCGCGTCCTGGGCGTCGTCCTCGGCGCCGATGAAGTCGATCTTCCGGCCGTGCACGCCGCCCTCGGCGTTGGCGCGGGCGAACCTGGCCTTCGCCCCGATCTCGGCGTCCCTGGTCGAGTAGCCGCTCGCGCTGGTCTTGGTCAGCACGCCGCCGATCTTGATGGTGGTGTCCGTCACTCCCGCGCCCGACTGGGCCGCGCCGCTCTGCCGAGCCGCGCAGCCGGCGACGAGCAGCGTCAGGATGAGCGCCGCCGCGCCCCGCCGTACCATGTTGTTCTCCTCGCGATTCGGCCTAGCGCTCGCTTGGTTTCGCTGAGCGTAGATTTGCCGGGAAGGGGTGTCAACGGCCTACCGAGCAACCGCTTGCTCGCAGGAGGCGCGCCGGGCTAGCGTGGGCCCATGCTGATGCGCGCGGCCGTGCTGACCGGGTTCCACGCCCCGATGGAGATCCGCGACGTCGAGATCGACGACCCCGGGCCCGGCGAGGTGCGCGTCCGGATCAGGGCCTCGGGCGTGTGCGGCTCCGACCTCAAAGCCATCGACGGCAAGAGCCCGGTGGTGGGCGCGCCGCCGTTCATCCTGGGGCACGAGAGCGCGGGCGTGGTGGAGAGCGTCGGCGCGGGCGTCACCTCCGTCCGGCCGGACGACCACGTCATCATCGCCATGAGCGGCCCCTGCGGGCGCTGCCGCCACTGCGGCTCCGGCCGCTTCCACCTGTGCTCGGGCCCGCAGCGGCTGCCGACCATCATGGGCGGCCCGCCCAGGGTCACCCTGGACGGCCGGGAGACCCGCCGCTTCATCGGCATCGGCTCGTTCGCCGAGTACGCGGTGGTCGCCGAGGCCATGTGCGTCAAGATCGCCAAGGGCGCGCCCTTCGCCGCCATGTGCCTGCTGGCCTGCGGCGTGGTCACCGGCGTGGGCGCGGTGCTGAACGTGGCCGAGGTGCCGCCGGGCGCCTCGGTCCTGGTGGTCGGCTGCGGCGGCGTGGGGCTCAACGTCATCCAGGGCGCGGTGCTCGCCGGCGCCACCACGATCATCGCCGCGGACGTGGCCGAGGGGAAGCTCAAGCTGGCCGAGCGCTTCGGGGCCACCCACCTGCTCACCGCCGGCGACCTGCCCCGCCAGGTGAGCGCGCTGGTCCGCGGCGGCGTCGACTACGCCTTCGACGCGACCGGCGTCCCCGGCGTGCTGGCGGAGGCGTTCGCCGCCACCCAGCCGGGCGGGACCACGGTCATGGTCGGCAGCCCGCCCCAGGGCCATCCCATGGCGCTGGACACCGGCCTGCTGTTCTCCTCCCGCCGCCTCATGGGCACCCAGGGCGGCGACGCCGCGCCGCACCGCGACCTGCCCATGCTGGCCGCCCAGTACCTGCGCGGCCGTCTCGACCTCGACGGCCTGATCACAGAACGCCTCCCCCTCGACCGGATCAACGAGGCCGTCGCCCACGTCCGCCAGGGGACGGTCGCCCGCACGGTCATCACGTTCTGAGGCGCTATTCTAATTTCCTTTGGAATAGTGGAGGTTGTCCCATGTCGTACCCCCAGCAGCGCTACCTGGCCGAGACCGGCGAGATCAGCGCCACCCTCCGCCGGGCCGAGAACGGCCCCGACCTGTCGATGGCGACCGGCACCCGCGTCCACTACCTGGGCACCGGCGGCTCGACCAACGGCGCCTACGGCCTGTACCGCTGGGAGATGGGCCCGCGTCCCGGCGGCGCGTCCCCGCACTTCCACCGGACCATCACCGAGTCGTTCTACGTGCTGACCGGCACCGTCCAGCTCTACGACGGCGACAAGTGGGCCGACGGCCGCCCCGGCGACTTCCTGCACGTGCCCGAGGGCGGCGTGCACGCCTTCCGCAACGCCTCGGGCGAGCCGGCCTCGATGCTGGTGCTCTTCACGCCGGGCGCGCCGCGCGAGGCGTACTTCGAGGAGCTGGCCGAGATCACCCACAGCGGCCGCGAGCTCACCTCCGAGGAGTGGACCGAACTCTGGCTGCGCCACGACCAGTACGCGGTCTGATGGCGGATTTCCCCGAGGAGCCCGTCTACCGGCAGCTGGCCCGCGTCGGCAAGGCGCTGGCCAGCCCGGTGCGGCTGCGCCTGCTCGACGTGCTCGACCAGGGCGAGCGCACGGTCGAGGAGCTGGCGAAGGCGGCGGGCGTGCCGCTCAAGAACACCTCGGCCCAGCTCCAGCACCTGCACGCGGCCCACCTGGTGACCAGCCGCCGGGACGGCACGCGCATCCGCTACCGGCTGGCCGACGAGCAGGTCTCGCGCTTCCTGGGCGACCTCCAGCGTTTCGCCCACGACCGGCTGTCCGGCCTGCGCGAGGCGGTGCGGGAGCACCTGGGCGACCTGTCGGGCATCACGGCCGACGAGCTGGCCGCCAGGCTGGCCGACCCCGGCACGGTGGTCGTCGACGTCCGGTCGGCCGCCGCCTACGCCAAGGGCCACCTGCCGGGCGCGATCTCGGTGCCCCTGGACGACCTGGCGGGCCGCCTGGCCGAGCTGCCGGCCGACGCCCGGGTCGTGGCCTACTGCGGCGGGCCGTACTGCGTGCTCTCCCCGCAGGCCGCCCGCCTGCTGCGCGAGCGCGGTCTCGACGCCCGCCCGCTGGACGGCGGCCTGATCGGCTGGCGGCGTGCCGGGCACAAGGTCGTCCGGGAGCGTACTGTGAGCGGGTAATCGCCCACAGTGAGGGAGGTCCGCATGCTCGCCAGAGGAGCCGTCACGGCCGGCCTGCTCGCGGTCGTGACCGTGGGCGGCGCCGGCCCCGCGCAGGCCCGCTACCGCTACGACTTCCGCAGCCGCGAGGTGGTCATCTGGAGCGAGCCGAAGGGCGGCGCGGCCCAGCTCGGCGTGGGCCGTCCCGGCGACGGCTTCGACTCCGACCGGTCGGAGGAGCACGAGCTGTTCCGCTGCGACGACGCCTTCGACAGCACCCTGTGGCACCACGGCACCGACGCGGCCACCGGCGTCGTCGGCTGGGTGCCGGCCTGCCACCTCGACGACCCCGACTGACCGGCCGCCGCCGGGGTCAGCGCCCGGCGGCCACCGGCTCCTGCGCGCGCTCGCGGCGCGGCTCCGGCTCGTCCTCCTCGTGCCCCTCGACCGACAGGTTCGGCAGCAGCCGGTCCAGCCAGCGCGGGCACCACCAGTTCGCCCGGCCGAGCAGCACCATCGTGGCCGGCACGAGGAAGCCGCGGATGACGGTCGCGTCCACCGCGATGGCCACGGCCAGGCCGACGCCGAACGTCTTGACCATCGCGTCCGGATAGGCGATGAACGCCACGAACACCGCCACCATGATCAGGGCGGCCGAGGTGATGACCCGGCCGGTCGAGCCGAGGCCCTCGGCCACCGCCCGGCTGTTGTCGCCGTGCCGGGCGTGGGCCTGGCGCACCGCCGTCAGCAGGAACACCTCGTAGTCCATCGACAGGCCGAACAGCACCGCGAACAGCATCAGCGGCACGTAGCTCTCGATCGGCACGGAGAAGAACAGCGTCTGGAGGTAGGAGGAGTCCATGGGGGCGTCCATGCCGACCAGGCCGCTGCCGAGGCCGATCGAGAACACCAGCGCGAGCGCGCCGAACGCGGCGCCCAGCGACACCAGGTTCATCACGGCGGCCTTGATCGCGACGACCGGCGCGCGGAAGGCGAACAGCAGGAGCAGCGCGCTGAGCAGCACGACCACGCCGATGACCAGCGGGGTGCGCTCGTTCATGCGGTCGCCGGCGTCGGTCAGCCCGGCCACCTTGCCGCCGACGTGCACCTGGACGCCCGGGATCGAAATGGCCCTGACCTCCCTGACCACCTCGGCCGCCTTCGGGTCGCTCGGCGCGTAGTCGCTGATCGTCTGGAGCAGGACCGAGCGGCCGGAGTCGTTCACCTTCGGGTCCGACACGTGGGCGACCCCGTCGACGCGGGCGACCTCGTCGGCGATCCGCTTCACGGTGGCGTCCCCGGCGCCGGAGACCTTCTCCGGCAGCTCGGCGACCACGATCAGCGGGCCGTTGCTGCCGGGCCCGAAGGCCGTGGCCATCAGCTCGTACGCGCGCCGCCCGGCCGAGTCCTTGGCCGCGTAGCCCTCGTCCAGGGGCCCCAGCTTCAGCGCGAGCGCGGGCGCGGCCAGCGCGCCGAGCACCAGGACGCTGCCGATCAGCACCCGCCACGGCCGGCGCGCCACCCACGCGCCGAGCCCGGCCCAGCCGACGCCCCCGCCGCGGGTGGACGACCGCCCGCGCACCAGCGGCACCTTGAGCGCGTTGACGCGGTGGCCGAGCAGCCCGAGCAGGGCGGGCACGAGCGTGACCGAGGTCAGCACGGCGAAGACGACGGAGATGCCGGTCACCCAGCCGAGCGTGCTGAGCAGCGGGAACCCGGCCAGCATCAGCGCGCTCAACGCGATGATCACCGTGCCGCCGGCGAACACGACGGCCCCGCCCGAGCTGGCCACCGTCCGGCGCACGGACTCCACGACCGGCACGCCGTCGGCCAGCAGCTTGCGGTGGCGCGACAGCAGGAACAGCGCGTAGTCGATGCCGACGCCGAGCCCGATCATCGTGGACATGATCCCGGCCTGCTTCGGCATGTCGACGACGTAGCCGAGCAGGCCGATCACGCCGAGCCCGGTCGCGACGCTGACCAGCGCGGCGAAGATCGGCACCATCGCGGCGACCAGCGTCCCGAAGGCGAAGACCAGCACGAGCAGCGCGCAGACCACGCCGATGATCTCGCTCGGCCCGGTCTTGATCTCCTTGCTGGCCGGGTTGGAGTCGGCGGCGGGCACCACTTCCAGCCCGGCGTCCCTGGCCGGGGCCGCGGCGTCGGACAGGGCCTGGGTGTCCTCGCCCACCTTGTCGGGGTCGTTGCCCTGCATCTTGACGGTGATCACGCCGATCTGCAGGTTCGAGGCGATGCCGCCCATCCGGTAGGGCGTGTCCACCTGGACGACGTGCGGCATCGTGCGCATCGCGGCCACCGAGCGCTCGACGGCCTGCTTGCGCGGTTCGTCGGTGAGCTTCCCGTCCGCGGAGTACAGCAGGAGTTGCACGGTTCCGCCGGTGGCGTAGCCGGGGCCGAAGCCCTCCTTCATCAGGTCGTGCGCGCGCTGCGCGTCGGTGCCCGGGATGGAGGCGTCGTTGCTGACCGGGCTGCCGAGCGCGAGGCTCGCGCCCATCAGGCCCGCGGCCAGGGCCACCCATAAGGCCAGCACGATCCGCCCGTGCCGCGCACACCAGCCACCCAGCCGACCAAGAAACCGCGTCATCGTCTCGCCCCTGCCCGACGGCCGTCCTGTACGGTCGTACAGGACTATGATAAAACGGAGGACATCCGAAATTCCGGATCCCGTGGGAAATGAGACGATGACCACACCCGACGACACCCGCTCCCGGATCCTGGCGGCCGCGCGCGAGCTGTTCGCCGAGCGCGGCTACGCGGGCACCTCGCTGGCCGACATCGCCGCCGCGGTCGGGCTGACCAAGACCGCCGTCGCCTACCACTTCCACCCCAAGGACCGGCTGGCCTCCGAACTGCTCTCCCCCGCCGCGGCCGAGATGATCACGCTGCTCGACACCGACCACCCCGACCGCAAGGCGTTCGTCGAGGCCCTGGCCGTCTTCGCGGTCCGGCACCGCGCGGTGATCCGCCTGTTCATGGAGGACCTGGCGGCCGACGACACCCAGCCGCCCGGCTCCGAGCGCGCGGTCGTCGGCACGTTCAGGGACGAGATCTTCGCCAAGCTCGCCGGCGAGAACCCGGGCCCCGAGGCCAGGGTCAGGTGCTGGGCGCTGCTCGGGGCGTTGCAGTGGGGCGTGGTCAAGACCATGGACCTGCCCGAAGACCAGGTAACGGCGGTCATGCTGGAGTCCGCGCTGGCCTTCTGACGGCTTCCCCGCCGCTTCCCCGCTGCTTTCCGGCCGCTTTCCGGCCGCTTTCCGGCGCGCCGGTGGTGGCTACAGGCCGGTCGAGGGGTCGGTGGCGGGGCCGGTCGGGGTCTGTGTGGGCTCCTCGGGGCCGGGGCCGCCGGACTGGCCGACGACGCCGACCGTGATCACCACCACGTCCCCGGGCGCGGCGCAGGTTCCCGGGGTCAGGCTCTGGCTCAGGACGGTGTCCGCCTTGGCGTCGTCGTCCACGACCTGGGCGCGGGACCGTACCGTGAAGCCGGCCGCGACCAGGCCGGCCCGGCCGTCGGCGCGGGACCGCCCCACCACGGACGGCACCTGCACGCCCTGGCGGGCCACCGTGAGCGCCACCGGCGCGCCGCCCGGCAGCCGCGCGCCCGCCTCCGGCCGCGTCGCGAGCACCTGGCCGTCCGGCCGGCCGGAGCAGGCCCGGGTGACCGTCCCCGCCGCGAGCCCGGCGGCGGTGAGCGCCGCCTCGGCCTCCTTGCGCCCCTGCCCGACCAGGGACGGCACCGGCATCCCCGCCGACACCTCCAGCGCGACCGCGCCGCCCCGGCCCACCACCGCGCCGGCCGCCGGACGGCTGCCCAGGACCCGGCCGATCTCCCGCGGCGAGTCGGTCCTGGTGACCGCGCCGACGGTCAGCCCGGCCTGCTTGAGCGCCTTGACCGCGTCGGCCCGGTCCAGGCCGGTCAGCGGCGGGACCACGACCGTCACCGGCCGCCCGGCTGTCGGCTCGCCGGTGGGCACCCCGACCGGTACGCCGGTGGGCTCGACGGCGGGCGCGACGGTGGGCACGCGCTGCCGGTCCGCCGTCTTCCCGCCCGGCCGCGAGGAGGCGTGCGCCGAACCCGCCGGGCGCGGCGGCGGCGCCGGCAGCACGGACGCCTGGCCGGAGCGGTGGCCGTTGAGCGCGGGCACGATCACGGTGAGCACGACCGCGGTCACCACCAGCGCCGCGCACACCGCCACGACCGCCTGCACCCACCGGGCCCCGCGTCCCCGGCCCGGCCGGTCCGGCGCGCCCGTCCCGGCCCGCGTCCGCAGGCCGTCCGACGGCCTCGGGCCTGGCGGGGGCGCACCGACCGGCGTCGTCGGGCCTGGCGGGGGCGCCTCGACCGGCGTCGTCGGGCCGGGCTGGGCCGCCGGGCCGGTGGACGTGGGAGGTTCCGGCCCGGCTCCCGTCCGCGAGCGCAGGTGGTAGGCGCCGGCCACGCCGGTGACCTCCGGCTCGGCCAGCGGCACGGGCGGACGCTGCCCGGGGACCAGCGGCACGTCGCCGTACCCGCGGTCCGGCGCGTCCGGCTCGCCGAGCAGCGCGAGCAGCAGTTCCCTGCTGGTGGGCCGGTTCCTGACGTCCTTGTCCAGGCAGGCGGCGACCAGCACGCGCAGCCGCCCGTCCAGCCGGCCCAGCTCGGGCGGCGCGGTCAGGATGCGGTGCAGCACCGGCGCCACCGAGTCCTGCCCGAACGGCGCGCTCGCGTTGGCCGCGAAGCACATCGTCGCGCCCCAGGAGAAGACGTCGGCCGCCCCGGTCACGGCCGAGGCGGTGATCTGCTCGGGAGCCATGTACGCCGGCGTGCCCACGCCCCTGTTCGTCACCGTGGCCGCCGCGTCCAGCGCCCTGGCCAGCCCGAAGTCGATCACCCGCGGCCCGTCGGGCCCGAGCAGCACGTTCTGCGGCTTGAAGTCCCGGTGCACGATGCCCGCCCGGTGGATCGCGGCCAGCGCGGTCGCGGTGCCGACCGCCAGCCGCTCCAGCGCGCCGCCGTGCCGCGGCCCGGTCAGCGAGACCTCCCGGTGCAGCGAGGGCCCGTCGACGTACTCGCTCACGATGTACGGCCGGCCCTCGTCGAACCCGGCGTCGATCACCTGGGCCGTGCAGAACCGCGCCACGTGCTTGGCCAGCTCCACCTCGCGCAGGAACGCGCCCTGCTCATCCCCCACGGGCCCGTGCAGCAGCTTGACCGCGTACCTCTCGCCGCTTCGCGAACCGAGGAACACCGCGCCCTGCCCGCCTTCACCCAGCCGCCCGGCGAGCTCGTACTCGCCGAGTCTGTGCGGGTCCCCCGTTCTCAGCGGCTGCGCCGTCGGCACGGGGCGCCTCCCCTCGCCGCCACCCCTTCTTGCTCTCCACTGAAGGCAACGGGCGGCGTTCAGTCAACAGTGTGCACGCCAATCGCCGCCTGACCGTGACACAGCCGGTCAGGTGGCACGGGAGAGCTGGCCCGCGTACATGACGGCGCCGGTGTCGGACCGGGTCACCTTGACCAGGAACCGGTCGGGGTCGTCCGAGGGGACGATGCGGACCGTCCCGGCGTGGCACGCCTGGCCCTTGACCTGGCCGAGCGCGTACACGACGGCGCTCTTTGTGGGGGCGAGCCGGCCGGAGCAGTGCAGGTCGGCGCCCCAGCGCATGGTGGACTCGCCGTCGGCGCGCAGGCGCAGCTCGACCGGGAAGACCCGGCCGGCCGTGGGATGCTCGGCCGATCCCGTCCAGGTGCCGTCGAGGGCGGTGCGGGTGGTGTCCGGTTTTTCGGTGGTCGGGGTGGGGGCGTGCTGGGACGTCCCCTTCCGGGTGCCGTCCAGGCCGGGTTCTTGGGACGTGCGCCACCAGAACACGAACCCTGCGACCCCGAGCACGACCCCGGCCACCGCCACGCCCACCTGCCACCTCCGCCACGCGACGGCGGGCGTCCCCTTGGGGGAAGGGGCGGCGGCCACTCCCCCGGCCGCGACGTCGGGCGTCCCTTCGGAGAGAGGGGAAGCCGCGATGGCGGGCGTGCCTTCGGCAGGTGAGGTGGGGGCTCGCCCGGGCGCTGTGGTGGGGGTCCTGTCGGGGGTGGTCGTGGGGGTGGGGGTGATCGGGGTGGGGCGGGGGGAGGCGGGTGGTGGGGTGGGGGTGGCGGCTTGGGCGCCGGAGGGGAGGACGTCGCCGGTTCCGCCGTCCTGGCCGAGCAGCGCGCGCAGCGTCTCCTCGGCGTCCGGACGGTCGCGCGGGTCGTGGGCCAGGCACGCCTCCACGATCTCCCGCAGCCGCCCCGACAACCCGCGCAGGTCCGGCTTGCCGTACAGGATCCGGGCCAGGACCTCCGGGTACGTGTCCGCCATGTACGCGTGCCGCCCCCCGGCCGTGTACGCCACGGTCAGCCCCCACGCCCACATGTCCGCGGGCGGCCCCGCCGGCTCCCCGTTGATGCGCTCGGGCGACAGGTAGGCCGGCGTGCCGATGGGCGACCTGGTCGTGGTGGCGGCGGCGTCCATCAGCCGGGACACCCCGAAGTCGATCACCCGCGGCCCGTCGAGGCTGAGCAGCACGTTGCCCGGCTTCAGGTCCCGGTGGACGACCCCCGCCCGGTGGATCGCCCCCAGGGCGGTGGCGGTGCCGATGGCCAGCCGGTCGAGCGAGCCGCCGCTCCGCGGCCCACCGGCCACCACGTGCTCGCCCAGCGACGGCCCCTCGACGTACTCGCTGACCAGGTAGGGCCGGTCGCCGTCGAGGTCGGCGTCGAGGAGCTGGGCGGTGCAGAAGGCCGCGACCCGGCGCACCGCCTCGACCTCGCCGAGGAACCTGCGCCGCACGTCGGCGTCCTTGGACACGCTCGCGTGCAGCAGCTTGATCGCGACCTGCGCCCCGGCCGCCGAGTGACCGAGGAAGACGACGCCCTGGCCGCCCTGCCCGAGCCGGCGCGAGAGCCGGTACTCCCCCAGCCGTCGGGGATCATCAGCACGGAGCTCGGACATAGGGCGTCATTATGACACCGCCGGCAGCAGCGCGGCGTAGCCGTCGAGGGCGCGCAGCACGGCGTCCGCCGGGCCGCTCGGCAGGGTGGCCACGGCCTCCTCGATGCCGAGCCCGGCGAAGTAGTCCAGCTTCTCCCTGGTGGGCAGCGTCCCGAACGGGATCACCCTGGCCATCGGCCGCCCGGCCTTCTCGCACGCCTCGCGCAGAGCGGGCAGCGCGTCCTTGATGCCCTTGCCGCCGATGGGCATCCAGCCGTCGCCGTACTCGGCGATGTGGGCGAACAGCTTCGGCCCGGCCGCCCCGCCGAGGTAGACGGGCAGGTCGTGCGCGGGTTTGGGCCACGACCAGGACGGTTCGACCCCTTCGACGGCGGCCACCTCGTCCCGCCAGAAGGCCCGCATGGCCAGCACGTTGCGCCGGGCGACCTCGCGCCGCCGCCCGTACGGCACGCCGTGGTTCTCGATCTCCTCGACGTTCCAGCCGAACCCGACGCCGACCACCACGCGCCCGCCCGACAGGTGGTCGAGCGTGGCCAGGGCCTTGGCGGTCACGATCGGGTCGCGCTGGGCGGCGAGCAGGATGCCGGTGCCGACGCGCAGCCGCCGGGTCGCGGCGGCGGCGAAGGAGAGCGCGACCAGCGGGTCCAGGGTGCGCTTGTACTCCTCGGGCAGCTCGGCCTGGCCGCCGGCGGGCGGCGTGCGGCGGCTGACCGGGATGTGGGTGTGCTCGGGGAGGTAGAGCGAGTCGAACCCGCGCTCCTCGGCCGCGGCCGCGAGGTCCTGGACCGGCATGGCCAGATCCGTGGCGAACATCGTGACACCCAGCCTCATACGGCCTCCTCATGTCAACCAAGCGATTGCTCGGCTAAGATTTCCAGGGTAGCTTGCAAGGCGACGTCCGCGGAAAGAGGTTCCCGGTGAAGTTCTCTATCTTCCTGAATCCGCAGATTCCAGGCTCTGGATACGCGGCCGAGGAGAACGCCAAGGCACGGCGTCCCATCGGACGCGACACCGAGTCGTATCAGCGGCTGCTGCACGAGGTGCGGGAGATAGCCGTCCACGCCGACCAGATCGGGTTCGACGCGCTGATGATGACCGAGCACCACTTCCACTCCGAGGGAATGGAGTTCTCGGTCAATCCGCTGATGTTCCTCACCGACCTCGCCGCGCGGACCGAGCGCATCCTGCTCGCCCCGCTCGGCATGGTGCTGCCCGCCTGGGACCCGATCAGGGCCGCCGAGGACGTGGCGCTGCTCGACCAGTTCAGCAAGGGCCGCCTGCGGCTCGGCGTGGCCCGCGGCTACCAGAACCGCTGGATGAACGTCCTCGGCCAGCGCTGGCAGGCCGCCGCCGCCCGGTCCGACGGCTCGGCCTCGGACACGCGGAACTTCGACGTCTTCGGCGAGGTGCTGAAGATCATGAAGATGGCCTGGACGCAGGAGACCCTCCGCTACAAGTCCGACGTGCTGGACTACGAGGTGCCATACCCCTACGACGGTATCGAGGGCTGGCCCGCGATGGAATGGACCAAGACCTTCGGGGCCCCCGGCGAGGTCTCCGACGACGGGAAGATCCAGGCCATCTCGGTCTGCCCCCGGCCGTACCAGAACCCGCATCCGGAGCTGTGGCAGCCGTTCACGATCTCCGACCGGTCGGTGATCAGGGCCGCGCAGGAGGACATCCTGCCGTGGATGTTCACCCCCAACCCCGACGACCACGCCGCCAAGGCCAAGCTCTACCAGGAGGAGTCGGCCCGGCAGGGCCGTCACTACAAGCTGGGCGAGCACACCGGCATCCTGAAGATCGTCGGCATCGCGGACACCACCGAGGAGGCCATCAACACCTTCGGCCGCAGCATCCCCAAGGACTTCGCCGCCTTCTTCGGCCCCTTCGGCTACCTGGAGGTGCTGCGCAAGAAGGAGGACGAGAAGCACAAGCCGATCTCCCCCGAGAAGGGCGACGCCAAGCGCATGAACGACGTGGAGATGGCGCTGTTCGGCACGCCGGACGACGTCAAGCGCGGCATCCAGCGCATGCTCGACCGCATGCCGGACCTGGAGTGGTTCGGCCTGTACATGCAGGGGCAGCAGGGCGTGCTCCCGCTGGACACGGTCAAGCGGAACCTGGAGATGTTCGCCACCAAGGTCGCGCCGGAGTTCCGATGAAGATGTGGCTGGGGGCGTCGTTCGTCCCGACCGACCAGTTCGTGGAGCTGGCGCGGGCGGCCGAGCGCTGCGGCTTCGACACCTTCACGCTGTCGGACCACCTGTTCTACGCCGACTTCGCCTCGCGGTACCCGTACTCGCGGTCGGGCGCGCCCCGGTGGAGCGCCGAGACGCACTGGCCCGACGTGTGGGTGACGATCGGCGCGATGGCCACGGCCACCACGACGCTGCGCTTCTCGCCGAACGTCTACATCGCCCCCGCCCGCGACCTGTTCACCGTGGCCAAGCTGGTCTCCACGGCGGCGGTGCTGTCGCGGGAACGGGTGACGTTCGGGGTCGGGGTGGGGTGGTGCGAGGAGGAGTTCCTCGGCACCGGCCAGGACTTCCACACCCGGGGCCGCCGCCTCGACCGGATGCTGCCCACGCTGCGCGCCCTGTGGTCGGGCGAGACCGTCGAGCTGGACGGCCTGCCGCCGCTGTCGATCTCCCCCACGCCGGCCGGGCCCGTGCCCGTCTACGTGGGCGGCGACAGCGAGGCGGCGCTGCGCCGGGCCGCCCGCTTCGGCGACGGCTGGCTGGGCAACCGCATCTACACCGAGGAGCAGCTCGACCCGGTGCTCGACACCCTCCGCCGGCACCTCGACGAGAACGGCAGGACGGGCCCGTTCGACATCGTCGCCCCGCTGGCCGTGCTGCCGGACGCCGAGACCTACCGCCGCTTCGCCGCCAAGGGCGTGACCGCCACCATGGCGGCCCCCTGGTGGCTGGCCACCCCCGAGGAGAAGGCCCGGTACGGCGAGGACAGCCTCGACCTCAAGATCGCCACGATGGAGCGCTTCGCCGAGGAGGTCATCGCCAAACTCTGACCCCTGAGCCCCGGGGGCTCCGGCAGCCCCGGCGATGCTGGCCGGGAGGCGCGGCGCGCGCGCGTCCCGGTCACGGCCTCCCTTCGGCGAGGTTGGCCATGATCCGCCGCAGCATGCCCGTGACCTGCTCGATCTCCTCCCCGGAGAAGCCCGAGAAGACCTGGCGGCTGACCCCGCCGAAGATCGGCGGCAGGCGCGGCACCAGCGCGTGCCCCTCGTCCGTCAGCTCGATGACGACCGAGCGCCGGTCCTCCGGCCGCCGGACCCGCCGCAGCAGCCCCTTGGCCTCCAGCCGGTCCAGCAGCCGGGTCATCCCGGCCGTGTCCGTGCCGAGCCGGCCCTTCAGCACGCCGGGCGTGCTGCGCCCGCCCGCCGCGTGCAGCAGCAGCGCCGCCTGCTGCGCGGTGAGCCCGAGCGGAGCCAGGCGGCGCTCGGTCTCGGTGTTGAGCTCCCGTCCGACCTGCACGAGCAGCGACCCGCCGCCCAGCACCAGCTCGAACGACGGCGGCATTCGATCGTCGGTCACGCGACCAGAATAGCTGGCGCAAGCATTTACTGTCGCGACAGCTATCGTCTATCGTCGGATCCATGGACACTTCTGCCCACATCATCGTCGCGGGAGGCGGCATCGGCGGCTTATCCCTGGCCCAGGGCCTGCGCACGGCGGGTTTCCAGGTCACCGTCCTGGAGCGCGACCCCTCGGCCGGCCACCGCCCCCAGGGGTACCGCATCAGCCTCAAGGAGACCGGCGCCGCGGCGCTGCGCGAGATCCTGCCCCCCGACCTGTACGACCTGGCCGTGGCCACCTCCATCCGCCCGGCCACCCGCATGACCTTCATGGACACCCGGCTCGTCCCCAAGTTCTCCAAGGACGTCCCGCCGCAGCTCCCCGGCGTGGCCGGTTTCGGCGTCAACCGGCTCACCCTGCGCGAGATCCTGCTGTCCGGCCTCGACGTGCGCTTCGGCACCGAGTTCAGCCGGTACGAGCCGCTGCCCGGCGGCCGCGTCCGCGCCCACCTCGCCGGCGGCTCCGCCCTGGACGGCGACCTGCTCGCCGGCGCGGACGGCGTCGGCTCCCGCGTCCGCGCCCAGCTCCTCCCCGACGCCGTCGTGGACCGGCTCGACTGGGCCCTGTACGGCAGGACCGTCCTGACCCCCGACCTGCTGGCCGCCACGCCCGCCGACCTGGTCGACACCTTCAACCGCGTCACCGCGCCCGACCACACCGCGATCTCGGTCGCCACCTGCCGCCCCTGCGCGCCGGTGGCCGAGGCCGCCGCCCGGCACGCCCCCGGCCTGGAGCTGACCGACGTCCCCGGCTACTTCTCCTGGACGCTGACCGCCCCCGGCCCCCTGCCGGACGACACCTCCCCCGCCGCCCTGCACCGGCTCGCGCTCGCCACGGTCGCCGGCTGGCACGAGGGCGTGCGCCGGATCGTCGAGCGGGCCGACCCCGAGGCGACGTTCCTGGTGCACACCCACTCGGCCCGGCGGGTGCGCCCCTGGGACGAGCCCGCGGTGACCCTGCTCGGCGACGCGGTGCACAGCATGAGCCCGGGGCGCGGCGAGGGCGCGAACGTCGCGCTGCGCGACGCGCGCACCCTGAGCGCGGAGCTGGCCGCTGCCGCCGCCGCGGGCCGCCCGCTCGCCGAGGCGAAGACGGCCTACGAGCACGCCATGCTCGACTACGCGTTCACCGCCGTCGAAGCCTCGTTGCGGCAGCCGTTCGCCCCTTTCGCCCGTCCTGTCCGGCCACCGGCGCGTTGAACCGGCCCGGAGTTACGGATGGGGGCCAGGGGGACGATAGCCTCGTCCCGTGCTGGAAAAGATCGCAGCCACCCGATATGTGACCCCGCTGCGGGAGGGCGGGTCGCTGCCGGGCGTGGTCGAGGCCGACGACCTCGGCACGTACGTGGTGAAGTTCCGCGAGGCGGGGCAGGGCCGGCGGGTGCTGGTCGCGGAGATCATCGCCGCCGAGCTGGGCCGCCGGCTGGGGCTGCGCACTCCCGAGCTCAAGCTCATCGACCTCGACCCGCAGCTCGGCGTCCGCGAGCCCGACGAGGAGGTCCAGGACCTCCTCAAGGCCAGCACCGGCCTCAACCTGGCCGTCGACTTCCTGCCCGGCGCGCTCGGGTTCGACCCCCTGGGCTGGATCCCCGACCCGGTGTTCGCCTCCAGGGTGGTCTGGTTCGACGGCCTGATCCACAACATCGACCGGAGCTGGCGCAACCCCAACCTCCTGGTCTGGCACCGCGACATCTGGCTCATCGACCACGGCGCGGCCCTGTGGTTCCACCACAACTGGCGCACGGCCGACCCGCAGCGCGCCTTCGACACCGGCGACCACGTGCTCGCGCCGTTCGCGCCCGACGTGCCCGCCGCCGGCGACGAGCTGGCCGGCCGGATCACCCGCGACCTGCTCGGCGAGGTGACGGCCCTGGTGCCCGACGAATGGCTCGACGGCGAGCCGGGCTTCGACTCCGCCCAGGCCGTCCGGGAGTCCTACATCGACCATCTGCTGAGCCGGGCGCACGGGCCGCGCGAGTGGCTGCTGCGCGGCCCCGACAAGGAACGCAGGGCGGCCGGGCCCGGCTCGGTCGGCGAATTCTGGCGGGGAGGCAGCCGGTGACCAGAGACGTCTACGAGTACGCGGTGATCCGCGTCATGCCGAAAGTCGAGCGCGGCGAGCTGATCAACGCCGGCGTGCTGCTCTACTGCCAGCCACGCGACTACCTGTGCGCGCGCGTGCACCTCGACCCGGCCCGCCTGCGCGCCCTCGACCCCGGCGCCGACCTCGACGGCGTGCGCCACGCGCTCAGCGCCTACGAGCGGGCCTGCGGCGACCGGCCGGGCCCCCTCGCGAGCGAGCCGCTGGGCGGCCGGTTCCGCTGGCTGACCGCGCCGCGCAGCACGATCGTCCAGACCGGGCCGGTGCACGCCGGCCTCACCGCCGACCCCGGCACCGAGCTGGCCCGGCTGTTCGACAAGCTGGTCCGCCTCTAGCCGCACACCCTCAGAACAGCACCGACATGAAGGTGTCCACCTCGCGGAACCCCACCTTGCGGTAGACGGCCCGCGCCGAGTGGTTGAAGTCGTTGACGTAGAGCGACACGACGGGGGCGAAGCAGCTCATCGCCGCCTCCACGACCGCCGCCATGCCCGCCACCGCGTGGCCCTTGCCGCGCTGGTCGGGGGCCACCCACACGCCCTGGATCTGGCAGGCGTGCGGCGTGACCGCGCCCACCTCCGCCTTGAACACCACCCGGCCGTCGTCGATGCGGGCGTAGGAGCGGCCGATGCGGATCAGCTCGGCGACCCGGGTGCGGTAGAGCGCGCCGCCGTCGCCGAGGTTGGGCGAGACGCCCACCTCCTCGGTGAACATCGCCACGCACGCCGGCAGCACGATGTCGAACTCCTCGGGCCGCACCCGGCGCACCAGCGGATCGGCGGGCACGGGGGCCTTGCTGGAGGTCGCCATCACCGGCTGCGCCCACCGGATGGCCCGCGCCCTGCCCCAGTGCGGCTCCAGCCGCTCCCACAGCAGGGACACCGCCTCGACGGGGCCCACGATGGACGAGCACCTGCGCCCCTGCTTGCGGGCACGGTCGGCGAACGCGTGCACGGCCTCGGGGCCGGCGTTGACCGGGACCATGTTGGCGCCGGCGTAACAGAGCGACACGAGCCCGCCGCGCGGCCCGAACCCCCACATCTGCCCCCCGAGGCGTGCCGGATTGAGTCCGACGGCCCGCACCCGGGAGGAGACGAAGACGTTGGCGACCGGATCGCAGTCAAGCAGGGCGAGAACCTCGTCCCGGTCGCTGTCGTCGAGCACGCGCGACGCCGATGTACGCAGCATCACATGGTCAGACTACGCGAACGTCCCCCGAATAGCTCACCGGGACAGCACGTCGGTGAGCCGATCGTGACCCTGCGCGCCTCCCGCGGCCATGTGGGCGGCCAGGTGGGCGGCGGGCGACGGGTCCGGCAGGGCCGCGCAGGACGCCGTCCGGGCCGGCAGCGTGCCGTCGGCCAGGTACGCCGCGAGGTGGCCGTCCACGCACCGGTTGCCGGCCAGCGACACACCGTGGTTGCCGCCCTCGTCGATCACCATGCCGCTGCGCGGGAACCGCCGGCGCATGGCCAGCGCCCCCCGGTACGGCGTCGCGGCGTCGTCGCGCGACTGCAGGAACAGCACCGGCGGCAGCTTCGGCGAGGCGTGCACCGCGACCGGCGTGCCGCCCTTGACCGGCCAGAACGCGCACGGCGCGTTGAACCAGGCGTTCGGCCAGGTCAGGAACGGCGCCCTGCGGTGGAGGCGGGCCATGTCGGTGCGCCACTTGTCCCAGTCGCGCGGCCACGCGGCGTCGCGGCACTGCACGCCGAGGTAGACGGCGTAGCCGTTCTCGTCGTCGGCGTCGTTCTTGCCGCGCCGGTTGTACGCCTCCACCAGCGGCTGCACGTCGCCCTTGCGCACGTAGGCGGACCAGGCGCGGGCGAACTCCGGCCACACCCGGTCGGTGTACCCGCCGAGGGTGAAGGTGTCGTCCAGCTCGCTCGGCCCCACCACGCCGCCGGCCGGGCGGGTGCGCAGCCGGTCGCGCATCGCGTAGTAGGCGAACGAGGTCTGCTTCAGCGTGCCGCCCAGCCGGTAGACGTCGTTGTGCCGGGCCGTCCAGGCCAGGAAGGCGCGGTGGCGGCGTTCGAAGGCGACGTCCTGGCCCAGGTTCGACCGGTACCAGACGCCCTCGGGGTTGACCGTGCTGTCCATGACCAGCCGCCTGACCCGCTGCGGGAACAGGGTGGCGTAGACGGCCCCGAGGTAGGTGCCGTACGAGTAGCCCAGGTAGCTGATCTTCTCCTCGCCCAGGGCCGCCCTGATCGTGTCCATGTCCCTGGCCGAGTTCTCGGTCGTCAGGTGCGGCAGCATCCAGGCCCAGAGGTCGCCGCAGCGGGTGGCGTACTCGTCGGCCCTGGCCAGCAGCTTGCTCTCGTCGCCGGCCGTGTGCGGCACCGCGTCGGGTCGCGGCGCCCGGTAGTAGGTGTCGGGGTCCACGCAGTGGAGCGACGGCTCGCTGCCGCCGACCCCGCGCGGGTCGAACCCGACGACGTCGTAACGCTCGCCCAGCCGGTTCGGCAGGCCGTTCGAGACGAACTCGGTCAGGTCACGGCCCGAGGCCCCCGGGCCGCCCGGGTTGATCAGCAGGGTGCCGAGATGGTTGCCGTCCCTGGACACCTTGGCCTTGATGCGGTTGATCGCCAGCTTGATCGACTGGCCCCAGGGGTCGCGGTAGTCGAGCGGCACGCGTACGGTGGCGCACTCAAGGTCGGCCCGGACCGTCTTGCCCTCCTTCGCCGGGCACGGCCCCCAGACCACCTGCTGCGCCCCCCAGGCCGCGCCCCTGCCGGCCGACGCCACTCCGTCCGCGCTGACAACCCCGGCGACCAGCACCGCGATGCCGACGGCAACACTGAATACGCGCTTCACCCAGCCCCTCCCCCTCGTCATGGCCCTGTGATGCTCCCGCGGGCGAGCGGGTCATGACGCTGGGAATGGGGAAAGGCTTGCCAGTTTGTAATGGGGCCATTGCACCGGGTTACCGGCCCCGGCGGGCGCTCAGCCCACGGTCACCTGGGGCCCGGCGACGTCGTCGTCGTCGAGGTCGACCTCGACGCCCATCTCCTCGGCCAGCCGCAGGGCCTCCTCGATCAGGGTCTCGACGATCTGCGACTCGGGCACGGTCTTGATGACCTCGCCCTTGACGAAGATCTGGCCCTTGCCGTTGCCGGAGGCGACGCCGAGGTCGGCCTCGCGCGCCTCGCCTGGGCCGTTGACGACGCAGCCCATGACGGCCACCCGCAGCGGGACCTTGAGCCCCTCCAGACCGGCCTGGACCTGCTCGGCCAGCGTGTAGACGTCGACCTGGGCCCGGCCGCACGACGGGCAGGAGACGATCTCCAGCCCCCGCTCGCGCAGCCCCAGCGACTCCAGGATCTGGGCGCCGACCTTGACCTCCTCGACGGGCGGCGCGGACAGCGAGACGCGGATGGTGTCGCCGATGCCCTCGGCCAGCAGCGCGCCGAACGCCACGGCGGACTTGACGGTGCCCTGGAAGGCGGGGCCGGCCTCGGTGACGCCGAGGTGGAGCGGGTAGTCGCACTTGGCGGCGAGCAGCCGGTAAGCGTTGATCATGACGACCGGGTCGTTGTGCTTGACCGAGATCTTGATGTCCCTGAAGCCGTGCTCCTCGAACAGCGAGCACTCCCACAGCGCGGACTCGACCAGCGCCTCGGGCGTGGCCTTGCCGTACTTCTGGAGCAGGCGGGGGTCGAGCGACCCGGCGTTGACGCCGATCCTGATCGGCACGCCGTGGTCGGCGGCCGCCCTGGCGATCTCGCCCACCTTGTCGTCGAACTTCTTGATGTTCCCCGGGTTGACGCGGACCGCCGCGCAGCCCGCCTCGATGGCCGCGAACACGTACTTCGGCTGGAAGTGGATGTCGGCGATGACCGGGATCTGGGACTTCTTCGCGATGATCGGCAGCGCGTCCGCGTCGTCCTGCGACGGGACGGCCACGCGCACGATCTGGCAGCCGGACGCCGTCAGCTCGGCGATCTGCTGCAACGTGGCGTTGACGTCGGCGGTGACCGTCGTCGTCATCGACTGGACGGAGACGGGCGCGTCGCCGCCCACGGGAACGCTGCCGACCATGATCTGGCGGGAGTGCCGGCGTTCGGCGAGCGGCTTGGGGCGGACCGTCGGGATGCCAAGTGCTACAGAAGACATTTCTACCCTTAGGTGTGACGACGCTACCCAGTCTAGGTAGCTAGAAGGACTGCCCGGCTGTGAGTTCGGCCGCACGCGCCCGGGCCCAGGCGTCGGCGGCCAGCACCTCCTCCACGCTGGAGGCCGGGGTGACGCGGTGTTCCTCGACGACCTGGGCGACCGTGTCGACGATCGCGGGGAAACGCAGCCCGCCCCTGGCGAACGCCTCGACGCAGACCTCATTGGCGGCGTTGTAGACGGCGGGCGCGGTGCCGCCCTCGGCGCCGACGTGCCGGGCCAGCGCGACGGCCGGGAAGGCCGCGTCGTCGAGCGGCTCGAAGGTCCAGGTGTGGGCCTTGGTCCAGTCGACGGGCCGGGCGGCGCCGGGCACGCGGGCCGGGTGGGCCAGCGCGAGCGCGATCGGCAGGCGCATGTCGGGCGGGCTGGCCTGGGCGATGGTGGAGCCGTCGACGTACTCGACCATGGAGTGGATCACCGACTGCGGGTGGACGACGACCTCGATCCGCTCGAAGCCGATGTCGAACAGCAGGTGGGCCTCGATGACCTCCAGCCCCTTGTTGACCAGCGTGGCGGAGTTGATGGTGATGACCGGGCCCATGGACCAGGTGGGGTGGGCCAGCGCCATCTCGGGGGTGACGTCGGCCATCTCCTCGCGCTTCATGCCCCGGAACGGGCCGCCGCTGGCGGTGATGACGAGCTGCCTGACGGCGGCGGGGTCGTGGGCGCCGGGGCCGGAGGCCCACAGGCACTGCTGCACCGCCGAGTGCTCGGAGTCGACCGGGAGGATCTGCCCCGGCGCGGCCAGCCGCTTGACCAGCGGCCCGCCGATGATCAGGGACTCCTTGTTGGCCAGCGCGAGCGTGCGGCCGGCCTCCAGCGCGACCAGCGTGGACGTCAGGCCCAGCGCGCCGGTGATGCCGTTGAGCACGGTGTCGCACCGCCAGCCCGCGACCTCGGCGACGCCCTCGTGACCGCCCAGCACGACGGGGGACGCCCCGCGCGCGGCCAGCGCCTCCTTCAGCGCCGGGACGGCGGCGGCGTCGGCCACCGCCACGACCTCCACGCCGAACCGGGCCGCCTGCGCGGCCAGCTCCTCGACCCTGCCGCCCCCGGCCGCGAGCCCGGCGACCTTGAACCGGTTGGGGTCGGCGGCGATGACGTCGAGGGCCTGGGTGCCGACCGAGCCGGTGGAGCCGAGCACGACGACGGAGCGGAGGGTCTCTGCATGCACGTGTCCATTGTCCCCGCTGCCGGACGCGGACGGGCACGTGAGGGGCCGACCGGCGCGATCCCGGCTCCTGAGTGACGCGCGATAACCCACGCCATTTATGTCCAGATATCGCTATATCGGGATGCGCATTTCTGGAGAAATCCTGATTATTGTGCGGCTACCTTCCAAGCCCCAGCTCCGGTTTCGGGAGGTTACGTAATGCGCCGCAGATCTGCCCTGCTCCCCGTTCTCACCCTCGCCGCCGGGAGCATCGCCCTGCTCCCCGGCACCGCGGCCCAGGCCGGCGCGGCACCCCGTCCCGCCCAGCACGCCGCCGCGGACTCGGCGTCCGAGCAACGGCAGGTCACGCGGTACTGGACCGAGGCGCGCATGGAGAGCGCGCAGCCGCTCGACCTGCCCGCGCCCAAGAACGGCGGGAAGGCGTCCCGCGGCGCGGCGGCCGGGCCCGGCGAGCCCGACGGCGGCACCCCCTGGCAGGCGCCGCCCACCGGCGGCCGGGGCGACGGGCGGCGGCTCCGGTCGGCGAACAGCTCCGGCGCCCCCTGGGGCGGCGGCGCCGTCGCGCAGACCACCGGCCGGGTGTTCTTCACCTACCAGGGACGCAGCGCCTCGTGCTCGGGCTCGGCGGTGACCAGCGCGAACAAGAGCGTGGTGCTGACCGCCGGCCACTGCGTCAAGCTCGGCGGCGCCTTCCACACCAACTGGGTGTTCGTGCCCGGCTACGCCGCCGGCCGGCGCCCCTTCGGCACCTGGCCGGCCGCCAAGCTGCTGACCACCCCCCAGTGGAACGCCAGTGAGGACGTCGACTTCGACGTGGCCGCCGCCGTGGTGGCCCAGGTGGACGGCAAGAGCCTGGTGGACGTCGTCGGCGGCCAGGGCGTGGCCTTCAACCAGCAACGCGGCCGGCAGATGCACTCCTTCGGCTACCCGGCCGCGGCCCCCTACGACGGCTCGAAGCTCATCTACTGCAGCGGACGCACGTTCGACGACTTCCTGCTCTCCGACGACCTCGGCCTGACCTGCGACATGACCGGCGGCGCGAGCGGCGGCCCGTGGATGCTGAATTTCGACGAGTCGACCGGTCTCGGCACGCAGAACTCGGTCAACAGCTTCAAATACAACTTCGCCCCCAACTGGATGTTCGGCCCCTATTTCGGAAACGAAGCACAGGCTGTGTACCAAGCAGCGCAAACCACCAGCGCACTCTGATTCAATTCACGGAAAGTAGCCGCAAGAACACATCTCGTGGTGCACACTCGGGGGCCATGACCCTGAGCACCTCCCTGCTTGCGGCCGTCCCGCTGATCGCGGGGCTGACGGGACCGGCGATCCTCGGCGCGGTCCCCGGCCAGCACCAGGTCGATCGTCCCGCCGTCGAGCACGCCGCTGCTCAGCTCGGCATGGTGGTCGAGCACGAGGCCGCGCGGAGCGACGCCGAGCAGCGGCGCGTGCTCGGCTACTGGACCCCGCAACGCATGGCGGCGGCCCTGCCCATCGGCCTGCTCGACTCCGTGACCGACGGCGACGGCCTGCTCAGCGGCCTGACCGGGCGCGGCGGGGCGCAGGCCGAGCCGGGCGGGTCCGGCGGGTCCGGCGGCCGTACCGAGATCAACGTCGGCCGCCGGCGCCACCAGGCGTCGTCCAGGCCCCAGGCCAGCACGATCGGCGCGCGCTGGAGCACCGGCGGAGCCGTGACCCGCACCACCGGGCGGGTGTTCCTGACCCTGGCGGGCGCCGACTTCGTCTGCTCGGCCAGCACGGTCACCAGCGCCAGCAAGGACCTCGTCGTCACCGCCGGCCACTGCGTCAAGGACGGCGCCGGCGAATGGGCCCAGAACTGGACGTTCGTCCCCGGCTACGGCAGGGGCGGCGAGCAGCCCTACGGCCAGTACGCGGCCCGCCGCATGTTCGTCTCGGCCCCCTGGTCGCGCTCCGGCGACGACAACCACGACGTCGGCATGGTCGCCCTGGCCACCTCGGGCGGGCGGCACGTCGCCGACGTGGTGGGCACCCAGGACATCGCCTTCAACACCCGGCGCGGCGGCCAGACCTACGGCTTCGGCTACCCGGCCGACCCGCCCTACGACGGCGACCAGCTCGTCTACTGCGCCGGGCGGCTGCGCGACGACCCGTACAAGCAGACGCGCGACCAGGGGCTCGGCTGCGCCATGACCGCCGGGTCGAGCGGCGGCCCCTGGCTGTCCGGCTTCGACCCGATGACCGGCCGCGGCACGATCACCTCGCTGAGCAGCTTCAAGTACAGCGACGACCAGCACACCATGTACGGCCCGTACTTCGGCCAGGCCGCCAGGACGGTCTACGCCACGGCCGAACGCGCCTGACGACCGCGGCGGCTCGGCGGTCCCCGCCCGGACACACGACCGCCCCGCGCCGGGGCGGCGCGGGGCGGGGCGGGGCGGGAGCTACAGCGACAGGCCGGTGAGCACCATGACCTTCTCGTAGGTCAGGTCCTCCATGGCCGAGTGCAGGCCCTCGCGGCCGATGCCGGAGTCCTTCACGCCGCCGTACGGCATCTGGTCGGCCCGGTACGACGGCACGTCGCCGATGATCACGCCGCCGACCTCCAGCTCGCGGTTGGCCTTGAAGGCGGCGTCCAGGGAGCGGGTGAAGACGCCGGCCTGGAGGCCGTACTTGGAGTCGTTCACCATGGCGTACGCCTCGTCGATCGACGCGGCCGGCTGGAGGATCATCACCGGCCCGAACACCTCCTCGCAGGCCACCTTGGCGTCGTGCGGGACGTCGGCCAGCACGGTCGGCGCGACCGTGGCGCCCTCGCGGGTGCCGCCGGCCAGGACGCGGGCGCCGGCGGCGACCGCCTCGCGCACCCACTGCTCCACCCGCTCGGCGGCGGCCTCCGACACCAGCGGCCCGACCTGGGTCTTCTCGTCGGCCGGGTCACCCGTGACGAGCCCACCGACGGCCGGCAGCAGCCGCTCGACGAACGCGTCGTAGACCGGCTGCTCGACGATCACCCGCTGGACGGCGATGCAGCTCTGACCGGCCTGGTAGTTGGAGAACAGGGCGATGCGCTGCGCGGCCCAGTCGAGGTCGGCGTCGGCCAGCACGACGGCCGCGGCGTTGCCGCCCAGCTCCAGGGTCACGTGCTTGCGCGGCACCTGGTCGGCGATGGCGTAGCCGACGGGCGCGGAGCCGGTGAAGGAGACCACGGGCAGGCGGGGGTCGTCGACGAGGGCGGCGGCGCGCTCGTTCGGCACGGGCAGCACCGAGAACATGCCCGCGGGCAGGTCGGTCTCGGCCAGGATCTCGCCGAGGACCAGCGAGGACAGCGGCGTGGCGGGCGCGGGCTTGACGATGATCGGGGCGCCGACGGCGATGGCGGGCGCGACCTTGTGGGCGACCAGGTTCAGCGGGAAGTTGAACGGGGTGATCGCCAGCACGGGTCCTTTGGGCACGCGGGAGACGTAGGCGAGACGGCCCGCGGCGGCCGGCTCGGTGTCGAGCCGCTGCACCTGGCCCGACCAGCGGCGGGCCTCCTCCGCCGCGAAGCGGAACGTGGAGATGGCGCGGTTGACCTCGCCGCGCGCCCAGAAGATCGGCTTGCCGTTCTCGGCGGTGATCAGGTGGGCGATCTCGTCGGCCCGCTCGGCCAGCCGGCGCGAGACGTGGGCCAGGGCCTCGGCACGTACGTGCACGGGCAGCGCGGCGGCCTCGCGCGAGACCGCGTGGGCGGCCGCGACGGCCTCCTCGACCTGAGCATCGGTCGGTACGGAGTACCGGCCGACCTCACGACCGTCATGGGGGTTGGTCACGGTGAGATCGGTTTCGCCGGTGGCGGGCCGGCCGGCAAGCCAGAAGGTACGCACGTCCATACCCACGACGTTATGCCAAGCGGGAGTCCGGGGATTTACACCACGGTGCACAAGACTCCCATGAGCGCTCACCGTTAAGTACAAGCCCTGGTGTATACCCATGATGTAACAGAAGTAGACCCAATTCGGGATGTTTACCATGCGGAGTGGTTTGAGCGATCTCCGCCATGGCTAAGTCATCGGGTGCGGGTCTCCAGCGCGGTGGGCCCCCGATCAGAAAGGCGTGGGCCCCGTGACCGAGCAAAGTGAGGTCACAAGGACACTGAGCTCCTTGGTCGCTGGGGAGGTCGCATGACCTCGACGCCGCTGGGCCTGCAGGGCGCCTACCTGCTGGGCGAGCGCGCCACCCACGACGAACTCCGTTCCCGCCTGCTCGACGTGGCGGTGAACCTGCTTCAGAGCGAGGGTCCCGACAGTCTGACCATGCGCAGGATCGCGGCCGAGGCCGGCTGCACGACGACCGTCATCTACACGATGTTCGGCAACCGGGAGGGCCTGGCCGAGGCGCTGTATCTGGAGGGTTTCGAGCGTTTCCGCCGCTTTCTCGAAGCGGTCCCGCAGCGGCGCAACCCGCTGGAGTACCTGACCGCGCTCGGCCCCGCCTACCGGCAGGCGTGCCTGTCCGAGCCCGGCTACTACAACCTGATGTTCGAACGGGCCATCCCCGGTTTCGAGCCCAGCGAGCGGGCCAGGACGCTCGCCCGCGCGGCGCTGAACATCCTCGACCGGGTGATCGCCGACTGCATCTCCGCCGGCTACCTGACGCCGACCCAGCCCCGCAAGATCGCCGACGCGCTCTGGGCCGCCGCGCAGGGCGCGATCAGCCTGGAACGGGCCGGCCACCTGCGGGACGACCGCACGTACGAGGCGGTCACCCTGGCCACGATCTGCTGCTACCTGGTGGACAAGGACAGCCTCCCGTCGGCCCCCGGCCGCTGACGCACCCACCGGTCGGCGGGCCCAGCGGCGGGCCCAGCGGTGGGCTCAGTGGCGGACCCGGTGATGGGTTCAGCGGCGGGCTGCCTCCAGGGCGAGCCAGAGCTCGGCGCGTACGCCCGGGTCGTCGAGGTCGCGGCCGAGGAGTTCGGCGACGCGGCGCATGCGGTAGCGCAGCGTGTGCCGGTGGACGCCGAGCCGCTGGGCGGCTGCGTCCCAGTGGCCGTTGCTGTCGAGGTAGGCGCGCAGCGACTCGACCAGGTCGGCGCGGGAGCCGTACGCGGTGAGCGGGGCCAGCAGCGCGCCGGAGAACGCGCGCAGGGTGTCGGCGTCCAGCAGGGCGAGCAGGCCCTGGCCGGCCAGGTCGGCGAAGCGCGTCATGCCGCCGTCGCTGTGAGCCAGCGCGCGGCGGGCCTGGTCGAGCGCGTCGCGCAGGCCGTCGTAGCGGCAGGGCGAGCTCAGCCCGACCGGCCCCTCCACCTCCCGCGCCACCTTCTCCGCGACCCCCTCCGCCATCAGACAGACACTCACCGTCTCCCCACCCGGAAGCCCACCACCACGCCCCCGCCTGCCACCACCACCGGGACCACCACCGTGAGCGCCACCATGACCACCGCCAGGACCATCGCCGGAACCACTGCCAGGACCGCCGCCGTGTGCGCCGCCGGGACCGTTGTGGCCGTCGTCGAGGAGTGCTGTGAAGCCGTGCGGCTCCAGGGTCTCCAGGGCGGCCGCGCCCGCTGCGAGGACCACCAGCGGCTCGCCGGGCAGTCGCGCGCCGAGCGTGCCTGCCACCGCCCGCGCCTGCTCGACCGCCCCGCCGAGCAGCAGTTCCAGCACGGCCGAGCGGAGCCGCCGACCGGCCTCCCGCTGGGCCCTGCCCTGCTCCATGGCGAGCGTGAGCAGCGACCCGGCCGCGTTGATCACCGTGTGGGTCACCGGCGAGAAGGGCCTGCGGGCGCCGACCGCGAAGAAGCCGCGCGGCCGTGGACCGCCGCCGAGCGGCTGGATCACGACGTGCTCGTCAGGCCCGGACAACGCGAGACTCGCCGGCACCCGCTCACCGGCCTGGACCGCCCCGCGCCTCCGTGCCCCGACCGGCACGCCGCCCCCCACCCGCTCACCAGCCTGACCACCGCCGCGTACCCGCTCACCGACCGGCCCTTGGGGGGCGGCGGGCTCGTCAGGGAGTGCGCGTTCGGCTCCGGCGGGCTGGGGTCTTGCCGGGCCGCCGGCGCGCAGCCGGCGCAGCTCGGCCACCACGACCGGCACGTCGGCCCCCGGCGTGGCGTGCCGGACCTCGCCCGTCTCGTCGAGCAGCATCGCCCAGCCGTCGATCTCCTTAGCCACCCGGTCGATGACCGCGTTCATGCCCTCCGGACGCAGCGCCGCCCGGGTGAGCCGCCCCTGCGCGGCGAAGGCGCGGGTGATCTCGTCGTACTGCTCGGCCGCGAGCAGCTCGCTGACCACCTTGCCGATGGCGATGAACGGCGTCTCGCGCGGCACCTCGAACAGCGGCAGCCCCGCCTCGTCGGCGGCCGCGACCAGGGCGGCCGGGACGTGCTCGTGGGAGAGGCCGACGCCGAAGCCGAGCCCGGCCACCTCACGATCCACCAGCCGGGCGACATATCCGGAGAAGTCACCCTCCAGGCGGATCCCGGTCGTCAGCAGCAGCTCCGAGCCCTCAAGGAACGGCGTCGGGTCCTCCAGCTCGCTGACTGCCACCCAGCGCACCTCCGCGTCGAGCGCTCCGGAGGCCGCCGCGCCCGCGAGCTGACGCAACTTCATCCGTCGCACCACGGTGCGCAGCGAAGGTGCCATACGAGTTTGTCCATTCCGGCAAAGGCGAGCACCCCCAGTGTGCCATATCGACGTATCGGCCCAGGTCGGAGCCCGACGTAGCGTCGAGCCCATGAGCATTCCCCAGGAGCGGCGCGTCGTGACCGCGATCCCAGGCCCCAAGTCGCAGGAGCTGCTGGCCCGCAAGCAGGCCGCCGTCCCCTCCGGCATCGGCACCACGCTGCCGGTCTTCGTCACCCGCGCCGGCGGCGGCATCCTCCAGGACGCCGACGGGAACTCTCTGATCGACTTCGGCTCCGGCATCGCCGTGACGAACGTGGGCAACTCCGCGCCGAAGGTCGTCGAGCGCGTCCAGAAGCAGGCGGCCGACTTCACCCACACCTGTTTCATGGTCACCCCGTACGAGTCGTACGTGCAGGTCTGCGAGAGGCTCAACGAGCTGACCCCCGGCGACCACGAGAAGCGCACCTTCCTGGTGAACTCCGGCGCCGAGGCCGTCGAGAACGCCGTCAAGGTGGCCCGGCACGCCACCGGCAGGCAGGCCGTCGTGGTGTTCGACCACGGCTACCACGGCCGCACGCTGCTCTCGATGACCATGACCGCCAAGAACATGCCGTACAAGCAGGGCTTCGGCCCGTACGCGCCCGAGGTGTACCGGGTGCCGCTGGCCTACCCGTTCCGCTGGCCGACGGGCGCGGACAACTGCGCGGAGGAGGCCGCCGCGCAGGCCATCGACCAGATCAACAAGCAGGTCGGGGCGGAGAACGTGGCCGCCGTGGTGATCGAGCCGATCGCCGGCGAGGGCGGTTTCATCGTCCCGGCCAGGGGCTTCCTGCCGCGGATCGCCGAGTTCTGCCGGGCGAACGGCATCGTCTTCGTGGCCGACGAGGTCCAGACCGGCTTCGCGCGCACCGGTGACCTGTTCGCCTGCGAGGACGAGGGCGTCGTCCCCGACATCATCTGCACCGCCAAGGGCATCGCCGGCGGCCTGCCGCTGGCCGCCGTGACCGGGCGCGCCGACCTGATGGACCACGTGCACGTCGGCGGCCTGGGCGGCACGTACGGCGGCAACCCGCTGGCCTGCGAGGCCGCGCTCGGCGTCCTGGAGACGATCGAGTCGGAGGACCTGGTCGCCAAGGCCCGCCGCATCGGCGAGATCATGCTCCCCCGCCTCCGCGCGCTCCAGGAGCGGTTCCCGGCGATCGGCGACGTGCGCGGACGCGGCGCGATGATCGCGATCGAGCTGGTCGAGCCGGGCACGAAGAACCCGGACCCGGCGGCCGTCCAGGAGATCGTCAAGCGCTGCCACGCCGAGGGCCTGGTGGTCCTGACCGCCGGCACGTACGGCAACGTGCTGCGCTTCCTGCCCCCGCTGGTCATGCCCGAGCACCTGCTTGAGGAGGGCCTGGGGATCCTGGAGAAGGCCATCTCCGCTCTATAGCAAAGTCCAAAAAATCGGGCATCCGGCTTGCGGCTGGATGCCCGATTTTGTGTGTGTAACGCAGGTCACTCGGGTAGAGAATTCACCCTGGCTTGACGCTCAGCTAGACGATCACGGCCTCGGTCAGGGTTATAACGGATCCGGACATGCGGAGGGGCGATGGCAGCTGGGAGCGTGATGAACTGGGGTCCCACCAGAACGGCACGGAGTATGTTGACGTTCGACCCTGAGGGCCTGACGCCGGCCCAGCGCGACGGCGACGCCTGCGTGGTGTGCCACAAGAGGTGGCCGCGGCCCCGGGTCCGGGTCGGCAAGCTGCCCGACAACTCCTCCGTGCTCGCCTGCACCGAATGCGCCGAGGCGCTCCTGCCCGCTCCCATGGCGACCGTGGTGGCCTTCCCCGGCCGCTAGGCCGCGGCCGGGGAAGCCCCGGCCGTCAAGCACGGACCGCCGGGCAGGGGCCGTCAAGCAGCGACCGTCAAGCAGCGGCCGCCTCGCGCAGGCCCCACGGCGAGCCGTACTCGCGCAGCAGGTCGAGGAACGGCACCGCGTCGAACGCCTCGGGGCCGAGCACGCCCTCGCCCTTCCACACCCCGGTCGCCACCAGCTCCAGCGCGACCACAGGATGGATCGCCGTCTGCCACACGACGGCCTGGGAGCCGTACTCCCGCATCGACCATTCGTTGTCCACCACGTGGTAGAGGTACACCTCGCGCGGGGAGCCGTCCTTGCCGGTGCCCTTGACCCACGTGCCCGCGCAGGTCTTGCCGCGCATGCGGGCGCCCAGCGTCGCCGGGTCCGGCAGGCTCGCGGCGACCATGTCGCGCGGCGCCACCTCCGCCCCGCCCACCCTGATCTTGTCGGCGCTGTCCAGGCCCAGCTTGCGCAGCGTCTTGAGCACGCCGATGAACTCCTCGCCGAGCCCGTACTTGAACGTCACCCGCCGCGCCGGGATCCACCTCGGGACGAGCAGCACCTCCTCGTGCTCGACGTTCACGCACTCCACGGGCCCGATCCCGTCGGGGAAGTCGAACACCTCGGGCTCGCTGAACGGCTCGGTGGTGCGCCACTGCCCGTCCTCCCAGACGACGGGCGGGTTCAGGCACTCCTCGATCGTGGTCCAGATGGAGAACGTGGGCGCGAAGTCGTAGCCGTCCACGACGAGGTTGGCGCCGTCCCTGATGCCGATCTCGTCGATCTCGTCGAACAGGTGGTCGGCGGCGTAGCGGGCGAACACGTCCGCGAGCCCCGGCTCGACGCCCATGCCGACCAGCGCGAGCCGGCCCGCGCCGCGCCACTCGCCGTCGCGCTCGAACTGCCGGTCCCCCAGCTTCACCCCGGGCTTGCGGTACGGCTCGCGCGGATGCGGCTTCGACAACGACATCGCCATGTCCAGGTAGTGGGCCCCGGCCTCCAGGGCGGCCTCGAACAGCGGCATCGTGAAGCGCGGATCGACCGCGTTGAACAGCACGTCACATCGGTGCTCCCGGAGCGCCGCGGCGACCTGGGCCCGGTCGGAGGCGTCCAGCTGGATGGCGGTGAAGCGGGGGTCGTCCACGGCGGCGACGGCGCGGGCCGCCCGGCTCTGTTGGGAGTCGGCCACCACGATGTGTTCGTAGAAATGGCGGCGGGCGGCGATGGGCACCACGGCGGAGCCGACGCCTCCGGCGCCGACAAGAAGGATTCTCATGAGGAGAACATACTCACTGACTGGTCATTCAGTCGAATTTTCGCGCCGGAGAGTTCCCGAGTACGGACGTCCTCCGGCCGGTGCACGGCGAGACGCCCCGGCACCAGGACGTCCGTCAAGCAGGGAACAGCGAGACGCCCCGGGACAGGGGGGAAGGCCCGGGGCGTCTCTGCAGGCGCACCCGGGGGAAGGCGCGCCCGCGATGGGGTCGAGCGGGGGCGGAGATCTCACCTACTCGGCGAGTTCGGCCCACCGTTTCCCCCAGACGGCATAATCAGTGCATTCCCCGTCCTCGCCGCGGCAACCGCCCGGCGGCCGGACGGCGAAGGCGATCCGGTCGAGCCGCTTGGGGTCGTCGGCGCCGTACAGGTCGCAGATCGACTTGGCCCGGCCCTTGCACGCCTTGTCGTTGGCCGGCGCGAGCCCCACCCAAGCGGCCGCGTCGCGCTGGGCGTCGGCCGCGGTCATCCAGGTCAGCCAGCGGTAGGCGCAGGTGGTGTCGGGCAGGTTGGCGCCGAGCATCCAGGAGTCGAGCCAGCCGGTGGCCGTCTTGGCGGCGACCGTCCGGACCGGTTTGCCGGCCTTCTGCAGCAGCAGGCGATAGTACGGTGTGGCCTGCGCGTAATCCAGCGACCCGGTGGCGAAGCCCTTGATCAGGTCGATCGGCTTCCGCCAGTAGGTGCGCTCCTTCTGCTGCCCGAGCAGCGCCATGGCCCGGTCGAGCTGCTCCTGGCTCAGCTCGTACGGGTCCTTGACGGCGGCGTCGGCCAGCGCCGCGTCGGCGATGGTCAGCGGGCTGTCGCGGAGCGCGGTCCGGCCGGAGGCGAACACCTGGCTCATGCTCGCGTCCTTGACCCTGGACGAGTCGTAGACGAACTCGTGGTACCCCCACAGGAACGGCACGCCGTAGACCTTGCCGGACACCTTCGTCATGTCGCGGAAACGCTCGTTCAGGTCGTCGTAGCCGCTCACCTTGGCCGGGTCGATCGGCTGTACCAGCTTGCGCGTGATCAGGTCGCCGGCCAGCGCCGGGCCCGCCGAGATCAGGTCGTACGGGCGCTCGGCGGCCGCGACGGCCCGCTCCATCTCCTCGGCGGTGCGTACGGTGTCGACGCGGGCCAGGCGGCAGCCGGTCTCCTTCTCGAAGGAGCCGACCCAGTTGGCCTTGGGGCTGATCCCGCCGTACTCGGCGTAGCCGCGGTAGGTGAGGATCTGCAGCGTGCCGTCGCTCTGGGTGGCCGTGGGCGAGGGCGTGGCCGTCGGGGTGGGCTTGGGGCTCGGCCTGACGGCCGGCTGCCCGGCCGCCTCGGAGGTCGAGGACACCGCTCCCGTGCCGGCGACCAGCGCCGCCGTGGCCAGCGCCACGGCGGATATGCGACGGCGTCTCACGATGTCCCCCCTTGTCCGTTGCGCTGGAGCTTACCGGGGACGGGACCGGGAGGGACGCCGGTCCCTCCCGGCGGGAGGCGTCGGTTACCCGTTCGTGGGGAAGCCGAGGTTCACGCCGCCGTGGGACGGATCCAGCCAGCGCGATGTCACCACCTTGCCCCGCGTGTAGAAATGCACCCCCTCGGCGCCGTGCACATGCGTGTCACCGAACAGGGACGACTTCCACCCGCCGAAACTGTAGAACGCCATCGGCACCGGGATCGGCACGTTGATCCCCACCATCCCCACCTCGACCTCGTTCTGGAACCG
>NZ_JBITLO010000022.1:0-173792 GCF_044465345.1 Nonomuraea sp. NPDC049684 | reverse complement strand
GTTGGTTCTTCTTGGTCGTTGAACCCTTTACCGGAGACCTCTCTGCATGTCCGGCTTCGACACGCCGTTGATCAACACTTCGAAACAGGCCCTAGGTGCCCCGGCTGCTATATGCCCAGCTCAAGCCATCCAAAGAGACGGAGTAGGTCCCACTCTCCTAAAGCGGGTGCCGCAGGTTCGAATCCTGCCGGGGGCACTCACCTAGATCGGCATTTCAGGCCTCTGACCTGCGGTTTCACAGGCGCGAGTCTTTTGTTTTGTGTCCTCGGTAGGCAGCAGACGGTGCCCGCATGCAACCGTAAGACCATGATCAGGGGACATGGCACTGCGAGCCACATACGCCCGACGGGACGATGCGAGCCGGGGCGGGTACCGGCGTTCTTCGACGCGTTCGGCGTCCGCATGGACGGCGAGCAGCTCTTGGTTGGCCGACAACTGCTCGCGGATGGCAGCGATCTGGCCCGCCACCGTCATCGACATCCGTTCAGCGATTTTCGCCGAGTCGATCTGATCGCCGAACTTCGCGGCCAGGGAGGACAACTCGATGTCGCTGGCGCGCTGCACCAGGCCGACATCGAACGAGTCTTCGCCCGACAACAGGTCACAGATGCGTTCAAGCGCCTGGTCCACGGCGACCTTGGTCGGGGCGAGAAACAGGACCCGCAGTCCTTGCCGGTAGCAGCCCTCGACGATGGCGGCAACCACGTCCGTCTTGCCGGTTCCCGGCGGGCCCCAGACGAAAGTCAGGTCGCTGCCCAGAGCACTTTCGATCGCCTGCCGTTGGTTCGCGTTGAGCGTGCGGTTTCGGTAGCCACGGATGAAGTGGTCGGGAGTGGTGCAGCGAGCGTGGCGCGGCTTGCCCTGGCCTAGCACCCAACCTGCGGTCGTGAGGTTGACCGGGCTGTTGTCGCCGCCGTTCGCCCCCTCCATCCGATCGAGCAGAGCCTCCAGTCCTGCCGTTTCATCCCTGCGCAGTTGGGCGTTTGCGGGATCGCTACCGAGGTCGGCGGACGTACGAACTCTGACCTTGCCGTCGGGCATTCGCGCTGCCTCTGCACGTTCCCATGGCGCTCGGGAGCGGGACAGCCGGATGAGCAGTTTCTCACCGGAGAAGGCGTCCTTCCACGCCTTGCAAGTGAACACGTACTCGCGGGACTCGCTGCTCCCGCCGGTGCGGCGGCCGGCGGCCAAGGAGACCTTTTCGCCCTCGCCATCCACGCGGAGTTCAGCGGCGATTTCCAAGCGGACGGCTCGCGCCAGCTCATCGACGGGATAGGGCCTCTGCTGTGCGGCGGGGCTGACCATCGCGCTCCCGGGAGGACGGAGGAGGAGGTAGGCGTACCGTGCAGGCTCAGGAACATACCCATCGCGACTACGCCTTGGAACTTTTCGAGCACGGACTGTTTCCTGGCGCGGTGATTCCACCCAGGAATGCGCGCACGGAGCGCGAAGACGCCGATGTTCCTGCTACTTCGGTGCCCGCCTCGCCCTCTCCCTTCCGTACACGTTGCCGTAGCTCTCGGTGAAGAAGCTCCCTGCCACCAACTACCACCGAAAATCCGCAGAAATCACGAACAAATGGGTCCAGAAAAACGCGAGGTCGGACCGACTCGGATCGATAACCCAATATGCGGAGCAGACGATGCCGCGTCACTTCTAACACTTTGTCGAGGTCGGCGGGTGCGCAACCGGTGAGCATGTGCTGAGCAGCTCGCAGGTTGATTGTCGACGAGGGCAACCCGGCAGCCCACTGCCGCTGACATTCCGGACACCGCTCCCACGCTTCGCGTTGCCTCCGGCAGCGAAGAGCCCTCTGGAAGGAGCGATTCCATTTGCCAACATCGTGTGAATGGCCATTCAGGAAACCGGCGTAGAGAATGTCCGAACGAGTCGCGATGTCAGGAGTGCATGACGGATCAGACTCACTATGACGGTGGAGGAAGAAGCGGAAGAGATCGGAAAATTGTATCGGCCAGGCGAACCGCATGAATGGAGAAAAGGGTGTCGGATTGCCGCCGTACCAATCATGAGTCTGAAAGTATCTCCGCGACGGTCGCGGACGTTCCGATGGGAACGTAAGCCGGGTTGAATCCTTCGCGAGCCGGTCGCCGTCTCGCAGACTCTTTGGCCCGGGATCACTCGCGGCAAGCGGTGGTCGCTCTTCGGTTGATTGCAGCTCCAGAACCACCGCGTACGCCCGCAGGAGTCCGGGCGGGGCGTCGTCGATGAGCGCCGCGGCGAGCAACGCGATCCGCCTGGCGACATCATCGCGAACCTCTCTCAGCACGCCGTCATCCACGAGTTGGCGAAGGACGCGATCCGGACCGCCCGGTTGTTCGATCACTCTCAGGGCTGCACGCATCCGTGGTGGCACCCTCAGGACGATGCTGCCCGGCGATCTCCAGACGTCAGTTGGGCAAATCGGGCGGGGCACGGCGTGGGCCAACGCATCGGCACGGGGCCACCACAGATCGCCTGTCGTGTTCCCCTCGGCGAGTCGCGCACCGGTTCTATGCGTCGCGGCTTGCCGACACATCGCTGCCAGAATCCGGGAGACCAGTTCGTTGACGTCGAACCCGGCGCTGGGAGAAGGGTGGTGGATGCGGGCCCGCCGAGCTGTCTCGGCGGGAACCAGCGCCTGAATTCGCTTGACCACGGGGCTGCCCAGCGACGAGCCTGCCAGCAGATCGTCCAGTTCATCTCGGGCATGCGCTTCGGGCCCGCCAGGTTCTACGCGTGCCCGTGGGGTCCACCGGTCTTCTGTCTGACTCATGACCGTCACCTCTCCGCGTCATCGGGGTCTGTCGTGGTCTGCGCGGCCGTGTTTCTCCTGTCGAACTTCTGACGAACCCGCCTCAGCCGGCCTTCGAGCGCCTTGGGGGTGAGGCCTGCCTTCTCCGCGGCCTCCTGCTGGGTGTAGCCGAGTGCGCTGTACCACAGGACCTGATGCATCTCAGGTGCCGGGATCTGCGCCATGGCACGGGAAATCTCGTCACGCACGATGACCTGGCGCTCCGGTCCCGGGGTTAGCGCGAATTGCCGTACCGGCTCCAACGCCGCGACGTCATGGGCGAGGCCCGCAGAGACGAGCGCACGCTCGAGTCGTTGCTGCCGGCATCTGTGGCGGTAGACCTTCTCGAAGGCGAACAGACATCCTCCGATGAAGTACGTACGCATCGACGCCCCCCGACGCGGATCGCACTGGCCTTCCTCGACCGCGCGGCGGAACCTCTCCACGCCCTCCCCAGCAAGGTCGTGCACGAACTCCTCAACCTCGTCCCGATCCCACGCTCGCCAGTCGAACGGATCGCGGGTGATCTTCGGGAGCGGACTCTTACCTTGGCCGGCCCGGGTCTGGTTCGCCTGCTCCCGCCGCTGGTTGACCTTTGCGAAAATCTCCCCTCGCGCCACCCACATCCCCAAGATCGGCAAGGCGTAGCGGACCAACTGCTCCGCCACTCTGTCGAATCGGTCACGGCGGCCTGCCGCCAGGTCGGCCCTCAGCAGCATCACGATCTTGTGATCGTTCTCCAGTCTCGCCTGCCGCGCCTCGTCACTCTCGGGCTCAACATCTTCCGCAAGCTGTCTCTCGGCGTCCGCAACGAACTCGCTGTCGATCGGTGACGCCAGTTCCTCGGCGGCCGGTTCGTCGTCCCTGCCGCCTGCGTCGTCTTCCCACGTCGTCACCGCTGGACCGCAGGAGTCACCGTCGTGGCAGGCGCCGCCTGGGTCGGGCTGTTCGTGGGCCATCGACATACCCGCTCCCCTCGAGGGGTTGGAGGACCGCAGGGACAGCCACGGTCCGGGGGACATGATTGAGGGTGTACGCACCTGCTCTATGCAGCCCGCGGCGATTTTCCCCCGCTCTGTTGAGAAAAATCTTCCTAACGCCCCAAACGAGGGTTATGCCGATGTGGCCGCCTATGTCCTGAGCGACATCGCCGTACTGATGTGACTCAAGAGACAGAAGGGAACCACATGGCAAGCCATCTCGACGCCGTGCCGCCCCCGCCCCGCTGCGACGCTCGCTTCGACCACATCACCGTGTTCATCGGAGGCACCAGTGCTGTCTGAACGCACCCTCCTCACCTTCCTGTGCGCAATCATCGCCATGGCGATCACCACGGGCCTGATGCTCGCCGACAAAGCCACGTGGCCGAACGCTCTCATCGTGGGGCTGGGAGCGGGAGGTGGCACCCTGATCGGCGTCTCCAGCCTGATCGACAAGAGCAAGCGTCCATGAGCCACTCATGGAGTCGCGTCAGCCCGGCGACAGTCCGAAATCAGAGCAGTCGGCGATCGAAAACGCCATGAACGGGTGCTACGCCCGCCCGTTCCTTACCGCAACGCTGAGGAACATCCCCATCATGGCCATCCCCCTCTCCGATCAGGACCAACTCACGCTCCGCCTCGCCGGCTGGGGCGCCGTCTCGCTGATGTCGGCCGCCGGCGCTGCCAGGCTCGGCCCACAAGGCCGCCACCAACGGCTCCATCGCCCTGGCTTCCGCCACCGGTCTGAGCGGCACGTCCTGGTCAAGGCTCCCAAGAGCCTGACAGGCAAGACCGTCGCCACGCTCGCCGACCAGGTGCTGCCTGCCCTGACCACCTCCATCAACCTGCGCAAGCAGCAGGCTCCGGAGGAGGCCGACAACTTCCGCCGCCCTGTCACCGTCGCCGTCGACGCCGCCGTCGAGTCCCAGAAGGCGAGCCCAGCCCGACCGTGACCGACATAGCCCGTAAGATCACTGAGGCCCTCGACACCGCCTGATGGCCGGCCAACCCCGCGCCACTCCAGAATGCCACGGGGTCCCCTCCGAACCCCGTGGCATTCCCCAATCCCGACCCGGCCGACTCAGGAACGCGACAGCTTGGTTGCCCACGTCGCGGTCGGCACACAAACAGGCTGTCCAACGGCACCATCAGAGTGCTCAACTGCAGCAGCTGGGTCTCGACCGGCATTTGTCCTTCGCGGAGAGCGCCGACCGGAGGATTTGCCGACGTCCCCTCGCCCGGGCCCTTGGTCGTGCACTCTTGTATGAATCTTTCTCCGCACCCGCCTCGTGAACTCAGCCGCTCACCAAGGACGCCAAATGGCCGATACGCCGGACTACGCGCAGGTTCAGCTCAACCGTCGTTCCAAGCGTTCCCGCCGCAGCACGCTTACCGCAGCGGTCGCGAGCGGAGTAGCCGTCGCGGCAATCGTCACAGTCACAACGTACGTTCTGTCCAAGCCGGAAACCTCCTCAGCCAGCAGTGGAACCGCTTCCGTCAGCTCGGCGCCTGAACCCATCGAGAAACTGTGGCCTACAGCAGTGCACGAACCCCGACGGCAGGAAGGTCCGGCCGCGACTGATGGTGGATGCCACCAAGGTTCTCCTGACCGCCGAAGGCGGCTTCGAGAAGGCGAACGGGCTCTACACCTACGACGTGAACAGCGGCGAGATGGACAAACTCGCCGACATCACCCTCCCAGCCGGCACCACCCTCTTCCCCGACGGCTTCACCGCAGGCCAAGGCCGGATCGCCTGGTGGACCGCCCGCGGCGCCGACGACAAACGAACCGCCGACATCTGGACCGTCCCGACGACCGGCGGCAAACCGCAGCTCGTCACCTCCGCTCCGCTGCCGCCCGCCTCATCGGCCGGCTTCGTCACCGGAATCGCCGTCACCCGTGGCCGTCTCGCCTGGTCAGCCGGGAACGAGGGCGTCTTCACCGTGGACGTCAACGGCGGGCAACCGCAGCGCGTAGAAGGCACGCAGGGACAGCACATCCTGAACTGGCCCTGGGTCGGATCACCCGGGACGTTCGGCGGCAACGAAGCCCCCTTCCAGTCCGTCATGAACATCGAGACCGGCGAGAAGCGCGCCCAGACCGGCTTGCAGCCAGGCAGCCCTGTGGCCTGCGGCATCACGCTCTGCGTCACGCACCCCGCCCGATCCGCGATGGCACAGGTCCAGGGCCGGGACGGACGAGCACGACACGAGATGGATATGACGGGAGTCGCGCCGCAGCCTCTCCAGCGGGACCGCTTCCTGTCCGCCCAACTGCCGGATCGCGCGCTGGTGCACGACGTGCAGTCAGGGGTGTCCGCCGAGATCCGCGGCATCGACACCCGGACCCGCTACCGCGCCCCGGCCGGCGGCAACATCGCCCTCTTCGGCCGCGGCGACAAGTTCGTGGTCGTCGACCTCACCGCTGTTCATTGACCGCTCGTCCAGAAGCCTGATCGTCGCTTTCCACATGACGCCAGAACGTCAGAACCCCTGCCCTCATGAACGAGCGGCCCCGACTTCATGACAGGCCGGCCACCAGCGCCTTGGTCTCTCGGCGGGTCTTATGCATGCCTGCACATTTGCAGGAGGCGACCGACTCCTCCGTGTGGGTGCCGACGACCGCTCTTGAGGACTGAACTTCATGTCCGTGTGCCGTCGCGGTAGAGCGATCAGCCGAATGCGCACAACCTGTTGAACTCCGCGACGTCCGTATTGATATCCGCGATCACCTGGTTGGGGTCGCCGCCGGTCATGCCCGTCAGGCGGAAGCTCAGTTCCTGGAACTCCGCGGCCAGTCGCCTGATCTTCACTCCTACCGCTCCCTGCGCGTTGAGTCCCGCGCCCATCAAGTCGCTGTACGTCTGCTGAGCCGCGGCCGCCTGGCCGCGGCGGCTGGTTCCGGCATTCCTGGTGTAGGCGGTCAGGACCGCCGCCGTCTCGTCACAGCCGACAGACCGGACCTCCGGCACCGCTGGAGGGGATTTCTGGACCGCTCGCGTGCGGCTCGGTGATTGGGACGTGCTGGGCTCAGGCGATGAATCCACCGGCGATGGTGGGTGGCGAGTGACGACCCGACCCGGCGAGGACGGCGGCGGGGACGGACTGGAAACCACTGTGCCGGGCGGGGTCTTGGGTGGCATCAGGTAAGCCAAGAGCGCGACCACGGCTGCGATCGAACCAGCCAGAGCGCTCACTGCCGTCCAGTTCAGGCGCGAGCCCGTTCCCCCGCCACCCGCCCCCGCTGATCCGCTTCCGGTCATGTTCTGATGGTGGCCGAGCCGCCGAACTCGGTCCAGGAGACTCCTGCAGCTGTTCTTGATCCGCAGACAGCACCGACGCCGGCTGCGCTCCGACCACGGACGATCCCGACCGGACGGCCACTATCCCGCTGCCCCTTCCCTACCGAAGGGCCAGCGCCGCTGACCGGGACGACGCCGCCTCGGGGTGCGTCCCGGCGTAGGTGCGGTGTGGGGGAGTTGTCGTTGTTGACATTCGCTGCATGGGCGCCAAAATACACATATGAACAGTTCTTCAGCTGAGAATGTGTTGATGGTGGACGGCTGCGCCGTCAAGGTCGTGGATGCCGACCGGGTGTCCGCGGTGTGCGAGCGGATGCCCGCTGCCGAGGACCTCACGGACACGGCGGACATCTTCGGCCTGCTGTCCGACCCCAACCGGCTGAAGCTGCTGGTCGCCCTGCTGGACGGCGAGCTGTGCGTGTGCGACCTGGCGGCGGTGACCGGGCAGAGCGAGTCGGCGGTCTCCCACGCGCTGCGGCTGCTGCGCGCCCATCGCATCGTGGCCGCCCGTCGCTCGGGCCGGATGGCCTACTACCGGCTGGAGGATCCGCACGTGCGGATGCTGCTGGACCTGGCGCTGGCCCACACCGAGCACACCGAGGCCATCCACCCGGAACGGGAGGGCGAACGCTGATGGGTCACGGGCATGGGCACGGGCACGCCGGGGCCCGGCACCGCTGGCGGCTGGCGGTCTCGTTCGTGCTGATCGGTGGATTCTTCCTGGTCGAGCTGGTCTACGGACTGATCTCCGGGTCGCTGGCCCTGATGTCGGACGCCGGGCACATGGCCGCCGACGTGGTCACGCTCGGCGCGGCGCTGGTCGCCACCAGGATCGCCGCCCGCCCCGACACCACCGGCCGGCGCAGCTACGGCTCCTACCGAGCCGAGGTGTTCGCCTCGCTGCTGGCCGTGGTCCTCATGCTGGGCGTCGCCGTCTACGTGGTCGCCGAGGCGATCGGCAGGATCGGCGGCTCGTCCGAGGTGTCCTCCGGGCCGATGCTCGTGGTGGGTGCGCTCGGGCTGGTGGTCAACCTGATCGCGCTGTTCCTGCTGCGGTCCGGCGCCAGTGAGAGTCTCAACGTCAAGGGCGCGTACCTGGAGGTGGTGGCCGACACGGCGGGTTCGGTCGGCGTCATCGCGGCGGGGTGGCTGATCACGGCGACCGGCCAGGTGTTCTGGGACACGGTCATCGCGCTGGCCATCGGCGTGTTCGTCGCCGTGCGTGCGATCTCGCTCGGCCGGCAGGTGTTCGCGGTGCTCGGCCAGCACGTGCCCGAGGGCATGGACGCCTCCGTCGTGGCGGCCGACCTGGCGGCCATCGAGGGCGTGCGCGACGTGCACGACCTGCACCTGTGGACGCTGACCTCCGGCATGAACGTCGCCACCGCCCACCTCGTCACGGGCGACCAGAGCGACAACCACGCCGTCCTCGATCAGGCCCGCGACCTGCTGCGCACCCGTCATGGGGTCGCGCACGCGACCTTGCAGGTGGAGCCGGACGGACACACCGGCTGCGACGAGATCGGCTGGTAGCCGTGAGCCTCACGCCGACGGCTCCCCGATCCCGCCGCTGCAGGACGCGCCCGGCTCGGGCGTCCCGGGGCCGTTGACGTTGGCGCGCGGGAACGCCGTCAGCCGCGGGTCGTCGGCGCTGTCGAGCTTCAGCTGCTTGCCCCACGCGCTGAGCACGACCGGCGCGGACAGCCCCGTGTACGGCGACAGCACGACGAAGTCGCGTCCCTGGGCCTGCTTGTACAGGGTCTCCAGTTGCTCCTTCGGCAGCCCCGGCCAGAAGGCGATCCAGACGGCTCCGTCCTCCTGGCTGTGGACGACGTTCTCGTTGCGCAGGGGCTTGCTGTAGATGCCGCAGTTCTGCCGCTCCGGCGCATGGTCGCCGCCGACCGGCGGGGCCTGCGGGTAGCTGACGACCTTGTCGGTGTGGTTGCGACTGCTCACGTCGATCGTCTGGACCGCGACCGGCGAACGTCCGGCCCGGTCGTCCAGGACGAACGCCGTGATCGCGCTGCTCGGCCTGCAGCGCGGAGAGCCGCTCCCTGCGCGCGCCCTCGGCGTTCTTGTCCATCCGCCACCTCCGACCTTCGATCCGTAGAACTTCTACAGTGCGTAGAATTTGGCCGCCGTAAGCGGACGTCTTCGACAGGCGCCGTGGTCGTGCTCACGGTCCTCGGCTCGCCGCCGCGAGTCGGGTTGCGCTCGTCAGGGTCGGATGCGCCGGTTCGGGCGGTGATGTTCGACAACTTGTAGAAATGAATGTCGGCGACTCATGCCCGCCCGACCTGGATCGATAAGGCCGCCATGAGGAGGAGGCCCGGTTCCGGGATCAAGGGCTTAGCCGGGTCTTACGCCGGAGTTGGCACCGTGAGGCAGCAGAACTTGAGGGAGATGACAGATGAACGCGCACGAGCCTCACGAGCAGGACCCTAGAGCGCAGGGCAACGGCGGGTGGAGCCAGTTCGGCACCACGCCACCGACCGTCGGAGGCTTCCCCCGCCGCGACCCGATCGTCACGGAGCAGCCGCCGCCCCCGCCTCCGCCGACCTTGAAGGCACGTTTCACCGCCGGCCAGAAGGCGGTGGCCGGGCTCGCACTGGCGGCCATGGCGATCGTCGGCGGGGTGGTCGGCGCCGTCGCGGCGACCTCCTTCCAGCCCGCGCCCGTCGCCACCACCAGCCACGTTCCCAGTCCCGTCCTCAAGCCGGCCTCCGGGTCGCTCACCGTGGCGGACGTCGCGGCCAAGGTGCAGCCGACCGTCGTGATGATCCAGGGGCAGACCGGCGAGGGCTCGGGCGTCGTGCTGTCGGCGGACGGCCTCATCCTCACCAACAACCACGTGGTCGAGGGTGCTAGCCAGGGCGGCGGGCAGATGAGCGTGAAGTTCAGCGACGGCAAGACGGCCAAGGCGAGCATCGTCGGCACCGATCCGGCCACCGACCTGGCCGTCATCAGGGCTGCGGACGTGTCCGGGCTGACCAAGGCGACGCTCGGCGACAGCGACGCGCTCAAGGTCGGTGACGCCGTACTGGCCATCGGCAGCCCCCTCGGCCTGGACGGATCCGTGACGGCGGGCATCGTCAGCGCGCTTGACCGTACCCTCACCACCGGCCCTGACCAGCGGCAGCAGGTCCCTCCCGGCTGGGGGCAGGAGCAGAGCCGGCAAAGCGCCGGCACGACGATCGGCGGCGCCATCCAGACCGACGCCTCGATCAACCCGGGCAACTCCGGCGGCGCGCTGGTCAACGCCGCGGGTGAGCTGGTCGGCATCAACACCGCCATCGCCTCGAACGCCGCCGGCGGCGGCGTGGGCTTCGCCATCCCGGTCAACACCGCCAAGCAGGTCTCCGACCAGCTCATCGCCACCGGCAAGGTCCGTCACGCGGTCCTCGGGGTGAGCGTCACCGACGCGACCGGCGACGTGCCCGGCGCCCTGATCAGCCAGGTCATAGCGGGAAGCCCGGCGGAGAAGGCCGGACTGAAGCAAGGCGACCTGATCACGAAGATCGGCAACACACCGGTCGACGCGGGCGAGACCGTCGTCGGACAGGTCAGAAGCTTCAAGCCGGGCCAACAGGTCAAAATCACCTACCTGAGGGACGGCCAGGCGCGCGACGTCAACGTCACCCTCCAGGAGAAGACCTGACCCGACGCCCACATGGCCATTGAACGGCCACGCCCCCGACGACGGCACCGGGATCCAGATTCGGATGACGGCATCCGTCGGATGGCGATCGGGGGCGGACGCGCCGCGCCGTCCCCGAGATCGCATCTCCGCTCGTCATGCCTACCGGCAAGAACACGGGCAGGCATCCGTATAGGCAGTGTCCGTCGGCTGTACGCCGGGATCGTCACCGACGCCGTAGTTCGCGGTCAGGAGGCCCCGCGCCCGGGGCCCCTTGCGCCCCGTCGCGGGTCGCCATTCGTCCGCGACCGCCTGAACCGCGCTCTGGGAGAAACCGCTTTCGATCAAGCGCGGTAGTGCTCAGCGCTCCGACGCTCTGTTGACGCAGGCGGCGGGCTGCCGCGGCTGTTCTGCTGCACGCTTTCCTATATGTGGACGCCACCGAGCCGGTGCTGAGGGTGCCGTTGGAGCATCCGCGGCCCGGGTTGACGAAGTTGCAGAGTTGGATGAGTTGTGGAACCAGCTTTTGTCACGTCATGAGGGATAAGCAGGCGGCCCGCGGCTCAAAACGTCCCAAACACTGGTATGGGCAACGGCTCGCTACGAATGTACGCACTGGACTTTGATTCGGCTCGATGGATTTCCCGGCAATCGCAAATGGGTCGGTTTCCCGAAGCGATCGACTCAGTTCGGGTTATCGTCATCGGGGGCCTTGAAGCCGTACCGAGGGGATCCGGGATGCCTGGGCTTGATCGCGAGGCGATGCAGGCAGCGGTGGTGCGCATCCAGAAGTTGTCTGACGACCACTGGTGGACGCTGCACCCTTCTTGCACATTGATGGATGCCCGGGCCTGGGTGGGACCGAGCGGGAGCCGCTTTCAGCAGGCCTTGCTCAGTCGCCAGCGCGAGCTGCGTGCGATGTTGGCCCAAGCCGTCGCGGCTGCGAACGACGAGTTGGCGAGCATGTGATGAGCTACAGCGGGGTCAAGCGACCCGAGTTCGACACTCTGGTCGCCCGCCACACCGCTGCGGCGCTGCAACTGGAGGACTTGGCCGCGATGCTGCACGGCGAGCTCTCCGCGGCAGGGCTGAGCACCGAGCCGGCCCTGCGCATCCGCAGCATGGCGAAGGAAGTCAGTGCGGAGGTGGACGATCTGCGACGCCGTCAGCACATCGTCCAGGAGATGGAACGGACGAAGGTCGTCCACCGTGACTGCACACCGGACGGGACCATGATCGCCGTCCCGGATTCGACGGCCGCCGCGCAGGGGCTCCTGGATGGCACGTTGGCCGCGAACGCGGCGGTTGCCGCCGGCCGCGGGGACAAGGCGGCGCTGGCCGGGCTGCAGGGGTATGCCGACAGGGCGGACGATCCGGAGTTCGTCAAGGTTTTCCTGGCGAAGCTGGGCGTCAAGGGCATCACCGAGCTACCGGCCGTGCTGGGGCTGCAAGTGCGGGCCAACGTCATGTCCCGACGTGATCCGCGACAGGTCAAGCAGGTCGAACAGGTGATGAAGCTGCTGTCCGTGGCCCTGGCCAAGGGCACCGACCCCGCCGACAAGGCGTATATGGGGCAGACGTATCTGGACCAGCTTGTGAAGGAAGGCCGTGCCGAGCACAAGGCGCTTGAGGTGACCTACGTCGGCTATCAGGCTCAAGCGCTGATCTGGCGAGCCGGCGAGGGCAAGCCACCGTTCTCGAAGCGGTTCATGGAAGTAGTGGGCCGGGACGTGGTTGTGCACCAGAAGGAGCTGTCGGATTCCCGCGGCCTGTACGCCAACAGCCTCGATCTGGCCACGGTGCTCGGCATCAGCGACTCCATGCAACCCGGCGGCCCTCGTATGGGGCAGCCGGGGGAACAGATCAAGGCCAGCGTCATCGACGATCTCTCGCAGGCCGGAAAGTACTCGTTGCCGGCGGCACAGGCGTTGCTCTTCCACACTCCGAAGGGGTGGACGAAGTCCATCATGGAGTATCTGCTCACCGACCGGCTGGACGGCTTCAACAACACACGCAACCAGGCCCCGTTCGCCGGCCTGCTGCAGAAAGCGCTCAGCGGCAAGGACAAGGAGTCATTCGAGCACGCCAACGAAGCGCTCGTGCTTCTCAAGAAGGAGCTCGACGGGGTTGTCGGACGGAGTGGCGACGGCAAACTGGAGATTCTCGACCGGAAGCAACTGGACCGGCTGTCCTTTCTCAGCGGACCGATAGGAACGGTCATGGCCGCCCATGTCGACGAGATCTTCGGAGTCTTCGACGACAAGACACCCGAGCTCAAAGACATCGACCGTGCCGAGATGGATCGCCTGCTGCTCTTCGTCGGCCGTGACGAGGCCGCCACCAAGGCGCTTGTGGGAGCGGAGGTCGAGAGAATGTTGCTGAAGGTTCAGGAGTCCTACCGGCGGGACGGCGGGGAGAGCCTGAACGAGGTGCTGCTCCCCGAGGCACGCTTCATGGGACATCTGCTCGAAACTCGACGCCTGTTCCTCCTCTCGCAGGCCAAGAGCGATGAGCAGGCCAAAGAGGAAATGAAGAGCCTGATCAGCGGTGTGCTCGGTGAGGCGACCGGGCCGGTGGGCAAACTCGCCACGCGATTCGGGTTCTGGGGCGACAAGGCACACGAGAAGCTCACGCCCATGGGGTTCGACAAGCTCTCGGCATTCCTGGCCGACCGGCTGATGAAACAGGGCCTCTCCTCGGAGTCGGCCCTGCAGGAGGCGGGCAACGATCGCGAGATGGCCATGTGGATGGTCCACAAGATGGTTCTCGGCAGCAGCATCGCGAACGGCCGGTGGAGTCGCAGCGCGCTCGACGACGCCAAGGGCTCTCCCTTCGCCACGAACGGCGATCCCCCCAAACTGAAACCGCTCGACGAGATCGTCGCCGACCCGGAGACCTTCGACAAGTTCATCGAATGGGCGCGCTGGCACACCAAGGTCGAGAGCAGCACTCAGACCGTCAAGGAAGCCATGGACAACAGCGCCCTGTTCGACGTGCACAGCAATCTCGGCATCGAGCGGTACTGACATGTCCACACGCGCCACGATGGCCGCCCTCTGCACTCTTCTCGTGCTGACGCTGAGCGTCGGCTGCGCCCAGCAGAACCCCTCTCCGCCGGCCAAGCCAACTGCCTCGCCACAGCCGGTGAGCGACTCCGGCCCTTACTGGTGCGACGTCGTCCCACAGGAAGCAATACGGACGATCAGCGGCTTGGCCATACCGTTGGAAGAGAACAAGGACGGCGTTCCCGCCACGCATGGCGCCTGCTCGCTGAGGAACGAGTACAACCGCTTCTCACTCAACTGGTCCATTCGTGATGGAGAAGGAGCGCTTGAGCTCGCCCGCGAGAACTTCGGGAAGAAACGGCTGTCCGAACTGCCGGCGGATCTCGGAAAAGGGCTGATCGCCTTCACGGGGAACAGCCCCAGGACGAAGCCGTACGTGGCGTTCATGCTGTTCCGGTGCGGCAACGACCGGCCCTGGATGGGAATGGATGTTTCGCAGGTGGCGCAAGGCCGGGATCTGGTCAAGGACTTCACCGACCTGCTCCGGATCGCCCGCGAACGCTACGGACGACTGCATGACTGTGTCCCGGCAGCGGCATAGCCTGCGCGGCGGCTGCTTCATGAACCGGACAATCAGTGGATGTCGGTGGTGTGGTGTTCTCAGTACAGTGGCGGGGTGGTGGGTGAGCAGCTGAGTGTGCGGGTGGACAGCTGGATCTGGGCGGTACGGCTCACCAAGACCCGTTCGATGGCGGCCGACGCCTGCCGGGGCGGTCACGTCCGGGTCAACGGGGTGCGGGTCAAGCCTGCGCAGGCCGTACGGGCCGGGGACGAGATCCGGCTGCGGCACGACGGGCGCGAGCGCATCGTGGTGGTCTCCCGTGCCATCACCAAGCGCGTCGGCGCCGCCGTGGCCGCCGAGTGCTACGTCGACAAGAGCCCCCCGCCTCCTCCTCGCGAGGAGACCGTGGTGGTGGCCGTCCGGGCTCGTGGCGCGGGGCGTCCCACCAAGCGCGAGCGCCGCAGCATCGACAAGCTGCTCGCGCGGCCGGTGGTGGAAGAGCGGCGGGGCGGCCGGGCACGCCCGGATTGGCCAGGCAGGTCTCGCCGTACCGGATCCGTGCGGCATTCCGACACCGCGCAGTGGTGTGCTCGCGCGGATGCGGCGAAGTCCGTCAGGACAGTTGCTGGACGCTGGCCCGCGATCCAGCCGATGTCTGCAACGGTCGGCTCGCAATGGGCTGCCGGTCGGGTCGGCGAACCCGAAGCCTGGGCCGGCTTAGCACTGCGTCGTGCTCGCAGGGGACGGGCTGAAAATCGGTTGCCTGGGATGGCCGGGGTTCGAGAACGTGATCCCCATGAGGCTCTGACGACAGACACCCCGCTCGCCGAGAGGCCGCGACGCCGGTTCGCGTCGTGATGCCGCCTGTCCATACCGTTCTGCAGGGAAGAGAACGTCTTTGTCTCAGCAACGCCCGGCCACGGGGGCCACCGTCACCGTGTTCGCCTCCCCCACCAGCTGGATCGAGTCCGACGCCGTCGCGCAGTGCCGTCAGGTGGCCGCGCTCGACGGCATGACGCACGTCGCCGCCATGCCCGACCTGCACCCCGGCAAGGGCGCGCCCGTCGGGGCCGCCATGGCGTCGGCCGTCCTGTATCCGTTCCTGGTGGGCTCGGACATCGGGTGCGGCATCGCCGTGTTCCCGGTCAGGCTCAAGCGCGCCGTGCCCGAGAAGCTCGCCGCCCGCTTTCCCGACCTCGATCGTGCGCTGGATCCCGAACGTGATGCCGACGATCCCGCCTGGGCCGTCATGAAGGACGACATCCCCGCCGGTCACGTCGAGGGCCTCGGGACGGTCGGCCGCGGCAACCACTTCGTCGAGCTGGCCCGGATCGGGACCGTCTTCGAACCCGGCCACGCCGCCCGGCTCGGCCTCGACGCCGGTGACCTGGTCCTCGTCGTCCACAGCGGTTCACGGGGGCTGGGCGAACGGATCCTGCGCGAGCACACCGACGTCCACGGCGCGGGGCCCGCCCCTGATCCCGGCGCCTACCTGGCCAGGCACGACCAGGCCGTACGGTGGGGGTCGCTCAACCGGCGGCTGCTGGCCGCGCGGGTCGCCCACGCGCTGGGGTTCGAGCCCGCCGAGCCGATCCTCGACCAGTGCCACAACCTGGTCGAACTGCGCGACGGCGGCTACCTGCACCGCAAGGGAGCGGCGCCGGGCGACGGCCGGGACGTGCTCATCGCCGGCACCCGCGGCACCCCGTCCTACCTGGTGGCCGCCCACGCCGGTCCGGACGCCGGCCACTCCGTGGCGCACGGCGCGGGCCGCAAGATGTCGCGCGCGGACGCCCTGCGCCGCGGCCGGGCCAAGCACACCGTCGAGGAGCTGCGCCGCACGCCGATGGGGTCGGTGGTGGTGTGCGGCGACCGTCAGCTCCTCTTCGAGGAGGCGCCCACGGCCTACAAACGCATCGAGCAGGTGATCGACGACCTCGTCGACCACGGCCTGGCCACGCCCATCGCCACCACGATCCCCCTGGTCACCTACAAGACACCCGATCTCGGACCGGACTCCCGGAAGGACCGCCGCAAGCGGGGGCGGCCGTGAACGTCGTCCGCCTGCCGGCTGGGCCACCGCCCTGTGCCGGCGGGCTGATATGCCGGAGATCAGGTGGTGGATGGCCGGGAGGCGTCAGACGCCGGATGTGCGTCCCACGCAGCGCAGGGTGTCGCCCTTCTTCACGAACGTGGCGTCCGCGAGGAGGTAGAGCTTCTTCTTGGCCGGGACCTTGACGTCGATGATGACGTCGTAGGAGAGGTCGGTGAGTGCTTTCTTCTCGTGAAGCGTCTCCCCGTGGACCTTTCTGTCCTTGCCGGGGCGTTCGACCATCAGGTTGAGGTGCACGGTCTTCAGGCGGATCGGCGCCTTGGAGTTCCATCGGTAGAAGATGTCGGAAACGCGGTGGTACCCGCCGGCCGTCCGGTACTTCATCTCGAAGTACGCCGTCTCGCCATCGCTCATCGTGCAGCTCGACCGGACGCTGTGCGCCGGGGCGGCCGTGGTGGCGGCCGTGGTGGCGTGCGCGGTGGACGTCAGCAGGGCGAGCGCCAGGCCGGCCCCGGCGAGCGTGGCCGCGGCGTTCCCGAGGATGTGCGTCATTTGCACGTCTCCCTTCGCATGGCTCGGATCTGTGGTCGAGATTGACGCCGGCGGTGTTGAGCATTTGTTGAGGATCTGTTCAGGCGGGCTGAAATGGAGGTGCCGGCCTGGGGAAGGACGGAGTCAGCGACCGATCAGGGTCGCGCCGGGGAGTGACTGCTTGACCGCCTCCGGCGTGCCCACGACGACCGTCAGTTTTTCCTGGGTCTTCTTTGCCGCCGCGTTCCCGTAAAGCTCCACCTTTCCGAGGTTTTTCGCCTTGACGGTGACGAACATCCGGGTGGGGGTGCACCACAGGGTCACGGTGCTCTCCGAACTGGTGCCGGCCATGCGTTCCTCGGGCCCGGCGAAGCCTTCATCCGTGGTGGCGACGTTGCCCTCGGACTTGGTCAGATCCTGGCTCATGTTGAAGTTCACGCTGGAGGAGCCCTGGTCGGCGAGGCCGCACACGCCCTTGCTGCTGATCCAGGGGACCATGTCGTACTTCCCGACCTGGATGCGCGCCAGCACCTTGTCCGCCCCGTCCGGCATGCCCGATTTGGAGGCCGCGGCCGGCAAGGATGCCAGCGGCCAGCGGCTCGGATCCTTGAGCAGCCAGTCCTTCGGCTCGTTCGTCGAACAGCCCGTCAGTAATAAAACCGCGAATATCAAGATTTTTCCCTGCATAGGGGGATCATCATAAGGTCGAGAATCCTCGACTTACCGCCGTTCCGTCGGCGCGGGGCAGCGCGGGCCTCCCTGGGGGCCGGCCTGAGCGGTGGGGTTACCGTGGGAGTAGGTGTCGAATCGGCGTTGGGGGTACGCATGAAGCGACGCTCCACGAAGACAGCGATGGCCGCAGGGGCATTCCTGGCCGCCATCGCCACCGCGTCGGGGGCCACTTCGGGGGCCACCGCGGCGGCCATGGCATCTCCGCCGGCGCCGTCCCCGAGCCCTGACGGAACGCAGCCCACGTGCCCAGGCATGGGGCAGATGCATCGCGTGACCAGCGAGTACGACTACCTGTCGCAGATGGTCCCGCACCACCAGGACGCCATCGCCGCGGCCCGTCAGTTGCAGCGGTCCAGCAGGCCGGAGATGCGGCAGCTCGGGCAGTCGATCGTCACGACGCAGACGGCCGAGGTCGCCAGGATGAAGGGCTGGCTGCGGCAGTGGTACCCGCAGAGCCCGGCGCCGAGCCCGAGCGGGACCACGATGCCCGACCTGTCGGGGCTCTCGGGGAATCAGCTCGACAAGGCGTTCCTGCAGCACATGATCCCGCACCACATGATGGCGATCATGATGTCGCAGCAGCTCCTGGTGCACGGCGAGGCGCTGCATCCCCAGGTCGCCGACTTCGCCCGCAAGGTGCGCGACGACCAGCGGGCCGAGGTCGCCACGATGCGGCGGTACCTGGTCCAGTGGTTCGGCGAGCAGAGCATGCCCTGCATCCCACACATGCCCGGCATGACACCGGAGCCACAGATGCCGGACATGACGCCAGGGCCGCACATGTCCGACATGACGCCAGAGCCGCACATGACCGACATGACGCCAGAGCCGCACCTGAGTGACATGACACCCACCACCGACACGTCCTGACGACATCCCGGCCGCTACGTCCGTGAGCCAAGGGACACGGCGGGTCAGAAGGTAGGAAACGCCCAGCTCGACAGGTGGAAGGGCGCCCGCTCCCGGCGGAAGGCGAGCGAGGCGGCGGTGACCGCGCCGGGCCGCAGTTCCTCGCCCCGGCCCGCCGCGGCCAGGGACGACAGCGTGGCGCCGCCCCGGTAGGCCGCCCCCAGCTCGGCGCAGGTCAGCCGCAGGTCGGAATGGGCCGGGGTGGGTTCGCAGGTGACGGAGTCGCCGTCGGCCCGCAGGCGGTGGCGTCCGGCGTTCCAGGGGCAGAACGGGTCCTGGACCTCCAGGACCACATCCGGGGGGTCAAGTACCGGTCGACGTCCACCAGGCGGACCCAGAGGTTGTCGATCGTGGTGACGCCCCGGACGGTCCTGGTCGCCGGTGTCCTGGCGCAGCGGGGGCGGCCGGCTCGCGGCGCGCCCCGCGAGGCGGGTCGCGGCCCGGCAGGCCGAACTCGCCGCGGCCGATGCGATGCTCGGCGTGGACGGGCCGTTCGACCGGGCCAGGCAGTCCATGCTGCGCGTACTAGTCGAGGACGCCGACTGGGACGACGCGGCGGCCGCCTGGCGGGACCTGGGGCAGCCCTACGAGCCGGGCGCTGAGCCTGTTCCACGACGCGCGGGCCGCTCCGGCGGCGGGCGACCGACCCGGCAGAACGGCCCAGCAGAACGGCCCGGCTCAGGGAAACCGCGCGGCCGGCCCGTGAGCCGGGCGCCGCGCGCCCGGTAGATCGCCCGGCTCGGACGGCCCCGACCGGCGCAGGACGGGCTCACCGAGCGCGAGCGAGAGCGCGATGTGCTCGTCCTGATCGCCGACGGGTTGGCAACCGGCAGATCGCCGCCCGGTTGCACATCTAGCCCAGCACGGCGGGCGTGCACGTCCCCACATCCTGGCGAAACCGGGCGCGGCCCCCGTACCGAGGGGGCGGCCATCGCGTTCCGCGAGGGACGGGCGGGATCCGCCACGACCGCGCCGTGATCCGGGGTCGGTCAGGTCAGGTCAGGGTGTCCTCGACCTTGATCTGGCCGCCCTGGACGACCCACTTCTGGTTGGGGTGGTTCAGGCACGTCCAGAGCCGCACCACGGTGTTGTTGGCGCGGCTGTTGGTGGTGTCGAGGCAGACCTCGCGGCCGGTGCCGACGGTGTCCTCGACCTTGATCTGGCCGCCTCGGATCACCCACTTCTGGTTCGGGTGGTTCAGGCACGTCCACAGGCGCACGTTGGTGTTGTTGGCGCGGCTGTTGGTGGCGTCCAGGCAGACCTCCCGGCCGCTGCCGACGGTGTCCTCGACCTTGATCTGGCCGCCCTGGATCACCCACTTCTGGTTGGGATGGTCCAGGCACGTCCACAGCCGCACGTTGGTGTTGTCGGCGCGGCTGTTGGTGGCGTCCAGGCAGACCGGCGGGCCGGCCTGGGCGGCGTGGGCCGTCGAGGTGGGGGCGATGGCGGCGGCCACCAGGGCGACGGCGGATGCGGCCGTCAGGCGGGCGACGGGGCTGGCGGGCATGGGTTACCTCCACTGAAGCGGTGGGCGGGCGGGCGCCGGCCTCCACGGCGGGCGGGCCCGCGAGATGATCGGCCGGCTCGGGAGGCCGGCGACGACCACGAACAATGCATACAGAAAGTAATCTTCCGATTGCACAAAGTGACCTGACGAAAAGGTGACGCATCCCTGGCCGACGTCCCGAAGTTTCTCGTGCGGCCGGGAGAAGTCAGGAAGGTCGCTGCGGAGCGGCGGGGCTGGAGAGGGAACCCTCAGGGGAGAAGAACCGATCGTCCACGTGGTCGAGCGCCAGACAGGCCCCGCCCAAGGCGACGCACTCCTCGCCGAGCGTCGAGGGGCGGATGTCGGGCACGCGTACACAGTGGGGTTCGAGCGCCCGGCGCAGCGCGGGCAGCAGGACGTCGGCCGAGCGGGAGAACCCGCCGCCGAGCACGACCAGTTCGGGGTCGAGCGTCAGCACCATCGCGGCGGTGCCGAGCGCGAGATGGCAGGCGTACGCGTCGACCGCGGCCCTGGCCTCCGGGTCGCCGGCCCGGGCCGCGCCGAAGACCTGCCGGGCGGCCTCCTCGGGCGAGGCGCCCTTGGCCGCCGGGCCGCTCTCCAGGAGCTCGGCCATGGTGCTCCAGCCCGTGATCTTCATGAGCCCGACCTCGCCGGTGGCCCCGCTGAACCCGTGGTGCAGGCGCCCGTCGATGATCAGCGCGGCGCCGGGTCGGCGGCCGACGTGCAGGTAGACGAGGTGCTGGACGCCCGCGGCCACCCCGAGCCGCTGCTCGGCGAGCGCGGCGAGCTTGCTGTCGTTCTCGATGGCGATCGGGCAGGCGAGCCGCTGCCCGAGGTGTCCGACGAGGTCGACGCCGGCCCAGTCGGGCAGGTCGTTGACCATGGTGACGAGCCCTTCGCGGTTGACGACGCCGGTGCTGCCCGCGGTGACGCCCCACATGTCGGACGCGCTCAGCCCGCCCGCGAGGAGCGCGGCGTCGACGGCCCGCCACACCGCCTCCAGCCGCTCCCGCTGGGCGGTGTGCCGGTCTACGGCGACCCGCCCGCTGGCCACGACCCGGCCGGCCAGGTCGGTGATCACCGCCAGCACCTTGTGCACGCCCACGTCGATGCCGAGCACGTGCCCCGCGTCGGTACGGAACCGGTAGCGCTTGGCGGGCCGGCCCATGGCGCCCGGCGCGGGCGGCACCTCGCCGATCCAGCCGCGCTGCTCCAGATCCGTGACGACGTCCACGACGGAGGCCCGCGACAGCCCGGTGCGGGCGGACAGCTCGGTGAGCGTCAGTGGCTCGCGCGCCTCGCGCAGGGCGCGGATGCTGCTCAGGGAGTTCAGCTGGCGTAGCCGCTGAAGGTCGCCGCCACTGACCTGCACGGTCACACTCCTCACTATCACTGGTCTCTGAACTATATCCCTTCGGCCCATCCCCTCTTCTAGCTGCATGTGCCCTGCGAGCAGAGGCTTGACGGCAAGGTCATTCTCGTGACTATCTATGGAGACCTTCATAAAGGAGTTTGCGAAATGACCGTGACCATAGCCATCGTCGGGGCCGGATCCCGCGGCCAGATCTACGCCAGGGCCGCCGCCGCGGACGGCCGGGCGCGCATCGTGGCAGTGGCCGACCCGGACCCGGCCCGCCGGGCCAAGGTGGCCGCCGACCACGACCTGCCGGACAGCGCCTGCTTCGCCGGATGGGACGAACTGGCCGCCGTGCCGAAGCTCGCGGACGCCGTGGTGATCGCGACCCAGGACCGGTTGCACGTCGAGCCGGCCGTGGCCTTCGCCGACCTCGGTTACGCCATCCTGCTGGAGAAGCCGATGGCCCCGACGGAGCCGGAGGCCCGCCGCATCGTCGAGGCGGTCGAGCGCAACGGCGTGCTGTTCGCGGTCTGTCACGTGCTCCGCTACACGGCCTACACCAGGGCGTTGAAGAAGCTCCTGGACAGCGGCCGGTTGGGCACGATCTCCAGCGTGCAGCACCTGGAGCCGGTGGGCTGGTGGCACATGGCCCACTCCTTCGTGCGGGGCGCCTGGCGGAACGCGGCCGAATCGGGGCCGATGCTGCTGACCAAGTCCTGTCATGACATCGATTGGTTGCTCCACATCCTCGGCGAGCAGCCGGTCGCGGTGTCGTCCTTCGGCTCGCTGACCCACTTCCGGCCGGAGAACCGGCCCGAGGGCGCGAGCACGCGGTGTGTGAGCTGCGCCGTCGAGCCCGACTGCGCCTACTCCGCCAAGCGTCTGTACCTGAGCTGCCTCGGCGACCCGCGCCGGGAGTTCTGGCCGCTCGGCGCCGTCACCTCCGACGCCACCGTGGCGGGCGTCACGCACGCACTGGAGACCGGCCCGTACGGCCGCTGCGTCTACGACTGCGACAACGACGTGGTGGACCAGCAGGTCGTCACGCTGGAGTTCGCGAAGGGCGCGACCGTGTCGTTCACCATGACGGCGTTCACGCCGCTGGAGCACCGCAGGACCCGGATCTTCGGCACCCGCGGGTACGCCGAGGGCGACGGGCGCGAGATCAGGGTCGTCGACTTCGTGACCGGCGCCGAGGAGCTGATCGACACCGAGACGTCGGCGGGCGCGTCGCTGGCCGACGGCCACGGCGGCGGCGACGGGGGCCTCACCGAGGCGTTCATCGACGCCGTCGCCGCCGGGGACCAGGCGCCGCTGGGCGCCGGCCCGGCCGAGGCGCTGGCCGGGCACCTGGTCGTATGGGCCGCCGAGCGCGCCCGCGAGACCCGTACCGTGCAGGCCCTGTGAACGCGACGATCCCGGCGCCCGCCCGCCGCACGCCCGGCGAGGGCCGGTTCACCTTCACCGCCACGACCCCGCTGTCCGCCGACCCGGCGCTGGCCGGGGCCGCGCAATGGCTTCGCGGGGCCCTCACCCCGGCCACCGGCCTGCCGCTCCCTGAAGGGCCGGGCGGGGTGGAGCTCCGGCTCGTCGCGGGCCTCGGGCCCGAGGAGTACCGGCTCACCGCCACGTCCGGGTCGGTGCTGATCGAGGCGACGGGCCCGGCCGGCGCCTTCTACGGGGCGCAGACGCTGCGCCAGCTCCTCGACCCCGCCGCCTTCCGGGCCGGACGCACCGGGGACAGGGCGTGGAGCATCCCCGCCGTCGAGATCGCCGACGCCCCGCAGTACGGCTGGCGCGGCTGCCTCATCGACGTGGCCAGGCACTTCCTGCCGAAGAACGACCTGCTGCGGTACATCGACCTGCTGGCCGCGCACAAGCTCAACGTCCTGCACCTGCACCTGACCGACGACCAGGGCTGGCGGCTGGAGATCAGGAAGTACCCCAGGCTCACGGAGGTCGGCGCGTGGCGGCGCGAGTCGCCGGTGGGCGCCGCGCGGCACCAGCGGTTCGACGGGCGCCCGCACGGCGGCTTCTACAGCCAGGACGACATCCGCGAGATCGTCTCCTACGCCGCCGACCGGTTCGTCACGATCGTGCCGGAGATCGACCTGCCCGGCCACACACAGGCCGCCATCGCCGCCTACCCCGAGCTCGGCAACCTCGACGAGCGCCTGCCGGTCCGCACCGAGTGGGGGGTCGGCGAGAACGTGCTCAACGTCGCCGACGCCACGATCGCCTTCTTCACCGACGTCCTGGACGAGGTCCTGGAGCTCTTCCCCGGCCGGTACGTCTGCGTCGGCGGCGACGAGGTGCCGAAGACCCAGTGGAACGAGAGCGTCCCGGCCAAGGAGCGCATCCGCGAGCTCGGCCTGCACGACGCCGACGAGCTGCAGAGCTGGCTCATGCGCCACTTCACCGACTACCTGCTGGCCCGCGGGCGCAGCCCGCTCGGCTGGGACGAGCTCCTGGAAGGCGGCCTGCCGCCCGGCGTCACCGTCGCGGCCTGGCGCGGCGACAAGTGCGCGGTGCTGGCCGTGCGGGCCGGTCACGACGTGGTCGTCTCGCCGTTCAGCGAGACGTACCTGGACTTCCGCCAGGCCGACGGCGACCAGGAGCCGGTGCCGATCGGCAGCGTGACGTCCCTGCGCGCGGTCCACGCCTTCGACCCCGTCCCCGGCGGCCTCGGCGACGAGGAGCGCGGCAGGATCCTCGGCGCGCAGGCCGCTCTGTGGACCGAGCACATCGACTCCCCCCGGCTGCTCGACTACATGGCCTTCCCGCGGCTGGCCGCCTTCGCCGAGGCGATGTGGAGCGGCGCGCGCGACTTCGAGGACTTCCTGGCGCGGCTCGCCGTGCACGAAAGACGCCTCGACGCGCTGGGCGTGGAGTACCGGCCGGCGGGCGGGCCGCACCCCTGGCAGCGCCGTCCCGACGCCCCCGGTCATCCCCGGACCAGGGCGGAGATCGACGCCCAGCTCGCCCGCTGGACGTCCAGCCTGCGGCTCTGAACCCCCTCCCCGTCGTGGGACCAGGCCGAACGCGCTGCTACCTCAACCCGGAATGCCTGCAAAGAGGGACGGTGTCATTCGTGGTTGATCATTTGCTATGTCGATCGAGCTGTTCACAAGTGCGCATGGTTACCTTCAGTATTCGTGAAGATACGATCTGGCCCCGCGGGGCCGGGAAACAGCTCATCGGGCCCTAAACGTGCGGCCATTTCCACCATGCTCCTTCTGAGCGCGGTGTCGGTCGCGCTGCAACCTGCCCGTCCAGCGGCGGCGCAACCGGTTCCGCTGGTCGAGGAGGACTTCACCGGGGCCACCGCGATCCCGCAGTTCATCGGCGTGGGATCGGCCTGCCTGACCGGCGCGCCGGCGGCTCCGCCCGCCGGGCCCGGCGACCATCCGCTCGGGGGCTGCCCCGCCAACGCGGCGGGTCCCGTCCCGCCGACCGGAGGAGCGCCGTACGGCTATCTCCAGCTCACCAGCGCCGACCTGGACCAGACGGCGGCCGCCCTCTACAACGAGCCGATCCCGGCCGAAGAGGGCCTGGACGTGACGTTCGAGCAGTGGCAGTACGGCAACACCACGGCGGTGCCCGCGGACGGCATCTCCTTCTTCCTGATCAACGGGGAAGCCTCGCTGGACCGGCCGGGCGCGTTCGGCGGCAGCCTCGGCTACGCCCAGAAGCTGCCCGACGACGACCCGGCGAACCCCTTCGAGCCGGGGGTCAACCAGGGCTACATCGGCGTCGGCCTGGACGTCCTCGGCAACTACTTCGGGGACTGGGAGCAGCGCGGCCGCACCTGCGCCGAGCGCTCACCGGCTGGCACCGGGTTCCGTGTCCCGGCTCCCGGGCCGAACATGGTGACGGTGCGCGGGCCCGGCAACGGCACCGCGGGCTACTGCTTCCTGACCGCCACCACCAGCAACTTCACCACGACGGGGCCGTGGCCCTCGACGCTGCCGGGCCAGTTGCAGGGCCCCACGATGTCGGTGCCCAACGACCCGCGGGCGGCCCAGGCCGTGCTGGAGGAGTCGAAGCGCACGGTCAACGTCCGGATCACGCCGGCGCCGAACCCCGAGATCACCGTCTCGATCGACTTCAACGACGGCAACGGGATGCAGGAGGTGCTGTCGCTGCCCGCGCCGCAGCCGGTCCCGGCGACCTACAAGTTCGGGTTCGGTGCGTCCACCGGCCTGTTCAGCGATGTGCACCTGATCCGGAACGTGGTCGTCCGTCCGGTGGCCGAGCGGCCTGAGCTGTCGCTCAGGAAGCGCGTCGCCGAGGACGCCGACCTGCCCGACCCGGTGCCGGTGGGCACGGAGGTGCCCTACGAGTACGTGGTCACCAACACCGGCAACATGAACATCGCCGACCTGATGGTGGACGACGACGTCGTCGAAGAGGTCACCTGCCCGCAGACCACCTTGAACGTGGGCGAGCGGGTCATCTGCCGCGGCTCGTACACGGTCACGGAGGAGGACGCCGAGCGCGGCTCGGTCACCAACGTCGCCACCGCGATGGGCCGGGCCGACGGCAACGAGGTCACCTCGCCGCCGTCCGAGGTCACCATCGGCGTCACGGACGAGCGCGGGATGCTGGAGCTGGACAAGCGCGTCGACGACTCCCGCATGTACCGCCCCGGCGACCGGGTCACCTACCGCTACGTCGTGCGGAACACGTTCCGGGAGACCGTGACGGACCTGCGGATCGACGACAACCGGGTGTCGGACATCGTCTGCGAGACCACCGCCCTGGAGCCCGGCGAGTCCACGCTCTGCACGGGCACCTACACGGTCACCGAAGAGGACGCCGCCCACGGCTCGGTCACCAACACCGCCACCGCGGTGGGCATGATCGACGACACGGAGGTGAGCTCGCCGCCGTCGGAGGCGACCATCGACGTCATGGGCGAGCGCGGGACGCTCCTGCTGGAGAAGACCGTGGACGACACCCGCACGTACCGGCCGGGTGAGCGGGTCACCTACCGCTACGAGGTCAGGAACAACTCCGACGAGACGGTGGAGAACCTCCGGATCGACGACAACAGGGTGACGAACATCGTCTGCCGGACCACCACTCTGGAGCCCGGCGAGACCACCACGTGCACGGGCGTCTTCGTCGTGCCGAGCCGTCCCGGCGGCAACAAGGACTGCCGGAAGGGCTGCCGCTTCACCATCACCAACACCGCCGTGGCGCGGGCGGACGGCCTGACCTCCGCTCCGGCGACGGCGACCATCCGGGTCGTGCAGAAGTCGCAGCACCCGCGGCCGCCGTGCCGGCCGGGCAAGAAGAACCACCACTGCCGTCCCGGCAAGAAGCCGCACCACCACCACGGCCACGGCCGTCACCACGGTCACGACCACGACCACGGCCACGGTCACGGTCACGGGTACGACCACAGGTACGACCACGGCTACGACCACCAGTGCCCGCCCGGCAAGATGCCGTACGACGGCAAGACCGCCGAATCGGGATGCGTCCCGGAGCACGCGGACAAGGACGAGCGGGACATGGGCCACTCCATGGACGAGTCCTACGAGCCTCGGCCTGAGGACATGACGGACGACCCGTACATGGAACGTTCCTACCGGGAGACGGGCGACATGCCGATGCCCTGGGAAACCTCCATGTAGGTAGCCCTCTTCCCATCCGCGTCAACCTGATGGTCCCTCCCCGCGGGGAGGGACCATCGTGCTGCCCGCCCCCGGACGCTCACCCCCAGGCGCCGACCCGCTTGAGGAAGACGACGGCGTCGATCGCGCCCAGGTGGGACGGCTCCAGCGGGAAGTAGGCGAAATCCTGGGACACGCGCTTCGCCGGGCCGGCGACGGCCTCGGCCAGGCGGCGGGCGTCGATCACCGAGTGCTCCCACGGGAGCGCGGACAACGCGCCCTCGACGGTGTCCTCCGGCGGGGCGTCGTCGCCGGTCGTGCCGAAGGCGGAGGCCAGGTAGGCGTACCGGTCGCCCAGGTGGGCGGCGGCGATCGCCCCCGCGCTCCACCACTCCAGCCGCTGGTCGCCGAACGACATGACCGTCCTGTCGCGCTGGAGGTGCAGGTTGGAGGAGAAGACCAGGGCCGGGCCGTGCTCGGCGACGGCACGCAGGTTGGCCGCCATCATGGCGTCCCGCAGGGCCGACAGCCGGGTCCAGCGCGCCGGGGAGGCGTCGGCCATCCAGTGGTGGTAGCGCAGCAGGCCGGTGGCGGTGCGCGCGTACAGGTGCGCGCGTTCCCTGTCCCGGGCGCCGAGCTGCGGCGACTGCGTGTCGAGCAGCGCCGCCAGGTCGTCGGCGATCACCCGGAGCCGCTGGGCGTCGGCGGACTGGCCGATCGACTTCGCCGGGTCCATGGCCGTGGCCTCGTCGGACCACCGGTCGTCCTGGCCGAGCAGCGCGTCGAGGGTGTCCCTGGTCACCACCGCGGCGGGGAGCGGACCGTCGAGCAGGTCGTACAGGCCGGTGAGCGCCTCGCGCGGGCTCGCCGCCCAGTACTCCAGCGGGCCGTCGACCCCGAAGAAGCGCAGCTTCTCGTCGTGCTCCTCGTTGTGGGCGCGCATCCATCGGACGAGCTCGCGGTTGGCCGGCAGGGCGCCGAAACCGTGGCTGAAGCCGCGGTCCATGACGTCGTCGAGGGTGCCGGCGCCGGTCGTGACGTAGTCGTCCACCAGGAGGCCCTTGAGGCAGTCGCTCTCGATGGCGAACGACCGGTAGCCCTCGTTCTCGACGAGGTGCCGGAAGATCTCGTTGCGCAGCTCGCCCAGTTCCCCCACGAAGTGCCGGGCCTCACCGAGGCCGAGCAGCAGCGGCCGGGCGGGAAGCGTCCCCAGGAACGCCGAGAGACCCGCGCCATCGACCGGCCAGGCGATGTCCTTGATATCCATGCCTTCAACGCTATCGTTGAACTTTCGGTGTAGCCTTTGCCGCCGAATCCCTCACTGATCTCCCGCAAACCTTCAACCGGCGCTCCACGCTTTGAACGGTTTGTTCAAAACAAGCTGTTGACATCAAAAGGTTCCCGCGACATCGTTGCCTGCATGTCCATCGATCACCCCTTCTCCCCGCCGGACCCCGAGCAGGCGCGCGCCCGGCGGGTGCACGCGTCCCTGTTCCGGATCGCCGAGCGGCACGCGGCCACCGGCGAGCAGCGGCTCAGGCAGGCCCACCCGTCGGTCATCGGGCCGCACGAGGCCGTCCGGCTGGTGTCGTTCCTGCTCAGCGGGGCCGCGCAGCTCGACGACGGCGAGCCGGAGGTCGACCAGGCCGACATCACGGCGGCGTTGAGCCTCGTCCCGCTGGTTCGCGGAGAGCTCGACGCGCTGGAGGCCGGGCTGCTGGCGATGGCCCGCGGGCGCGGCATGACCTGGCAGGAGATCGCCTTCGGGCTCGGCCTGGGCACCGCGCAGGCCGCCCGGCAGCGCCACGAACGGCTCGCCGAACGGTCGGCGACGACCCTCGACTAGGCCGCCGGCCAGGGGGTCAGGCGCGGCGCGGGCGGTTCCACCAGAGGGAGAGCGACAGCGCCGCGACCACCAGCAGGGCGCCGGCCCCGGCGAAGGCGGCGGCCGTGTCCACCCGTTCGCGGACGACCGTGAAGGTGCCGGGAAGGGCGTCGAGGGCGGTCGCGAGCTGGTCGGCGTTCTCGGCCCGGTGGTAGGAGCCGCCGGTCGTCCGGGCGATCTGCCGGAGCGCCGGCTCGTCGATGACCCGGGGGTTGCGGCCCCGGTCGAAGCCGCCGCCGGACCCGCCGCCCCAGTTGCCGAAGCCGCGGCCGTCGAACTGGGAGTTGTCGCACACCATCGGGACCACGTTCGTGGTGCCGAAGCCGATGGTGAACACGCGTACGCGGCGCAACGCCGCCTCCTGGGCGGCCCGCTGCGGGTCGACGCCCTGGGTGTTGGCGCCGTCGGTGAGCACGACGATCGCGGCGCCGGCGTACCCGGAGGTCGCGGCGGGCGGCGTGGCGGCGGTGGCGGCGACCGAGGGGTCCACCTCGGCGATCGCGTCGATCGAGGTCAGCATGGCCTGGCCGATCGCGGTGCCGCGGGCGACGGTGAGCCCGTCCAGGGCCTCGATCAGGGCGTCGGTGTCGTCGGTGGGCGGGACGAGCAGGCCCGCGGTGCCGGCGAAGGTGACCAGGCCGATGCGCGGCCCGCCGCGCTGCGACTCGATGAAGCCGGCGGCGGCCTTCCTGGCGGCGGTGAGGCGGTTGGGATCGACGTCGGTGGAGCACATGGAGCCGGAGGTGTCGAGCGCGAGCAGGATCGTCGCCGACCGCATCGGCACCGGCACCGACGCCTGCGGCCGCGCCGCGCCCGCCGCGAGCAGCGCCAGCCCGGCGACGAAGAGCGCCACGGGGATGCGCCGCGTCCAGCGCGTACGCCCGGGAAGGGCGGCCCGTACGAGCGCGATCGAGGTGACGCGCACGACCACCCGCCGCCGCCGGCGGCCCGCCCACCAGCGGATCGCGAAGATCAACGGGATGACCAGCGCGGACAGCAGCGCCCACGGCCAGGACAACGACATTCAGATCACCCGCCCCGACCGGAACACGGTGACCGCCGCGCCCGCGGCGAGCAGCACGAGGGCGAGCCCGATCAGCCCGCCGGCGAGCGGCAGCGGCTCGTCGGAGACCGTGAGCCGCAGGTCGATCGCGTCGGCGACGCCGTCGAGCCGCGCGGCGTCGGCGGCCGGGTGGTAGGCGCCGCCGGTGGTCCGCGCGATCGTGGTGAGGGTGCCCTCGTCGAGCGAGGTCTGCAGGTGGTAGCCGTCGACCTGCACCGCCGCCCCGGCCGCGGTGCCGACCCCCATGGTGTGGACGCGCACGCCCGCCTTCTGGGCCGCGGCGGCGGCCCGTCCGACGTCGCCGCCCTGGTTCTGGCCGTCGGAGAACATCACGATCGTGGCCGACGGCCAGTAGCCGAGGTCGGGCGGCGTCCCGTCGCGGCCGATGACCACCTGCCTGCCGGTGATGGCCGTCAGCGAGGCCGTGATGGCCGCCGCGAGCGAGGTGCCGCCGGTGATCCTCAGGCGGTCGATGGCCCTGAGCGCGACGGAGTGGTCGGCGTCGGGCCGGGCGGTGGTGAGCGCGCCGCGTTCGAACGCGACGACCCCGATGTCCACGCTGTCGGGCTGCGCCGCCACGAACGCGCGGGCCGCCCGCTGCGCGGCGGCCAGCCTGGTCGGCGCGACGTCGCCGGCGCCCATGCTGTTGGAGACGTCGACGGCGAGGATGACCGTGCCCGCGGTCCGCGGCACCGGCAGCATCGCCGCCGGTCCCGCGGCGGCGACCGCGAGCACGCCGACCGCGGCGATCGTCAGGCCGGTCCCGAGGTACGCGCCGCGCCCGCCCGGCCCGGCGACCCCGGCCGCGGCCAGCGCGGACCTCCGGCGGCGGGCCGAGACGACGACCGCCCAGGCCAGCGCCGCCGTCACGAGCAGCCCCACGGCCAGCACCAGCGGGGACGACAGCGTCAACCGATCCCCGGCGACCCCGCTCACGGCGACCGACCGGAAACGGGGACCGACCCCGATCATGGCGACCGATCGGAAACCGGGACCGATCCCGATCATGGCGACCACTCCCCGCGCGGTCCCGAACCCGCTCGTGACGATCGCTTTCCCGTGCGGGCCGTGATCTCGACGAGCGTGTCGGTCAGGTCGTGGTCGGTGGCGACGCGGTGGACCGGCACCCCCGCCCGGCGCATGCCCGCCGCGAGCCGGGCGTCACGGGCGTCCACGGCCTCGCGGAAGCGGACCCGCAGCAGCGGGTCGGCGGAGTCGACGACGAGCTGCTCGCCGGTCTCGGCGTCCTCGACCACGATCAGCCCGGCCTCGGGCAGCGCGTCGTCGGCCGCGTCCACGACGCGCAGGGCGACGACCTCGTGCCGCCGGGCCAGGCGCTGGAGCGAGCGTTCCCAGTCGCCCTCGCCGATGAAGTCCGACAGGACGACGACGAGCGCGCGGCGGCGGGCCAGCCGTCCGGCCGCGTCGAGCATCAGGGCCAGGTCGGTGGTGGCGCCGGCGCGCGGGCCGGCGGTGCGCTCCAGCTCGGCGCCGATCCGCAGCGCGTGCCGCCGGGACGTGCCCGGCGGCACGACCCGAACCACCCCGGTGTCGAACAGCAGCGCCCCGACCCGGTCGCCGCCCCGCCCGAACAGCCGGGCGAGGACGAGCGCCAGCTCGGCCAGGACGTCGTGCTTGCCGCGCCCCGGCCGCCCGGCCGTCATCGAGGCCGACCGGTCGAGCACCAGCCACACCGTCAGCTCGCGGTCCTCGGTGAACACGCGCAGATGGGGCTCGTCCAGGCGGGCGGTGACGTTCCAGTCGATGTGCCGGGCGTCGTCGCCGTCGGCGTAGCGGCGCAGGCCGGTGAAGTCGACGCCGGAGCCGCGGTGCGCGGTGCGGTGGGCGCCCTGGAGGCGGCCGTCCAGCCTGCGGACGACCTTCCACTCCAGGCGGAGCAGGAGTCTTTCGGGGGCGGTGGCCATGACGGCTCAGCGGTTCCGCAGGACGACGTCGGGCGTCCGGACGGCCCCGAGCACCCTGCTGATGATCGTGTCGGCGTCGACGTCGTCCGCCAGGGCCTCGTAGGACAGCACGAGACGGTGGCGCAGCACGTCGAGCGCGAGTTCGGACAGGTCGTCCGGCAGGACGTAGTCGCGACCGCGCAGGAACGCCAGCGCGCGGGCGCCCGTGACGAGCGCGATGGACGCGCGCGGGCTGGCCCCGTACGTGACGTACCGCTCCAGCTCCCCCAGCCCGGCCGTGCCCGGCGAGCGGGTCACGGCGACCACGCGGACGGCGTAGTCGACGATCGACGGATCGACGTACACCTGCCGGGCGCGGGCCCGCATCTCCATCAGCTCGGCGGTCGTGACCGTCGGCTGCGGCGGGTCCGGCGGGCGCAGCGCGCGCTCGACGATCGCCTGCTCCTCGTTCCGGGCGGGATAGCCGACGACCACCTTCATCATGAACCGGTCCACCTGCGCCTCGGGCAGCGGGTACGTGCCTTCGGACTCGATCGGGTTCTCCGTCGCCATCACCAGGAACGGCTCCGGCACCTGGAACGTCTCGCGGCCGATCGTCACCTGGTGCTCCTGCATCACCTCCAGCAGGGCGCTCTGCACCTTGGCGGGGGCGCGGTTGATCTCGTCGGCGAGCAGCAGGTTCGTGAACACCGGGCCGAGCTCCGTCCGGAACTCGCCGGAGTGCTGGTGGTAGACCCGCGTGCCGACGAGGTCGGCGGGGACCAAGTCTGGGGTGAACTGCACGCGCTGGAAGCCGCCGGTGATCGCCGCGGCCAGCGACCGGACGGCCAGGGTCTTGGCCAGGCCCGGCACGCCTTCCACCAGCAGGTGACCGTCGGCGATCAGCGCGACGGCCATGCGTTCGAGCAGCACGTCCTGGCCGACGATGGTGCGTTTGACCTCGAAGAGGACCTGTTCGAGCGGATAAGCCTGGGCCGGGGGCATGATGTCCCTTCTGTAGGCGCTTCGGGGGGGTGCCGGTCAGATCTGGGGTCCGTCGCCCGGCGGGCCGTCGCCGTCGTCGCCGCCCAGGGCCGCGCCGATCGGCACCGCGAACGCGATGCCGGCGAACGCGTCGTCGCCCCCGGGGTCGGCGATCGAGACGACGATCCCGACGACCAGCCCGCGGGCGTCCAGCAGGGGGCCGCCGGAGCTGCCCGGGTTGACGGAGGCGTCGAACTGGATCAGCCCGTTCAGGCCGGCGTCCTTGCCGGTCCGGCCGGTGGTCCGGTCGAGGCCGGACACCACCCCGGTGGAGACGCTGTAGGTCAGGCCCAGCGGATTGCCGATCGCCACGACCGGCGCCCCCACGGCCACGGCGCCGCCGAGCGTCGCGGGCACGACGATCTCCGGCAGCTTCACCGGCTTGAGCACGGCGACGTCCCGCTTGGGGTTCGCGGTGGCGACGACGGCCTTGGCCCTGGTCCCGTCCGCGAACGTGAGGTCGATGTCCTTCGCGGACTTGACCACGTGATGGGCGGTCAGGATCGTCCCGTCCTCGGCCGCGATCACCCCCGTGCCGAGCGACCTGCCCGCCTGGATGACCACGACCGACGGCCCGACCCGCCGGAAGACGTCCGGCACCGTGAGGGTCGCGGTGGGCGTCGGCGTGCCGCCCGGCCCTCCCCCGGCCCTGTCGTCGCCGCCGCTGCCGCCCAGCCAGTACGCCAGCGCCGCCACGACGACCAGCACCCCGCCTCCGGCGGCGGCTCGCCGAACCCTTCCGGCCCTGGCCCGCCCGGCTTCCCGAGCCCCGGCCGCACCGTCCTCCTGCGGCACGCGCTCCATGCTCCTCATACTCAGCAATCGCACCGAAAAGCGCCATAAAGAAGGACGCACAAATGCCCGGCGCCTCCGGACGCGTCCAGGCCGGGCCGCAACCCATACGGCAGGACCGATTCCCCGCCGCCGTGCACTGACGGCTCCCCCGCATTGGCCTCTTGCGGACACCCCCGGCCAGATCGGGCCCGGCGCGGCTCGGGTACAGGTGCAGGCGTCCGCACCTCCCGCAGGAAGGGGCACGTCGTGAGATCCCTGCTCAAGCGCGTGGTCACCGTCGCCGCCTCCGCCGCCCTGGTGACGGCGGCGACCGTCGCGCCGGCCGCGGCCATGGACGCCTCCTACGTCTGCACCAGCGGCTCGCGCATCCTCATCTCCGACCTGGTCGGGTACGTCATCGTCGCGAGCGGCTGCACCGGATCGGGCAGCGGCACCTACGGCACGATCACCATCCCGTCCGGCAGCTACTTCTGCCAGACGGTGACGCACAGCCCGGCGATCGACTACGTCAACGGACAGCGTTGCTGACCGCTCCGCCCGCACCGGAGGCGGTCACCAGCGTGCGCACGACCATCGGCTCGGCCAGGACGAGGTCCAGCACCTGCGCCGCATGACGGTGATGCGGGGTGGTCAGGTGCCGCTCCCGCGCCCCGGCGCCGGCCCACTCCTCGATCACCACCATGCTCGCCGGGTGGTTCGGATCGCCGTAGGCGCGGTAGGCCAGGCAGCCGGGCTCGTCCAGGGACGGTTCGATCATGGCTTCGAGCGCGGTCCGCAGCCGGTCCTCCTGCCCGGCCGCGGCCACGTACTCGGCCAGCACGACGAGGGACGTCTCCGGCGCCGTCACGCGAGGGGCCGGGCGGGGCCGGTCCCGGCGCCGGAGGCGGTGATCGCGGCGGCGATCTCCGCCAGGTCGGCCGGCGTCAGGTCCACCGCGGCGGCGCCGATCCAGCCGTCCACCTGCTCCGGCCGCCGGGCGCCGACGATGGCCCCGGTGACGCCCGGCCAGGCCAGGACCCACGCGATGGCCACCTCGGCGACGCCGACGCCGTGCCGGGCGGCGACCGGGCGCAGCGCCTCCGCCAGCCGCAGGTTGGCCGCCAGCCCGGTGGTGAAGTCGTGGTGGGCGGTCCGCCAGTCGCCGGCGGGCAGGCCCGCGACGCGCTCGGCGGAGAACGTCCCGGTGAGCAGGCCCGACTGCAGCGGCGAGTACGCGATCACGCCGGTGCCGTGGGCGTGCGCCCACGCGATCTCGGCCGCCGACGACCGGTTGATCGCCGAGAACGGCGGCTGGACGACGTCCACGTGGGCGACGCGCTCCGCGGCCGCCAGCTCCTCGGGCGAGTGGTTGGACAGGCCGATCGCGCGGACCTTGCCCTCGGCCTTCAGGTCGGCCATGACCTGCCAGTACTCCTCCAGCGGCGTGGCGTTGGGCGACACCGCGCCGAATCCGCCGCCGGCGTACTCCAGCGACTCGCCGGTGTCGGGGTAGTGCACCTGGTACAGGTCCACGCGCTCGACGTTCAGGCGGCGCAGCGAGTCCTCCAGCTCGCGCCGGACGCTTGCCGGCTTCATGATCCGGCGCGGGGCCGCCTGCGGGTCGTCGGGGTCCCAGACCAGGCCCGCCTTGGTGAAGACGTACGGGCGGTCGGCGTCGGGCAGGTCGGCGATGGCCTTGCCGACCAGTTCCTCGGAGTGGCCGAGCCCGTACACGGCCGCGGTGTCGATCCAGTTGACGCCGCGGGCGACGGCGTGCCGGATCGCGGCGATCGACTCGGCGTCGTCGGTCGCGCCCCAGCCGAACTTCCAGCCGGCTCCCGACACCGCCCAGGAGCCGAAGCCGAGGCGGGTGACGTCCATGCCGGTGCTGCCCAGAGGCCGGGTGGGCAGGTGGGTGGTGCTCATGTCGCGTTGCTCCCTGTGGGATCGAGGGGCCGGGCATCCCGTACGGATGTCCGGTGCGCCCCACTCTGGCGCGCCGCCCGCGGCCCACCCAGTGCCCGCCGCTGCCTAGGCACGGCATGACCAGGCTCGCGCCGGCGCCGGACGGCGATACTGGTCGCATGGCACTGGACAGACGCGCAGAACTGGGCGAATTCCTCCGATCCCGCCGCGCCCGGCTGCGTCCGGAGGAGCTCGGCCTGCCCGAGTACGGCAGCCGCAGACGCGTGCCCGGCCTGCGCAGGGAGGAGCTGGCCCAGCTCGCCGGGGTGAGCGTGGACCATTACGTCCGGCTGGAGCAGGGCCGTACCCTGCACTTCTCCGAAGCGGTCCTGGACGCCGTCGCCCGCGCCCTGCGCCTGGACGACGTCGAGCGCGCGCACCTCCACCGCCTGGCCCGCCCCTGGAACGACGGCGACCGCGGGCAGGCCGCGCCCCCGCTGCAACGCGTCCGGCCCGGCCTCCAGCGCCTGCTGGACGCGTCGGCCGACGTGCCGGCCTATGTCGTCGGCCGCAACACCGACGTACTGGCCTGGAACCACCTCGCGGCGGCGCTGATCACCGACTTCGGCGCGCTACCGCCCGAGCAGCGCAACCTGGCCCGCCTGGTGTTCCTGGACGAGGGCATGCGCGACCTGTACGCCGACTGGCCCGCCAAGGCCGCCGACGTGGCCGCCTACCTGCGCCTCGACGCCGGCCGCCATCCCGAGGACACCCGGACGCCGGAACTGGTCGAGGAGCTGTCGGCGGCCAGCCCGGAGTTCCGCGAGCTGTGGGCCGAGCACCGGCTCAAGGACAAGACCCACGGACGCTACGTCTACCTGCACCCGGTGGTCGGCAGGCTCGACCTCGGCTTCGAGACCCTCCGCCTGCCCGACGACCCCGACCAGGCGTTGATCGCCCACACCACCGAGGAGGGCTCACCCTCCCAGACCGCTCTCCGCCTGCTGTCCGCCTGGACCCGCCAGGCCCACGCCGCCTCCTGACCTCCGGCGGGGCCCGCTAGGAGTCGTCCTTCTCCAGCAGGCGGTCGAGCCTGATGGCCAGATCGAGGGTCTCGCAGCGCAGCAGGTCGAGCCGGCGGCGGATCTTCGACCGGATCGCCTGGAAGTGTTCGTCGGTCTGCCCGCGCAGGCCGAGCAGCTCGTCGGTCAGGGTCGTGACGTCCTGGCCCGACTCGCTGCGGGTCTCGGCGAGGTCGGCGCGCATCTCGGCGACGCCGAGCACCGCCTCGGAGCAGTCGGCCTCGGCGCACAGTGTCGCCTCCAGCGCCTGGACCCGAAGCCTGATGTCCAGGATCTCCGCCTCTACATCCACTTACTCCTACCTTTGCCGGTAGTCGGTAGGGAACCGGCCCAGTGGTGGAGGGCGGCCGGGTCCCACTTGCTGTAAGCACATGGTGGCAACCCGTGTATACCCGACACGACCGCCGGCAAGCAACGGGTGCGGGGCCGCGGAGGGCTCAGGCCGAGCCGGGCGCGGCAGGTCAGTTGTTGATCGGGTCCGGGCCGTACGCAGGCGTCCCCTGCGGGCAGCCGGGCGCCGCCTCCTTGCAGCAGCGCGGCCGGCTGGAGGTGAAGTGGGCGTTCATGTGGTGGCGCAGGGCCGCCAGCTCGTCGCCGAGCGCGGCGAAGTCCTGTCGCATCTCCGTACGGATGTCGGCGATGTCGGCCTGCATCCGGGTGATGCCGGTCGTGGTCGCCGTGGTGTCGCCGGTCGGCCTGCCTGCTCTGAGCTTCCGCAGGCGCGACAGCAGCCTGAGGATCCGTGTCTCTAGGTCCACACATTCCTGCCTTTGCGCAGCTGGACGGGGGCCCGCTCCGGACGAGCAGGCGGGCGCCCCGGGATTGAGAAAACGGTGACACATCGGCCGCCCGCGTGGGGATGATCAAGAAATCGCCGGGTGGGGTTCCATTACACCGGCGCCCAAGTTTCTTTTCTGCCAGCGGATATTGCCGCCGAAAGTGACGGACCGAAACCGGGCCAGGCCGGAGGAAGGACGGCAGAGACGGCGGCCCGCCGCGACGGGCGCGTACCGGCCGGTGGCAGGGCCGTGGGGACCGGTCGTCCTCTGGAAAAATCTTCTGGCGCATATCACGGCAAATCCGCAGATCAGGGACCGGCAACCCTGCGAATTTCCCTCCGCGACCACTCCGGATCAAGCATCCTGAGCATGTCATCACGCTCCCCCACCCCCCGTTGTAAGGAGCCTCCGTGACCCGGTTCGCCGTCGACCACTCACGCCGCGCGCTCATCGCCACCTGGGGTACGGGGATCGGCGACATCGCCACCACCGTGGCGGAACAGGTGCCTTCGAGCCCCGACGTGCTTCGCCTGGCCACCAGCCTCACGGAGCTGTCCTATGCCTGCTGGCGCTGCTACACCCACCCGTCCAGCGCCGCCGACCAGCACGGCCCCAACAGCGTCGGCTGGCAGCGGCAGGCCGAGCGCGACGCGTTCGCCTCGGTCATCCCGGCCCTGCTGGCGCCCGTCCGGCCGGCCAACGGCGCCTTGACCCTCTACTCCACGCGGGTGGAGGAGGTCGCCCACCGCGTCGGCCGTACGCTGCACACGATCAACCACGCCCCGCTGGCCGGCAGCGTGGCCACCGACGTCACCGCCGAGCTGGCCGCCATCGAGAACGCCGAGCTCGGCGACCTGACCGCGCGCGCCCAGCAGGCCGTCATGCTCAGCCGCGAGGACGCCTCGCCCCTCCAGGTCGCCCAGGCCGACAGCCTGCTGCACCAGCATCCGTTCGGCACGGAGGCGCTGTTCACCAAGATCGACCCCACCGCGGCCGCGATAGCGGCGGCCCACTGGCTCCACGCCGCCGCCACCATCAGCGCCCGGCACACCGGCCTGCACCCGATGCAGACCATCTCCGAGGTCGACAACATCAAGGCCCCCGCCCAGGAGAGCCTCACCGAGGTGCTCTCCGCGATGAGCGGCGGCGGCTCGCCCAGGGCCGCGGTCATGCCGATGATCCGCAACGCGCTGCACGTCGCCGAGGGCCACCTGTACGGCGTCACCGAGGCCAAGCACCGCATCGGCGTGGCCGAGGAGCTGATCGCCCAGGCCCGCACCGACCATCCCGAGCTCGGCCTCGGCCCCAGCACCGTCTACCTGCCCATCACCCCGCTCAACCCCGCCCGCCCGGCCCTCGACCTGCTGGAGAACCTCCTCTACGGCATCCGCAGCTGCTGGCTGACCTTCTCCCAGCACGCCGACACCCCGCCCGGCCGCGAGCCCGGCCGTCCGCGCCGCCACCACCGCCACACGGAGGTCTTCCTGGCCGAGGTGCGGAAGAGGGCGGCGCTGGACCGTTCCCGGCTGCTGTAGCGGGTCTGCCCGGCCCCTTCTCCGCCGAGGGTCCGATGATCACGGTACTCTCGGGCATGTCGGAAAACGTCGCCGAGCGACCTCCCTTACCGGCGCTCACCCGGGCCCTGGTCGGGCCGCCCGGCAAGGTGCTGCTGCCGCTGGTCGCCGTGGTGGGGCTGATCATGCTCGACTACACGAGCATGCCGGGCGGAGGCTCGTTCACACTGCTGCTGGCGGGTCTCGTGCTCGCCGTCGTCACCGTGGTCGTCTGGGTCGCCCGGTTCGCGGTGGGCCTGCTGCGCGCCGACGGACGTCCCGGGCTGCGCCGCCACTGGGTCCGCTGGACGGCCGCGCCGCTGATGGGCGTGACCGTGACCGCGCTGGTGCTCACCGGGATGCCGTCCGAGGTCCGGTTCGCGCTGTCGGAGTCGGCGCTGGAGCGGTTCGCCCGTACGGTGGCCGCGGACACCAGGGCCGTCGAGCACGAAGACCAGTGGGTGGGCCTCTACCCGCTGACGGTGATCCAGCGGATGCCGGGCGGAGCGCGGTTCCTGGTGAGCGACACCGGCCTCTTCGACCAGTACGGCTTCGCGTGGAGCCCCGGAGGCGAGCCGCCCGAGGAGTCCCACACGGGTTACACGCATCTCGAAGGCCCCTGGTACGTATGGGAGAGCCGATTTTGAGGATTCCTGGATCGGTGAGCGGATGGGTCTTCACGTCCGCCGCGCTGCCGGTGCTCTGCGTCTTCGCAGGCGGCGGCATGATGCTCTGGCCGGCGGTGGCCGGCGCCCAGGCAGCCATGATCGTCGCGGTGACGAAGGCGTACCAGGACGCGGCGCGGTGGCGGGCGCCGGAGCCGGAGCACCCGGAAGGACCGCCTGCCGCCGAGTGAGGGCGGCCCGGCCCGTACGGAGACGTCGGCGGCAGCCGACCGGGCAGGAAGCGCCACTCGAGTGGGTCGGTTCCCCGGCAGATCTCAGGAAGGGGTGCCGATGCGGCGGAGTGGCGGAGAGCTGATGCTGGGCGGCATGCTGTCCGCCAATCACCTGACCGCGATGGAGGACCTGCCGCACGTGGTCGCCGGGCACGCCGCGCTGGTGGGCTTCGCCGAGACCGCGATCTACGTCACCGACCTGCAGCAGCAGGAGCTCATCCCGCTTCCGGAGCAGCGTGGCCCGTCCGGCGAGGCGCTGACTGCCCTGCGGATCGACGGCACGCTCGCCGGGATCGCCTTCCGTAACGTGGAGGTCGTGCACGTGCCGGGCGGGCCCGACGCCACGGCTCGGCGGCTGTGGCTGCCGCTCCTGGACGGCACCGAGCGGGTCGGCGTGCTCGGGGTGACGGTGCCGCTGGACGACGAGGTCGCCGAGTGGCGGGCCAAGCAACTCGCGTCGCTGGTCGCGCTGCTGGTGATCAGCAAGCGGCCGCACAGCGACTCCTACTCGCGCTTGATCCGCGCCCGGCCGATGACGCTGTCGGCCGAGGTGCTGGTGCCGCTGCTGCCGCCGGGGACGTTCGCCGACGACGACGTGGTGGTCAGCGCCGTGCTCGAACCGGCGTACGAGGTGGGCGGGGACGCCTTCGACTACGCCATCGACGGCGAGACGCTGCACGTGTCGATCTTCGACTCGATGGGCCACGACACCTCCGCCGGGCTGACGGCCACCATCGCCGTCGGGGCCAACCGGAACAGCCGGCGGCAGGGCGCCGATCTCGTCGGCACGGGCGAGGCGATCGACGAGGCCATTGCCGAGCAGTTCACCGGCCGCTTCACCACCGGCATCCTGGCCTGCCTCGACCTGAGCACCGGCTGGCTGACCTGGGTGAACCGGGGGCACCATCCGCCGCTGGTGATCCGCGAGGGCCAGCAGGTGGCCACGCTGTCCAGCGAGCCCGACCCGCCGATGGGCTTCCTGCTGCGGCCGTACACCGGGGAGCTGCGCTACCAGCTCCAGCCCGGCGACCGGCTGTTGTTCTACACCGACGGGATCATCGAGGCGCAGAGCCCGGACGGCGAGCTGTTCGGCCTGGAGCGCTTCATCGACTTCATCCTCCGCCAGGAGGCCGACGGCCTGTCGGCGCCCGAGACGCTGCGCCGGCTGGTGCAGGCCATCATGGAGCACCAGCACGGACGGCTCCAGGACGACGCGACCGTGCTGATGGTGGAATGGCGCAGCAGCATGCAGCAGCGGCTCGTCATGTGAGCCCGTCAGGTCTCGCCGACGGCGACGAACCCGCTGTCGGGCCGGTAGTCGGGCGACTGGTGGCGGAAGTAGGTGTTGTAGACCTGGCAGTAGCGGCCGCCGCGGGCCAGCAGCGAGGCGTGGTCGCCCTCCTCCACGATCCGGCCGTGGTCGAGCACGATGATGCGGTCGACGTGCTCGATCGTGGACAGCCGGTGGGCGATGACGATCGAGGTGCGGCCGGCCAGCACCACGTCGAGCCCCTCCTGGATCTGGGCCTCGGTCAGCGGGTCGACGCTGGCGGTGGCCTCGTCGAGGACGACGATCGCCGGGTCCTGGATGAGCAGGCGAGCCAGCGCGACGAGCTGCCGCTGCCCCATGGACAGGGCCCGCCCGTGCTCGCCCACGTCGGTGGCCAGGCCGTGGGGCAGGGCCTCGATCCAGTCGCCGCCGCCGACCGCGGCCGCCGCGGCCAGCACCTCGTCGTCGCCCGCGTCGGGACGCGGGTAGCGGATGTTGTCGGCGACCGTGCCGCTGAACAGGAACGGCGCCTGCGGCACCGCGCCGATCTGCCGCCGGTACGCGCCGAGGTCGAGCGAGCGGATGTCGTGGCCGTCGATCAGCAGGCGGCCTTCCTGGAACTCGTAGAAGCGGGTGATCAGCTTGCCCAGCGTGGACTTGCCGGCGCCGGTGTGGCCGACCAGCGCGACGGTCTCGCCCGCCTCGACGACCAGGTCGAAGCGGCGGAGCACGGGGTGGTCCGCGTCGTAGCCGAAGGTGACGTCGTCGAACTCGATGCGCCCGGCGAGCCTGCCCGGGTCGGCCGAGCCGGTCTGGACGACCCGGGGCGGGGCGTCGATCAGGGCGAAGACCCGCTCGGAGGCCGACAGGCCCTGCTGGAACTGCGACCAGAAGGCGGCGATGGAGGTGAGCGGCATCCAGAACAGCGACACGCCCTGCAGGAACAGGTACCAGTCGCCCGCCGACAGGTCGCCGCCGAGCACCTCGGCGCCGCCGAGCCGGACCAGCGCGACCGTCGCGAGCCCCGCCACGAGGAACAGCAGGGGGAAGATGGCCGAGAAGACGAAGCCCTGGCGCAGCGTCACCCGGTAGCTCTGCTCGTTGACCGGCCGGAACTCGTCGTAGACCTGCTGCTCCTGGCGGAAGTTCTTGGCCACGGCGATGCCGCCCATGGTCTCCTGCAGGTTGGCGTTGACCCGGCTCAGCGACCGCTGGGCCCGCCGCGTGCTGGAGCGGGCCAGCCGCCGGAACAGCAGCGCCATGCCCATCACGACCGGCGCCACCAGCAGGGTCAGCAGCGCCAGCTCGACGCTGCGCAGGAACAGCAGGACGGTGACGAACCCCACCATCAGCACCTGGCTGATCAGGTCCATCGTCAGGGTGGAGACGGTGGCGAAGTCGTCGGTGTCGGAGGTGACGCGGCTGACGATGCGGCCCGACGGGGTCTCGTCGTAGAACGACAGGTCGCGTTCGAGCACGGCGTCGAAGGCGTCCTCGCGCAGGCGCAGCACGACGTCGCCGGTCACCCGCGCGCTGTACCACTGGCGGACGAAGTTGAAGGCCCAGCTCAGCGCGCCGGCGAGCAGGATGCCGGCGGCGAGCAGCGGGCCGACGCCGGCGATCGTGCCGTCCTGGATGGCGTCGACGCCCTGGCTGGCCAGCAGCGGCAGGGCCGCCTGCGCCGCCGAGACCAGCACGATCATGGACGCCACCAGGAACATCGCGCCCAGCTTGGGACGGAAGTAGGCGAGGATCCGGCGCGTGAGGTCACGGTCGGAGTAGGTGCGGTCGTAGTCCTCGGCGTCGAGGCCGTCCATGATGAAGCCCATCAGTGGACCCTTTCCTGCTCGTCGAGCGCGCCCTGGTCGGCCGGGACCTCGTCGTAGTGGGCGAAGATGCGGCGGTAGAGGGGGCTGCCGGCGATCAGCTCGTCGTGGGTGCCGAAGCCGGCCACCTCGCCGCGCCGCAGCAGCAGGACCTTGTCGGCCCAGCGGATCTGGGAGAGCCGGTGGGTGATCATCAGGGTGGTGCGGCCTTCCTGGATGCGCTCGATGGCCTGCTGGATGCGGTCTTCGGTGGCGGAGTCGATGGCGCTGGTGGAGTCGTCGAGGACCAGGATCGCCGGGTCGGTCAGCAGCGCCCGCGCGATGGCCAGCCGCTGGCGCTGGCCGCCGGACAGCGTGAGGCCGCGCTCGCCGATGACGGTGTCGTAGCCGTCGTCGAGCTCGGCCACGAACTCGGCCGCCTGCGCGTCCTCCGCCGCTCTGACCACGGCGGCGCGGTCGGCCCGCTGGCCGAGGCCGAAGGCGATGTTCTCGGCCACGGACCGCGAGAACAGCACGACGTCCTGCTCGATGGTGGAGATCTGGGAGCGCAGCGAGTCGAGGTCCCAGTCGCGGACGTCGACGCCGTCGACCAGGATCCGGCCCGAGGTGACGTCGTAGATGCGGGGCACCAGCTTCGTCAGCGAGCTCTTGCCCGCCCCGGTCTCGCCGACGATCGCCACCGTCTCCCCCGGCCGCACGGTGAACGTCACCCCCCGCAGGACGGGCTCGCCCTCGCCGTAGCCGAACGTGACGCCGTCGAAGACGATCTCGCCCCCGATGGGCGCGACGTGGCCGGCGGCCGGCTGCTCCAGCTCGGTCTCGGCGCCCACGATGTCGAGGATCCGGCGGGAGGACACGATGCCGATCTGGACCAGCGAGAACGTGAAGATCGAGATCTGGGTCGGGAAGCCGAGCATGCCCATCAGCCCCATGAAGGCCACCAGGTCGCCGATCGTGATCGCGCCGGCGGCGTGCAGGAGGAGGGCGTGCCACAGCGCCCCCGCCATGGCGCAGGCGAACAGCAACGTGGGCAGGTAGCGGGCCTGGACGAGGCCGTTGCGCACGAACGAGTCGCGGTAGCGCCGGGCGTTGGCGCGGAAGCGCAGCCGCTCCTGCTCCTCCTGCGCGGTCACCTTGATGACCTCGATGCCGCGCACCGCCTGGCTCAGCCCGGCGTTGAGGTCGCCGAACTCGTCGCGCATGCGGGTGGCCACCGGGTTGAGCTGCCCCATGTAGTGGCGCAGCGCGAACGCGAACAGCACCCCGAACACCACCGGCACCAGCAGCAGCCGCGGGTCGATCGCGGCGATGAAGACCAGGGGCACCAGGCCGGTGAGGCCGGAGTCGACGATCAGGTCGACGCCCGGACTGATCATGATGGAGAGCTGGCGGATGTCGTTGGCCGCCCGCGCCATCAGGTCGCCCACCCGCTGCCGGTTGTGGAAGGTCTGGCTCTTGCCGAGCAGGCCGGCGTAGAGCTCGTCGCGGGCGTCGCGTTCGAGCCGCTTGGCCAGCATCTCGCTGCTCAGCCGGGCGAGGAGGTCGAACAGGCCGCGGGCCGACACCACCGCCAGCAGCACCAGGGCGACCAGGCCGAGCGCGGCGGGCGCACCCCGCCCGCCCAGCACCGCGTCGAAGGCCGAGCCGATGAGCTGGGGGACCAGCGCGTTGAGCACCACCATCACCAGCGAGCCGCCGAGGAAGCCCGTCAGGGGGAGCGGGTGGCGGCGCAGGTGGGACCAGAGCCAGCGGACGGGCCCGCGCCGGTCGTAGCGCGGGCCTTCGACGGAGAACTCCGAACTGCCGCTGGTCACGGTGAAACCCCTTGGCCGAGGGCGGGCGAACGTCGGACCCGTTTGTATCACCGGGCACCGACAGAATCCGAGGGGTTTTCCGGCCGCGCATGAAGGCAAAGAGCGGGCAGCGTCACGCAATGAGACAGTAACCTTACCCACCGTGGACTCCTTCCTCCATCAAGCGGACCTGCTGCCGCTCGTGACCCTCCAGCCGCCGGTGCGCCTCCTCCCGGCCGACGACCTCGCGGCCGTGGTCCGGGCGACGCCGGTCGTCCACGACCTGCTCCGCCTGGCCTCCGCCGCCGGTGAGCCGGGGGCGGCGCGGCCGGAGCAGGGGCGGCTGTGGGGCGTGGCCGAGGACAGCCGGCTCATCGACGTGCGCGACGGGGCCGCCACGACCGGCCCGGCGGTCGAGACGCTGACGTCGGGTCCGGCCGACGACGTGCTGGACACGTGGGGCGACATCCTCTACTCGCTGTTCTCCCCCGAGGCCGACGCCGCCGCGCTCGACGCGGGCACGAGCACCCTGCTGATGCTGCTCAGCCACCGTGACGCCCTGCCGGTGGCGGAGATCCCCGAGCTGACCGACGAGGCGGCCGACGAGCTGGCCTGGTTGCGGCTGATCCGGCGCGAGGGCTCGTCGGTGTCGCTGACCCCGCTCGGCACCTGGAGCGCGCTCGACCTCTTCAAGACCCTCATCGGCCAGGACATCCCGGTCCACGGCGGCACGGCCGGCGCCGACGCCCCCGCGCTGCTGCGGGCCCTGCGCACCTACGACGACGACGAACGCGCCGAGGAGGTGCGCGTCTGGCTGGGCGGGCGCGATCCAGCGCGGGCCGCCGAGGAGATCGCCGACGTGCTGCTCGACGTCAGCCCGCTGAGCCGGGCCGTCGGGCTGACCGTGCTGCTGGAGGACCTCGGCCGGCCGGGCCGGGAGATCGCCGCCGCGTTGCGCGAGGTGCCCCGGCTGGGGGCGCTCATCCGGGCCAGGGAGAAGGAGGACCACGACGTCCCGCCCGCGCCCGTCGACGTGGCCTGGGTGTACGCCGACATGACCGTGGCCGCGATGGAGATCGGCGGGCCGGCCGAGTCGATACTCCAGCTCTCCGGCAACCTCGACGTCGACGACGTGCTCAGCATGCTCGGCATGATGACGTGCAGCGACCACCCCTACACGACGCCGATGCTGCGCTTCCTCATCGAGCACCATCCGGCGCCCCGGGTGGCCTCGGCCGCGCGCGTGGCGTTGCAGCGGTGGCGCGGGGTGCACGTACGGCCGCCGGGCGAGCGCGGCCGCCTGCCCAGGAAGCCCCGCAAACCGGGCAAGACGGCAGGCGCCCAGAAGCGCCGGCGACGCTGACCGAACCCTGTAGGGCAGGGGCCCGAAAGACCTTGTAGGGCGGGGGCCCGCAAGACCCTGTAGGGCGAGGGCCCGAAAGGTCAGGGCTTGCGGGTCAGTCTGAGGGCGGCGCCGACGCGTTCGGCCCACTGCCATGGGGCGTCCGTGCCGCCGGGCAGGGCGTTGTAGTACTCCCAGCCGCTCACCCCGCCCATCCCGGGATGCCGGCGCAGCAGCTCGGCGACGGTGGCGGCCAGGCGGTCGACCTCGACGTAGCCGCCGCCCCCGTTGTCGGGGCTGGTGACCGCCCCGGCCACCAGCTTGCCCGCCGGCACCACTCCCCCGGCGAGCACGGCGTCGTAGTCGCACGGGTCGGCCAGGCTCCGCGGGCCGCCGTACATCGGCAGGTTGAGCCAGGCGAGGTCGCCACCCCTGTCGCGGAAGACCTCGTCGTGGTCCACGGCGGCGGACGGGGTGAGCGCGAGCAGGAAGGCCGGGCCGAAGTCGGCGCGCAGCCGGTCGATCAGGCGTCCGAGGCCGGGCGGCGAGACGGGCTCGGTCAGGTGGAGGTCCACGCCGTCGAGGCGGCGGCGGGCGAGCAGGCGGCGCAGCGGCGGGTAGCAGGCGTCGAAGTCGTGGTCGAGGCGGTCCAGCCCGTCGATCCTGGCCAGGGCGCGGGCGCCGTACACCTGGGTGACCTGCACGTCGTCCCACATCTGGGCCAGGTCGGGGCAGTCGGGCGGGGCGCCGTTGAGCCGGACGTCGCCGTCCGCGCCGATCTCCACGGTGGCGACGACCAGGTGGGTGAGGCCGGTACGCCGTTCGATCAGGGGCAGCGGGGAGACGTAGAGACCGCAGTCGACGTGGGTCCGGTAGTACATCACCAGGCGGGGTGTGTGCTGGGGCAAGGCACGTCCTCCGTGAGGAATGAGGTGATACTTCACCATGTTCCACACCAAGAGTGAGATCAAAACTACCCTCGGTCAATTTTGCCGAGGACGGCCCGCGGCGCTCAGCGGCCCGCGCGCGGCGGCCTGACCGGCTCCTTCGCGGCCGACCCCAGGGGCAGCATGACCTCGACCCGCGTCCCGGCCCCCGGCCCGCTGTTGACGACGCAGATGCCGCCGAGCTCGGCCGCCCGTTCCCGCATCGAGCCGAGGCCCACCCCCGCGCTGTACGCGGCGGGCAGCCCGCGGCCGTCGTCGGCGACCAGCACGCGCAGCACCGAGTCCCGCTGGAGCACGATGCGGGCGCGGGAGGCCCTGGCGTGCCGCCGGATGTTGGTCAGCGCCTCCTGGACGATCCGGTAGACGGCCACCTCGACGGCGGCGGGCAGGTCGGTCAGGCTGCCCTCGACCTCCACCTCGATCTCGGTGTCCGGCGAGGACTGCCCGGCCAGCTCGCGGACGGCTCTGGCCAGCCCGAGGTCGTCGAGCGCGGGCGGGCGCAGGCCGTACACCAGCTCGCGGATGTCGTCGGTGACCGCGCCCATGCCGGTGTGCAGCTCGCGCAGCAGCTCGTCGGCGGCGTCGGGCGACTTCTTCAGGCTCATCCTGGCCATGTTGATGGTCATGGCCATGGCCGAGAGGGTCTGGCCGAGCCCGTCGTGCAGGTCGCGGCGCAGGCGGCGGCGCTCCTCCTCCCTGGCCGTCAGGATGCGTTCCCTGGAACGCTGCAGGTCGGCGGCCATGCGCACGGCGTGCGCCACGTCGGCGGCGTACGGCGTGAGCGTGGTGAGGACGCGCTCGTTGTGGGCGGCGGGGAAGCGGCGCGGGCCGGGCGGCCCGACGAACAGGCGGCCGACGCGCTCGCCGTGCCACACCAGCGGCACCTGGCGGGGCTCCGCGCCCACCCGGCCGCTCTCGACGTAACGCGGCTCGCCGTCGGCGACCTCCACGGCCACGCCCTCGACCGCGAGCCCGTCGCGCAGCACGCTGACCACGGAGGTCAGCGCCTTGGCCGGGTCGCCGCGCCGGACGGCCTGGGTCAGGCGTTCGGCCAGCACGGCGGGGTCGCCGACGCTGCCGTACAGGAGGCGGTCGACGGCGCGTTGCAGCACGTGCCGCAGCGGCTGGAAGAACGCGCCCGCGAACAGCGCGGCGGCGATGCCCGCGATCTCGTCGTAGCCGGAGACCACGAGGCTGGACAGCGCGCCCGCGCCGAAGTAGACCGCGCTCACCACGGCCACCAGCCCGGCCGCGACGAAGGCCCGGCTGATCACCGTGTCGATGCCGTAGAGCCGGTAGCGGGTCACCGAGAACGCGACGGCGACCGGGATGAGCGCCGCCCACACGACGCTCGGCCACAGCAGGGCGGGCACGAACGCGGCCGTGATCAGGAACACGACGTAACCGGCGAACGCGAACAGCGGCCACCCGATCTGCCGCCTGCCCACCGGGTCGGCCCGGCGCAGCCGCAGCGCCAGGGAGATCGCGGTCAAAGCCATGGCGACGTAGATGCCGGTCCAGGCGACGGCGGAGACGGCCTCCACGTACGGCCCGAGCGCGCGGATCTGCAGCGGGTTGGGGATGACGGCCGGGTAGGGGTAGCTGCCGGGGGGCGGGTCGGGCCGGAACACCGAGCGGGCCAGGTCGAGCCCGAGCGAGAACGCGCCCAGCAGCAGCACCCACCGCCAGCGCGGCGAGGGCAGCCGCCCGTCGGGCGAGTAGAGCGGCAGCAGCATGGTGAGCGCCAGGCCGCACACCGCCCAGCCGACCTGTGCGGGGAAGCGTACGAGCCCGGCCGCGACCAGGTCGCCGTCGGCGGCCAGCCGGAACATCATCGCGCTGGACAGGTCGCTGACGGCGGCGGCGATGCCGCCCGCGACCATCAGCCACGCCATGTTCAGCCGCGGCCGGTGGAAGATCAGGAACGCGCCGACCGCGGGGAAGGTCAGGGCGGCGGCCGTCTGGGGCGAGGCGGTCCGCAGCGGGGTCCACGCCGCCGGCAGGCGGGCGTAGACGAGCAGCGCGGCGACCGTGAGGACCGGCGAGGCCACCGCCAGGGCGACGGCCGTGACGCGCGCGAGCCGCACGCCCTGGCCGGGCGAGCCCCGCCCGGTCCCGCGGCTCTCGGCCGGCGCGGCCTCTTCGGCGATCTCGGCGAACCCGGTCATCTCATCACCGCCTTCCCCAACACTTGAACAGGATTATGACCCTTTTACTGGGATAATCCGCCCGTTGTGTCCGGGCCGTTACCGTCCGACGCCTGATCCGGCTCTCACCGGGCCGGGACAGGCCTCAACCTACTCGACGGCGACGCGTGGTTTCCTGTACGCATGCCCGAACCTGATCTCGTGATCGACGGCGGCGACAAGATGTGCGTCCAACTGCTCATCGAGCTGCGCGGGCACGTGCTGCGCGCCGGTCCGGGCGCCGTGATCCACCTGATCGCCACCGACCCCGCCGCGCCCGTCGACCTGCCCGCGTGGTGCCACCTGACCGGCCACTCCTACCTCGGGCCGGTGCCCGGCGCCGGGCGGCCGACGTACGCGGTGCGCGTCGCGGACGCCGCCAAGGAGACCGAGCCCGCCCGTCCCTGGCACGCGGCCTGACGGCGGCCGCCGTCCGTCAGCGGAAGGAGCGGCGGTAGGCGGCCGGGGTGGTGCGCAGCGCGGTGTGGAAGCGGCGGCGGAGGTTGACCGCCGAGGAGAGCCCGACGCGGGCGGCGATGGTCTCGACCGGCAGGTCGGTCTCCTCCAGCAGCGCGCGGGTGGCGGCCAGCCGGCGTTCCAGCAGCCAGCGGGCGGGCGGCACGCCGAGCTGGTCGGCGAACTGCCGGGTCAGGGTCCGCGTGGAGACGCCCGAGTAGGCGGCCATGTCCTCGACGGTGACGTGGTCGGGCAACCGGCCGAGCAGCCATTCGAGCAGCGGGGCCAGCGAGTCCGGCATGGGCCCCGCGGTGGGCAGCGGCGGGTACTGGCGCTGGCAGCCCTCGCGGTGCGGCCCGGCGGCGAGCTGACGGCCGATGCGCATGGCGTGGGCCGCGCCGTGGTCCTGGAGCACCTGGTGCAGGCACAGGTCGAGGGTGGCGGCCGAGGCTCCCGCGGTGGCGACGTCGCCGTGGTCCACGTAGATGACGGTGTCGTCGGGGATGACCCGCGGGTGCCGGGCGGCCAGCTCCCCGGACAGCTCCCAGTGCACGGACGCGCGGCGGCCGTCCAGCAGGCCCAGGGCGGCGGGGATGAAGATGCCCGCGCAGACGGCGACGATCCGCGCCCCGCGTGCATGGGCCCGGGACACCGCGTCGAGCACGGCCGGCGAGGGGACCAGGGTCCAGCCCGCGACGATCACGGTGTCGGCCTCGTCGATGGCTTCGAGACCGCTGTCCACCCGCATGGGGACGCCGAGGGTGGTGGGCAGCGAGCCCGGCCGCTCGGCGCACAGGGTGAAGCCGTAGTGCTGGGGGATGTCGGGCCCGTGGTAGCCGAAGACGGCCGAGGCCGAGGTGACGGGATAGAGCTCCTGGTTGGGCGCGACCAGGGCGACCACGCGGTGGGGGCGCACGGGGGCCGGTGGGGTCTCGGGGCAGTCCAGGGCCATGGCGCAAATGTACCCAATGATGTCATTTGGGACACCGGTGCTTTGATCTGGAGAAATCCAGAATTGGGGCTCATGTGGACGAGGAGTTTCGCCCTCTACTTCGGGGCCCGCACGATCTCGCTGCTCGGCGACGCGATGATGCCCGTCGCCTCGGCGCTGGCGATCGGCAAAGTCTACGGGATCGCCGGCGTCGGCTTCGTGCTCGCGCTCTGGACCGCGTCGGCCGTGCTGGTCATGTTGTTCGGCGGGGTCGTGGCCGACCGGATCGGGCCCCGGCGCCTGATGATCGGCGCGGACGTGGTCAGGGTGGTCACCCAGGCGGTCGTGGCCGTCGCCTTCCTCGACGGGGCCCCGCCGTTCGCCCTGCTGCTGGCGATGGCGTTCCTGTCGGGCATGGCCGCCGGGGTGTTCGAACCGTGCGTCAACGGGATGGTGCCGCTGGTCGCCGAGGATCCGCAGCGGGCCAACGCGACCCTGAAGATCGCCGAGGCGGTCACCCAGCTCGCCGGGCCCGCGCTGGCCGGGATCCTCATCGTGGCCACCGGGCCGGTCTTCGTCTACACCGTGGACGCCGCGACGTTCCTGGTCAGCGCGGTGTGCCTGGTGCTGGTGCGGGTCGCCGTGCCCAGGCCGGAGCCGTCCGACGTGCTGAGCGACCTGCGCAGGGGCTGGGAGGAGTTCAAGGCCAGGAGCTGGATGTGGTCGGTCATCCTGGTATGGGTGTTCTGGGGCGTGCTGGTGGTGGGGCCGTACGTGCCGCTGTCGTCCCAGGTCATCGGGGCCGACTACGGCTGGGTGATGGCGGCGCTCGGCCTCGGGACCGTCCTGGGCGGGCTGGTGGCGATCCGGCTCAAGCCGCGCAGGCCGCTGGCGGCGGGGGCGGTGGCGCTGATCGGGTACGTCGCCGTGCCGCTGTCGGTCGCGCTCGGCGCGCCGCTGCCGCTGCTGATGGCCGGGCACCTGGCCGGGGGGTGCGCGATGGCGTTCTGGTCGGTGATGTGGTCGACGACCGTGCAGACCCAGATCGCGCCGGACGTGCTGAACCGGGTCAACGCCTACCAGGTGGCCGGGTCGGTCGCGGGCATGGCGGTCGGGCAGGCGCTGGCCGGCCCGGTCACCGCGCTGGTCGAGCCGCGCGTCTTCATGCTCGGCTCGGCCCTGGTGACGGTCGGCGTGGTGACGGCGCTGCTGGTGATCGGGCCGGTACGGCGGCTCGGCCGCAGGTCGCAGGCGTCCGCGAGCGGGCCGGTCACGGTCCCGGCGACGTAGCCGGCGCCGAGGGGCGGTGCCCACGGCACGTGCCGCGGCCGGGGCGTGCGGCTGGCAGACCGCCCGCCCCCGTCTGCGGCACGTGCCGTCCCCTCCTTTTCGCGGCACGCGATGTGGGAGCCGTCCCAGCGTCCCCCGCGCTCGGGACGACTCCATCAGGTAAGAGCGCAGAGGTACCCGTATCAGTACGTCCTCCACCAAAAGATTTCTTGACAATTTTATTTGTCGGTAGCTAGCGTGGGCACCACGAAACGGGAGGAACACCATGAGCAGCATGATCAACTCCGCGGACGGCACCCCCATCGCGTACGAACGCGCAGGCCAGGGCCCGGCGGTCATCCTCGTGGACGGCGCACTCAGCTTCCGCGGCTCCAGCATCAACGGCGGCCTGGCGGAAGCGCTCGCCCCTGACTTCACGGTCTACACCTACGACCGGCGCGGACGGGGCGAGAGCGGCGACACCCAGCCCTACGCCCTCGAACGGGAGGTCGAGGACCTGGCCGCGCTGGTCAAGGAGGCCGGCGGCCCGGTCCGCCTGTACGGCACCTCCTCCGGCGCCGCCCTCGCCCTGGCGGCGGTCCAGAGCGGCCTGCCGGTCGAGCGCCTGGCCCTGTACGAGCCCCCGTTCATCGTGGACGGCTCCCGTCCCCCGATCAAGGACGACTACCCGCGACGGCTGGAGGCGCTGGTGGCCGCCGGCCGCCGGGCCGAGGCGGTCAGGCTGTTCATGCGCGAGGGGGTCGGCCTGCCGGCGATCGTGGTGGCGATGATGCGGTTCATGCCCGCGTGGGCCACGCTCAAGGCCGTGGCGCACACCCTGCCGTACGACACCGCGATCGTCTTCCCGTACCAGCGGGGGGTGGCGTACCCGGCGGGCGCGTGGGCGTCGGTGACCGTGCCGACGCTCGTCGCCGACGGCGGGAAGAGCCCGCGGTGGATGCGCGACTCCGTCGCCGCGCTGGCCGAGGCGCTGCCCGCGGCCGACCACCGCACGCTCGACGGGCAGACCCACATCGTCAAGCCGGCGGCCCTCGCGCCGGTGTTGCGGGAGTTCTTCGCCTGAGGGCCGCCGGTCAGGCCGAGACGGTCAGCTTCTTCGCCTGAACGACGCCGGTCAGGCCGAGACGGCGTCGAGCCAGCGGGTCCAGGCGGTTTCCAGGGCCTCGCCGTCCACCGGGGCGTAGGCGTGGTGCTCCACCACCGCCATGCCGCGTCCCTGGACGAACATGTACAGGCCGTCGTCCGTACGGACCGCCACGAACGTGCCAGGGACGGTCACCCACTCCACGACGCCCCGCTCCGGCGCCCGCCCCTCGACCGCGACCGTCACCTTCTCCCCCGCCACCGGACGTCCGGCGACGCCGAGCGCGGCCCCGAGCTCGGCCCAGAACCGCTCCTCCGACGCGCACGGCCCGGCCAGGAACAGGTTGTGGGTGGAGATCCTGCCGGGGAAGTGCCTGAGGTATACGGCCAGCTTGTACAGGTACTGGAGGTCGCCGCGCTCAAGGTCGTCGTACTCCGACTCCCAGTCGTCGCCGAGGAAGCCGCTGTGGACGAAGCGGAGCACCGTGCTGCCCGAGCCGCGGGCCTCCAGCAGGTACTCGAAGGCCATGAACGTGCCGTCGGGGTTCTCCACGCCGCGGTGGGCCAGGCGCCTGCCCGGCTCCCAGGCGGTCACCACCGACTCGGTGGCGACGTCGGCGCCGAAGGTCTGCGTGCCCCGGCCGCCTTCGCGCGGTTCCAGTTCGGTACGGCCCATGAACCACGAGTCGATGCCCGGGCCCTCCGCGATGGCCTGCCAGACGACGTCGGGGGCGGCGTCCAGCGGGATCTCGTGGCGGATCTCGAACTCGTGCGGCATGGCGGTCTCCCTGTCACGGCCCGGCGCGGTGTGCGGCCGACGATCGCACCGACAATATCGCTTGTCAAGCCGACTCCTGTTGTCGGCATGCCTCTGGGGCGTGCGAGCGAGGGGCATCCCTCTTGAGAGCGAGGCGCGGGATCGCCCGTCCCGGCGATCACATCCGGAGCGGAAAACCGCAGGATAAGTGCATCACCCCGCCGCTTGAGGAGAACCCTGATGAACACCCGCGCCGCCTTCGTGGCCGCCCCGCTGCTCGTCCTGTCGTACGGCGTGATCCGGATCGTCGACGGCCTGGACGGGAGCCGAGGGCCGGGGTTGGCCTGGACGGCCGGCCATCTCGCCTTTCTTGCCGCTCTCGCCCTGTTCGTCGTGATATTTCGGGAAATGTGGCGGATGCTGGGTCGCAACCCCATCGCCACCACCAGCCTCGTGGTCGGCCTGGTGGGCATCGCGTGCGCGGCCGCGCAGTTCCTGATCGACATCGTCGTCGGGTTCATGGCCGCCGACCACGACGCGATGTCCCCGCTGTTCGACCAGGTCCAGGCGGTGCCGGGGGTGTCGCTCGCGGTCTACGCCGCCGGTCCGGTCCTGTTCTACCTCGCCCAGCTGGCCCTGGTCGTCCAGCTCGCCGCGCGGCGGCAGGTCAAGCTCTGGACCCCCGTCCTCGTCCTGCTCGACTTCGCCCTCCCGATCCTGGAGAAGGACCTGATCCCGCTCGGCGCCGTGTGCATGCTGGTGTCGTTCTGGCCGCTGGCCCGCCGCCAGGACCAGGCCGGCGCCCGGCATGCGCTCGTCCATGCGTGAGGAACAATGGGACCCCGTGTCCGATCTGACGCTTGTCGACGTCTTTCGTCGCCGGCTCCGAGCGCTCCCCCACCTCTGGGTGGACGGGGCGCTCGCCCTGTTGATCGCCCTCGTCCAGACCTGGCCGCTGATCTCCAGCCATGACCCGTACGGCGGCCGATGGGACTGGTGGGGGTACGTGATCGCGATCGGCGCCTCGCTGCCCGTCGTCTGGCGGCGCCGGTGGCCGGTGACCATGCTGATCGTCAGCCTGGCCGTGGGCGCGCTCTACGACTTCGCCGACAACGTCGCCCGCCAGCCGATCTGGTACGGCGCGCTCGTCGTCTTCTACACGGTCGCCGCGTACTCGCCCCGCCTGCCCAGGGTCGTCATGCTCGTCGTGACGCTCGTCGGCGGCCTGACCTCCGTCGGCTCGTGGGAGACCGCGATGCGCGGGGTCGCCCTGTTCACCGCCGCCTACGCCATCGGCCGCGCGGCGGCCACGTCCCGCGCCCACGCCGCCGAGCTGGCCGAGCGCGCGGCCCGGCTCGAAAGGGAGCGTCAGTTGGAAGCCGAGCGCGCGGCCGAACGCGAGCGGGCCAGGATCGCCCGCGACATGCACGACATCCTGGCCCACGCGGTCAGCCTCATGGTGGTCCAGGCCGAGGCGGGGCCCGTCGTGGTGCGCAGCAACCCGGCCAGGGCCGAGGCCGCCTTCGACGCCATCGCCGCCGCGGGCCGGGACGCGATGGTGCAGCTGCGCCGCATGCTCGGCGTACTGAAGGAGGACGAGCCGCAGGCGCCGCGGGCGCCGCAGCCGACCCTCGCGGACCTGCCCGCGCTGGCCCGCCAGGTGGCGGGCACCGGCCTGGACGTGAGCTTCGCCGAGTCCGGCGAGCCCGGCCCGATCGGCCCCGACAGCGCGCTGGCCGCCTACCGGATCACGCAGGAAGCGCTCACCAACATCGTCAAGCACTCCGGCGCCGACCGCGCCGAGATCCGGCTCACCTGGGAGGACGACCACCTGATGATCGACGTCACGGACAACGGGCGCGGCGGCGGCCCCGCGCTGCCCTCGGGCGGCAACGGCCTGATCGGCATGCGCGAACGGGCCGCGGCCTGCGGCGGCAGCGCGACCGCCGGCCCGCGCGCGGACAGGCCCGGCTTCGCCGTGTCGGCGCGGCTGCCGCTGGGGGCCGGACGATGAGCGTGCGCGTCGTGGTGGCCGACGACCAGGAGCTGGTCAGGGGCGGGTTCGCGATGATCCTCGACGCCCAGCCCGACATCTCGGTGGTGGCCGAGGCGGGCGACGGGGTCGAGGCCGTGGCCGCCGTACGGGCCCACGAGCCGGACGTGCTGCTGCTCGACATCCGCATGCCCAGGATGGACGGCATCGAGGCGGCCAGGATCGTGTGCGCCGAGACCGCCTGCCGGGTGCTGATGCTGACCACGTTCGACCTGGACGACTACGTGTTCGACGCGCTGCGCGCGGGCGCGAGCGGGTTCCTGCTGAAGGACGTGCGGCGGGACGACCTGGTGACCGCGGTGCGCGTCGTGGCCGCGGGCGAGTCGCTGCTCGCGCCCACGGTGACCAGGAGGCTGATCGCCGAGTTCACCTCACGCCCCGCGACGACCGCCGCCCCCGCGCACACGCTGGAGTCGCTGACCGCCAGGGAGCGCGAGACGTTGCAGCTCATCGCGCGCGGCCTGTCCAACGCGGAGATCGCCCAGGCCATGGTGGTCAGCGAGCACACCGTGAAGACGCACGTCAGCAACGTGCTGAGCAAACTGGGCCTGCGGGACCGCGTGCAGGCGGTGATCGCGGCCTACGAGTCGGGGCTGACCGTTCCCGGGGCGTAACGCGAGGTCCGGGCGGGTAGGCGGCCCATATGACTGAGGGTTTCGACACGGACACGCTCTGGAACGAGTTCCACCGGGCGGTCAACATGAACTCGGAGGAGCTGCGCGGCTACCTGCTCGCCGACGCCTCGGACGAGGAGGGCTTCCCTCCCGATCCCGACATGGGCATCGACGAGCTGGGCAGGGGCGTGCTGCACGTCCTGAGCAAGCGGAAGGGCGACCTGACCAAGGCCGACCTGGACGTGATGCGTCAGGTCGTCGAGCTGGTCGAGACCATGGGCGACCGGACGGACGACGACTCGCGGCGCGAGCTCATGTCCGTCGGGCACGACCCGCTCAGGGCATAACGTCCCGAATTCAACAAATGGTGGATGTGGGGCGACGCAAAGTGATGAAATGTGCGAAGCCGACTTCGTCCGAGGAGATCCGTTGAGAGACAACCTCGACCTCGCCGCGAGCGCCCAGCAGCTGGCCGACGCCGCCCCGACGGGATCGATCGACCGCGCCGCCGCCTCGTCCGTGGCCATCACGCTGGCCACGACGCGTGACATCGCCGACGCGCGGCAGGCCCTCGACGGGTTGACCCCGGAGGAGGTGCGCCAGGCGGCGCTCACCCTGTTCGACCGCCTCTCGGAGAGCTGACCTCACCGTTCGGGACCGCTCGGACCGGGTGAAGCCGGGCGATCCGCTCGGACCGGGTGAAGCCTGGCGATCCGCTCGGACCGGGCGAAGCCGGGTGATCTGCTTGGACCGGGTGACGGCGGGCGGGCCGTCGGGCGCTCGGCACCGGCCGTCTGCCCGTACGGTGGGGGCATGCGGATCGGGGTCCTCGGGCCGCTCCAGGTGGCTGGGGCCGAGATCGGCGGCGCCCGGGTGCGCGCCCTGCTCGTCCGTCTGGCGCTCGACCCGGGCCGGGTGGTGACCGCCGAGCGGCTGATCGACGACCTGTGGCCCGGCGAGCCGCCCGCCCACCCGGCCGCGGCGCTCCAGTCGCTGGTCTCGCGGGCCCGCAGGCAGGCGCCCGGGCTGATCTCCTCGCACCCGGCCGGCTACCTGCTGGACGTGCCGCCCGGCGAGGTGGACGCGTCGGCGTTCGAGCTGCTGGTGCGGGCCGGTGACCCGCGCGGCGCGCTGGCGTTGTGGCGCGGGCCCGCGCTGGCGGACGCGGCCGGGCTGGCGTTCGCCGCCGCGCCCGCGGCCCGGCTGGAGGAACTGCGTCTCACGGCCCTGGCCGCCGCGATCACCGCCGACCTGGCGTCCGAGCCCGCGTCCGCCCCCGCCTCCGCGCCCGGCTTCGCGCCCAAACCCGGCTCCGTGCCCGGCTCCGTGCCCGGCTCCGCCCTCGCGTCCGAGCCCGCGTCCGAGCAGGCGCGGGGCGGACGTGGGGGCGGGCCGGGGGTCGTGGCCGAGCTGGAGGAGCTGGTCGCGGCGCACCGGCTGCGGGAGCCGTTCCACGCCCTGCTCATGCGCGCGCTGGTGGCGCGCGGACGGCGCGGCGAGGCGCTGGAGGTCTTCGAGCGGATCAGGGCCGACCTCGCCGACGAGCTGGGCGTCGATCCCGGCCCCGAGCTGCGCGCGGCCCACATGGCGGCGTTGCGCGACCCGGCTCCCGCGCCGAGGGGCAACCTGCCCGCCCGGCTCACCGGTTTCGTCGGCCGGGCCGGCGACGTCGCCCGGCTGCACGCCCTGCTGGGCGGCCCGGACGAGCGGCTGGTCACGCTGGTCGGCCCCGGCGGCGTGGGCAAGACCCGCCTGGCGCTGGAGGCGGCCGGCGGCCTCGACGTGCCCGACGGCGTGTGGCTGGTCGAGCTGGCCTCCGCCACCGGGGTGCGGGCCGCGGTCGAGAGCGTCCTGCGGACGACCGACGTGGTCCGGGCGCTGCGCGGCACGTCGCCGCTCATCGTGCTGGACAACTGCGAGCACGTCGTGGAGGAGGCCGCCACGGTCGCGCGGTGGCTGCTGTCGGAGGTCGCCGGGCTGCGCGTCCTGGCCACCAGCAGGGAGCCGCTCGACATCCCCGGCGAGGTGCTGCATCCCGTCCTGCCGCTGCCCGAGGCCGCGGAGCTGTTCCTGGCGCGGGCCGCGGCGGCCAGGCCCGGCCTGGCGGTGAGCGCGGCCGAGGCCGGGCGCATCTGCCGGGAGCTCGACGGCATCCCGCTGGCGATCGAGCTGGCCGCCGCCCGGCTGCGCACGATGCCGGTGTCCGTGCTGGTCCGGCAGCTCGGCGACCGGCTGGCCTTTCGCGGGGGACGTACGTCCGAGCCGCGTCATCGTACGTTGCGCGACGTCATCGACTGGAGCTGGAACCTGCTGTCGGCGCCGGAGCGGGAGCTGCTGCGCGGGCTGACCGTCTTCTCCGGCGGCGCGACGTACGAGGCCGTCGCGGAGGTGTGCGGCGGCGACCCGGACGATCTCGCCTCGCTCGTGGACAAGTCGCTCGTCTCGGTCTCCGGCGACCGCTACTCGATGCTGGCCACCATCAGGCAGTACGCCGCCGCCGACCTGCCCGCCCTCCGGCAGGCCCACGCCCGCTACTACACCCGGCTGGCCGAGACCGCCGACCCGCTCCTGCGTACCGGCGAGCAGCTCGCCTGGCTGGCGGTGCTGGACGCCGAGCAGGACAACCTCGACGCCGCCCTGCGCCACTCCGACGACCCGCTCAGGCTGATCCTGCCCCGGTTCTGGCCCTGGATCATGCGCGGACGGCGGCGCGAGATGAGCGAGCGGGCGGCGGCCGTGCTGCGCCGGGTCGGGGACGTGCCGCCGCCGGGACGCGAGCTGGCGCACGGGCTGTGCCGGGTGCTCACGGGCGGCGAGCCGACCCCGGCGGTGCTCGGCTCCGACCATCCCGCCGCGCTGAACTTCTGGGCCATGAGCGGCGCGCAGCGCCCGCCCGCCGACGTCGTCGAGCTCACCGAGGACGTCGTCGAGCGCCTGCGCGACTCCCCCGACCTGTGGACGCGCTCGGCCGCGCTGCTGGTCGGCGGCATCGTCCGGTTCGAGTACGGCACGGTCGCGGGCGCGCAGGACCTGCTCGGCCCGGCCCTCGACGGCTTCCGCCGCACCGGCGACCGCTGGGGCCAGTGGGCCTGCCTCTACTGGTTGTCGCTGGTCGCCGAGAACCGGGGCGACTTCGCCGCCGCGCTCGCCCGCGCCGAGGAGCCGGGACGGCTGGCCGCGGAGCTGTCGGGGCTGGACGCGCCGTTCGGCCCGATGACGTTCCTGCTCCGGCTCGGGCAGCTCAAGGCGCGGGCGGGCGACCACGAGGGGGCCGCCGCCACGCTGGCGCAGGCGTGGCGGTCGGCGCTGCGGGCCGAGGACGCGGTGACCCAGGCCAGGGTCCTGCACGCCCGCGCCGAGCTGGCCCGGCGCAGCGGCGACCGGCCGGAGGCGGCCCGGCTGCTCGACCGCGCGCTGACGCTCGACAACGGGGAGGGGCCCGCGCAGTTCAGGGCGTTCATGCAGGTCGAGCTGGCCCGCGTGGCGGAGCCCGGCCAGCCGCTGCGCACGGCGCTGGAGCTGATGGAGACCTGCGGCGACCGGACGGCCCGCGCGACCGTGCTGGAGGGCGCGGCCGAGCACCTGCCGCCCCGGCCGGCGGCCGAGCTGCTGGGCGCGGCCCGCGCGCTGCGCGGCGTCGCCGGCTCAGCCGACCCCGCCCTGGTCGCCCTGGACGGACGGTGCCGCTCCGCCCTCGGCACCGACGCCTTCCACGAGGCTCTGACCAGCGGCGCGGCCCTGCCGAACCCGGAGCGGCACGCATTGTCGCTGCTCGGCTGAGCCCGTCGCGTACGCGGCATCCGCCGCCGGGCCATATGGTCGGGGAAGAGGCCACGGAAACCGACGACGAACCCCTTCTCCGCCGCTCCCGGGACGACCATGGAAAACCTTCCGGTTTCGCGGCGGATACGCGAGGGTTGTGGCAACTTTCCACCGCAATGTGAGGAGATCTGTGGCCAGTCCAAGTGTGGTCGACACCCGGGGCAGTGACTTCGCCCGGCTAGCCCGCCGAATCTCTGACGCCGGTCTCCTCGACCGGCGTCCGGTCTATTACGCGGTGCGGCTGACCATCGTGGTCGCCGCGTACCTCGGCTGCTGGGCGTTGTTCGCCTGGGTGGGCGACTCGTGGTGGCAACTGCTCGTCGCGGTCGCGCTGGCCGTGGTCTTCGCGCAGATCGGCTTCGTCTCCCACGACCTCGGCCACCGCCAGGTGTTCAGGAAGCGGCGGCCGAGCGACGTGACGGGTCTCCTGCTGGGGAACCTCGGCATCGGCCTGGGCTGGGGATGGTGGACCAGCAAGCACAACCGCCACCACTCCAACCCCAACCACGAGGACCACGACCCCGACGTCTCACCCGCGGTCATCGTCTGGTCGGACGACCAGGTGGCGCGCAGCGCGGGCCTGCCGCGTGCCGTCGCGAAGTACCAGGCGTTCCTGTTCTTCCCGCTGCTCACCCTTGAGGCCTGGCACCTGCACATCGCCAGTTTCAAGGCGCTGCTCGCGCCGTCGGCCAAGCGGCCGTGGGCGGAGCTGGCGCTGCTGACCGCCCACGTCGTGCTCTACTTCGGCGCGGTCTTCGCCGTGCTGCCGTTCGGCAAGGCGCTGGTGTTCCTGATCGTGCATCAGGGGCTGTTCGGCCTCTACCTGGGCTCCACGTTCGCGCCCAACCACAAGGGCATGCCCGTCCTGACCAAGAACGACAAGCTGGATTTCCTCCGCAAGCAGGTGCTGACCTCCCGCAACGTCAGGGGCGGCCTGTTCACCGACGTGGCGCTCGGCCAGCTCAACTACCAGATCGAGCACCACCTGTTCCCGAACATGCCCGCGCCCAACCTGCGCAAGGCGCAGCCCATCGTCGAGAGCTACTGCGCCGAGGTCGGCGTCAGCTACCTGCAGACCGGGCTTCTCGCCTCCTACGGCCAGGCCCTGCGCCACCTGCACGAGGTGGGCGCTCCGCTGCGCCGCTGAGCCTCAGCCCTCCTCCTGCGCCCGCCTCTCCAGGTCGGCACGGCGTCGTTCGAGGTCGGCGATCAGCTCGGACTGCTCGTCGGCCTGGGCGATCATGGCCGAGGTCTCGATCTGGTCGGTCGCGCCCATGGTGCCCACCTGGTCGCGCAGGTCCTGGTTCTCCGCCTTCAGCCGGGCCAGGTCCTCTTCGACCTGCCGGAGCTCATCCTTGGTACTCATCTCGGTCAACTACCCCGGCACTCGCAAGACCATACAAAATGGAGCACATGCGTAGATTGTCGGCGAGCACCGCGGTGTCCCTCGCGGTGGTCGCCGTCACGCTCGCCGGCACTCTGGTCGCCGGGCTCAGGAGCGAGCAGTCCGCCGGCGTGCTGGACGTGGTGCTGCCGATCGTGTCGTGCGGCGCGCTGCTGCTGCGGCGGCGCCTTCCCGTCACGTCGCTGATCGTGATCGTCGTGGCGGTGTCCGCCTACTATCCGCTCGCCCGGTTCGACGGGCCGCTGGTCGTGCTGCTGTTCGTGGCCCTCTACACCGCCGCCGACCAGGGACGGCTGGCCGCCGCGATCGCCACCGGGGCCGCCGTGCTGCTGGCGATGGGGTTCGGCGAGGCCCACGGGTCCAGGCACGTGGACAACGGCACGTTCGGCGCGATCACCGGCTGGGTGGTGGCCGCGATCGCGTTCGGCGGGGTCACCAGGAACCGCCGGGCGTACCTTCAGGAGGCGCAGCGGCGCGCGCTGGACGCCGAGCACTCCAAGGAGGAGGAGGCCAGGCGGCGCGCGAGCGAGGAACGCCTGCGCATCGCCAGGGAGCTGCACGACGTGCTCGGGCACAACATCTCCATGATCAACGTGCAGGCGTCGGCCGCGCTGCACGGGCTGGCCAGGCGTCCCGAGAAGGCCGAGGCCGCGCTGCGGACCATCAAGGAGACCAGCAAGGACACGCTGCGCCAGCTGCGCACCACGCTGGGGGTGCTGCGCCAGGTGGACGAGGACGCGCCGACCAGGCCCGCCGACAGCCTGGCGCGGCTGCCGGACCTGGTCGCGGCGTCGGGGCTGGAGGTGGCCGTCGAGCCGTCCGGGCCGCTGGACGCCGTGCCGACCGAGGTCGACCTGGCCGCCGCCCGCATCATCAAGGAGTCGCTGACCAACGTCGCCCGCCATTCCGGCACGACGAAGGCCACCCTCTCCGTCAGCAACGCGTCCGGGAACCTCCTGATCCGGGTCGAGGACGACGGCCCGGGCGCCACGTACACCGAAGGCAGCGGCTTCGGCCTGCAGGGCATGCGCGAGCGCGCCGCCGCGCTCGGCGGCGACCTGGAGGCCGGCCCGCGCCCCGAGGGCGGCTTCCGCGTCGTCGCCCGCCTGCCACTGAACGGAGTCCGATGATCCGCGTACTGCTCGCCGACGACCAGACCCTGGTCCGCGCCGGGTTCCGGTCGATTCTCTCCGACGAGGACGACATCGAGGTCGTCGGCGAGGCCGGCACCGGCGCGGCGGCCGTGGCGGGCGCCCACGAGCACCGGCCCGACGTCGTGCTCATGGACATCCGCATGCCCGAGCTCGACGGCCTGGAGGCCACCCGGCGCATCGCGGGCGACCCGCGGCTCGACGGCGTCAAGGTCATCATCCTGACCACCTTCGACCTGGACGACTACGTCTACGGCGCGCTGCGCGCGGGGGCGGGCGGGTTCCTGGTCAAGGACACCGAGCCGGCCGAGCTGATCCACGCGGTCCGGGTCGTGGCCAGGGGCGACGCGCTGATCTCGCCGTCGGTGACGCGGCGGCTGATCGCCGAGTTCGCCGGCCGGGTCAAGCGGCCGGAGCCGGGCCCCGCGCTCAACGCGCTCACCGAGCGCGAGCGCGAGGTGATGGGGCTGGTGGCGGCCGGGCTGTCCAACGACGAGATCGCCGCCCGGCTGGTGCTCAGCCCTGCCACGGCGAAGACGCACGTCAGCCGCATCATGACCAAGCTCGGCGTGCGCGACAGGGCCCAGCTCGTGGTGGTCGCCTACGAGGCCGGGATGATCACGCCGGGCTGGCTTACAACCTGAGTCGTACGTCTGCGGTGATCTTCGGCCCGTGGTTGTACGCCCGATTGCAGACCCGGGCATGACGCGGTGGATCATGCCGTGCCGCCAGGCTCTCGGCATGGACACCGTCGACCTCGCCCGGCTGCAGTTCGCGTTCACCGCGGGCGCGCACTTCCTCTTCGTCGCGCTGACGCTCGGCCTGGCGACGCTGGTGGCCGTCGTCCAGACCCGGGCCACGTTCAGCGGCGACCCCGTCCACCTGCGGATGACGAGGTTCTGGGGGCAGCTCTACATCATCAACTACGCCATGGGCATCGTCACCGGGCTGGTCATGGAGTTCCAGCTCGGCCTGTCGTGGAGCGGGCTGACCGACTACGCGGGCAACGTCTTCGGCGCCTCGCTGGCGATCGAGACGCTGGTGGCCTTCTTCGTCGAGGCCACGTTCCTGGGCCTGTGGATCTTCGGCTGGCACCGGCTGAACCGCTGGGCGCACCTGGCGCTGATCTGGGTCGTCACGCTCACCGCGTACGCGTCGGCGTTCTGGATCATGATCTCCAACGGCTTCCTGCAGAACCCGGTGGGCCACGCCGTCGAGGGCGGCCGGCTGCGGCTCACCGACTTCGGGGCGATGATCGCCAATCCGGCCGCGCAGATCGCGTTCGGGCACGTCATGGGCGGCGCGATGATCGTCGGCGGGTTCTTCATGGCCGGGGTGAGCGCCTACCACCTGCGCAGACGCACCGCCGAGCACGACCTGTTCAGGAAGTCGCTGCGGATCGGCGTCGGCGTCGCGCTGCCGGCCTCGTTCTTCACGGTGACGTTCGGCGGGCTCGGGTTCCAGACCCTCCAGCCGTCCAAGGCGGCGGCCTGGACGGGGAAGGCCGAGCGGCTGGCGGCCGTGCAGGCGGACATGGCGGCCAGGTTCGGGCCGGGCGACTACCTGCCTGCGACCGGCTGGGTGCAGGGGGCCGGCATCACGATGATGATCCTCTGGGTGGTGATGACCGTCGTGGCGGGGCTGAGCCTGCCGCTGACGTTCTTCCGGCCGGTCGTGCGCGGCTTCCGGGCCTGGCACCTGCTGCTGACGCTGATGATCCCCGTGCCGTTCGTCACCATGCTCGCCGGGTGGACCTTCCGCGAGATGGGCCGCCAGCCGTGGGTGGTCTACGGGCTGCTGCGGACGTCCGAGGCCATGTCGCCGGTGACGGCGGGCCAGATGCGGCTGTCGCTGACGGCGTTCGTGTCGGTGTTCACGGTGCTGATCGCGGTCAACTACTGGCTGCTGGCCCGGACGGCCCGGCGCGGGCCCGGCGCGGTCGCGCTCGGCGCCCTTCCGGCCGAGACCCCCGTCCCCGTCCCGGCGTTCTGAGGGAGCCGATCATGGAGATCTTCGTCCTGGCCTTCTTCGCCCTCGGCTACCTCGTGCTGGGCGGGGCCGACATCGGGGTCGGCATGGCGCTGCCGTACCTCGGGCGGTCGGCGGGCGAGCGGCGCGAGGTGATCGCCGCGATCGCGCCGTTCTTCCTCGGCAACGAGGTGTGGCTGGTGGCCTCGGCCGGGGTGCTCGCGGGGCTCTTCCCCGACCTGGAGGGCCACCTGCTGAGCGACAACTACGCGGTGGTCGTCGCGCTGCTCGTCGCGTGGGTGGTCAGGGACATGGGCCTGTGGCTGCGGGGGCGGGTGCCCGGGGCGCGCTGGCAGGCGTTCTGGGACGGCGGGATCGTGGCCGGGAGCTGGGGGCTGGCGCTGAGCTGGGGGCTGCTGCTCGCCGAGGTGCTGCTCGGCATCCAGGGGCCGCTCGTGCTGCTGGCCGCGCTGGTGGTGGCGGCGCTGTTCGCGGTGCACGGGCTGGCGTTCGCGGCGCTGCGGCTGCGCGGATCGCTGCGGGAGCGGGCCGGGGTGTTGTCCGGCGAGGCGGGCGAGGGCCGCACGTACGCGCTGACGGCCGGGGCGCTGCTGGTGGTCGGGGTGCTGGCCGGGCTGCGGCTGCCGCTGGTGGCGGGGTCGTCGGGGGCGCTGCTGACGCCGGTGATCCTCGCCCTGATCCCGCTGCTGGTCGCCTCGCAGGGATGGGTGTGGTGGACGTTCCGGCACCGGGTGAGCGGGCCCTCGTACCTGTGAGCAGCGCGGGTCCGTCCGGCCTGAGCCAGACGGGCCCTCGTACCTGTGAGCAGCGCGGGCCCGTCCGGTCTGGGGCCAGGCGGGTGGCCGGGGTGGGCACCCGCCTGGCGTCGGGGTCAGAACAGCGGGGCGCCGTCGCGGGTCAGCCGCCAGTTGGCGGAGGCGAAGTCGGCGGGGTTGATCGTGCCCTTGGCGGTGGCGTACTCGATCAGCGCCTGGCGGATCTCCACCTGCGCGTTGTACAGCACGGGAGCGGTGGTGACGTGCGGGAAGCCGCCGCCGCCCGACTGGCGGTAGTTGTTGATCGCGACCACGAACTCCTTGCCGGCCGGGATCGGCGCGCCCTCGAAGGTGAGGTTGGCGATGCGCTGCCCGGCGGGCTTGGCCACGTCGATGTCGTAGGAGACGCCCGAGAGCTGGTCGTAGTTGTAGTCCGGGGTGTTGCCGGCGTTGGTCAGCTTGGCGACGTCCACCGGGTCGCCCGGGTTGAGCTGGTTGAAGTACCGGGCCGAGTACTCCAGGTAGTCCTTGATCTGGGCGCCGGTCAGCTTGATCGCCAGCAGCGTGTTGTCGTAGACGTAGAGCCCGGCCACGTCCCTGACCCGCACGTCACCGGCGGGGAAGACGGCGGTGCGGCTGAACGGCGCGGCGATCGACAGCACCGGCAGCGTGTTGCCCGGCAGGGCGGCCTTCACGGTCTCGGTCTGCACCTGCTGGATGTAGTCCAGGATCGGCGTGTCCTTGTACGGCGACTCGGCCGCCGACAGCTCCTCGGCCGACTTGGCGACGACCTTGTTGACGTAGCCGACCGTGGTGTCGTGCTGCGGCTTGAGCAGCGAGACGATCTTCGGGTCCTCCGTCACCGTGTTGGTGTTGAGCGTGGCCGAGCTCTTGCCGGTCACGACCCACTTCCCGCGCTGCTTGGTGAGGGTGAAGTCGAGCCGCGACAGGCGCTGGCCCCACTTGCCCGGCTCGGTGAGCAGCACCTGCTGCCCGGTGGTCCTGTTGGTCACGAAGCGCTGGGCGACCTCGTTGTGGGCGTGCCCGAACAGCACCGCGTCGATGCCCGGCACCTGCTCGGCGACCATCGCCGAGGCGTTCTCCACGGGCAGGTCGGTGCCGTAGGAGGACATGCCGCTGTCGCCGGCGTGCGCGGTCACCACGACCACGTCCGCGCCGAGGCCGCGGATGACCGGCACCCACTTCCTGGCCGACTCGACCAGGTCGGTGAAGCGCAGCTTGCCCTCGACGTTCGCCTTGTCCCAGATGGCCACCCCGGGGTTGGTCAGGCCGAGCACGCCGACCTTGATCGGCTTGTCGCCCTTGACCTTCATGGTCTTGATCACGAACGGCCGGTACGCCGGCAGCCCGCTCCCGGCGTGCACGGCGTTGGCGCCCAGCACCGGCGCCCGCATCTGCCTGATCCAGGTGGCCAGCAGCGGCAGACCGTAGTTGAACTCGTGGTTCCCGAGGGTGACGGCGTCATAGCCGATGGCGTTCATGGCCTTGGCCATCGGGTGGGTCTGCCCGGTCTCGGTGATCGGCTCGACCTTGGCGTAGTAGTAGGCCAGGGGCGTGCCCTGGATCGTGTCACCCGAGTCGAACAGCAGCGTGTGGTCCGCCCCGCGCTCGGCCCTGACCTTGTTGACCAGCGACGACACCTGGGCCAGGCCGATGGTGTTGCCCTGCTTGTCGGCGTAGGCGGCGTCCTTGAAGTAGTCCCAGTTGAGGGCGTTGCTGTGGATGTCCGACGTCCCCATCACGGTGACGGTGACGCTCTTGTCCCCGCTCGCGTGGGCGGGGAGCGCCACCAGGGCCAGCGCGGTCAGCGCGGCGGCCCCTGTGGCGGCGAGCTTCTTGGTCTGCATGTGCCTGGAGGGTAACCAGGACAAATTACTCGTTGGTTACGAAATCGCGGATCAAGGCTGTCACCTCTTCGGGACGTTCGTGTAGCACCACATGCCCGCTGTCCAGCTCGGCGTAACGGCTGCCGGGCAGCGCGGCGTGCAGGGCGCGGGCGTGCCCGACCGGGACGAGGTGGTCCTGCGTGCAGCCGACGACCAGCGTGGGCGCGGTGATGCTCGGGAGCAGGTCCCTGATGTCGGTCCTGAGGTCCAGCTCGATCTGGCGTACCGTGCCGGGGGGCGGGTCGCCGGCCGTCATGGCCTTCAGGCCGTCCTCGCCCAGGCCGCTCACGAAGGCCGGGCTGAAGCCGACCAGCGGGCCGTACGCCGCGAAGCTCTCGGGGTCGGTGGCCGCCAGCCGGGCCCAGGTGCGCAGGCCGAGCCGGAGCCGGGGGTCGCCGGCGTGCGTCCAGCCCGCGATCAGCACCAGCCGCCTGACCAGCTCGGGATGCCGGGCGGCGACCCCCGCCGCCACCACCGCGCCCAGCGAGAAGCCGACCAGGTCGGACGGGCCGCCGTCCGGGAAGGTCGCCGCGACCTGCTCGATCAGCAGGTCGAGGGTGAGGTCGCCGCCGGGGTCGGCGGTCTGGCCGCTGCCCGCGTAGTCGGGGGTGATCACCGTGCGGATGTCGGTGAAGTTCTGGACGAGGTGGCCGTAGTTGGTGGCGGCGTCGCCGCCGGTGCCGTGCACCATGACCAGGCCGGGGCCGCTGCCCGCCCGGTTGAAGTGCACGGGTCCGCCGTCGTGGATGACCGTGGGCATGGGTGTCTCCTAGAGGTTTCCGCCGCCGGTGGCGTCGAGGGTGGTGCCAGTGACGAAGCTCGCCGCGGGCGAGGCGGCGAACGCGACCACGTCCGCGATCTCGCCGGGCTCGCCGATGCGGTTGAGCGCGTGCCTGCTCGCGGCGTACGCGCGGGCCCCGGGGTCGCCCAGCCAGCCCGCGTTGACGTCGGTGTCGACGATGCCGGGCGCGACGTTGTTGACCGTGATGCCGCGCGGCCCCAGCTCCTTGGCCAGAGCCAGCGTGAACACCTGCACCGCGCCCTTGGTCATCGCGTACGCGATGCCCTCGGGGTAGGCGATGCGGGTCACCCCGGAGGTGATGTTCACGATGCGGCCGCCGTCGGGGATCAACGGCAGCACCTGCCGGGTGAGGAAGAACAGGCCCTTGACGTTGACCGCGAACAGCCGGTCGTAGCCCTCCTCCGTCTCCTGCGCGAGGGGCTTGGACAGGCCGATGCCGGCGTTGTTGACCAGCACGTCCAGCACGTCGGTCTCCTCGGCGACCCGGCGGGCGAGCCGCTCGACCTCCTCCGGCACGCCCAGGTCGGCCCGCACGGCCACGGCGTCCGCCCCGATCAGCCGGACGACCTCCTCGGCCGCGGCGGCGTCCCGGGCGTAGTTCACGATCACGCGGAACCCGTGCTTGGCCAGGCGCAGCGCGACGGCCCGGCCGATGCCCCTTCCGGCGCCCGTCACCAGGGCAGTCCTCATCGCTCGAATCCTTTCTTTAGCGATCGATACAGAAACCATAACATAGCGATCGCTATAGAATGAGGGCATGGCGAGGCAACGGGCATTCGACAGGGACGCGGCGCTGGAGAGCGCGCTGCGCGCGTTCTGGGAGCACGGCTACGAGGCGACCTCGATCGCCGCGCTGACCGCCGCCATGGGCATCAGACCGCCCAGCCTGTACGCGGCCTTCGGCGACAAGCGGCGGCTGTTCGAGGAGGCGGTGCGCCGCTACCAGCTCACCCACGGCGCGTTCACCACCCGGGCGCTCGCCGAGGAGCCCACCGGCCGCCGGGCCGTCGAACGCGTGCTGCGCGAGTCGGCCGCCGAGTACACGAACGCCGACCACCCGCCCGGCTGCCTGATCATCACCGCCGCGGTCAACTGCGGGCCGGAGTCCGCCGACGTGGAGGAGTTGCTGCGGGGGTTCAGGCAGGCGGCGAAGGCGGCGATCAGGAAGCGCGTGGACGACGACGTCGCGGCCGGCCGCCTGGCCCCCGGCACCGATACGGAAGCCCTGGCCACCTTCTTCGCGTCGGTGATCCAGGGCATGTCCACGCAGTCCCGCGACGGCGCCTCCTACGCCGGCCTGCTGAGCGTCGCCGAACTCGCCATGACGGCCTACCCGCCTCCACCGTCCTGACGTCCGAACTACTGCGACATGACGCCCGCGTCCTCCGGGGGCAGCTCGGGGGGCGAGGCGCGCAGCCAGCGGCAGCCGTGCGGTCCCAGCGCGAGCTTGGCCGTGCCGTCGGCCGACACCTTGATCGTGCCGTCCACCAGCAGGTCCGTGAGGTCGCAGTTCTCCAGGCCGTCCAGCCGCAGCTCGACGTCCTTGGCCGTGTCGCACAGGTTGTGGGCGACCACGACCGTCGCGCCGTCGGCGTCGCAGCGGTGGGAGAAGATCGCATCGTCGCCGGCGTCCAGCACCGTGTACTGCCCCCACGCCAGCTCAGGGCACTCGCGGTACCGCTCGATGAGGAGCTGGAACCAGCGCAGCAGCGAGTCGGTGTCGCGTTTCTGGTCGGCCACGTTGACCCGGTCGGGCGCGAAGGCGCCCTCGGGGATCTCGCGGACCGTCTCCTCCGTCTGGCTGAAGCCGCCGTCCTCGGACCACTGCATGGGGATGCGGACGGCCATCCGGCCCTCTTCGTCCAGGTTCTCCCCCATGCCGATCTCCTCGCCGTAGAAGATCACGGGGGTGCCGGGAAGGGAGAACAGCAGGCTGTAGGCCATCTTGATGCGCCGCAGGTCGCCGCCGAACATCGTGGGCAGCCGCCGCCGCAGCCCGCGGCCGAAGATCTGCATGTCCTTACGGGGGCCGAACGCCTCGAAGATCTCCTGACGTTCCTCGTCGGTGAGCTTGTCGAGGGTCAGTTCGTCGTGGTTGCGGAGGAACATCGCCCATTGGCAGTCCTTGGGGGCCCGGGGGCGTTCCTGCAGGGCGTCCATCAAGGGGCGGGCGTTGTTGCGGGCGAAGGAGAGCCAGCTGTTCTGCATGCCGATGAAGTCGAAGCACATGGTGATCTGGTCACCGAGCCCTTCACCGAAGTACCGCAGTAATTCCTTGTAGGGCAGGTTGACCTCGCCCAGCAGGATCGAGCCGCCCTTGCGCCTGGTCATGAAGGCCCGCAGGTCGGCCAGGAACTCGTGCGGGTTGGCCAGCTTGGGGTTGACGTTCTCGATGAGGAACGGCACCGCGTCCACCCGGAAGCCCGACAGGCCGAGCTCCATCCAGAAGCCGAGGATGCGGGTGATCTCGTCCCTGACCTCGGGGTTGCCGACGTTCAGGTCCGGCTGGTGACGGTAGAAGCTGTGCAGGTAGTACTGGCCGCTGCCCTTGTCGTACTGCCAGATGGAGTCCTCCTTGTCGGGGAAGACCACCTGTTTCGGGTCGTCGGGCTCGGGGGTGTCGGACCAGACGTACCAGTCGCGCATCGGCGAGTCCTTGCTCTTGCGCGACTCCTTGAACCAGGGGTGCTGGTCAGAGGTGTGGTTGACGACCAGGTCCGCGATCACCCGCAGGCCCCGGTCGTTGGCGGTCCGCATGAACTCCACGAAGTCGCCCAGGGTCCCCAGGCGGGGATCGATGCTGTAGAAGTCGGTGATGTCGTAACCGTCGTCCCGGTTGGGGGTGGGGAAGAACGGCATCAGCCAGAGGCAGGTCACGCCGAGACCCGCGAGGTAGTCGATCTGCTGGGTCAAGCCGCGGAAGTCGCCCACGCCGTCGCCGTTACCGTCCTTGAACGTCTCCACGTCCAGGCAGTACACGACGGCATTTTTCCACCAGACGTCGGAGGTGTACGTCAGTCGCATGGCGGCCCTGCTACCCACCCGGCCAGAAGAAATGTCCTTTTGGTGGTTTGCGTCCGGTTCTAATCCCGTGACCTGGGGCCACCAGGGCATCGCCGAACCCCGAGCGGTGTCCGTGCGCGGTCAATAGTTCGGTAGCCGAACTGATGGTAACCTGATCTCATGGCCAAGCCCGAGGAGCAGCTAGGAGTCGTCTCCGCCCTGGTGCGCTCGACCTTCCTGGTCAACGCCGTCTACGCCGAGTCCGCCCGCGCGTACGGGCTGACCTCCCAGCAGGGCCAGCTCCTGTGCGTGCTGATGGCCCAGCCGTACGGCATGAGCGAGCTGGGCGCGCTGTTGCGCCTGGCCAAGTCGAGCCTCACCGAGCTGGTCGATCGCACCGCGCAGCGCGGCATGGTGCGCCGCGAGCCCGACCCGGCCGACCGGCGCGCCGTCCAGGTCACGCTGACCGAGGAGGGCGCCAAGCTCGCCGACGAGTTCTACACCGAGGCGTGCCGACGCATCGACGAGCTTCCGTCGGGGCTCGACGAGGCCGAGCGCGCCACGCTCGCCGACCTGCTCTCCCGCCTGGTGCGGGACAACAACGCCCCGACCGTCTTCATCGAGCGCGCCGACACTCCCTGACCGCGACCCGGCGTCACACCCCGGCCGGCGCCGGCTCGGCGGCGACCCCGAACAGCTCCGCGAAGCGTCCGGTGAACAGGTCCCTGCCCTTGTAGTCGGCCACCGACTCGGCCGGCAGCACGATCGGCCCCTCGGGCGAGGGCAGCTGGCCGACGCCTCCTTCGGCCCCCAGCGGCAGCAGCACGAACGGCAGCGGCGACGGCCGGTACACCGACGAGGGCGCCTCGCCGTTCGGTCACCCGTACGTGGCCGCGGGGCGTGCGCGCGTCACCGAGGTCACCGCCGAGGTAGCCGGTCTGCACGCGCACGCCGTACGCGCGGAACCAGATGTCGGCCGACAGCTCCCCCGCCGTGGACCCGACCGCGAACGGCCCGCTCCCGGACGATCCGGCCGCGCCGCATCAACCTGTCATAGGGGAAGAACATCCTCCCGGCCCATTCCGGCCGGGCGAGGGCCCGCATGGACGCGGCGTTCTGGACGAAGGCGTCCTTGGGCTCGACGAGCACGACGTCCGCGTGCTCGCGTAACCCGAACCGCAACGGCCCGAAAGTTCTCCGCCCCGGCGCGATGAGTTCCGGCGGCCCCGCCGGTACGTATCCGTGAACCTGTCACCAGCGATGAGGAGAGACAGCCATGACCGAGACCCGAGCGCACGACGTGGCCGCCATCAAGAGCGTCCTTGAGCGCCTCTACCAGGCATGGGCCGACGGCGACGCCGACGCCTTCGTCACCGACTACACCGAGGACGCCACCTCGATCCTGCCCGGCAGCGTGCGCCGGTCGAGGGAGGAGGTCCGCGGGAAGATGGCCGAGGGCTTCGCGTCCTACCTCAAGGGCAGCACGACCGTCGACAAGCTGGAGAACATCCGTTTCCTGGGCGAGAGCGCCGCGATCGCGGTGAGCGAGACCGGCGTCCTCTTCCCCGGCGAGACCGAGGTCCCCGCCGAGCGTATGGTGTACGCGACCTGGGTGCTGGAGAAGCGGGACGGCGCCTGGCTGCTCGCGGCCTACCACAACAGCCCGGCCGTCGTGGCAGGCTGACGTACCCGTAAGGCGGAAGGCAGGGCAGGGGCGTGGACACGGTGACGCCGGTGGAGGAGGGCTTCGATCGCCGGATCGAGCCGTTCCGCAAGGAGCTGCTGGCGTACTGCTACCGGATGCTCGGCTCGCCCCACGACGCCGAGGACCTGGTCCAGGACACGTACCTGCGGGCATGGCGGGCCCGAGAGCAGTACGACGGGACGCGCAGCTCCCTGCGCACCTGGCTCTACCGGATCGCGACCAACGCCTGCCTGACGGCCTTGGAGGTCCGGGGGCGCCGGCCGCTGCCGTCGGGGCTGGTGGCCGCGTCCGACCCGCTGGCGCCGCTCGTCCAGGGGGAGAACCTGGCCTGGCTCCAGCCCCTGCCGGACTCGATGCTGGACGGCGGCGACCCGGCCGGCGCCGTGGTCGAGCGCAGCGGCCTGCGCCTGGCGTTCGCCGCCGCCCTGCAACACCTGTCGGCGCGCCAGCGCGGCGCGCTGATCCTGCGGGACGTGCTGAGCTTCTCCGCGTCGGAGTCGGCGGAGATCCTCGGCACCACCGTCGTGTCGGTGAACAGCTCCCTGCAGCGGGCGCGCGCCCGGGTGAAGGAGGCCGGCGTCCGGCGGGAACCCCTCGGCGAGCCGCCGCTGGCCGAGCAGCGCGCCCGGGTCGACCGCTACATGCGGGCCTTCGAGCGTGCCGACGTCGAGGAGCTCAAACGGCTGCTCACCGAGGACGTCGTCATGGAGATGCCGCCGATGCTCAACTGGTTCGCCGGGCGCGGCAACTACGGCCTGTTCATGGACTGGGTCTTCGAGGCGGCCGGCACCGACTGGCGGCTGGCGGCGGTCACGGCCAACGGCCAGCCCGGGTTCGCCGCCTTCCGGCGCGCCGGCGACCGCTACGAGCCCCACACGCTCCAGATCTTCACCGTCACCGCCGGGGGCATCAGCCGGAACTCGGTGTTCCAGGGGACCGAGATCTTCGCGGCCTTCGGCCTGGCGGCCGGGTTCGACGCGCCCCGATGACCCCGGCGCCCCCGCAAGGATCTTCAAGACCGGACGGATGCGGACGGCCGATGCTGGGCGGGTGATTCCTCCCGTTTCTCCCCCGGTGACCGGCGTGCGCCGTGGCCCGATGCTCGCCGTGCTGCTCACCGGTCAGGTCATGGCCTCCATGGACGGCTCGATCGTGTCGGTCGCCGCGCAGACCATCCGCCAGGACCTGCACGCCGGCGGCACGGCGATCCAGCTCGTCGTGTCGGGCTACCTGCTGACCGTCGGCGTGCTCCTGGTCACCTGCGCGCGAATCGGCGACCTCGTCGGGCAGCGGCGCGCGTTCCTGGTCGGGCTGGGCTGGTTCACCGGCGCCTCGCTGCTGTGCGGGCTGGCCCCCGACGTGGGCGTCCTGGTGCTCGCGCGGGTCGCGCAGGCCGTCGGGGCGGCGCTGCTCACGCCGCAGATCTTCGCGCTCATCCAGACGCACTGGCAGGGCGACGCCCGCCGCCGGGCGATCGGCCTGTACAGCATGGTGCTCGCCCTGGGCGTCGCGCTGGGGCAGGTCGTCGGCGGGCTGGTCGTCAGCGCCGACCTCCTGGGCCTGTCCTGGCGGCCGGTGTTCCTGCTCAACATCCCGATCGGCGTGATCTCACTGGCCGTGGGGCCGCGCCTGCTGCCGCCCTCGCCCGTGGACTCCCGGGCGCGCCTCGACCCGGGCGGCGTGGCGATCCTGACCGCGGCCATGGCCGCGATCACCGTCCCGCTGATCTTCGGCCGCGACCTCGGCCGGCCGCTCTGGACGTGGATCTCGCTGGCCTGCGGCGCGGCGCTGTCGGTGGTGTTCGTCCGGCACGAGACCAGGGCCCGGCACCCCCTGCTGGACCTGGCGTCGGTACGGCCGCGCGGGGTGCGGCCGGGGCTGGCGGCGTGCTGGATCGTCATGGGCTGCTACACCGTCTTCCTGCTCACCCTCACGCTGCACCTCCAGACCGCACTGGGGTTCTCGCCGCTGTGGGCGGGGCTGGCCTTCGTCCCGTACGCGCTGGGGTTCGGCGCGCTCAGCCTGAGCTGGACCCGGTACCCGCGGGGACTCCAGCGGGCTCTGCCGGTCGCTGGCCCGGTCGCCTTCGCGGCCGGGGCGGGCCTGCTGGCCCTGCTGTGCCGGGACGAGTGGCGGCCGGTCGTGGCCGTGCCGCTGCTGCTCCTGGCCGGGGCCGGGCACGCCGCCGGGTACAGCCCGCTGATCGCGCGCGTCACCACGCTGGTCGAGCCGCGGCTGGCGTCGGCGATCTCGGCGCTGAACGCCACCGGGCCGGTGCTGGCCGGGGTGACCGCCGTCGCCGGGCTCGGCAGCGTCTACTTCGCCGCGCCGTCCTCGGCCGACGGGCTCCTGCGGGTCGTCGCCGCGGTCGCCGTCCTGCTCGGGGGCGCGACCCTGTGCGCCGTCCGGGCGACCTGGCGGGGCGACGGCCCGGCGGTCACAGGAGGGTGCCGCCCGACACGTCGAACCTGACCAGCGCCTCGTCGATCCTGTGCAGGGTGTCCGGGTGCAGGGTGAGGTCGGCGGCGGCCAGGTTCTCCTCGATGTGGGCGGGGGTCCGGCTGCCCGGGATCGCCACCACGTGCTCGTCCTGGTGCAGCAGCCAGGACAGGGCGAGCTGGGCCGGGGTGATGCCGAGGCTGGCGGCCAGGGCGCGGATGGGGGCGTACCTGTCGTTGTTGCCGGCCAGGTTCTCCGCCGAGAACCGGGGCGCGTTGTGGCGGAAGTCGCCTTCCTCCAGCCGCTGGACCGTGCCGGTCAGGAAGCCGTTGCCCAGCGGGCTCCAGGCCACCAGGCCGACGCCGAGCTCGCGGGCCGCGGCCAGCAGGTCCGGCTCCACCGGCCGCCACATCGACCACTCGTTCTGCACGGCCGTCACCGGATGGACCGCGTGCGCGGCCCTGAGCTGGGCCGCCGTCACGTTGGACAGGCCGATGTGCCTGATCAGGCCGTCGCGCACCAGGTCCGCCATCGCGCCCACCGTCTCCTCCACCGGGACGCCGGGGTCCGGGTAGTGCAGGTAGTACAGGTCGATCACGTCGGTGCCGAGGTTGCGCAGACTGCGTTCGGCGTAGCGGCGGACCAGGCGCGGGTCGGCGTTCACGCGCAGCTCGTTGAACGCGTACCCGACCGGGTACGGGCGGCTGGGCTCGCCTTCGGGGATCGCCAGGCCGAACTTGGTGGCCACCACGACCTCGTCGCGGGGGCGTCCCTTGAGCGCGCGGCCGACCAGGCGCTCGTTGTGGCCGTCCACCCCGTAGGCGTCGCTGGTGTCGATGTGGGTGGCGCCGCCGTCGAGGGCGGCCTGCAACGCCTTCTCGGCACGGGTGTCGTCGACGTCGCCGTACACACCGGGCGAGAGCACCATCGCGCCGAAGCCGAGCGCGGGGACCTGCAGTGTTCCGAGTTCGCGTGTCTTCATGACGATGATCGTGCCGCCGGGGCTCGCCCGGCGTCCAAGACCCTTTGCTATAACCATCGGTTATGGACGTGCACCTGCGGGAGCTCCGCTACTTCGTCGCGGTGGCCGAGGAGCTGAACGTGACGCGCGCCGCCGAGCGGCTCTTCGTCTCGCAGCCGGCCCTGTCCAAGCAGCTCAGGGTGCTGGAGCGGCAGCTCGGGTTCGCGCTGGTGGAACGCGTGCACGGCGGCGTGACGCTGACCCGGCAGGGCGCGGCGCTGCTGCCGGTGGCCCGCGACCTGCTCGCACGCTGGGCCGCCGGCGTGGAGACGGCCCGCGCCGCCGCCCCCGCCGGGACGCTGGTCATCGGCATGCAGACGGCCGTCGGCCGGGGGTTGCAGCAGGAGGCGCTGCGGCTGTTCCGGCAGGCCCGGCCCGGGTGGGAGGTGTCGCTCCGGCTCGTCGGCTGGGACGACCCGAGCGGCGGCCTCGCCGACGGCTCCTCCGACGTGGCGTTCATCTGGCTGCCGGTGCCGCCGGGGCTGGCGACGTACGTGCTGGTCACCGAGGAGCGGGGGGTGGCGATGCCGGCCGGTCACCGGCTGGCCGGAATGGCCGAGGTCCCGTTCGCCGAGCTGCGGGACGAGCCGTTCATCGCGCTGCCCGCCGCGGCCGGCCCGCTGCGCGACTTCTGGCTCGCCCGCGACGCCCGGGACGACGACCCGGTCGTCGGCGTCACGGCGAACACGCCCGAGGAGGTGTTCGAGGCCGTGATCAGCGGGCTGGGCGTCGTCCTCGTGGCCGAGGGGAACGCCGCGCTCTACAAGCGTCCCGGCATGGTCTACCGCCCGGTGACGGGTCTCCAGCCGGGCCGGCTCGCCATCGCCTGGCGCCGCGAGGACGCCCGTCCCCACGTCACCGCCTTCGTCGAGGCCCTGAAACAAGCCGCCGCCACGGTCTGACTCCAGGAAAGGCTCGCATTTCCGGCGAGCCGCCCGAATTCATCGGTGCGTTTCGGGAAGTCGCCACTAAGGTCTGAACCCGACGCACCGGTAACACAGGAAGGCACCCCCTATGAACGACCACGCCATCACCTTCGACCTCATCGACGTCGACAAGGACGGCCGCATCTCCGCCGTCGAACTCGTCCGCCTGATGGAGATCCTCGGCCAGCCCATCACCCTGGACGCGGCCCAGGCAGGCGTGCGGAAACTGGACAAGGACGGCGACGGCCTGATTGACGTGGACGAGTTCGGCGCATTCCTGCAGAAATGACAGAAACAAGCTCTTGCTAGGCCAACTCTTGTCGCCTGATCCACAATGACGACAGGAGGGACGACGGTCATCAAGAGTGACATCCGGCCGCCCCCTTCGGCCCCGAGCCGTTCCGCATGATCGGCAAGGGCGAGGCGGCCGAGGGCCGCAACCTGGAGCCGCCGCAGACAGCCATGCGGCTCGGCGCCCGCGTCTGCCGGCGGCGGCTGACGGGACCCCCGTGCGGCGGGGACCGGCCGGGACCGGACGGCTCCCGTCAGGCGGTGTGCAGGTAGACCTGGCCGAAGACCTCGGACAGGTTCTTGATGTCGGTGGCGACGTCGGCCTCGGGGGTGCTGTAGTCGTAGACGGTGGCCAGCCTCGGGCGCACGGTGCCGAGCTTCTTGAGCTGGTCCCAGGTGGCGTTGGCCGCCCACTTCTCGCCGTACACGCGGTTGACCTGGCCCTGCGCGTCCTGCCAGCGGCTCCACAGGACGACCGTCTCGGCGGCGTCGGCCTGGAGCGGGGCGGCGATGCGGTCGGTGATGGCCTGGGTGGCCTGCTCGGCGGTGAGCTTGGAGGTGCCGGCGGCGGTGAACCCGGCGTCCTCGGCGGCGATCTGGGCGTAGGCGTCCCAGGCGCGGGCGCGGACCTGGATCCACTGGTTGCGCTGGGCCTCGGCGGCGTCGATCTTCCAGGTGGCGTACTCGGTGGCCAGGTGGCCGGTGTCCAGGGTGAGCTGGTCGATCTGGCCGCCGGAGAGCCAGGCGCCGATGCGGGCGGGGTCGAGCAGCGGGTACTTCTTGGTCATCTCGGCCTTGCAGGCGTCGTTGGCGCCGCAGCCGAACAGCGGGACCACCGTGTGCGCCGCCAGCTTCTTGCCCGGCACGAGGTTGCGCAGCGCGGTCGTGGCCTCGGTGACGAACTTGTCCAGCTCCTCGGCCGTGGCGAAGGTCTGGTTGTAGCCGAGCTGCGAGGTGAACCTGATCCCGGCGACCCCCGGCTGCGCCGCCAGGGCGGCGACCTTCTTGGCGGCCTCGGCCAGCTTGCCCGCCTTGTAGTCGTCGGCCAGCTCGGTCTCGATCCAGGTGCGCAGGCCGGCCCCGACCGCGCTCTTCACGGCCTGGCCCGCCGGGCTCTCGGCGGCGGCCGTCCTGGCGGCGGCCGAGATGCCGTCGGGGTCGACGTGGCATTTCTGGCCGTCCGGGCACTGGTCGGGGGTGCCGCCGTCCTCGGCGCCGTCGACGTCCGGGGAGCCGACGTCGTGCATCTCGCCGTCGCCCTCGGAGTCGGTCGCGCACTCGTTGCCCGCTTCGGTGCAGTCGACCACGATCTCGTGCATCGGGCCGGAGTCGATCATGTTCTTGCCGTCGTTGTCCAGCCAGAACCGGGCGATGTCGGCGGCCTCCTCGGGAGTGGCCAGCCAGCGGCAGACGACGTACGCCGGGGTGTCGGCGGACATCAGGTCGTTGCAGCCCCGTGGATCGTCCTCCGACCAGGCGGGAACTCCGACGCCGAGCAACGACAGGGCCAGTCCGATGACGAAGATCTTCCGCAGTCGCATGGCGCCTTTACTCCCATGGGGGGGCGATCGTGGGCAGATAGCACAATATCGGGACGATCAACAACCTTCAATGAGATCCACGGCAGTCCTCACGCGGCTCTCGACGGACAGTAGGCATCGCAGTCGAGCCCGGTCGAGGCGCCCGGGAAGATCATCCGCCTTCTCCACCCCGTTAGGTCTCCGCCCCCTGGCGAATATTGGGACGACAAGCGCCGCCACGAACGGCAGACTGGGACGGATTTGAACGTTTTCGAGGGGACCGGCCCAGTGCACAGCTACCTCCGCGACCTCGGGCTGCTCCGCGACCGCAAGTTCGCCCTGTTGTTGTCCGCGCGGACCATCTCCATGCTCGGCAGCGCCTTCGCGCCCGTGGCGCTCGCCTTCGGCATCCTGGAACTGCCCGGCGCGACCGCCACGACGTTGTCGGTGGTGCTCACCGCCGAGTCGCTGCCCATGATCGTGTTCATGCTGATCGGCGGGGTGATCGCGGACCGGCTGCCGCGGCAGCGGGTGATGATGGCCGGCGAGCTGCTCATGGCGCTGGGCTACTTCGCGCTGGCGGCGATGATGCTGACCGGCTGGGCGCCGCTGCCCGTGATGAGCGTCGCGGCCGCGGCCTGCGGCGTGGGCACGGCGATCATGTTCCCGGCGCTGACCGGCATCATCCCCGAGATCGTGCCCGCCGAGCGGCTGCAGGCCGGCAACGCGCTGCTCGGCCTCGGCGCGAACGCCTCGCGCGTGGCCGGGGTGGTGCTGAGCGGCGGCACGGTGCTGCTGTTCGGCGGCGGCTGGGCCCTGCTGGTCAGCGGCGCGATGTTCGCGCTGGCCGGCGTGCTGATCGCGCTGCTGCGCCCGACCCCCGCCGAGCGCGTGGCGGCCGAGCGGCACTCGGTGCTGGCCGACCTGCGCCACGGGTGGCGGGAGTTCAGCTCGCGGCAGTGGATCTGGGTGGTGGTGGCCCAGTTCTCGGTGCTGGTGATGGCGATCCAGGCCGGGCACGGCGTGCTCGGGCCGCTGCTGGCCAAGGAGACGCTGGGCGGGCCGGCGGCCTGGTCGGCGTTCCTCGCCGGCGAGGCCGTCGGGACGATCGCCGGGGTGCTGGTGTCGTTGCGGCTGCGCCCGCGCCGGCCGATCCTGCTCGGCACGCTGCTGTGCCTGCCGACCGCGCTGCCGTACGTGCTGCTCGGGCTGGACGCGCCGCTGTGGGCGATCGTGGCGGGGGCGTTCGTGCTGGGCGTGTGCTTCGACGTCTTCGGCGTGCTGTGGCAGACGACGATGCAGCGCGAGATCCCGGCGGAGTCGTTGTCCCGGGTCAGCTCGTACGACGCCCTCGGGTCACTGATGTTCGGGCCGATCGGGCTGATGCTGGCCGCGCCGGCGGCGGTGGCCTTCGGCACCGAGGGGGCGCTGCTCGGCTGCGCCGCCCTCGTCGTGCTGTCCACGCTCGCCGCGCTGGCCGCGCCGGGGGTGCGCAACCTGCGCGCCCCCGAGCCGGAGCCGGAACCGGTCTCACTCTGAGCGGAACCAGGCGTTGGCCCGCGGCTGGAACATCAGCGTGACGGCCCCGAGCACGGCCGTCACGTGCAGCACCCGGCTGATCGTGAAGAGCCAGGTCACCACGTCGGCCCCGGCGGCGGCCCCGGCGATCGAGCCGCCGTGCAGCAGCCACTGGATCGGCCCCACGACCAGCGACAACGTGCCGAACACGCCGAGCCCGACGGCCAGCGTGAGCCGGGCCCAGTTCTGCCCCGCGCGCATCCGCAGCGCCAGGAAGACCGCCGCGGCGAAGACGGCCAGCCGCAGCCCCGCGCCGGGCAGCAGGTCCAGGACGCCCGAGGTGCCCTCGTAGAGCTCCCTGCCGACGGCGAGCACGGTCTCGAACGCCCCCGCCGCGACCGCGGACATCCACAGCAGCGCGGCGGCGTGCACGACGGGCGGCGGCTGGGGGGTGCGAGGCTCGGCGGTCTGCGCGGTGAGGGCGGCGGTCATGGCGGGCTCCCTGTTCGTGTCGGTTACAGGGAAAGTCTGATCCGCGCGCCCGCCCCGATCATGCCCGTCGTCCCCCGAATCCCGGTGAGGCGGGCCCTACCCCGAGGTCTCCGCTCGTGCGCAGGCCGCGGGCGGCCGCGCGCTCGTGGCCGAGCCCGAAGCGCGGCTCGGGGGCGCGCTCGCCGTCCAGGATCGCGGCCACGTACCCGGCCAGGGCCGGGGCGTGCTTGAACCCGTGGCCCGAGTCGCCGCCGAGCAGCCACACGCCGGGCGCGTCCTCGGCGATGATCCACTCGGCGTCGGGGGTGAGCGCGTACTGGCAGACCTGGCCGAACAGCACCGGCGCGGCCGCCAGCGAGGGGAACCTGCGCCGCAGGTAGTCGCGGGCCTGCTCGACCGCGGCCGGGGCCACCGCCCGGCTGCCTCCCTCCGGCTCGTACGGCTCGCCTTCGGCGTCGGAGGTGGCCTTCATGCCGACCCCGTCCACGTCGCCGTGCCCGTAGGCCGAGGAGCCGTAGTCCACCCAGGCGGGCGTCTCGGGGGACGACCACGCGGCGGGCGCGGCGAAGTGCACCGTGTCCTGCCTGGTCACCGTGACCGGCACGGAGAACAGGCGGGGCAGCCAGGCGCCGCACGCCCACACGACGCGGTCGGCCCGCCGCACCTCGCCGTCCACCTCGACCGCGCTCAGCCCCGGCACGGGCGCCGCCCGTCCCCTGACCAGCCGGACGCCGGCCGCCAGGGCCAGCCGGGCGGTCACCTGCGTCGCCCGCCGCGCCCTGAGCACGCCCGCGTGCGGCTCGTGGAGCAGGAAGCTCAGGTCGTCGCCGCGGTAGTCGGGGAAGAAGCGCCGCCCGTCCGCCGGGTCGAGCACCTCAACCGGGATATCCAGATTTTTCAGTACTTGGGCGCTGGCGTGCTCCCACCCGTCCGGCCGGGCCGCGAACCACACCATGCCCGACTCCAGGAACAGCTCCTCGCCGGCCCGCTCGCCCAGCCGCCGCCAGCCCTCGCGCGCCTCCCAGGCCAGGCGCGCGTACCAGTCGTCGGCGCCGTGCGCGCAGCGCAGGAGCCGCGTCTCCCCCGCGCTGGCCTGCCGGACGTGTCCGGGCTTGTGCTGTTCGACCAGGGTCACCTGCCAGCCGGTTTCGGCCAGCCGCAACGCCAGCGACGACCCCCATATACCGGCTCCGACCACAATGACCGATTTCATGGAACCACCGTGACCGCAGGAGCCGCCCCGCGCAAGGGCTCAGACGATGATCAACCGGACCACGACGCCCGCGCAGTTGCCCGCCACGCAGACCCGCACCGGGACCTCGGAGATGCCGGCCGCCCGGGGCACCCCGCCCACGTGCCCGTCGGGGCCGATCGTCACGCCCGCGGGCAGCTTGGCGTGGTCGGTCACGCTGAAGGTGGGGATGACGCCCTGGGGGCCGCCGTTGATGCCGATCTCCCCGGCGAGCGGGACGCCGACCCGGCCCGGGAAGGTCAGCTCGCGCGGCTCCCATGGAACGTTCCCGAGCACGACGAGGGTGAGGAGCTGCTCCTCGCACGAGTGCCCGGCGCAGATCCCGACCGGGGCGATGAACGTGCCCACGCGCGAGGGCGTGCCGGACAGCCGCCCGCTCGCGTCGACGCTGACCCCCACGGCGACGTAGCCGGGGCGGAAGGTCACGCCCTTGGCGACCGGCAGCAGCCACTGGCTCACCGTGATGCCCTGGGTGAGGTAGAAGGTGTTCTCCACCAGCCGGTCGCCCTCCGTCCGCGGCGGCGGGTCGATCAGGGTCTCCCTGGCCATGTACGCGATCGGCGTGGTGAGCGACGGCACGGCAGGCGGCAGGGCGCACAGAGCCAGCCCGGCGACCAGGAACAGCCACCTCTGCCGCATCTCCACCCCCCCGACGCCCCTCGTCCCTACGTACCCCCTCACCGTGCTCTTTCACTGGTCAGCCGCCACTCCATAATCGAAGGCATGGCCGCCGAATCCGCCCAGACGCTCGAACGCGGGCTGCGCCTGCTGCGACTTCTCGCCGACGGGAAGGGCGGGCGCACCCCGACCGAGCTGAGCACCGAGCTGTCGCTGAGCCGGCCGGTGGTCTACCGGCTGCTCACGACGCTGCTGAACGAGGGGTTCGTCCGCCGCGACGCCGAAGGGCGGGTGCATCTCGGGTTCGGGGTGCTGGTGCTGGCCCAGGCCGTGCAGCCGCTGCTGCGGGCGGCGGCGGTGCCGACGCTGCGGCGGCTGGCCGAGCAGGTGGGCGCGACGGCCCACCTGACCGTGGCCGAGGGCGACGACGGGCTGGCGGTGGCGGTGGTGGAGCCGTCCTGGACCGACCTGCACGTGGCCTACCGGGAGGGGTCGCGCCATCCGCTGGCGAAAGGCGCGGCGGGCCGGGCGATCCTGGCCCTGCGCGAGGGGCGCGACGAATACCTCGTGACGGAGGGGCAGTTGCAGGTGGGGGCGCGGGGCATCGCCGCGCCCGTGACCGGGCTGCCGTGGCTGGAGGCTTCGGTGGGGGTGGTGACGTTCGGCCCGCTGGAGGAGGAGACGGGGCCGCGCGTGGTGGCGGCGGCCGCCGAGCTGGCCGCCGCGCTGGGTTGACATCTCCACACCGATGTCGGACGGTAGTCACACATAGAGGACACATGCGTCCGGTAAGCGGACAACATGGAGGGCGGATGCCGTACTACCGCGTCGTTGGGGAAGTGCCGCGCAAACGGCACACGCAGTTCAGGCGGCCGGACGGCGGCCTCTACGCCGAGGAGCTGATGGGCGAGGAGGGCTTCTCGTCCGACTCCTCGCTGCTCTACCACCGCCACCTGCCCACCGCCATCATCAAGGCCGAGGCGGTCACGCCCGCGTCCGCGACGCGGCTGGAGCCCAACCTGCCGCTCTCCCCCCGCCATTTCCGCACCCAGGAGCTGTCCAGCGCGGGCGACCTGGTGAACGGCCGCATCCTGCTCGCCGGCAACGCCGACGTCCGGTTGTCGTACGCCACCAGCGACCGCCCCAGCGAGCTGTACCGCAACTCCATGGGCGACGAGTGCGTCTACGTGCAGCGCGGCTCGGTCCGCTTCGAGTCCACCTACGGCGTCATCGAGGCCGGCGAGGGCGACTACGTCGTCGTCCCGACCGGCACGATCCACCGCTGGGTGCCCGACGGGCAGGTCAACGTGCTGGCCATCGAGGCGTCCGGGCACATCAGGCCGCCCAAGCGCTACCTGTCGCAGTACGGGCAGTTCCTGGAGCACGCGCCGTACTGCGAACGCGACCTGCGCGCCCCCACGCAGACCCTGCTGGCCGAGGGCGAGGAGGTGCCCGTCCTGGTCCGCACGCGGGGCGGCCTGACCCGGCTGGTCTACCGCAACCACCCCTTCGACGTGGTCGGCTGGGACGGCTACCTCTATCCGTACGCCTTCAACATCGACGACTTCGAGCCGATCGTGAAGAAGACGCACGCGCCGCCGCCGGTGCACCAGACGTTCGAGGGGCCCGGGTTCGTGGTCTGCTCGTTCTGCCCGCGGCCGCTCGACTACCACCCCGAGGCCATCCCGATCCCGTACAACCACCACAACGTGGACTCCGACGAGTTCATGTTCTACGTGGGCGGCGACTACACCGCGCGCAAGGGCTCGGGCATCGACGTCGGCTCGGTCTCGCTGCACCCGGCCGGGTTCACGCACGGCCCGCAGCCCGGCGCGGTCGAGGCGGTGATCGACGCGGTCGCCCGCGGCGTCACCACCACGAGCGAGATGGCCGTGATGGTCGACACCTTCCGCCCGCTCGACCTCGGGCCGGGCGCGCTGTCCTGTGAGGATCCCGGCTACGCATGGACCTGGGCACGATGAACCTCTACGCCGAACTGGTCGACGACGCGGGCCTGTTCCCGCCGACGTCGCTGCACATGGACGAGGCGCTGGCCCGCAACCAGCGCGACCTGGAGCGCGGCAACAGCGTGCTCACCCACCGCTTCCTCTGCCCGGCCAGCCGGCTCGACCGGCTGCGCGGGCACGCCTACCGGCCGCGGCGCATCGGGCTGATCGTGGACACGCCCGAGCTGCCCGGCTTCGGCGATCTGCCGGTGGACTTCGTCGAGATCCCGCTCGGGGCCGACGAGTCCGTCGCCGGGCTGGCCCGGCGCCTCGGCCTGCCCGCGCACGTGCGGCTGTTCGTCGAGGTCCCGCCGGACCGGAACGTCGCCGGCGTGCCCGACGGGGTGGGGCTGAAGGTGCGCTGCGGCGGGCTGAAGGCCGAGGCGTTCCCGTCGGTGGAGCACCTCGCGGCGTTCGTCCGGGCCTGCGCCGCGGCCGACGTCCCGTTCAAGGCCACGGCCGGGCTGCACCACGCGGTACGGCACTTCGACCCGAGCCTCGGCGTCGACCGGCACGGCTTCCTCAACCTGCTGCTGTCGGTCTGCGAGGCTGTGGAGGGCCGCGACCCCGCGCCCGTGCTGCGCACCACCGACGTCGGCCACCTCGTGCGGCTGGCCGGGGCCGTGACGGAGGAGACGGCGAAGCGGGCGCGGCGGCTGCTGGTCAGCTACGGCTCGTGCAGCACCGGCACGCCCATCGAAGACCTGCAGACGCTAGGAGTGATTCAGTGAGCTGGGGAGTGGACAACCTGCCCTACGGCGTGTTCTCCCGTCAGGGCGAATCGCCCAGAGTGGGCGTCAGGTACGGCGACAAGGTGCTCGACCTGGCCGCCGCGCTGCACGACGAGGTGTTCGCCGCCCCCTCGCTCAACCCGTTCATGGCGAGGGGCCGCTCGGCCTGGCACGACACCAGGACCCTCATCCAGAACAAGCTGACCGGCGACTCCTCGGTCACCGAGAGCCACCTGATCCCGCTCGACCAGGTGCGGCTGCACATGCCGTTCGAGGTGGCCGACTACGTCGACTTCTACTGCTCGCTCGACCACGCCGGCAACATCGGCCGGATCTTCCGTCCCGACGCCGAGCCGCTGCTGCCCAACTGGCGTCACCTGCCGGTCGGCTACCACGGCAGGTCGGGCACGGTCGTCGTGTCCGGCACGCCGGTCCGGCGTCCGCACGGCCAGCTCAGGGCCGGGGTCTACGGGCCGTGCGCCAAGCTGGACATCGAGGCCGAGCTGGGGTTCGTGGTCGGCGTGCCGTCGGAGCTGGGCTCCCCGGCCGGGGCGTTCGAGGACCACGTGTTCGGGGTGACGCTGGTCAACGACTGGAGCGCGCGCGACATCCAGGCGTGGGAGTACGTGCCGCTCGGGCCGTTCCTCGGCAAGTCGTTCGCGACGTCGGTCTCGCCGTGGGTCACGCCGCTGGAGGCGCTGCCCAGGATCCCGGGTCGCCCGCAGGACCCCGAGCCGCTGGACTACCTGCGCAGGCAGGGCGACTGGGGCCTGGACATCGCCGTCGAGGTCGTGCTCAACGGCGACGTGATCTCGCGCCCGCCGTACCCGAGCATGTACTGGACGCCCGACCAGATGCTCGCCCACATGACCGTGAACGGCGCCTCCCTGCGCACCGGGGACCTGTTCGCCAGCGGCACGATCTCCGGCCCCGAACGCGACGAGCGCGGCTCGCTCATCGAGCTGACCTGGAACGGCGCCGAACCGATCAAGCTGTCCGGCGGCGACACCCGCACCTTCCTCCAGGACGGCGACACGGTGACGATCCGGGCCACCGCGGGCGGCCTGACATTGGGCGAGGTGTCCGGAACCATCGGATAAGTAACTCAAGGTGCTTCGACCGTCACTCACCGCTAACCTGGGAACTCCCCTTCCCTCGGAAAGCCCTCGGAGAGTGACGTGCGGCGTGCCGCGATCCTGTGTGTCGCCTTCCTCCTGGCCTGCTGCGGCTGCGGTCCCGTCGGCGACTCCCCGGCCGCGCCCGCGGTCGTGCGCGTCTCCCCTGCCTTCGACTCCAAGCGGGCCCGTCCCGACAAGGGGCTGGTCATCACGGCGCAGGGCGGCCGGCTGACCCAGGTCCTGGTCTACGAGGGAGGCGAGCACGTCCCGGGCCGGCTCGACGCCTCGCACACCAGGTGGCGATCCGACTGGACGCTCAAGCCCGCGACCGAGTACACCGTGACCGCCACGGCCGCGGGCGAGAACGGCCCGTCCACGGTCTCCATGGGCCGCTTCCGCACCCGGGCCGCCGAGCACACGTTCGGGGTGGCCGCCACCGCGCCGCTGCCCGGCGAGACCGTCGGCGTGGGCATGCCGGTCGTCATCGACTTCGACACCCCGATCCAGGACAAGGCGGCCGTCGAGCGGTCGCTTGAGGTCACCACGAAGTCCCCGGCCGAGGGCGCCTGGCGCTGGACCAGCGACACGCAGGTGGTCTACCGCACCCACCGCTTCTGGGCCTCGGGGCAGCAGGTGATGGTCAGCGCCCACCTGGCCGGGGTGCGCCCGGCCCCGGGCGTCTACGGCACCCTCGACTCCACCTTCGCCTTCACGGTGGGCCGCAGGCAGACCAGCACGGTCGACGCCCGCACCCACCAGATGGTCGTGCGCCGCGACGGCAGGGTGGTGCAGCAGATGGCCATCAGCGCCGGCATGGCCACCACGCGCGAATACACCACCACCAGCGGCATGCACCTGACCATGGACAAGGGCAACCCGGTCCGCATGATCTCCCCCGGCCGCGCCAAGGGCGACCCCGGCTACTACGACCTGCTCATCGAGCACGCCGTGCGCATCTCCAACAGCGGCGAGTACGTGCACGCGAAGGACAACGTCTGGGCCCAGGGAAGGGCAAACGTCAGCCACGGCTGCATCAACGCCCGCCCCGACCAGGCTGCCTGGTTCTATTCCGGTTCGCTGCGCGGCGACCCCGTGCTGATCACGGGCACCGCCCGCCAGCTCGAATGGGACAACGGGTGGGGTTTCTGGCAACTTCCGTGGGAGAAGTGGGTCCTGGGAAGCGCTCTGGCCGCTCCGGCGACCGGCCGGTGACGGGTGCCCTGCGGACGAACGGGGGATTACGGTGGTAAGGGGGAACCAGTCACACACACAGGCCCGTTATAGGTTCAGGAGGGCCGGAGCATGGATGAATGGGTCATCTGGATAATCCTCGCAGTCGTCCTCGGTGTGGCCGAACTGTTCACTCTCACGGCGGCCCTCGGGCTCCTGGGCGTGGCCGCTCTCCTGACCGCCGTGACGGCCGCCGTCGGGCTGCCCGTCCCCTTGCAGATTCTCGTGTTCGCCCTGTCGTCCGCGGCGGGGATGGTGGTCATCCGGCCGCTGGCCGTCCGCCATCTTCAGCAGCCGCCGTTGCAGCGTTTCGGCGTGGAGGCGCTGGTCGGCAAGCCCGCGTACGTGGTCTCCGAGGTCACGGGCCGCGACGGGCGGGTCCGCATCGGGGGTGAGGAGTGGTCCGCACGCGCTTATGACGAGACCCTGGTGATCCCCACCGGGGCAACCGTCGACATCATCGAGATCGAGGGCGCCACGGCCCTCGTGTATCCACGGGAGTGACCACATGGACCCGTTGCTGATAGCCGGACTGCTGATCATCCTTTTCGCCGCGTTCACCGTGCTCAAGGCCGTGCGGATCGTGCCACAGGCGCGGGCCCGCAACGTCGAGCGGCTCGGCCGCTACCACCGCACGCTCAAGCCGGGTCTCAACTTCGTCATTCCCTACGTCGACCGCGTCTATCCGATGATCGACCTGCGCGAGCAGGTGGTGACCTTCCGCCCGCAGCCGGTCATCACCGAGGACAACCTGGTCGTCGAGATCGACAACGTCCTGTACTTCCAGGTCACCGACCCGCGGGCGGCGGCGTACGAGATCGCCAACTACATCACGGCCATAGAGCAGCTCACCGTCACGACCATGCGTAACGTGATCGGCTCGATGGACCTGGAGAAGACGCTCACCTCGCGCGACACCATCAACAGCCAGCTGCGCGGCGTGCTCGACGAGGCCACCGGCAAGTGGGGCATCCGGGTCAACCGGGTCGAGGTCAAGGCCATCGACCCGCCCAAGACCATCAAGGACGCGATGGAGAAGCAGATGCGGGCCGAGCGCGACAAGCGGGCCGCGATCCTCAACGCCGAGGGCCAGCGCCAGTCGCAGATCCTCACGGCCGAGGGTGACAAGCAGAGCCGCATCCTGCGGGCCGAGGGCCAGCGCTCGGCCGCGATCCTGGAGGCCGAGGGCCAGTCGCGCGCCATCGACCAGGTCTTCCAGGCCGTCCACCGCAACGACCCCGACCCCAAGCTGCTGGCCTACCAGTACCTTCAGGTGCTGCCGCAGCTCGCCCAGGGCAGCGGCAACACGTTCTGGGTCATCCCGAGCGAGGTCACCTCGGCGTTGCAGGGCGTCTCGAAGGCGTTCACCGAGGCGCTGCCGAAGTCGGCCGCCACCCGCGAGGAGCAGCCCCGGCCGTCGGAGGAGCTGGACCGGGAGATCGCGGCGGCTTCCGAGGCGGCGGCCGAGGCGGTCGCCGACGCGCAGGAGGCCGAGAGCCCCAAGGGGCCCCGCCAGATCGCCCAGGCCGTCAACGAGCCGTCACCGTTCCCCGACCTGGAGCGCGAGCGCGACCCCAAGGACGCCGGCCGCTGACGTGCGCCGGGGCCGCGCGGGTTCCTCCGCCCGGCCCCGGCGCCGCTCAGCGCTGGCCGTTGTCGAAGTACGCGGCCAGCTCCGGGTCCAGCGGCGGCACGTCGTACGGCATGCCGCCGTCGCGCAGCGACATCGTGGCCATGTACCCGGCGGCGACGCTCATCCTGGCCGCCACGGGTGAGGTGTCGGTCGCCCCGCCCTCCCGGACGAACCGGCAGAACTCGGCCATGATCTGCGGGTCGGCCCCGCCGTGCGAGCCCTGCGCGGCCGGCACCCGGTAGGCGATGTCACAGTCGTCCCGGTAGGAGGTGGGGCCGGTGTTCCACACCTTGACCGTGTCCCCCGGGCCGTCGCCGAAGTTCTCCAGCCGGCCCTCGGTCCCGATGACCGTGTAGTTGCGCACGTAGTCGGGGCTGAAGTGGCACTGCTGGTAGGCGGCGATGACGCCGTTGTCCAGGCGCATGTTCATGACCGACACGTCCTCGACGTCGATCACGTGGTTCAGGTCGCGCCGCTCGGTGGGCGGCCACTCGAACTCCCGCAGCCAGCCCTCCGGCCGGGGCGTCCCGGGCTCTCGGCGCGGCAGGTCGCCGTAGACCATCAGGTCGCCGAGGGCGTTCACGCGGGTGGCGTAGCCGCCGGCCAGCCAGTGGATCACGTCGAGGTCGTGCGCCGCCTTCTGCAGCAGCAGGCCCGTGGTGCGGGTGCGGTCGGCGTGCCAGTCCTTGAAGTAGTAGTCGCCGCCGTAGGACACGAAGTGGCGTACCCACACGGTCTTGGGCTCACCGATCACACCCTTGCGGATGATGTCCCGCATCAGGCGCACCACGCCCATGTGGCGCATGTTGTGCCCCACGTACAGGCGGCTGCCCGTCTCGCGGGCGGCCCGCAGGATGTTGTCGCAGCCCTCGACGGTGATGGCCATCGGCTTCTCCAGGTAGACGGCCTTGCCGGCCTGGAGAGCGTCGATGGCGATGCGCTCGTGCGTGTCGTCGGGGGTGTTGACGACGATCGCGTCGAGATCCGGCCGGTCGAGCAGCTCGCGGTACTCCCCGGTCAGGAACTCCGCCTCGAACCGCTCCGACTGCTTCTTGAGCACTGCCGGGTCGGAGTCGCACAGCGCCGCCACGACCGAGCCCTCGCCCGGCCGGTGGGCGGCCAGGGCGAGACTCGTCCGCAGGCCGAGCCCGATGACTCCGATGCGCAGGTCTTCCACAAGTGTCCTTTCAAACGGTAGAACGATCAGCCCTTGGCGATGGAGGCCTCGTACTCGGCCCGCATCGCCTCGCCACCCCGGCCCAGCCACTTCTTGACGAAGGCCGGCCAGTCCGACATCGACTTACGCCCGGTGACGATGTCGTCGACCATGTCCTTGCCCATGGTGCTCAGCTCGCCGTTCTTCTGGGTGTAGGTGTCGGAGAAGTGGCCGGTGGTGACGCGCTCCTGAAGCATAGGAGCGATCTTGGTCTCGAAGTCGTGGATGAGCTTGGTGCGCTCGGGCTGGCCGGGCAGGAACAGCGCCGACGGCGAGCCGATCACGAACGAGAGCGGCTGCTGCGTGGTGGGCACCTCGGCCGTGCCCTTGTCGGTGAAGGCGAGGTCGCCGTCCTTCTTGGTGAAGTGGGTGCCCTCGACGCCGAAGTTGACGCGCTCGTACTCCTCCGTGCCGAACGGGGCGGCCAGGTAGTTGAGCACGCCGAGCAGTGTCTCGATGCGCTTGGCGTCCACCTTCTTGCTGATCGAGGTGAAGCCCACCGAGCCCAGCCCGGCGTTGTAGACCGGCTTGGACGACGGCGTGGCCGCGAACGGCACGATCGCGCCCAGGTTGTACTTCTGGGTCTTGGCGTCGTTGAGGAAGCCGGGGAAGGACTCGACGTACGCGCCGATCTGGCCGTTGGCGACCTTGTCCTTGATGGTGGCCAGGGCGGGGTCGGGCCAGAACAGGTTGGCCTTGAAGCACTTGACCGCCAGCTCCAGCGCCGCCTGGTACTCGGGCGTCTCGAACTGGTGGATCAGCTTGCCGCCGGTCAGCTTCCAGGTGTTGGGGGCGCCGTACCAGTGGCTGAACATGTGCACGTGGTTGTAGTAGCTCGGTTCGAGCGGGTACTTGTTCTTCTTCACGTCGAGGAGCTGCTTGGCCTTGGCCAGGAAGTCGTCGGCGCTGGTGAAGCCGGTGCCGCCGACCGGCTGCCAGTAGTCCTGGTTGACCAGGAACACCTGGCCGAAGCGGCTGTAGGCGACCGCCACGCCGTACAGCTTCCCGTCGGTGACGGCGGACTTCCAGGTCACGTCGCCCAGGTTGGCCAGGTTCGGGTACTTCTTGATCGCGTCGCCGCTCAGGTACGACGTCAGGTCGTGGAACTTGGCCGCCAGCAGCTCGGGCACCCGCTGCAGGCCCTGGTTCGGCGGGAACCAGACCAGGTCGGGCAGGTCGTCGCTGGCGATGATGGCGTTGAACTTGTCGGGGTAGCCGTCGCCCACGACGATGTTCATGCTCCACTCGGAGCCCAGGGCCTTGCTCAGCTCCTGCAGGTAGGTGTTCTGGCCGGGGGCGGGCGGCGCGACGTCCCACGTCTGGGTGAGCGAAGTGATCTTCTGGCCGTCGCCCGGCGCGGTGGCGACCGACTTGACCAGCTCGGTCGGGTACTTCAGGTACGCGGGGTCCTGGCCGGCGTCGATCGGCAGGTCGGGCGTGGGGATCTTGGCGGCGGTGTACGTCGGCAGCGTCAGCTTCTTGGACAGATCCGCGCCGCCCTTCTTCACGCCTGCGGGGCCGCTCTCGCCTCCGCAGGCCGCGAGCCCGGCGACCGTGGCGCCGGCGAGCGCGAGTCCGAGGAATCCACGACGGGACATGATGGATGACATGGTTGCTCCCGGGTTCTCAGCCCTTGATGGCGCCGGTGAGGACGCCCTTGGTGAAGTACTTCTGGAGGAAGGGGTAGGCGAGCAGGATCGGCACGAGCGCGATGATGAGCACCGCCATCTGCACCGACGAGGCGGGCAGGTCACGCACGATCGCGACGTCTGAGCCCGTGGCCGAGGTGCCGCGGAAGATGAACTGCCGCAGCACGACCTGGATGGGGTGCTTGGTCTGGTCGTTGATGTAGAGGATCGCGGTGAAGAACGTGTTCCAGTACGAGACCGCGTAGAACAGGCCGACGACGGCGATCACCGCCTTGGACAGCGGGATCGCGATCCGCCACATCATCCGGAACTCGCCGCACCCGTCCATGCGGGCCGCCTCGAACAGCTCCTCGGGCAGGTTCTGGAAGAACGACCTGACCACGACCACGTTGAACGCGTTGACCAGCACCGGCACGATGAGCGACTGGTAGGTGTCGATCATGCCGAGTTCCTTGACCATGAGGTAGCTCGGGATCATGCCGGGCGTGAACAGGAACGTGGCCAGCACCATGAGCAGGATCGGCTTGCCGCCGAGCATGCCGCGCCGAGACAGCGCGTAGCCGAGGAAGACCGTGCAGATCAGGCTGAGCGCGGTGCCGGTGAGCGTGATGCCGATGCTGATCAGCACCGACCGGGTGACCGCGCCGCCGGACAGGATGAGCGAGTACGCCTCGAAGGTCGGGTGCGAGGGCCAGAGAACGTAGCTGCCGCCGTTGGCGATGCTCTCGGCGCGGCCCATCAGGCTCGTGCCGACGGCCAGCCCGAACGGGTACAGCACGGCCACGGTGATCGCGGTCAGCACGACGAACTTGAGCGTGCGCCCGGCGATGGTCGGGCGTTCCATCCACGGCGGCCTCATCGATAGATCCCTTGCTCTCCGAAGCGGTGCGCGAGCTTGTTGGCCGCGTAGATGAGCGCCGCGCCGATGAGGCCCTTCATGAGGCCGGCGGCGGTGCTCATGCCCCAGTCGCCGTCACGGATGCCGTGGTAGTAGACGTAGGTGTCGATGACCTCGGCCGCTCCGGCGCCCACGGCCTCCCGTTGCAGGACCATCTGCTCGAAGCCGACGGAGAGGATGTCGCCCAGGCGCAGGATGAGCATCATGAGGATGACCGAGCGGATGCCGGGCAGCGTGACGTGCCACAGGCGGCGCTTCCAGTCGGCGCCGTCGATGGCGGCGGCCTCGTACTGGCTCATGTCGATCGCGGTGATCGCGGCCAGGAAGATGATCGTGCCCCAGCCGCAGTCCTTCCAGATGACCTGGGCCGTCACGAGCAGCTTGAACGTGTCCGCGTTCGACATCAGGTTGCCGATGGTGATGCCGTGCGAGTTCAGGAACGAGCTGACCGTGCCGGCGCCGCCGATGACCTGCTGGAACATCGCCACCACGACCACCCACGACAGGAAGTGCGGCAGGTAGACGACGGTCTGGATGAACCGCTTGACGCGGTGGCCGATCAGGGAGTTCAGCAGGAGCGCGAGCGCGATCGGGGCCGGGAAGTACAGGACGAGCTGGAGCGCCGTGATCTGCAGGGTGTTGCCGACCGCGCTCCAGAACTCCGGCTCCTCCAGCAGCATCACGAAGTTGTCCAGGCCCACCCAGGGGCTGCCCGCGATGCCGAGGAACGGCGCGTAGTCCTTGAAGGCGATGACGTTGCCGAGCAGCGGCACGTAGAAGAAGGCCACGAAGTACAGGACGCCGGGCAGGCACAGGGCCAGCAGCGTCCAGTCGCGCTTCAGCCGCTCAAGCAGGGTGACAGCGGCCACACGCTCACCTCCAGTCGGGTCGGGATGGCTGGAGGCTAGTACCGATTTATGCAAATAACTAGGTTAAACCGAGCAGATCTGAGCATGACGGTGGGATCGATGTCGCACAGCGACATGCTCGTGACAGAACGGTTATCTAATTACCCAAATTGGCTACGTAAAGAGCAGGCGATCTGCCTGATCGAGGGCAAACCGGACAGCGCCCAGCGTGATGCACTCGCTGCCCAGCCCCGACGCCACCACCTCCGGCGGGTAGAGGCAGTACTCCTCGAACAGCTCGCGTACCGGCTCGACCAGCAGGTCTCCGGCCGAGGACAGGCTCCCGCCGATGACCACCATGTCCGGGTCGAGCGGGTTGACCACCGTGACGAGCCCGGCGGCCAGGCCGCGCGCGAACTCCCTGACCGCCTGGCCCGCCCGCTCGTCGCCGGCGCGGGCCCTGGCGATCGCGAACTCGGCGCACTGCCGGCTGGAGCGCAGCTCGCCCGGCTCGACGGCCATCGCGTAGTCGAGGACGTACCGGAAGGCGGTCCAGTTGTTGTGCGGCTGGGCCCCGATCTCGCCGCCCGCCGCGTGCGCCCCCCGGTACGGCCGGCCGCCGATGAGCAGCCCCATGCCGATGCGGTCGCCGGTGAACAGGTAGACGACGTCGTCACGGCCCTGCGCGGCCCCCCGCCAGTGCTCGGCCAGGACGGCCAGGCGCATGTCGTTCTCGACGAGCACCGGCGCGGGGATCCGGGCCGACAGCTCGCCCTGCAGGTCGAGGCCGGTCCAGTCGGACAGGGCGACGCTCTTCACCACCCGCCCTGAACCGTCGACCGTGCCGGTGGTGCCCACGCCGACGACGGTGACGTCCGACAGCGCCAGCCTCGCCTGGGCGGCGGTGTCCGTGGCGAGCCCGACGATCTGGTCGAGCCGCTCGGCGGCGGGCATGTCGCGGTGGTTGGGCGCGCGGCGGGTGACGGTGATCGTGCCGTTCAGGTCGGCCAGCATGGCGCGCAGGCTGGAACCGCCGATGCCGACGCCCAGCACGTGCCCCGCCGAGGCGCGGAACCTGAAGCGTTTGGCCGGACGCCCCCGCTGGCGGTCGCCGGCCTCCTCCTCGCACTCCTCCGCCCAGCCCTCGGCGACCAGGTCCTCGACGATGACCTCGGCCGTCGGCCTGGACACCCGGGCGGACCTGGCCAGCTCCGACAGCGTGGCCACGTCGGCCTCGCGCAGCACGCGCAGGATGGCCGCCGAGTTGAGCTTGCGCAGAAGCGAGGCGTCGCCGCTCTGCTGTCGCACCGATACCTCCGAGTCGCCGGGCAGGTCATCTTCAAGCTTATTTCGTAATTGTGCCTGGTCCCGCTGCCGCGTGAAGCTGAGCTGTGGGGGCACTTAAGAATCCCTCGATGGACAGGTTCCGAGGGGAGCGGGCACAGTGCGTTAGGTTCGGAACAGGGGGAAGTGAAGCGATGAAAGCGCTGGTCAAGCAGAAGGCCGAGCCCGGCCTTTGGCTGGTGGACGTGCCGGAGCCCGAGGTGCGACCGGGCGAGGTGAAGATCCGGGTGCTGCGTACCGGCATCTGTGGCACCGACCTGCACATCCGCAAATATGACGACTGGGCGCGGCACACGCTGAAGCTCCCGCTCGTCGTCGGGCACGAGTTCTGCGGCCACGTGGTCGAGGTCGCGCCCGGCGTGGAGGACATCGCCGTCGGCGACCTGGTGAGCGGCGAGGGCCACATCGTCTGCGGCAAGTGCCGCAACTGCATGGCCGGACGCCGTCACCTGTGCCGCAACACGGTCGGCCTCGGCGTCAACAGGGACGGCGCGTTCGCCGAGTTCGTCACGCTGCCCGCCTCGAACGTCTGGGTGCACCGGGTTCCCGTTCATCCCGACGTGGCGGCCATCTTCGACCCGTTCGGCAACGCCGTGCACACCGCGCTGTCCTTCCCCCTGGTCGGCGAGGACGTGCTGATCACCGGCGCCGGCCCGATCGGGCTGATGGCGGCGGCCGTGGCCACGCACGTCGGCGCGCGCAACGTGATGATCACCGACGTCAGCGACGAGCGTCTCGACCTGGCCGGCAAGCTCGGCGTCTCGCTCGCGCTCAACGTCTCCAGGGCGACGATCGGCGAAGGCATGCGCCAGCTCCACCTGCGGGAGGGCTTCGACGTCGGGCTTGAGATGTCCGGTAACCCTGGGGCCATGCGAGACATGATCGCGAACATGACGCACGGAGGGAAGATCGCGATGCTCGGTCTTCCCGCCGAGGAGTTCGCCGTCGACTGGGCCACCGTGGTGACCTCGATGCTCACCATCAAGGGCGTTTACGGCCGGGAGATGTTCGAGACCTGGTACAACATGTCAGTCCTGCTGGAAAAGGGTCTCGACCTCTCCCCCGTGATCACCGATCGGTTCCCGTACCAAGACTTCGACGCCGCCTTCGACACGGCCGCGAGCGGCCGTACGGGCAAGGTCATCCTCGATTGGAGCGCTTGATGTTCACGAACGTGCGCGAGCAGCTGCGTGCGACGCTCGACGAGATCACCGAGGCCGGGCTGCTCAAGCCCGAGCGGGTGATCACCACCCCGCAGAGCTCCCAGGTCGGGGTGGCCGGGCGCGAGGTGCTGAACTTCTGCGCCAACAACTACCTGGGCCTGGCCGACCACCCCGAGGTGGTCGAGGCGGCCAAGCAGGCGCTCGACCGCTGGGGCTTCGGCATGGCCTCCGTACGGTTCATCTGCGGCACCCAGGAGGTGCATAAGGAGCTCGAATCCCGCCTGTCGGACTTCCTGGGCATGGAGGACACCGTCCTCTACAGCTCGTGCTTCGACGCCAACGGCGGCGTGTTCGAGACCCTGCTCGACGCCCAGGACGCGGTCATCTCCGACGCCCTCAACCACGCCAGCATCATCGACGGCATCCGCCTGTCCAAGGCCCAGCGCTTCCGCTACGCCAACCGCGACATGGCCGAGCTGGAGGCCAGGCTCAAGGAGGCGTCCGACGCCCGGCGGCGGCTGATCGTCACCGACGGCGTCTTCTCCATGGACGGCTACCTCGCCCCGCTGCGCGAGATCTGCGACCTGGCCGACCGCTACGACGCCATGGTCATGGTGGACGACTCCCACGCCGTCGGCTTCGTCGGCCCCACCGGCCGCGGCACGCCCGAGCTGCACGGCGTCACCGACCGGGTCGACATCATCACCGGCACCCTGGGCAAGGCGCTCGGCGGGGCCAGCGGCGGCTACGTCTCGGCCCGCAAGGAGGTCTGCGAGCTGCTGCGCCAGCGGTCGCGGCCGTACCTGTTCTCCAACTCGCTGGCCCCGGTCATCGCCTCGGCCTCGCTGCGCATCCTCGACCTGCTGGAGACGTCCGGCGAGGCGCGCGAGCAGTTGCGCTCGAACACCGCGCGCTTCCGCAGCGAGATGACCAAGGCCGGGTTCGACATCCTGCCGGGCGAGCACCCGATCGTGCCCGTGATGATCGGCGACGCCGCCGAGGCGGGGGCCATGGCCGAACGCCTCCTCGACCTGGGCGTCTACGTGATCGGCTTCTCCTACCCGGTGGTGCCGCACGGCCAGGCCAGGATCCGGGTGCAGCTCTCGGCCGCCCACTCCGCCGAGGACGTCGACCGGGCCGTGGCGGCTTTCGTCCAAGCACGCCAGGGTTGAGTATCCTCGCTGCGTGATTGACACGCGGCGGCTGCGCACACTGCGGGCGGTGGCCGACCACGGCACGGTCACCGCCGCCGCGGCGGCGCTCCACCTGACCCCGTCGGCGGTCTCCCAGCAGCTCGTGGCGCTGGAGCACGAGGTGGGCCACCGGCTGTTCACGCGTGACGGCCGGGGCGTGCACCTCACCGCCGTGGGCAAGATCATGCTGGGGCACGCCAACGAGGTCCTGGCCCAGCTCGAACGCGCCGAGGCCGAGGTGGCCGCGTACACCACGGGCGAGGCCGGCGAGGTGACCGTGGCCTGCTTCGCCACCGCCATCAGCGCCGTGCTCTGCCCCGCCATCGCCGCCCTGCGCGCCACCGCGCCCGCCCTCAAGGTCCGGGTGCTCGACGCCGAGGGCGACCACAGCCTGGCCATGCTGCTCGACGGCGGGGCCGACCTGGCGGTGACGGTCGAGTACCGGGGCGGCCCCGACGCCGCCGACCGCCGGCTGTCGCGCATCCCGCTGTACGCCGAGCCGTTCGACCTGGTCCTGCCCGAGGGGCATCCGGAGGCGGGCTCGGCCACGCTGGTGTCGCTCGCCGCCGACACCTGGATCGGTCCTTATCCGGGCAATCCCGTGCACGACGTCATCACGTTCGCGTGCCAGCAGGTGGGGTTCACGCCCAACGTCGTCCACTGCTCCGACGATTTCCGGGCCGTGGTGGCGCTGGTGGGGGCGGGCGCGGGGGTGGCGCTCGTGCCGCGGCTCGCGCTGCGGGACATGGCGCTGTCCGGGGTCGTGGTGCGCCAGACGCCGGGGCCCGACCGCCGCGTCTTCGCCGCGATCCGCCGCGGGGCCGACGCGCACCCCCTGCTCCGGCCGCTGTTGTCGGCCTTGCGCACGGTCGCCGCCTCCCTCACCTCCGACTGACCGCCCCTGCCGCGCCCGACGGCGGGCGGCGGCGGTCAGGAGCGGGCCGTGGTGACTGCCTCGGCGAAGCGGGCGTAGCGGTCGAGCTCGGCCGTCACGGGCTCCAGCACGTAGTTCCCGGCGACCTCGCCGATGGCGGCGCGCAGGGCGCGTGCCGTACGTCTGGCCCGGCGCCGCCCGCCCGCCCACGCGGCCAGCCTGGACAACAGGGCGACCACCACCCCGGCCAGTGCGCCGCCGGCCAGCAGCACGGTCGGCCACGGCACCGCGCCCACGGTCGGGAGCGGCGGCTGCGGCAGGCGCAGGTAGTCCATCCCGAACAGCACGCCCAGCCACAGGGCGCCCGCCACCATGACGGCGAAGACCAGCCACTGCAGCCCGTTCACCATCCGCCACCACCGCGGCCTGCGGGTCGTGCCGGCGGTGGTGCGGCCCACGGCCCGGTCCACCGCGTCGGCCAGCTCCGGTGAGCGCGAGCGCGCGGCCTGCCGCACCGCCGCCGCCCACGGGCCGGGCAGGTCAGCGGCGGCCGCCTCGCCGACGTCCCTGATCGCCGTCTCGACCTGCGCCCGCTGTACGGCCGACGCAGCCGGCACCGACGTACGCCCCACGATCTCCTTGCCCGGCTTCCCCACCCCGATCCTGAGCCTGCGCAACGGGTCGGGACGGAACCTGCGCAGCCAGCGGGTGACCGGCCAGCCGGTGGCGACCACGGCCCGGTGCCGGTGCCCCTTGGCCACGGCCTCCAGGACCAGCGGCACCCCGGCGGCCTGGGAGAGCGCCCCCGTGAGCCGCCGGTCGAGCCCGGCCGCCCGCCGGTCGCCGGGGTCCGGCCGCGCGCCGTCCGCGGCCAGGTGACCGGCGGCGGCGGTGACGTCGGCGGCCAGGCGGGCGGCCCACGACTCGCGCTCGGCGACCCGGTCGGCGAGCACCGAGCGCAGCTCCGGCAGGCCCGCCCCGGTCGTGGCGGAGACCGGCAGCACCGGCACGCCCGCCAGCCCGTCCTCGGCGAGGAGGCGGCGCAGGTCGGCCACGCAGCGGTCCACAGCCTGTGGAGGCAGGCGGTCCACCTGGTTGAGCACCACCAGCATCACGTCGCGGTGCCCGGCCAGCGGGCGCAGGTAGCGTTCGTGCAGCGCGGCGTCGGCGTACTTCTGCGGGTCCACGACCCAGACCAGCAGGTCCACCAGCGCCACCAGGCGGTCCACCTCCAGACGGTGGGAGAGCCGGATGGAGTCGTGGTCGGGCAGGTCGAGGAGGATGAGACCGGACATCCCGGGCGCCTCGGCGGCGGAGTGGCGGCGCGGGACGTCCAGCCAGTCCAGCAGCGGCCCGGCTCCCTCGCCGTCCCACAGGGCGGCCTGGGCGGTGGACGTCGTCGGCCTGGTGACGCCCACGGCGGCCAGGTCCTCGCCGGCCAGGGCGTTGTAGAGCGAGGACTTGCCGCTGCCGGTCGCGCCGGCGAGCGCGGCCACGGTGTGGTCGACGGAGAGGCTGCGACGGGCGCCGGCCCGTTCGGCGACGGACCGCGCGGCGGACACGTCCTGCTCGGGGAGGCGTCCTTCGGCCAGCTCGGCGGCCTCCAGCAGGGCGGCCAGCCGGGAGTCCAGCGAGGGCCCCTCCTTGCGGCGCAGCAGCTTCACGGCCCCTCCGAGCGGTCGCGAGCGGGCGACTCGGCCGTGGGCGCGGGGAGTTCCGCCGTGGGGGCGGAGGCGGCCGGGAGTTCGGCGCGGTGGTCGTGGACGGCGCGGCCCGCCGCGCGCAGGGCGTCGGCCGTGCCCCTGGGCGGTTCGACGGTCTCCAGCCGGTCGGTGAAGCGGGCGGCCTCCTCCGCCAGCAGCACCTGAACCCGCTCGCGCAGGTCCTCGCGGGCCCGCGTGGTCAGCGAGCGCACGGCCTGGTCGCCGAAGACGGCCTCCAGCAGCTTCTGCGACAGCACGCTCGTGCCGCCCGCGATGCCGACCTCGATCCCGGTGAGCCCGCCGGTCGAGGCGAACACGGCCAGCATGAGCAGCAGCCCGGCCCCGTTGACCCCGAACGAGGCCAGCCGGGCGGTGGTGCGTTTCTCCGCCCCCTCCTCGCGCACCAGGTCGAGGACGAACTCCTGCCAGCCGCGCACCGCCGCCTCGGCCCGTCCGGCCAGGTCGGGAGAGGCCCGGCCGAGCCGCGCGGCCTCCATGGCGCCGAGCCGGTCGAGCAGCCCGCCACCGCCCGGCGCGGCCGACCACCCTTCGAGCGCGCGTTCGGCGGCGCCGTCGGCCGCGCCCCTGATCAGCGACTCGACGCCGCTCTCCAGGGCGTCCTTGAGCTCGACGGCGGGGGCGCGGCCGGTGAAGAAGCCGACGATCCGGTCACGCAGCCACCCCACCCGGCTCTCCAGGGAGCGCATGAGGTCGCCGGTGCCGATGAAGTCCTGCCAGCGGGCCAGCACCTCGCCGCGCAGCAGGGACCCGTCGCGCATGCCCTCGTCGAAGTCGGCCATGCCGCCCGCGTACGCGCCGGTCACGATCGTCCGCAGCCCGTCGAAGGCGGCCTGCTGGCGTTCGACGGCCGTGGCCAGGGCGGGGACGCGGCTGTCGAGGCTGTCCAGGGCGCCCGACAACGTCTGGCGGACGACCCGGGACCGCTCGGCGGCGTCGGCGGCCAGCCCCGTGAGCCAGGAGACGATGGGCCGCACCGACTCCTCCGGCAGCCGCGCCTTCTCGTCGGGCAGCGCGGCCTCGGGCACGGTGAACAGCCGGGTGCCCGGCAGGCCGTTCTCCGCCAGGAGCCGGTCGAGGTCGCGCGATACGGGCTCGACGGCCTCGGGCGCGATCCGGTCGAGGACGACGGCCAGGGCCGTGCTGCGTTCGCGGGCCGAGCGCAGGAAGCTCCAGGGCACCTCGTCGGCGTACCGGGCGGCGGTGGTGACGAACAGCCACAGGTCGGCGGCGGCGAGGAGCTGCGCGGCCAGCTCCCGGTTGGAGGTGACCACGGAGTCGATGTCGGGGGCGTCGAGCAGCGCCAGCCCGGCGCCCAGCGCGTCGGAGGCGACCACGCGCAGCGCGCCCGCGCCGCCGCCGCCGGAGTCGCCGGTGGCGCGGGACAGGCCGGGCAGCACGTTCTGGCCGGTGAACCAGTCGCGGTCGGCCGGGTTGACGACGAGCGTGGGCACCAGCGTGGTGGGCCGCAGCACGCCGGGCTCGGCGACGTCGGCGCCCACCAGCGAGTTGACCAGCGTGGACTTGCCCGCCCCGGTGGACCCGCCGACGACGGCGAGCAGCGGCGCGTCGATCGCCCGCAGCCGCGGCAGCAGGTAGTCGTCGAGCTGCCCGGCCAGCTCGCGCAGGGCACGCCGGTCCGCCGCGGCCTCGCCGATCGCCAGCGGGAACAGCTCGCGATCGAGCGGGCGGCGCAACGACTCCAACGCCCCCAGCAGATCCATAGGTGCCAACCCCGCTTCCCGCGGTACGCCGCTCGACACCTCGCGCCCGCAGGTCCACGCTACGGTGAGCGCCCGGGACGGTCCACCGGCCGGGGCCGCGCGGCGGGGATCAACCGGCGGGCGGCGGCTCCCTGAGCACGTAGCCGACGCTGCGCAGCGTGTGGATCAGGCGGGGCTCGACGTCGTCCACCTTGCGCCGCAGGTAGGAGACGTACGACTCGACGACGCCGGCGTCGCCGCCGAAGTCGTAGTTCCACACGTGGTCGAGGATCTGCGCCTTCGACAACACGCGGCCGGCGTTGACCATGAAGTAGTGCAGCAGCTTGAACTCCGTCGGGGACAGCCGCACCTGGCGGCCGGCCCGCCAGACCTCGCGGGCGTCCTCGTCCAGCTCCAGGTCGGCCACCTTCAGCCGGCTGGCCGGCGCCCCCTCCGTCCTGGTACGGCGCAGCACCGCGCGGATCCTGGCCTGCACCTCCTCCAGGCTGAACGGCTTGGTGACGTAGTCGTCGCCCACCCGCAGGCCGGCGATCTTGTCCTCGGTGGCGTCCCGGGCGGTGAGGAACAGCACGGGCGCGTCGATCCGCCTGGCCACCTCGAACCCGTCCAGGTCGGGCAGCATGACGTCGAGCACCACCAGGTCGGGCGCGGCGCGTTCGGCGACCTCGACGGCCTCCTGCCCGTCAGCCGCGGTCAGCACCTCGAATCCGGAGAAGCGCAGGCTGGCGGAGAGCAGGTCCCTGATGCTGGGCTCGTCGTCCACCACCATGATCAACGCCTCGCGGACCTCGCGGAGCTCGGGTTTTGTCACGATTCCAGGGTGACCCAGGCACCTGAGGGTTAGCTGAAGGCTCACTCCAAGGCGAGTGGGAGTTCGACCCGGAAGGTGGAGCCCTCCTCGGGCGAGCTGGTCAGCGTCACGGTCCCGCCGTGGGCCTGGACGAGCGCCTGCACGATGGCCAGGCCGAGCCCGCTGCCGCGGTCCTCGGAGGAACGGCGGCGGCTGCGCGCGGAGTCGGCGCGGTAGAAGCGTTCGAAGACCCGCTCGACCTGCTCGGGCGGCAGGCCGGGGCCGCTGTCGGCGACCTCGGTGAAGACCGTGTCGTCGGTCGCCCCGGCCCGGACGACGATGGGCGTGCCGGGCTCGGTGTGCACGATGGCGTTGGTCATGAGGTTGCTGATGACCTGCCGCAGCCGCACCTCGTCGCCGGAGACGATGAGCGCCGCGCCGCCGACCACGTCCAGCTTCACCGTACGGTCGGGGGCGAGGATCCTGGCGTCGTGCACGGCGTCGGCGACCAGGGCCAGCATGTCCACCGGGCGCATCTGGAGCGGGCGCTGCTGGTCCACCCTGGCCAGCAGCAGCAGGTCGTCCACCAGCAGGCTCATGCGCCCGGCGGCCTTCTCCACGCGCTGCATCAGCTCGGCGGGGTCGGCGCCGGGGTTCTGGCGGGCGTACTCGGCGAAGCCGCGGATGGAGGTGAGCGGGGTGCGCAGCTCGTGGGAGGCGTCGCCGACGAACTGGCGCATGCGGTCCTCGGAGCGGCGGGCCGCCGCCTCGGACGCCGAGCGCGCGGCGAAGGCGGTCTCGATCTGCGCCAGCATGCCGTTGAGCGACCTGGCCAGGCGGCCCACCTCGGTCCGGGGGTCGGCGTCCGGCACCCGGCGGCCGAGCTCGCCGCCCGCGATGGCCTCGGCCGTGCGCTCGATCTGGCCGAGCGGACGCATGCTGCGGCGCACGATCGTGACGCCCGCGACCGCCAGGATGAGCAGGATGCCGCCGCCGCCGAGCAGCTCGATCAGCACGAGCCGCCGGGTGATGGCGTCCACCTCCTCCAGGTCCACCGCGACGACCAGCGTGCGCCGCTGGATCTCGCTCTGGAGCACCCGCCACTCGCCGTCGCCGCCGGCGGCGGGCGCGGTGTAGGCGTCCACGCCGGGCGACTCGCGCAGCACGGGCTTGGGCTTGGCGTCCACGTCGCGGTCGCGCAGCATCGGGACGAACGCCTCACCCGGCTCCTTGACCAGCGCGATCGCGTCGGACTCGATGAGGATCGGGCGGTCGGGGGTCTCCCTGTCCCGCCGCCAGTCGCTGACGACCTTCTTGTGCATGCGCACGCTGAGCAGGTTGAGCTGGCTGTCCACCCGGTCCATGAGGTAGCCGTGCAGGACCGAGACGCTGACCAGGCCGACGAAGGTCATGCCGCAGCCGAGCAGGGCCAGCATCGCAGCGATCAGCTTGACCCGCAGCGGCAGGGCTCTCATCAGGGGCTCGGCGGCAGGCGCAGCACGTATCCGACGCCCCGCAGGGTGTGGATGAGCCGGGGGCTACGGTTGTCGATCTTCCTGCGCAGGACGGACACGTACGACTCCACGATGCCCACCTCGCCCCTGAAGTCGTAGTCCCAGACGTGGTCGAGGATCTGCGGCTTGGACAGCACGCGCCCGGCGTTGGTCATGAAGTAGCGCAGCAGCTTGAACTCGGTCGGCGAGAGCGAGACGGCGTTGCCGCCGCGCCAGACCTCGTGGCTCTCCTCGTCAAGCTCGATGTCGGCGAAGGTCAGCCTGGGCGGCGCGGCCTGCGCGTCCCCGCTCGTGCGCCGGAGCACCGCGTGGATCCTGGCCACGACCTCCTCCAGGCTGAACGGCTTGGTGACGTAGTCGTCGCCGCCGATCGTGAGCCCGCGGATCTTGTCCTCGGTCTCGTCGCGGGCGGTCAGGAACACCACGGGCGTGTGCAGCCCGCCGCTGCGCATGCGCCGGACGATCTCGAACCCGTCCACGTCGGGCAGCATGACGTCGAGCACGACGAGGTCGGGCCGGTGCCGTTGCACGGCGTTGACGGCGTCGAGGCCGCTCTTGGCCGTGGTCACGTCGAAGCCCGCGAACCTCAGGCTCGCGGCGAGGAGTTCGAGGATGTTGGGGTCGTCCTCGACGATCAGCAGGCGTGATTCCATCACCTTCAAGGATGCCCTCATCGGGAGAGTGCTGGAACAATTCCGGCAATATGCCGGGCAATTGCCAGGCTCGACGTCGCCGCGGGCGAGGGCGCGTTGCGGACCAGGACCACGCTTCCGTGGACGTCCACCACGAAGTCGTCCACCAGCCGGCCGTCCCTGGCGACGGCCTGGGCGCGGACGCCGCCGCCGGTCCTGACGAGGTCGGCGGCGGTGAGCTCGGGCACGTACCGCCGGGCGGCCCGGACGAAGGCGCTCTTGACGAGCGAGCCGTAGACCTCCTTGATCCCGGTACGCCAGTGGGTGCGAGCCATGCGAAGCGTCCCCGGCCAACGCAATATTTGCCCGAAATTTCGTATGTCTCGCCATCTGTAGCCTTCGTAGGCCAGGGCCAGCACCGCGTTCGGCCCCACCAGGACCTCGTCGTCGATGTGCCTGGTCAGATGCACGCCCAGGAACGGGTACCGCGGGTCGGGCACCGGGTAGATCAGCCCGCGCACCAGCTCCCTGGCCGCCCCGGCCAGCGCGTAGTACTCGCCCCGGAACGGCACGATCCGCACGTCCCCCGCCGCCCCGGCCATCCTGGCGAGCGCGTCCGTGCCGAGGCCGCCGCAGACCACCAGCCGGTCGAAGGCGAACCGCCTCCCCCCGGCCAGCACCTCGACGCCCTTCGACGTCTCGCGGATCGCCCGGACGGGGTGCGACAGGCGGACCGAGCCGCCCGTCCTGGCCACGTCGAGGGCGAGCGCGCGGGCGACGGCGGGGAAGTCGGCGATCGCGGTGTGCGGCGAGTGGATCGCGGCGACGCCGACCGCGTGCGGCTCGATCTCGCGCAGGCCGAGGCCGTCCAGCTCGGCGACGCCCGGCACGCCGTTGGCGCGCGCCCGCTCGGCCAGCGCGCGCAGCGGCGCGCGCTCGGCCCGCGTGCTCGCCACGACCAGCTTGCCGACCTCCCGGTAGGGCAGCTTGTGCTCGGCGCAGTACGCCTTGAGCAGCGCCACGCCCTCCCGGCACAGCCTGGCCTTGAGCGACCCCGGCGGGTAGTAGATCCCGGCGTGCACGACGCCGCTGTTGTGCCCGGTCTGGTGGGCGCCGACGCGCGGCTCCTTGTCCAGCACGGTCACCTCGGCGCCGCGCGTGGCGGCCAGCTCGCGGGCCACGGCCAGTCCGACGATCCCGGCGCCGACGACACCGATCTTTTCCGTCACACACCTGATTTTCCTGGTAAAGGCCGCCCTGCCGCCATACCTGGGCGAATCGAACATGAGTACGATGGCCTTCATGTACGTCCCGCCAGAGTGGCCCGCCGAGGTCCGCCCGCCCAGCGTCCCCGACTGGGAGACCTCGGCGGTGGCCTGGCTGCTCGACGCGGTGCCGCCCGACTACCGGGCCTACGAAGTGCTGAGGCGGCACCCGGTGGCCCTGGCCAGCATGGCCAGGCATCACGTCCGGTCGGCGGTCGAGGCCGCCCGCGCGGGCTATCGCGGCGCGGCCGTCGATCTCAAGGGCCACCTGCCGCCGCACGCCGTCGAGGCCGTGCTCGACACCTACCGCCAGGAGGGGCCGCGGCTGGTGCGCCTGTCGCGCTCGATCGAGGTGGTCGAGCGCGCGCTGCGCGGCGACATGTTCACCGCGACCATGCGCCGCCCGTGACGGCTCACCGGGTGCGGCGCGCGATGAAGGTGATCACCCCGGTCGCGCCCGCGGCCGCGGCCAGCCAGATCAGCACGTCCTTGGCGGTCAGGCCGCTCGGCTCGGCGGTGTCGGACGGCCGCGCGCTCTCCTGGACGGCGACGGGCTTCGGCGTGGGGGTGCTCGTGGCCTGGGCGCGCTCGGGCAGCGGCACCCGGTAGACCGGGCTGTTCGGGCCCTCCGAGCCGGTCAGCAGGGCCTTGCCGTCGGCGGTGTAGGCGATCGACTCGGCCTGCCGCAGCTCCGGCATGGGAACCCGGGCCAGCGTCTCCCCCGAGGGCCGGTAGAGGGTCGCCGAGAAGTACGTGCGGATGACGTAGGAGGAGCCGTCGGGGGCGTAGGCGGCGTCCGTGGCCATGATCGGGGCCGCGGCGACCCGGCGCAGGATGTTGACCCTGTCGGTGCGGAGCTTCTTCGGCGCGGCGTAGACGGACCCGGAGAACTCCTTGGACACGACGTAGAGCCGGCCGGTGGGCGGGTTGATCATGATGCCCTCGGCGTTGCGGCCGCCGCCGGCGTAGCGGAAGCGGTAGCGGGTGGCCGGCAGCGTGGCGTCCCGGAGCGTGCGCGGCTCGGCGACCTTGTAGATCGACACGTCGGGCCAGGCGCCGTCGAGGTTGTCGCCGATGTCGGCGAACCAGAGCGTGCCCTGCCCGGTGGCCGGGTCTCTGGTCGCCGCCATGGCCTCCCAGTCCCTGGCCTGGGCGCCGCGCAGGTGGAAGGTGGCCTTCGTACGCCCGTCGGCGCCGACCGCGTAGAACACGGGCGCGGCGGAGCTGTCGTTGTGGGTGTAGAAGACGTTCTCGTGCGTGGGCGAGACGGCCAGGCCGCTCGACTCGGTGATGCCGCGGTCCTTGAACGTGAACAGCTTCTCCGGCCCGTCGTCGTCGGCCCACGCCGGTGCCGCCGACAGCGCGAACGTCGCCGCCGCGGCGGCCAGGACCCGGAACACGACATCCCCCACCTCGCCATCATGCCCCACGACTCCGTCCGGGACGCTCAGGCCACCGCCTCCGCCACGCCCACGCGGGCGCTGTGACGGCGGAACCCGGCCCCCTGAAGCACCAGGAGCAGGCCGTTGGCCGCCGCCATGGCCACCCAGAGCCCGGTGATGCCCCACGTACGCGCCACCGGCACGGCGGCCGCCAGCAGCGGGCCGTAGCCGAGGACGAAGTAGGCCAGGCTCGCGCCCGACCTCTTGAGCGCGGTCAGCCCCATGCCCTGCACGGCCTGCGCGGCGTCGGCCAGCGACGACACCAGCATCAGCGGCAGCAGCGCGAGGGCCCGCTCGCGTACGGCGGCGTCACCGGTGAACAGCCCGAGCGCCCGGTCGCCGAGCAGCAGCAACGCCAGGGCCGCGGCCAGCGTGCCGGCGACGGCGAGCAGCGCGGCGGTGCGGTTGGCCCGCCGCGCCCCGGCCGGGTCTCCGGCGCGGGCCACCTCGGGCACCGACGCCTGCGCGACGGAGAGCGAGACCAGCATGATGAGGCCGGTGAGCGTGGTCAGCACCGCGTGCGCCGCGGTGTCGCGGGCGCCGGTCGCGCCCGCGGCGAACGTGACCACGCCGAGCACCCCGAACTTGATCAGCACGGTCGCCGCCAGCGGCACGCTGACCCGGGCCAACCGGACGATCTCGGCCACCCTGGGCCGCCCCTGCCCGATCGGCCGCCCGAGCGCCCGGCGCAGCAAGAGGCTGGCCACGACCGCGGCCACCACCCCGGCGACCACCCAGGCCACGCCCACGCCGTCGAGGCCGAGCCGCGGCGCCAGCACCGCGGTCAGCCCGCTCAGCAGCAGGCCGAAGGTGAGGCTCGGCCACAACATGTCGCGGCTGCGGCCGAGTGCCACCAGGATCGTGCTCGCGCCGCCGGTCGTGGCGAAGACCAGCAGGTAGGCGGCCAGGAACCAGGGCAGCAGGCCCAGCTCGCCGACCACCTCATCGGGCACCCCGCTCACCCGCGCGAGCGCGGGCACGCAGATGACGGCGAGCGCCCCCAGCGTCCCCGTGGCCAGGCTGAGCCAGCGCGCGTCCCGTACGACGGGCACCGCCGCGCCCGGATCGTCCCGGTACGGCGCCACGAACGGCCCGAGCCCCCGCAGCGCGCCCTGCACGGCGGCGCCGGCGGGGCTGAGCACCGCGGACATCACCGCGAAGGCGGCCAGCGCGACCGTCTCGTGGTTGCCGAGCACGGACGTGACCACCAGCGTCCCCATCATGCCGGTGACCATCGCCAGGAAGACCGGCAGCGCGGCGCGGAGCAGGACGATCACGACGACCCCGCGGAGATCATGAACTCACCCTATGGCCTGGAGCGCACTCCAGGTATTTAGTGTGGACCCCATGGACTATGTCAACCTCGGACGCAGCGGCCTCCAGGTGAGCCCGCTCTGCCTCGGCACGATGAACTTCGGCCCGCTGACCTCGGAGGAAGACTCCTTCGCGATCATGGACAAGGCCCACGACCTGGGCATCAACTTCTTCGACACCGCGAACGTCTACGGCTGGAAGAAGGGCGAGGGCATCACGGAGAACATCCTGGGCCGCTGGTTCGCCCAGGGCGGCGGCCGGCGCGAGCGCACGGTCATCGCGACCAAGCTCTACGGCGACATGGGCGACTGGCCCAACGAGCGCCGCCTGTCGGCGCTGAACATCCGCCGGGCCTGCGACGCCTCGCTGAAGCGCATGCAGACCGACTACATCGACATCTACCAGGCCCACCACGTCGACCGGAACACGCCTTTCGAGGAGTTCTGGGAGGCCATGGAGGTCCTGCGGCAGCAGGGCAAGGTCATCTACGTGGGCTCGTCCAACTTCGCGGGCTGGCACATCGCCAAGGCCCAGGAGACGGCGGCGCGGCGCGGCACGTTCGGGCTGACCAGCGAGCAGAGCCACTACAACCTGCTCACCCGGGCGGTGGAGCTGGAGGTGCTGCCCGCCTGCGAGGACTACGGCATCGGCGTGATCCCGTGGAGCCCGCTGGCCGGCGGCCTGCTCGGCGGCGTGCTGCGCAAGATCGACAAGGGCCGGTCCGCCTCCGACACCATGGTGCGGGAGCTGGACAAGCACCGGGACAAGATCGAGGCGTACGAGAAGCTCTGCGACGAGCTGGGCGAGGACCCGGCGTACGTGGCGCCGGCCTGGCTGCTGCGGCAGCGCGCGGTGACCGCCCCGATCATCGGCCCGCGCACGCTGGAGCAGCTCGAAGGCAGCATGCGCACGCTGGAGATCGAGCTGGACGAGGCCACCCTGGCCCGCCTCGACGAGATCTTCCCGGGCCACCGCACCGCCCCGGAGGACTACGCCTGGTGACGGCGTGACCGGCCGGGCCCGGCACGACCACGGGCCCGGCCGCCCGGGGCGGCTCAGGTCAGCAGGGCGCCGAGAATGACGATCAGGAACAGCAGGCCGAGCACGAGGGGCAGCAGCCAGGGGCGAGGACGGTCCACGCCCTGGAGCCTAGCCCCGCTTCACCGGTGCGAGCGCCCAATCGCCGAGTGACTCGTACCTCACCTGGGGCCCGGTGTGGCTGCGGAACAGGTGCAGCCGCTCGACCCGCCACGGCGACCCGGCGAAGGCGGCCAGCGACTCCACCAGCTCCCTGAGGTCGACGTCCGTCCGGGCCCTGGCCAGGGTGAGGTGGGCGTGGAACCGTTTCTCGTCGGTCTGCACGGCCCCCGCGCGGCGGCCGGCCGCGCGGGCCGAGTCGGCCAGCCTGTTCATGGGGTCGCCCGCGACCCCGGCCCAGAGCACCCTGGCCCGCCGCGCCGAGGAGAAGGCCCCGGCCCCGGCGAGGGCCACGTCGAGCACCGTGTGCCGGTGGGCGGCCCGCTCCAGGCGCACCTGGAGGTCGGGCAGCGCCCGTTCGGGCACCTCGCCGTAGAAGGCCAGCGTGACGTGCCAGGTGGGGCGGCCGGCCCAGCGCAGCCCCGGCACCTGCCCGACGTACGGCGCCACGGCCCGCTCGACCTCGTCGAGCGCCTCCTCAGGCGGGACCACGGCCGCGAAGAGCCTCATGTCATGCGATTGTCCCCGGACGGGGACGGATCACGCCATCGCCAGCGCCGGCCTGGCCACCCGGTTGCCGATCAGCTTGGTCACCATGACCGCGAGCCCGGTGCCCACCAGGACGAGCACGCCCGACAGCAGCACCCCCGTACGCGGACCGCCCAGCTCCGACAGCCACCCGATCAGCGGCGCCCCGATGGGCGCTCCCCCGGTGAAGACCAGCATGTAGATGCCCATGACCCGGCCCCGCATCTCCGGGGACGTGGCGATCTGCACGCTGGCGTTCGCGGCCGTGTTGATGGTGATCAACGCGACGCCGGTCGGGACGAGTAGCAGCAGATAGACCGGGTAGAAGGGGGCCAGCCCGGTCAGCACCTGGAACAGCCCGAACCCGATCGCCCCGGAGAAGAGCACCTTGCGCGAGAGTCTGGCCCGCCGCGCCGCCAGCAGCGCGCCGCCCAGCGCGCCCACCGCGAACATGCTGGAGGCCAGCCCGAACGACGACGCCCCGGCGCCGAACACCTCGCGGGCCATCAGCGCGATCGACATCGAGAACGACTGCGAGAACATCGACACGAAGGCGATCAGCAGGATCGGCATGAGGAGCTCCTCGCGCCGCAGCACGTACCGCAGGCCCTCCCTGAGCTGGCCCTTGGCCCTGGGCACCGGCTCGGACAGGTTGAGCTCGGACTTCCGCATGAAGACCAGGCTGGAGATCACCGCGCCGAAGGTGAGCGCGTTGATCAGGAAGATCGGTCCGGTGCCGCCCAGCAGGGAGATCAGGATGCCGGCCAGCGCGGGGCCCACCACGCGGGCGAGGTTGAAGATGGAGCTGTTCAGGGCGATGGCGTTGGGCAGGTCCTGCCGTCCGACCATCTCGACCACGAACGCCTGCCTGGTCGGCACCTCGACGCAGGAGATCAGGCCGAGCAGGAAGGCCATCACGAACACGTGCCAGACCTGCGCGGCGCCAGTCATGGTCAGCACGCCGATGGTGAGCGCGAGCACCGCCATCATCGACTGGGCGGCGATGAGGATGGGCCGCTTGGGGTACCTGTCGGCGAGCACGCCGCCGAAGAGCCCGAACAGCAACATCGGCAGGAACTGCAGGGCGGTCGCCAGGCCGAGGGCCGCCGCGCTGCCTCCCACGCCGTGCGGGCCCTTGGTCAGGTCGAGCACCAGCCAGTCCTGGGCGGTGCGCTGCAGCCAGGTGCCGACGTTGGAGACGGCGCCACCTGCCGCGAACATGCGATAGTTGCGAATCTTGAGCGACCGGAACATCCCGGTCTTGGGTTGCTCAGGCTCTATATCTTGCTGAGCTTCTCCAGGATCGGCGCCGCCTGCCGCAGGATCGACCGCTCCTCCGGCGAGAGCTCCTTCAGCCGCTGTGTCAGCCACGCCTCCTTGCGGCGGCGTTCCTCCTTCAGCAACGTCTGGGCGGCCTCGGTCACGGTCACGGTCACCTGACGCCGGTCGGTCGGGTGCGGGGTGCGTGCGACCAGGCCGCGTTCCTCTAGCGCGGCGATCACGCGCGTCATCGAGGGCGGTTGCACCTTCTCTAGCTCGGCCAATTCGCCGGGGGTTATCCCGGAATGCCGTTCCACGGCGGCGAGCGTCGCGAACTGGGTGGGCGTCAGCGAGTGCGCCGCCGCCTGACGCCGGAGTCGCCTGGTCAGCCTTGCCATCGACACGCGCAGGGCTGAGGCCAGGCCCGCGTCGCTGCGCAGGTCCATCTTGGGCTGGGTGTTCATTAGCACGTCTCATTACCTTTGCTAACTATATGCGAAGGCAAGATATTTCCTAGGTCAGGTTGTCTCACTCCTTGATACCCCGAAGCCGCCCCACATGCGCGGGGCGGCTCCTGGACGTCGAGGTCAGAGACCGATGGCGGCCCGGATCGGGCCGATCGCGAAGTAGAGGACGAACAGCGCGGTGACGCCCCACATGAGCGGGTGGATCTCGCGCGCCTTGCCCCGCACGACCTTGACCAGCACGTAGCTGATGAAACCGGCGCCGATGCCGTTCGAGATGGAGTAGGTGAACGGCATGACGACGATGGTGAGGAAGGCCGGGATGGCGATCTCGTAGTCGTCCCAGTCGATGTCGCGGATGGCGGTCATCATCAGGAAGCCGACGACGACCAGCGCGGGCGTGGCGGCCTCGTAGGGCACGACGGCGACCAGCGGCGCGAAGAAGATGGCGACCAGGAACAGCACCCCGGTGACCACGCTGGCCAGACCGGTCCGCGCGCCCTCCCCGACGCCGGCGGCCGACTCGATGTAGGTGGTGTTCGACGAGACCGACCCGGCGCCGCCCGCCGCCGCGGCGATCGAGTCGACGAGCAGGATCTCCTTGGTCCGCGGCAGCGTGCCGTCGGCCTGGACGAGGCCCGCCTGCCGGCCGACGCCGACGATCGTGCCCATCGTGTCGAAGAAGTCGGTGATGAGCAGGGTGAACACGAACAGCACGGCCAGCAGCACGGAGATCCGGCTGAAGGCGCCGATCGGGTCGAACTCCGTGAACAGCCTCAGCGGGTTGTGGAAGCCGAAGATCTTGTCAGCGGCGGGGATGGCGGGGACGTTGAGCTGCCAGCCACCGGCGTTCTCGGGCGAGGCCGCCCCCACCTTGGTGACCGCCTGGACGATCATCGCCAGGACGGTCGATCCGACGATGCCGATCAGGATCGCGCCCTTGACCTTGCGCGCCACCATGGCGGCGGTGGCCAGCAGGCCCACGATGAACACGAACACCGGCCAGGAGGTGAGCTGGCCGCCGATGCCCAGCTCCAGCGGCGTGCCCGCGGCCTTGCGCACGAAACCGGCGTCCACGAAGCCGATCAGCGCGATGAACAGGCCGATGCCGACGCTGATGGCGGTCTTGAGCTGGGCCGGGATGGCGTGGAACACCGCCGTCCGCAGGCCGGTCAGCACCAGGATCGCGATGATGACGCCTTCGAGGAAGACCAGGCCCATGGCCTCCTCCCAGGTCATCACCGTGGCGATGTTGAAGGTCACGAAGGCGTTGAGCCCGAGCCCGGCGGCCATCGCGAACGGCACCCGGCCGACCACGCCCATGATGATCGTCAGGATGCCCGCCACGAACGCCGTGCCCGCGGCGACCAGCGCCACCTGCGGGGTCGTGCCATCGCCGATGACCTGGCCGTCGATGTCCTTGCCGTAGGCGAGGATGATCGGGTTCAGCACCACGATGTAGGCCATCGTGAAGAACGTGGCCAGGCCGCCGCGCACCTCACGGGAGATCGTCGAGTCTCGTGCAGAGATTGCGAAGAAACGGTCTATTGCATTACGCATGTCACTCACGGGCCGAAGAGTGACAGTAGTGGTGAGCTGGGAAAAGTGTCCGCAATCGGATCGAGACCCGATTGGAAGCTAGGCTGGACACGTGAAGCAGCAGTGGCACCCCGATCCCGAGCCGATCAAGACCAACGACACGGCCGCCGTCGGTGCCGGCACCGCCCTGTGGGCCGTCGCCCTGATCGTCCTGCTGATCTTCCGCCCGGCCCCCGAGAACACGTGGTGGATCTGGACCTGCGTCACCGGGGTCGGCTTCGGCCTCTTCGGCATGTGGTTCGTCCGCCGTCCGCGCCGGGGTTGACATTCATCATCTTCCGGACATCTCCGAAGTCATCAGGAACCCATGTCTCCCTCCACTACCTGGGCGGACGCCGTTCCCGCAGGCTGGTCAGCATGAAGAAGGCGATGTTGACGATCCTCCTGGGCGCCGCCGTCCTCGCCGGTTGCGGCACCACGGGTGAGCCCGCGAAGCAGGCCGGGCCCGGCAAGGGCACCGTCGCCTGGAGCCCGTGCACCGGGCTGACCGGGCCCGACGGCAAGCCGCTGCCCAAGGACGACGCCGTCCAGTGCGGGTCCGTACAGGTGCCGCTCGACTACGGCGACCCCGGCGGCCAGAAGATCGACCTGGCGCTGATCCGGATCAAGGCCACCGGCGACCCGCTCGGCTCGCTGGTCTTCAACTTCGGCGGGCCCGGCGGGTCGGGCGTCGACACGCTGGCCCAGGCCGCGAAGGCGTTCAGCAGCCTGGGCACCCGCTACGACCTGGTCAGCTTCGACCCCCGCGGCGTCGATCGCAGCGCGGGCGTCAGGTGCGGCGGCGAGCTCGACGCCCTCCTCGCCGCGCCCGCGGGGGCCGACGGCGAGGCCATGTCGAAGAAGTTCGCCGCCGCCTGCGAGAAGGACTCGGGCAAGATCCTGCCCCACGTGGGCACCGTGAACGCCGCCCAGGACCTCGACCGCATCAGGGCCGCGCTCGGCGACCGGCGGCTCAACTACTTCGGCTTCTCCTACGGCACCCATCTCGGCGCCGTCTACGCCACCCGCTTCCCCGCGAACGTCGGCCGTTTCGTCCTCGACGGCGCCTTCGACCCCACGGTCACCTTCGAGCAGCGCGCCGTCACCCAGGCCACCGGCTTCGCCCACGCCTTCGAGGCGTTCGCGAAAGACTGCGTGGCCCGGACCTGCGACCTCGGCCAGGACCCGGCCGCCGTGAAGAGCGCCGTCGAGAAGCTGCTCGACGGGCTCAGGAGCAAGCCGCTCAAGGTCGGCGACCGGCAGCTCACCTACGGCCTGGCCCAGCTCGCCGTCATCACCCCGCTGTACGCCAAGTCCGCCTGGCCGGTGCTGGAGCAGGCCGCCGCGGCCGGGATCAAGGGCGACGGCGCCACCCTGCTCGCCCTGGCCGACGCCTACACCGGACGGCGGCCCGACGGCACCTACTCCACCATGATGACCAGCCTCCAGGCCATCACCTGCGCCGACACGACCGAACGCCCGACCGCCGCCGACATGGCCCGGGTGGACGGCAAGATCAAGAAGATCTTCCCCATCCTGTCGGCGGACGGCACCGCCACCGCCTGCGGCCACTGGCCCACCCCCGGCGACGACGCGGCCAAGCGCATCGACGCCACCGGCTCGGCGCCCATCGTGGTCATCGGCGGCAAGGGCGACCCGGCCACGCCGTACGAGTGGGCCACCGCGCTCAACGCCAAGCTGAAGACCGGCGTGCTCATGACGTACGAGGGCGAGGGCCACGGCGCCTACCTGAGCGGCGCCGGTTGCGTCACGCGCACGGTGGACGCGTACCTGCTGAACGGAAAGGTGCCGGCAGCGGGCACCACCTGCGCGGCCTGACCGGAGACGGGACCGGTGGCGGGCACCGCCTGCGCGGCCTGACCGCGGCGGGCCGCCCCCTCGGACGGGAGGCGGCCCGCCGGTGTCAGGACAGGTCGGCCTCGGCCAGCAGCAGCGGCACCGCCTCCGGGTCGCGCAGCAGCGCGGCCACGGCCAGCCGGTCGTTCCACTGGCCCGTGGCCCAGGCCAGCCCGCGGGCCAGCCCGTCGACGCCGGTGCAGTGGACCGCGCCCTCGAAGAACCGCCACGTGCAGGCGACGCCGTCGACCAGCAGCTTCTCGTGCTCGACGTACGTCTCGGGCGCCGTCGGCAGCAGCGAGCGCACCTGCGGCGGCACCGCGCGCACCTCGCCCTGCGAGGTCACCTCGCCGCTGGCCAGCTCACCGGCCAGCGGCAGGTCGAGCAGCTCCGACAGCGCCTCGGCCAGGTCGTAGGAGGCCAGCACCAGCGGCCGGTCGGTGACGAGCTGCAGCAGGTCGGGGGCCTCGACCACCACGGCGTCCTCGGCAGCGGCCACCACGATGTCGCCGCCGAGCACCGCGCGCACCCGCGCGGGCGGCTCGACCCGGGCCGGATCGACGGCGGCCAGCGCGATCCACAACGCCCGAAGCTGCGCCCGGTCGACCTCGATCGCCGGGTCGGCCATCAGCTCCAGCAGCTCCTCGGGGCCGCCGTGGGCGGCCAGCAGCTCGGCGAGCGTGGTGCGCACGCCGAGCATCGACAGCGCCGCCGCGTCGAGCCCGGCCGGCGCGTCGGCGTAGAGGCCCTGCAGGAGCGGGTCGGCGCCGGGCAGCCGCAGCTCAAGCGGCTTGCGGCCGCCGAGCACCGGATGGTTGGCCAGCCACCACGCGGTGTAGGACGGCACCTCCACGCCCTCGACGCGCAGCGGGTGCAGCGCGGCCCGCAGCGGCGGCCGGGTCAGCAGCGGCAGCGCGGCCTCCCAGTCGGCCACCAGCTCAAGGTCGCGCACCGCCGCGAACTCGGCCACCACCGGCGGCACCGCGAGGTCGGGCAGCAGGTCGAGCACGTGGTCGAGCCAGTCGGCCTCGCCGTCGAGGTCGTGGTCGCAGTCGTCGTGGTCGAGCAGCACGTCGGAGTCGTGGGCGACGGCGAACCCGTCGAGCACGCCCGCCGCCGCCAGCACCCGCGCCCCGTAGGTCTCCTCCAGCTCGGGCGCGGCCACGCCGAGGTGGGTGTCGGCGGCCAGCAGCCCGGCCAGGGCGCCGTCGGCGAGCATCAGCTCACCGGCCGCGTAGAGCTCGCCGTCGGCGCCGCGCAGCGCCAGCTCGGCCAGCCACGGCGCCTCGCCGGGAACCAGCCCGGACGCCGCCACCAGCGACAGCACGGCCCGCGCGACCGGCTCGGGGTCGGCGCTGTCGAGCGACTGCGCGACGGCGGCCTTGGTCAGCGGGTCTTCGAGCACCGTGCGCGGCGTGGCCTCGGCGGCGCCCAGCCGCAGCAGCGCCGGATGGGCCGCCTCCGGATGCACGATGCGCAGCCCGAGCGGCGTGAGGTCGAGGTCGGCGCCGCCGTCGGTGAGGATCAGCGTGCCGCGCGGGCCGCGCACCACCCGGCCGTCGGTCAGCGGCACCGGCAGCGCGCCCAGCGACTCGGGGTCGTCGGCGGGCAGCACCGCGTACAGGGAGCGCCACCAGGACGGCTCACGCGCCTCCACGGCCTCCCCGGACAGCAGGTCGACCACGTCGGCCAGCTCAACCCGGCGCACGCCCAGGGCGACCATGGCCGGATGCCTGGCCGGCCAGCCGGCGGGCAGCAACCCCGGCACGAAGTCGGCCACGGTGTCGAGCAGCTCGGCGGTGGCCCCGGCCACGACGGCCGCCTCCCGGCCCGCTACCACCCAGCCGTCGCCCTCGGGCTCGCGCGCCGGATGCTCGACCCGCCACTCGGCGTCTGGCTCGTAGACCTCGGCCTCGGCGAAGGACGGGGTCTGGACCGCCGGCGCGGGCGCCGACAGCGCGGGCAGCAGCGGCGCGGACGGCAGGCGTTCGAGCACGGCCCGCCGGACGCGCGCGTCGAGCTCGCCCTTGCCCATGAGGGACGGCACCAGGTCGAGCAGCCTGGACGTGCGAGGCAGCTCGCCCAGCAGCCGGACGTAGGCGTCGGCCACCCGCTCGACCAGGAAGTCGGTGAGCGGCCCCTTGGCGACGTGCCGCCGGTCGGTGGCCATCGGGAAGGACGCGATCAGCAGCGCGGGCAGGTCGATGGGCTCGTCGCTCGGCGTCGGGGCGTGCACGACGGGCGGCACGGCGGCGGGCAGCGGGCCTGGCTCGCCGGTGCCGGTGACGGGCACCGCCCAGCGCAGCGACCAGAAGGGCCGCGCCCGCTCCTCGGTGGGCCGGTCGGCGAACAGCCTGGCGACCTCCTCGGGGGTGAACTCGCCGGACTCCGACACGACGTGCCAGCCGTCGGCCACGACCGTGCGGGTGGCGCCGTCGAGGTCGATCTCGATGGCCTCCAGCGCGGGCAGGCCGAGCAGCAGCGCCGGGCTGGTCTCGGCCAGCATGACGCGGACGGCGTCGACCGCCGCGGCGTCGCGCAGCGGCAGCCGGACGAGCGTGTCGAACCCGTCGGGCACCTCCAGCGGCGGCGCGTCGAACGGCAGCCTGAGCAGCGGCACGTGGCCCGCCCGGTCGGCCAGCTCGCCCGCCAGCACGGGGATGCCCGCGACCAGCTCGGACGTGCCGGCCCGCGACCAGCGCACCGAGCCGCCGCCGCGCGAGCCGATGGCCGGCTCGTCGCAGACGGAGACGACGGCCGCGAAGCCCACGCCGAACCTGCCGGCCGCGCCGATCTCGTCGCGCTTGCCCGACACGCGCAACGTGGACAGGCCCTCCACGCCGGTCGCGTCGAGCGGGGCGCCGGTGTTGGCGGCCGTCAGCACGTCGCCGCGCAACGTCAGCCGCAACACCCCTGGCACCCCCGCGCGCAGCGCCGCGTCGGCGGCGTTCTGGGCGAGCTCGACGATCAGCCGGTCGCGGTAGCCGCCGAGCGCGAAGTCCTCCTCGGCGTTGGCGTCCTCGCGGAAGCGGGCGGGCGAGGCCGTCCAGGCGGAGAGGACGGCGGCTCGCATCCGGTCAGTGCCAAAGGTGTCGGTCATCGATCACGATCCTGGTCGAGTGAAGAGGGGCCAGGGTAGGTTAGCCCCCCTGACCGACGAAACCGCCGTGCCGTGCTCGCGTCATGCCCGTGCCCGTGCCGTGCGCGTGCGCGGTCAGGAGTGGCCGAGCTCCTCGGTGGCGGATCCGTCCACCGAGCCCTCTTCCTCCTCGATCAGGTCGTAACCCAGGTCGTCGAGGATCGGGATGGCCTGCTCGACCGGCGGGGGCAGCACGGCCGCCTCCGAGTGGGCGCCGCAGCCGTGGTCGGCGGCGACGACCTTGCCGTCGTCGGGGGCGTACTCGTTGGCGCAGACGCCGAACGACAGCCGCAGCTCACCGGAGAGCAGCCAGTAGAACCCGCAGGTGGAACACTGCGCGGGCGCGGCGTGTGCGATCGGAGTGTGCGGCCCGTGCTCGCCCGCGTGCCAGCGTCTGGCAGCCCGGTCTCTGCCGATGGCCGAGAGCACACGGGCTCGGCCCAGGCCGTACTCGAAAACCATCTGGCGGTCGGCATCTTCGTCGAGCTCGGTGAAACCGGGCGCCAGCCTGTCGTCGTCGTCGGGGGTCGGCAGCAGGTCGCCGACGCCCAGGTCGCCCGGCCGCAGCCGCTCGCTCCACGGCAGCCACTCGGGGGCGAGCAGCGCCCCGGAGCCGGGCAGCAGCACGGCCTCGCTGACCGTGACCTTCTTCGCGCGCGAGGCGCGGGTGACCGTGACGGCCCACCGCCAGCCGCGATAGGCCCGGTCGAGGCAGGCGAAGTAGTGGGTGACGATCCGGTCGCCCTCGCTCTCGAAGCCGAGGTGCTCGCCGGGCTCGCCCGGGTGCGCCAGCTCCTGCGCCGCGGCGCGCGCCAGATCGACTGCGGCGACGCAGGCCTGGTCGGGAGCGGGGACGCGGGCACGGGTGCGGCTCATCGGGCCGCCTCCGCCTGAAGGTGCTGTTCGCTCACACTTCATTCTCACCCATAGGCGGACCTGGCAGACCCACAACCGCCGATCCGAAGCTGAGAACAGGGGTGAATCGGGTAAGACTGGTAGGCGTGGGGGGTGGCTGGGAGCAGGCTCGGGACATCTCGCGGCGGATCGGCCATGCCATCGGCGGCGCGGGACGCGCCGGCGTGCGCGCGGGCCGGGCCACCGCGAGCGGCACCGTCCGGGCCGGCCGGGCCACGGCCAGGGGCGCGCGCAGGGCGGGCAGGGCGACCAGGAAGCTGACGTACGCGGGCGGCGCGGGCCGTACCGGGCTCGGCCGGCTGATCGAGCTGTCGGCCGGCAACAGCGCCGCCGACGCGCTGGTCACGGTGGCCCTGGCCAGCACGGTGTTCTTCGGCGTGCCGGTCGGCGAGGCGCGCGGGTCGGTCGCTCTCTACCTGGTCATCACGATGCTGCCGTTCGGGCTGCTCGCGCCGTTCGTGGGGCCGATCCTCGACCGGTTCAGGTCGGGGCGCCGCTACGTGATGGCCGGCACGCTGTTCGGCCGGGGGCTGCTCTGCTTCGCCATGGCCGCCGCCGTGGGGGCGGGTGACCTGCCGACGCTGTTCATCGGCGCGCTGGGCGTGCTGGTGTTGTCGAAGGCGTACAACGTGTCCAGGGCGGCGATCATGCCGAGCGTGCTGCCCGCCGACATCACCCTGGTCTCGGCCAACGCGCGGGTGGCGCTGTTCACGCTGGTGGCGGCCGGGGTGGCGGTGCCCGTGGGGGCGGGCCTGACCGCGTGGCTGGGCAGCGCCGTGGTGCTGCGCGTGGCCATGCCGGCCTTCCTGCTGCTCGGCGTCGCCGCCGTACGCCTGCCGCGGCACGTCGACTCGCCCGACCAGGAGGAGGAGGGCGTGGCGCCGCGCTGGCGCACCCTGCTCAAGGTGGGCCCGGCCGTGGCCGAGGCGGTCTGGGCGAACGTGGCGCTGCGGATCTTCTCCGGTTTCCTGGTGTTCTTCCTGCTCTTCCTGGTCCAGGACAAGGCGGTGCCGTGGCTGGCCGCGCCGGCGGCGGCCGCCTCGTTCTTCGACGTCCCGAGGACGATCGCGCTGCTCGCCCTGGCCGCCGGGCTGGGCGGCCTGGCCGGGGCCGCGGTCGCCAACTGGACGCGCAACCACGCCCCCCAGGTGATCGTGCTGGTCACGCTGGCGGTGACGGCCGCGACCACGATCGTCACGGCCGTCCTGTTCGGCCTGTGGACCGCGCTGGCGGTCTCGCTGGTCACCGCGTTCGCCCAGGAGCTGGGCAAGCTGGCGCTCGACGCGATCGTCCAGCGGGAGATCGGCGAGGAGGTGCGCTCGTCCACGTTCGGGGTGGTGGAGGCGGTGCTGCAGTTCGCCTGGGTGTTCGGCGGCCTGCTCGGGCTGGTGCTGTCGCTGACCCGCAGCTCCGTGGCCGGCTTCGTCGCGCCGGCGGTCGCGCTGACCGGCGCGCTCGGCTGGCTCCTGGTCACCAGGCGGGGGCGGGTGCGAAAGGCCGAGGCCAAGCTGGCCGGGCAGCGGGCCGAGGGCCCCGATCCGCAACGGACCGAGACCCTCGACCGCACCAAACCCCTGACGAACCCGGGCGGCGGTTAGGCGTCGAGGTCGTCCGCGACGGCCCTGAGCACCTGGGCGATCTTCTTGGCGTGCGCCGCCTCGGGGTGCTTGCCCCGCTGGTAGGAGGTGGAGACGCCGTCGAGCAGCTTGATCAGGTCTTCGACGATGACGACCATCTCGTCGGGCGTCTTCCGCTTGCCCTTGGGCTTCGTCTTGGCCAGGGTCGGCGGCTGGTCCAGGATCCGGACCGACAGCGCCTGCTGGCCCCGGCGTCCCTCGGCCACGCCGAACTCCACCTTCTGGCCTGGCTTGAGCGGGCCGGCGTTTGTGGGAAGCGCGGAGGAATGCACGAAGACCTCACCGCCGTCGTCACGGGTGAGGAAGCCGAAACCCTTGTCGGCGTCGTACCACTTGACCTTGCCACTCGGCACAGGAGGACCTCGTTCAAACAGTCGAAAAGGATGAATGGATGTAGGTTATGCCCCGAAGCGCGCGGAGGCGACCGGGAAAATGCCGGGCAATTACCGTAGTTCGTCGCGCGCACGCCATCCGGCGAACCAGTCGGCGAATTCGGTCAGGTCGGCGAGGGCCACGTCGGCTCCGTGCTCACGCAGCTCTCCCACCGTGTAAGGGCCCGTCGCGACGGTCACGCTCATGGCGCCGCCCGCGCGCGCCGCCTCGATGTCGGCGACATGGTCACCAACATAAGCCGCCGCGCCGAAGCGCGCGAGTGCCGTTCCCTTTGCGGCTCCGAACACCGATCCGACCACTTCGTCCACGGCCAGCCCGAGCAGTTCGACGGTGCCGGCCGCGTCGCGCGGGTTCTTGCCCGTCACCACGATCACCCGGCCGCCGCGGGCCCGTACGGCGGCGATGGCCTCGTACGCGCCCGCCATCGCGGTGTGCACCGGAACGCCCACCGCGGGATAGATCTCCCGGAACAGCTCGGCGGCCGCGGGAATGGCCTCCGCCGGCATCCAGTTGGCCAGCTCGTACTCCAGCGGCGGCCCCAGCCGGGTGACGATCTCACCGCTGTCGATGTGCACGCCCAAACGGCTTGACAGCTCGTCGTAAACGGCCGCGATGCCTGATCGCGTGTCGGCCAATGTCATGTCCAGGTCGAAACCCACTGAGGTAGTCACCCGTGCAGGATGCCAAACGCCGCATCCACGTCGGTAACGACCCTTGTTGTGGGACTCTGGGAATGGGCAGAAAGGAATTACTTATCGGAGAGGAGTGACCGTGTCAGAGACCCCCCGCACGCCCGGCACGGGAGACCGGCTCGCCGCCGCCGCCGCTCCCCGTCCCCATCGGCCCGCCCGGCCGCGCGGCACGCCGGTGACGGCCTGGCGGCGGGTCGCGGCGTTCGCGGCGTACGCGGTGCGGCTGGCGTCCAGGCTGGCGGCGCTCTCGTTGGCGCTGCACGCCGTCTTCACGGTGTTCCGGGCCAACCCGGCCAACGGCTGGTACCAGCTCGTCGAGTCGCTGGCCTCAGGGCTCTCGCTCGGCCTGGCGGACCTCTTCCAGCTCGCCGACCCGCGCTGGACCACGCTCGTCAACGACGGGCTGGCCGCGCTGGCATGGCTCGTCGCCGGTTCGGCACTGGCGGGCCTGGTCAGGCGCGCTGCGGCCTAACGACTACTCTCGTTACGGAGGTATCTGCACAGACATGACCAGATCGACCCGTGAGCGGATCATCGACGAGGCCCTGCGGCTGTTCGCCGAGCGTGGCTACGCCGCCACCTCCGTGGCCGAGATCGAGGCCGCCTCAGGGCTCTCCCCCGGCGCGGGCGGGCTCTACAGGCACTTCAAGTCCAAGTACGAGGTGCTCGCGGCCGCGATCAACGAGCATGCCGCCCGCACCAGGAGCCAGGTCGCCGAGAGCCTGGCCGAGCTGAGCACCATGGAGGCCGCCGCCGGCCTGGAGGACCGCCTGTCGCTGCTGTGCCGGGCGGGCCTGGCCAAGGTGCGGGAGGAGTCGGAGCTCACCCGGGTGTTCTTCCGGGACCTGAGCCAGTTCCCCGAGCTGGTCGCGGTGGTCCGCGAGGGCCTGCTCCAGCCCATGTTCGACGCGATCACCACCTGGTTCCGCGCCCAGCCCGAGTACGCCGCCGCCAAGGTCGACTGGGCGGGCATCGCCGCGGTGCTCGGCGGGTCGGTGGTCCACTACCGGCTGTTCCAGGAGACCGTGGGCGAGATGCCGGGCCACGCGGAGAAGGACCAGTTCGTCGCCGCCTGGGTACGTCTGGCCGTCGGCCTGCTTCCCAGCCCGGCGCCGGTCAGCTGAGGTCGAGCAGCCGGTAGGCCAGCCAGGCGATGCCAAGGGCCGTACCGATCATGAACATGACCCCGCTGACCTCGAAGAACCGGGCGACGAACGCCGCGAGCCCCGGCCCGGCCGCCTGGAGCCCCCCGACGAGCACGCCCCCGACCGTGTAGCCGAACAGCGGCGCCCCGGCCCCGGCCAGCTTGTCGCCCGCCGTCCACGTGTCGCTGAACAGCACGACCGCCGCCCCGGCCGCCCACACCAGCACCGGCACCTGGAAGATCGCCACGGCCGGCAGCCCCACCGGCACCAGCAGCGCCGCCAGCGCCAGCACCACGAGGGCGGCGATGTCGCGCGGCTGCCCCCTGACCACGCTCCCGGCCCTCCTGCGACCGGCCGCGGGTGGGGTGGCGGACAGGTCGGCGGTGGGGGGCGCGGGTGAGGTGACGGGCAGGTCGGCGGTGCGGGGCGCGGGTGGAGCTGCGGGCGGGGCGGCGGGCAGGGTGGCGGGCAGGGCGGCGGTGGGGGGCGCGGGTGGGGTGGCCAGGCGGCGGGCCTCGCGTTGGACCAGGGCCACCGGGTCGCCGAAGCGCGTCAGCACCTTCGCGACGTCCCGGGCGTCCTGGCTGCCCCGCCGCTCCGCCTCGATCCTGGCCCGCAGCCGCCGCGCGAAGTCGAGCCGCTGGTCGGGCCTGAGCACGCCGTGCGCCGCGTCGGCCGCCCTGCTGACGTAGTTCAGGACCATTTGGTCCGCGTGCTCTATCACGTCTGGCAATGCTGCCCCGATCAGGGGGGACATACCATGGCAACGATGGAGTTCACGGAGTGGATCAGGGGGCGCACCGACGAACAGCTTCGGGCGCTCGTCTCCGCGCGGCCTGAGTTGATCACTCCGGTGCCCGCGCATCTGGAAGGGCTGGCCGCGCGCGCCGCCAGCCCTTCGGCGATCGGCAGGGTGCTCGACCGGCTCGACCGGTTCACGCTGGCCGTCGTCGAGACGCTGGCCGTACAGGACGGGCCGGTGACGAAGGCGGCGCTGCGCGGCCTGGTCGGACGGGCGCTGGCGGCGGGCAGGCCCGAGCCCGCGCTGACCGCGGCCCTCGACCGGCTGCGTGACCTCGCGCTGGTCTTCGGCCCCGACAACGCGCTCGACCTCGGGCCGGGCGTGCGCAAGGTCCTGGAGGAGCCCGCCGGGCTCGGCCCCAAGGTCGTCGACGTGTTCCGGCACCACCCGCCCGAGCAGCTCGACGAGATGGCCGACGACGTCGCCCCCGGCACCGACGGGCCCGGCAAGGAGCGGCTGGCCGCCGCGCTGTCCGCCCCCGAGGCCCTGGTCGCGGCCGTCTCGCCCGAGGCCAGGGGCGCGCTCGACCAGCTCGTGTGGGGGCCGCCGACCGGGCGGGTGCCCAACGCCAGGCGCGAGGTGCGCGTGGCCTCGGCCCGTTCGCCCATCGAGGAGCTGCTGGCCCGCGGGCTGCTCGCGGCCACCGGCGAGGAGAGCGTGACGCTGCCTCGCGAGGTGGGCCTGCACCTGCGCGGCGGGCGCGTCCACCGCGACCTGCTCGCCGTGCCGCCCGCGCTCGGCGGGGCCGCGCGCGACCGCGAGCTGGCCGACCGTACGGCGGCGGGCCAGGCGTTCTCGTTCGTCAGGTCCGTGGAGGAGCTGTGCGAGCGGTGGAGCATCGATCCGCCGGGGGTGCTGCGCACCGGCGGGCTCGGCGTACGCGACATGAAGCGCACCGCGACCGACCTCGACCTGCCCGAATGGGCGGCGGCGCTGGTCGTCGAGGTGGCGCACGCGGCGGGGCTGGTCGCCGCGGGCGGCGGCGTCGACGGCGAGTGGCTGCCGACCTCCGGCTACGACCTGTGGCGGGTCAGGGCCACCGCCGACCGCTGGGTGACGCTCGCCGCGACCTGGCTGCACATGGACCGCGTGCCCGGCCTGGTCGGCGAGCGCGACGACCGCGACCGGCCGCTCAACGCCCTGCACACCGACCTGCGCCGGGCCTCCGCGCCGGGGGTGCGCACGGCGACCCTCGGCGTGCTGGCCGCCGCGCCGGGCCTGGCGCCCGACCGCGACTCGGTGCTCGAACGCCTGGCCTGGGAGCAGCCGCGCCGGCGCGGGCCGCTGCGCGAGCAGCTCACCGAGTTCGCGCTGCGCGAGGCCGAGCAGATCGGCGTGACCGGGCTCGGCGCGCTGTCCGGCCACGGGCGGGCGCTGCTCGACGGCGGCGACGCGGCCGGCCTGCTCGCGCCGCTGCTGCCCGAGCCGGTCGACCACGTGCTGTTGCAGGCCGACCTCACCGCCGTCGCCCCCGGGCCGCTGACCAGCGAGCTCAACCGCTGGATGACGCTCACCGCCGACGTCGAGTCCAAGGGCGGGGCGACCGTCTACCGGTTCGGCGAGGGCTCGATCCGGCGGGCGCTCGACGCCGGGCACGGCGGCGAGGAGCTGCTGGCGATGCTGGCCCGCCATTCGGCCACGCCGGTGCCGCAGGCCCTGTCGTACCTGGTGACGGACGTGGCCCGGCGGCACGGGCGGATCCGGGTGGGCACGGCGAGCGCCTACGTCCGGTGCGACGATCCGGCGCTGCTCGACCAGATCACCGCCGACCGCCGCGCCGCCGCGCTGCGCCTGCGCCGGCTGGCCCCCACGGTGATCGCCTCGCGCTCGTCCAGGGCGGCGCTGGTGGACTCGCTGCGGGCCATGGGGTACGCGCCGGTCGCCGAGTCGCTCGACGGCGACGTGATCATCTCGCAGCTCGACAGCCGGCGTACCGAGGGGGTGGCGCCCGTCCGCGCCGTGGCCTCGGTCAGCGGGCTCGACCCCGAGGTGGCCTCGGCGGCCGTACGCGCGCTGCGCGCGGGCGACGCGGCTCACCTGGCGCGGCGCGAGCCGGTCGACGCCCCGGGCGGCGCCGTGCCCCGGGGGCCCGCCACCGCCACGATCTCGGCCCTCCAGGACGCCATCAAGCAGGGCGTACGGGTGTGGATCGGTTACCTCGACTCGCAGGGCAACGCCACCTCGCGCATCCTGGAGCCGGCCCGGATGGAGGGCGGCTACCTGACGGCGTACGACGAGACCAGGGCCGCCGTCCACCGCTTCGCCCTCCACCGCATCACCGGCGTCGCCGGTCTCTGACCCGCCTTCCCCCCGTCTCAGGGGTGGTGGGTGAGCGCGTGGGCCGCGAGCCGGGCCGCGGGGCCGTCCCCGGCGGCCAGGCGGCGCAGGTGGGCCGCCGCGTCGGCCGGGTAGCGCAGGGACAGACCGCCGCACAGCCCGGCGACCGCCGCGACCGCCCGCGGGTCGGCCGGGTCGCGGGCCCAGGCGAGCGCCAGGCGCAGGGCCTCGGGGGCGAGGGCGTCGTCGGCGCACATGTACGACAGCGCACCGCCCGCCGCCAGCCGTTCGCCCGCCCGTCCCCGCGCCCACACCTCCAGGAACTCCTGCCGCGCCTCCCTGAACGACCAGGAGGCCAGCAACGCCACGCCCTCGGCCGCCCGCGCGCGCACGTCGTCCCCCTGGAGGGCCAGCGAGCGCGCCCACTCGCGCAGCGGCTGCCACAGCCAGTAGCCGTACCGGGCGGCCAGTTCGCCGAGCACCTGGGCGCGGTGGTGCGGGACGCGGAAGACGACGAGACCGTCGCGCACGGCGATCAGCGGGTGCGGCGCGCCGGCCGGCCCCGGCCCCGCCTCGTGGGCCTCCCGGCTCCGCTCGAACGCGGCCAGCCGGCGGGCGAACTCCGGCTCGGGCAGCCCGTGCGCGAACGCGAGCGCGGCCACCGCCCGTACTTCGTGCATCGGCGGCTTGGTGTCGAACCAGGCGGCCACCTCCTCGCCCGCGGGCTCGTCGTCCCGCACCAGGCGGGTGGCCAGGCGGACGACCTCGGCCGGCGTGCGCAGCGCCAGCGCGCGGACCCGGGCGGTGGCCGCCCCCTCCGGGGCGCTCCGGCCGCCGAACGCGCTCAGGTACAGGTCGAACAGCTCGCCCGGATCGGGCGCGCCCCACGGCTGCTCCACCTCGACCGCCTGCGACGGGACGCCGTTCCGGGTGATCACCAGGTACGACCCCAGCTCGGCGAGCTTGCGGGCCAGGTCGAGCAGCTCGCCGCGGTCGGCGCTCCCGGCGATCCAGTCGTGCAGCAGGTACGCCCGCCCCGGCCCGTACTCGGTCCCGGCGAGCAGGTCGGCGGCGCTGCCGGCCGGCGACAGCACGGTGATCCTGCTCTCGGCCAGCGACATGCGCGACAGCAGGGCGATGGCGCCGAGCCGCTTGCCCATGTCCGCCTCCCCCACCAGGACGAGCAGATGCCGCATGGACAGCCGGCGAACCGCGTCGGCGAAGCCGGCGGGCTCCAGGTACGAGCGCAGCAGGGTGTCGGCCGCGCGCCGGTCGAGGTCGCGGGCCACCGGGACGACCAGAGGCCGGAGCTGCTCGTTGATGGCGATGACGCGCTCGGTGAGCGTTTTGTCGTCGAGGTCGCTCTCGCCTGCTTCAGGCGTGTCGATCACGAAGTCACCTCGGGCCTGAGGGGAACGTTGTCAATGGAAAATGTCTTTCGCGAACGCTTTTGTCCGGCGACTTGTTTCCCCGGCTTATGGATTGACCGTGCGCCGCCCGGCGACCACCGTTCCGACCAGGCGTTTCTCGCGAAGCTCGCGGCCACGGCCGCCGGCGCGCGCATGTCGATCATGTCCTCCATTGCTCTGGGCGACGGGCCGGTGACAAGAACCGCGACTGGCCATCTGGTAGCACGGAACCCTAGTTATCCCACCAATACACGATCTAGCGCCACCCGAAAACTCGAATGACCTTCTAGGCCGATATTGGACATTTACAGGGCATGAGAGCATCGTCCACAATCGTCAGTCAAGGGCGGACGTGAGAACGTTCAGGGTTGACTGCGCGCGGCGCCTCCGATCAGGTTGTGCATGTGACCGAGCAAACGCTGGGCCAGCTGGCCGAGGAGTCATGGAACCGCTTCGACGACCACGACTCGGTGTTCTACGAAGGGGTCTGGCACCGCAGCCACGAGCTGGCCGGACGCGCCCGCCGGATGTGCGGCGGGTTCGTCGAGGCCGGGATCCGGCCGGGCGACCGGGTGGTCGTGATGATGGCGACCTCCCCCGAGGTCCCGATCGTCTACCAGGCATTGTGGGCGGCGGGCGCGGTGGTCACGCCCGTGGTCTTCCTGGTGGGGGCCGAGGAGCTGCGGCACATCCTGCTCGACAGCGGCGCGTCGGCCGTCGTCACCTCGCCCGAGCTCGTGGAGACCGTGCGGGCCGCCGCGGTGGACGTCCCGATCCATGTGGACACGGCCGAGCTGGAGAGCGCCACCGAGCACGGACGGGTGCGCCGGGACCCCGGCGACCTGGCCGCGCTCATGTACACCGGCGGCACCACGGGCGTCGCCAAGGGGGTCATGCTGAGCCATCGCGGGCTCTGGCAGGTGGCCAAGGACGCGTACGAAATATCCCACCAAGAGGGGAAAAATCGTGCGATCGTGCCGGTGCCGCTCTCGCACGCGTACGGGTTGATCATCACCGTGGCCGGCCTGCACGCGACCGAGCCGCAGCAGGCCGTGCTCATGCGCTGGTTCGAGCCGGAGGCGTTCCTGCGGCTGGCCGCCGAGCAGCACGTCCAGTACGGCACCGTGGTGCCCGCCATGATCCACATGCTCCTGGCCCAGCCGCTGGAGTCGCACCCGCTCCCCGACCTGGCCTACCTCACCTGCGGGGCGGCGCCGCTGGGCCGGGCTGCGCTCCAGGAGTTCGAACGCCGGATGCCGGGCACGCAGATCCTGGAGGGCTACGGCCTGACCGAGACCAGCGCCGTCACCACCTTCAACCCGCCGGGCAGGCGCCGCCCCGGCAGCGTCGGCCTGCCGCTGGCCGGCTACACGATCACCATCCGCGACTCCGCGGGCGAGGCGGTGGAGTGCGGCGACGTCGGCGAGATCTGCGTCAGCGGCGACTCGCTGATGCTCGGCTACTGGGGCGAGCACGAACCCGACCCCGAGGGCACCGCGCTGGTCGGCGGCGAGCTGCGCACCGGCGACGTCGGCTGCGTGGACGACGACGGCTACCTCTACATCGTCGACCGCAAGAAGGACCTGATCATCCGCGGCGGCTTCAACGTCTTCCCGCGCGACGTCGAGGACGCGCTCAACCAGCACCCCGACGTGGTCATGTCGGGCGTCGTCGGCCGTCCCGACCCGCGGCTGGGCGAGGAGGTCGTGGCGTTCGTGCAGCTCAGGCCGGGGGCTGAGGAGAGCGCCGAGGAGCTGATCGACTGGGCGCGCGACCGGGTCGGACGGGTGAAGTACCCGCGCGAGGTGCGCTTCGTCGAGTCGATCCCGGTCACCAGCGTGCTCAAGCTGGACAGGAAGGCCCTGCGCGGCCGGTTGTGACCGTCCGCGCGCACCGGGTCGGGCGCGTCGGTATTCCGTGATAAACGTTGACCTGTCTGGAGGTGAACGTGAGTCAAGAAGACCCGTCCGGCTACCCGCACCTGCCCTACGGGGCGCCCTACGGCGAGCAGCCGCCTCCGCAGTACGGCTACGGCTACGGCGTGCCGCCGCGGCGCGACGAGGGCCCGCAGGCCGCCGCGATCGTCGCCGTCGTGCTCAACTTCCTGTCCCTCGCCTCCTGCCTCAACGTGCTCGGGCTGCCCGGCGGCATCCTGGCCGCCGTGGCGCTGACGCGGGCCCGCGAGCAGCCGGGAAGCGCCCGTTCGCTGCTGGTCTGGAGCTGGGTGCTGTTCGGCGCCGGTTTGGTGCTGAACATCGGGCTGTTCCTCTTCCTGGGCCTCACCGGCCGCCTGGACGACTGATCGATTACCCGTTCCGGGACTGTTCCTGCCGTCGCGCGTGTTGGATAAGGGTCAACCGTAGGAAGGGATGTCCGTGAACGACGGCCCGCTCATCGTCCAGTCGGACAAAACGCTGCTGCTCGAGGTCGACCACGAGAAGGCCGACGCGTGCCGCAAGGCGATCGCGCCGTTCGCCGAGCTCGAACGAGCGCCTGAACACGTCCACACCTACCGCGTCACGCCGCTCGCCCTGTGGAACGCGCGTGCCGCCGGCCACGACGCCGAGCAGGTCGTCGACGCGCTGATCGGCTTCAGCCGCTACCCGGTGCCGCACGCGCTGCTCGTCGACATCGCCGAGACCATGGCCCGCTACGGCCGCCTGCGCCTGGAGAAGGACCCGGTCAACGGCCTGGTCCTGACCTCGACCGACCGCGCGGTGCTCGAAGAGGTGCTGCGCTCGAAGAAGATCCAGCCGATGCTGGGCGAGCGCCTCGGCGCCGACTCGGTCATCGTGCACCCGAGCGACCGCGGCAACGTCAAGCAGGCGCTGCTCAAGCTGGGCTGGCCCGCCGAAGACCTGGCCGGCTACGTCGACGGCGAGCACCACCCCATCAAGCTGCTCCAGGACGGCTGGGAGCTGCGCAACTACCAGCGCGAGGCGGCCGACGCCTTCTGGCACGGCGGCTCCGGCGTGGTCGTGCTGCCCTGCGGCGCGGGCAAGACCATCGTGGGCGCGGCGGCCATGGCCCACGCCCAGGCCACCACGCTGATCATGGTGACCAACACGGTCAGCGCCCACCAGTGGAAGACCGAGCTGCTCAAGCGCACCTCGCTGACCGAGGACGAGATCGGCGAGTACTCCGGCAACAAGAAGGAGATCCGCCCGGTCACCATCGCCACGTACCAGGTGATGACGACCCGGCGGAAGGGCGTCTACAGTCACCTGGAGCTGTTCGACGCGCGCGACTGGGGCCTGATCGTCTACGACGAGGTCCACCTGCTGCCCGCGCCCATCTTCCGGATGACCGCCGACCTCCAGGCCCGCCGGCGGGTGGGCCTGACCGCGACGCTCGTGCGCGAGGACGGCCGCGAGGGCGACGTGTTCTCCCTCATCGGCCCCAAGCGCTACGACGCGCCGTGGAAGGAGATGGAAAACCAGGGCTGGATCGCGCCGGCCGACTGCGTCGAGGTGCGGGTCACGCTGACCGACGAGGAGCGGCTGGCGTACGCGATGGCCGAGGCCGAGGAGCGTTACCGGTTCTGCGCCACCACGCCGTCCAAGACGTACGTGACCGAGGCGCTGGTCCGGCGGCATCTGGGCGAGCAGGTGCTGGTCATCGGCCAGTACATCGACCAGCTCGACGAGCTCGGCGAGCACCTCAACGCCCCGGTCATCAAGGGCGAGACCAGGGTCAAGGAGCGCGAGCGGCTCTACCAGGCGTTCCGCGACAAGGAGATCCAGGTCCTGGTGGTGTCGAAGGTGGCGAACTTCTCCATCGACCTGCCCGAGGCGGCCATCGCGATCCAGGTGTCGGGCACGTTCGGGTCGCGGCAGGAGGAGGCCCAGCGGCTCGGACGGGTGCTGCGGCCCAAGGCCGACGGCGGTGGCGCCCGGTTCTACACGGTGGTCAGCAGGGACACCGTCGACCAGGAGTTCGCCGCCCACCGGCAGCGCTTCCTGGCCGAGCAGGGATACGCCTACCAGATCATCGACGCCGACGACGTGCACGGCGAGGTGTGACCGGTTGAATGCCCGGCCGCTCGTTGCCTGAGCGGCCAGGCACGGCGTTTACGTCACGTCCACGAGACTCCACGGGTCGTCGACATCGAACCACCCCCCTCACCTGCGTACTATCACGCCGCCTGCGACATACCCCCATGATCCGACAAACGCACCTGAAATGCCCGACTTTTTCGGTATTCCCACGTTCACTCAGAGATACGGTCTTTGCCGGGTTCGTTCAGGGGTTCGCCGGGGGGTTCGCTACCTGGCCAGCAGGCCGCCGAGGAACAGCACCGCGCCGGCGACGAGCCACGCGGCGACCCCCGTCCCCATGAAGCGGCCGAACGTGCGCGGGTCCTGCCGGGACGCCGGGACCAGCCACGCGGCCAGCGTGGCGCAGGCGGCCAGCGCGGCGAACAGCCCCGACGCCGTGGAGACCGCGCCGAGACGCCGGGAGCACGCCGCCGCGGACTCGCCGCCCGCGCAGAACGCCTCCAGCCCCCACCCGGCGAAGACCGACATCCCCCAGAGCGCCGCCAGCAGGAAGCTCGCGACCGTGGGGATCATTGGCGAGAGGACCAGGCGAAGGCGCGCCACCTTCCCTCCTTACCCCGCCGCGCGCCGGTAAATGCCTTGGAGGCACCGGACGGCCGCCGTTAAACTAGCCGATTCGCTGCCTTGACCACCTCCGTTTTTCGATCCTGGGAGGCGCTTTCGCATGCCCACACACCAACTGGCTCCCGACATACCCTCCGACGTGCTCGCCGCCGAGCAGGCCCACCTGGCCGAGTCCAGGGCCGCGCTCAAGGCGATGCGGGCCCACGCCCAGTCGTTGTCGGCCGACGCGGCCGGCGACTGGGTCTCGCAGCAGATCCTCCAGTCGCTGCTGGACCAGCGCGTGGCCGCCCTCGCCGACCATCCGGACACCCCGCTGTTCTTCGGCCGCCTCGACCGCGAGGGCGGCGACGACCTGCCGGGCACCATCTACGTCGGCCGCCGCCACGTGCACGACGGCACCAGCCGGCCGCTGGTCATCGACTGGCGCGCGCCGGTGTCCCGCGCGTTCTACCAGGCCAGCCCGGCCGACCCCATGGGCGTCGTCCGCCGCCGCCGCTTCGGCTACCACGGCGGCGCGCTGACCGCGTTCGAGGACGAGCCGCTCGGCGAGGGCGGCGAGGTCGGCCCCTCGAAGATCCTCACCGAGGAGATCGAACGCCCGCGCACCGGCCCGATGCGCGACATCGTGGCCACCATCCAGCCCGACCAGGACGAGATCGTCCGCGCGACGCTGGCCCAGACCGTGTGCGTCCAGGGCGCACCCGGCACCGGGAAGACCGCCGTGGGCCTCCACCGGGCCGCGTACCTGCTGTTCACCCACCGCGAGCGGCTGGCCAGGTCGGGCGTGATGATCGTGGGCCCGAACCGGGCGTTTTTGTCCTACATCTCCTCCGTCCTGCCCGCGCTGGGCGAGGTCAAGGTCGACCAGACCACCGTGGCCGGGCTGCTCGGCGAGCACGCCGCCGAGGAGGACCCGATGGTCTCCGCGGTCAAGGGCGACGCCAGGATGGCCGCGGTGCTCGAACGGGCGCTGTGGATGCACATCGTCAAGCCCGAGGACGGCCTGGTGTTCACCAAGGGCGCCTACCGCTACCGGGTCGCCGACCACGAGGTGCGCGAGATGGTGGCCTCCCTGCGCGGCACCACCCGCTACTCGCCGGGACGGGCCGCGCTGGCCCAGCGCCTGGCCCACCAGGTGCTCGTGCGGATGGAGCAGCGCGGCGAGTCGCCCGACGACCGGGTCCAGGACGCGGTGGCCAGGTCGAGGCCGGTCAAGCAGCTCGTCGACGCGGTGTGGCCGAAACTGACGCCGGAACAGGTCCTGCACCGCCTGCTGTCCGACCCAGAATTCCTCACAAAAGCCGCCAAAACCGATTTGTCGCCTGACGAGCAGGAAATGCTGCTTTGGCGGAAGCCTTATCGGAGCTGGAAGTCCGCCAAATGGTCGGCCGCCGACGCCGCGCTCCTCGACGAGCTGCGCGACCTCATGGAACGCACCCCGTCCCTCGGCCACCTCGTCGTGGACGAGGCCCAAGACCTGTCCGAGATGCAGCTGCGGGCGCTCGGCCGGCGCTGCCGCAACGGCTCGGCCACCGTGCTCGGCGACCTGGCCCAGGGCACCACGCCGTGGTCCACCAGCTCGTGGGAGACCGTGCTGAAGCACCTCGGCCAGGACGAGGGCGAGGTGACCGAGCTGACCCTCGGCTTCCGCGTCCCGCGCGAGGTGCTCGACTACGCGGCCCGCCTGCTGCCCTCGATCGCCCCCGCGCTGGCCGCCCCGCGGTCGCTGCGTCCGGGCGCGGGCTCGCTCACGGTCCGGCCGGGCGGCGCGGTCGCCGAGGCCGCCCGGGAGGTCCTGGCCAGGGAGGGCTCGATCGGGGTCATCGTCCCCGACGCGATGGTGGCGGCGGTCTCCGAGTCGCTGTCCGGCCTGCCGCACGCGGTGCTCGACCCCGACGCGACGCAGGACCACCGCCTGCTGATCGTGCCCGCCACCCTCGCCAAGGGCCTGGAGTACGACCACGTGATCGTCGTGGAGCCGGCCGACATCGTCGAGGCCGAGCCCCGCGGCCTGGCCCGCCTGTACGTGGTCCTGACCCGCGCGGTCACCTCGCTCACGGTGCTGCACGACAGGCCGCTCCCGGCGCAGCTCGGAACCTGACGGAGGGCGGGCACGGCCGCTTCTAGGATGGCCTGAAGGAGCTGTCAACCTAGGAGGATGCCGTGCCCGCACCCCTTCCGCATGAACACCTGCCCCCGGTCCCCGCGCTCGTGGTGGAGAGCGACGACATCCGCGACGGCGAGCGGCTGAACGACCTCCACGTCTTCGACGACTGGGGGATGACCGGCGGGAACGTCTCGCCCCAGCTGCGCTGGTCGGGCGCGCCCGAGGGCACCCGCGGCTACGCCGTCACCTGCCACGACCCCGACGCCCCCACCGGCAGCGGCTTCTGGCACTGGGTGCTGTTCGACCTGCCCGGCGACACCACGGAGCTGCCCAGGGGCGCGGGCACCGGCCCCGACTTCAAGGGCCTGCCCGCCGGCGCGGTCCACGCCCGCAACGACTACGGCACCAAAGACTACGGCGGCGCCGCTCCCCCGCCCGGCGCCCCCCACCGCTACGTCTTCACGGTGCACGCGCTCGGGGTCGACGAGCTGGGCGTCGGCAGCGACGCGAGCCCGGCCGTCGTCGGCTTCAACATCACCGCCAACACGCTGGCCCGCGGTCACGTCGTCGCGCACTTCGGCGTCTGAGACCGGCACAACACCGCGGCGAAGGCGCCCCGTTCGCGTTCGGGGCGCCTTCGCCGTGGTGCCGCGTCGGGTTCGGTACGCCCGGCGCCACCAGACGGGGGTTCAGTCGCCCTGCACCAGCTCGTCGGCGAACGTGAAGTCCCCGGGGGCGTTGGACGACAGGTCCTCGTTCTCGACGGCCGACCGGCCCTCGAAGGCGTCCGAGACGTCCTCGCGCTCGCCCGACATCTCCTGGCCCTCGTCAGAGACGTCCTCGCGCTCGCCGGACATGTCCGCGCCCTCGTCCGACATGTCCGCGCCCTCGTCCGAGTTCTCGTCGCGCTCGCCCGACATGTCCTGGCCCTCGTCGGAGGCGTCCCCGTGCTCGCCGGACCTCTCGTCGGCCTCCTCGGACGACCTGTCCTCGCCTTCCTCGGAGGACCCGTCCTCGCCCTCCTCCGACATCTCCCCGCGCTCGTCCTGCGACGTCCACCTCGACGGCGAGGCGCAGTAGTCGCGGTCGTACAGCTCCAGGTAGCCCGCGCAGTAGGGCACGTCGACGTACTCCAGGGACTCGTCCAGGTAGCCGTGGTCGTCTGCCTGGGCGGGCATCGTCATGGCGGCCGCGGCGGCCATCATGACGGCCCCGAGCCCGAGAACGCGCGCGGTGCGGGAATTCATGTAACTACTCCTTTGTGCGGTGAATCGTCACTTCGTGTATCGTTACTTTCCGTAGTCAATAACTACTAAACGTGACGGGATCGGACACAACAAAAGGCGGCCGGATCCTTGGAGATCCGAACCGCCTTCTGATGTGTCAGCGACCAGGCGAGGCCTAGAAGTCCATGTCGCCGCCGCCGGGCATGCCGGCCGGAGCAGCAGGGGTCTTCTCGGGCTTCTCGGCGATGACGGCCTCGGTGGTGAGGAAGAGCGCCGCGATGGAGGCGGCGTTCTGCAGCGCGGAGCGCGTCACCTTGGCCGGGTCGATGATCCCGGAGTCGAACATGTTGACGTACTCGCCGGAAGCGGCGTTGAGGCCCTCGCCCGGGGTCAGGTTGCGCACCTTCTCCACGACGACGCCGCCCTCGAGGCCCGCGTTGACCGCGATCTGCTTGAGGGGCTCCTCAAGAGCCTTCTTCACGATCGCCGCGCCGGTGGCCTCGTCGCCGTTGAGCTCGAGCTTGTCGAACGCCTTGGCGCCGGCCTGCAGCAGCGCCACGCCACCGCCGGGGACGATGCCCTCCTCGACGGCCGCCTTGGCGTTGCGGACGGCGTCCTCGATGCGGTGCTTGCGCTCCTTGAGCTCGACCTCGGTCGCCGCGCCGGCCTTGATGACCGCCACGCCACCGGCCAGCTTGGCCAGGCGCTCCTGCAGCTTCTCGCGGTCGTAGTCGGAGTCGGTGCGCTCGATCTCGGCGCGGATCTCGTTGACCCGGCCGGAGATCGCCTCGGCGTCACCGGCGCCGTCGACGATGGTGGTCTCGTCCTTGGTCACCACGACCTTGCGGGCGCGGCCGAGCAGGTCGAGGGTGGCGGTCTCGAGCTTGAGGCCGACCTCCTCGGCGATGACCTGACCGCCGGTCAGGATCGCGATGTCGCCCAGCATGGCCTTGCGGCGGTCGCCGAAGCCCGGGGCCTTGACGGCCACGGAGCGGAACAGGCCACGGATCTTGTTGACCACCAGGGTCGCCAGGGCCTCGCCCTCGACGTCCTCGGCGATGATCAGCAGCGGCTTGCCGGACTGCACGACCTTGTCGAGCAGCGGCAGCAGGTCCTTGTTGGCCGAGACCTTGCTGTTGACGATCAGGATGTACGGGTCTTCGAGAACGGCCTCCATGCGGTCGGAGTCGGTCACGAAGTACATCGACGTCATGCCCTTGTCGAAGCGCATGCCCTCGGTGAGCTCGAGCTCCAGGCCGAAGGTGTTGCTCTCCTCGACGGTGATGACGCCTTCCTTGCCGACCTTGTCCATCGCCTCGGCGATGAGCGAGCCGATCTCGGGGTCGGCGGCGGAGATGGAGGCGGTGGAGGCGATCTGCTCCTTGGTCTCCACGTCCTTGGCCAGCTTGGAGAGCTCCTCGCTGACCCGCTCGACGGCGGCCTCGATGCCCTTCTTCAGGGCCATCGGGTTGGCGCCGGCGGCCACGTTGCGCAGACCTTCGCGCACCAGAGCCTGGGCGAGCACGGTGGCCGTGGTGGTGCCGTCGCCGGCGACGTCGTCAGTCTTCTTGGCGACTTCCTTGACCAGCTCGGCGCCGATCTTCTCCCACGGGTCCTCGAGCTCGATCTCCTTGGCGATGGAGACGCCGTCGTTGGTGATCGTGGGAGCGCCCCACTTCTTCTCCAGCACGACGTTGCGCCCCTTGGGGCCCAAGGTCACCTTGACGGCGTCGGCGAGCTGGTTCATACCGCGCTCGAGACCGCGCCGGGCGTCCTCGTCAAACGCGATCATCTTGGCTGCCATAAGGCTAGACCTCCCAGATGCAGGGTGGCGTGTCCTGGACCGAGCCGACGCCCGCGACGGCATAGGCCTGCATCTCCGTTCGGCAGACCCCATCGTCTCGATCCGAGTTGTTGGCACTCTGCCACACAGAGTGCCAACGAACTGTTTAGCACTCTACCCTGCCGAGTGCAAGCCACGGGCACCCCACCCCAGCTCATCGGGCAGGTCATCGGGTGCGCCGGTTCGTACGGCGAGCCGCCCCCTGAGGCGCGGCCCGCCGTGCGAAGCCGACGGAGGAAACAGTGGCGAGCCCGTACGGACTGCGCTGCCGCACGTCCCGCCTGGTGCATACCAGCGAGGGTGAATCAGACCGTGCGGACGGACTCCGCCTGCGGCCCCTTCTGGCCCTGCGTGATCTCGAACTCGACGCGCTGTCCCTGTTCGAGAGAGCGGTACCCGTCCATCATGATCGCTGAGTAATGGACGAATACATCCTTACCACCGTCTACCGCGATGAAGCCGTAGCCCTTGTCCGCGTTGAACCACTTGACGGTGCCCTGCGCCACTTCCGACTCCTCTTACTGGGCTCGCAGATCTCGCCCATTCCTTCGCGAGACCCGTAATCGCATGACTTTTGGGAAAATCAGCCAGACGATCGCCCTCGACCATACCTGTGGCACGGGGTTTGGCAACAGAGTCAACCGACAAAACGCTAATTTCATCGAAGGCTGAGTCGTTCGAGGTTGAATTTGGTTCTAAAACAAGAAGGCGCCCACAAGGGGCGCCTTCAAGAGTCGGTGGTCCGGCGGTCAGCCGCCCGCGACGGCGGGGATGATGGAGATCTGAGTGCCTTCCGGGGCGGGAGTGTCCAGGCCCTCGGCGAAACGGACATCCTCATCACCAACGTAAACGTTGACAAAACGACGAATCTTGCCCGATTCATCCAGAATTCTCGCGCCGATCCCCGGGTAGTCGGAGTCGAGCTTGGCGAGAACGTCACGAAGAGTCGCCCCTTCGCCACTCACTTCGGCGTTACCCCCGGTGTAAGTGCGCAGAATGGTGGGAATCCGCACAGAAACGCTCATGGTTTTTGTTGCCTTTCCTGGATAGTCAGACAGTCGCGCGGAACGCGTCGAGAGAGGGCCGGATCACGGCGGTGGGCCGCGCGTCGTCGCTGATCGCGTCGAGCGTCTTCAGGCCGTCGCCGGTGTTCAGGACCACCGTCTCGGCCTCGGGGTCGAGCCTGCCCGACTCGACGAGCTTCTTCAGCACGCCCACCGTGACGCCGCCCGCGGTCTCGGCGAAGATGCCCTCGGTGGAGGCCAGGAGCTTGATGGCGGCGACGATCTCGGTGTCCGTGACGTCCTCGACGCCCCCGCCCGTGCGCCGGGCGATGTCCAGCACGTACGGCCCGTCGGCGGGGTTGCCGATGGCCAGCGACTTGGCGATCGTGTCCGGCTTGACCGGCTGGACGACGTCGTGCCCCGCCTTGTACGCCGCCGAGACCGGCGAGCACCCGGCCGCCTGCGCCCCGAACACCTTGTACGGCGTGTCCTCGACCAGCCCGAGCGCGATCAGCTCCTTGAACCCCTTGTCGATCTTCGTGAGCTGGGAGCCGGAGGCGATGGGGATGACGATCTGCTCCGGCAGCCGCCAGCCGAGCTGCTCGGCGATCTCGTACGCGAGCGTCTTCGACCCCTCGGCGTAGTAGGGCCGCAGGTTGACGTTGACGAACCCCCACCGCTCGCCCAGCGGGTCGCCGATCAGCTCCGAGCAGAACCGGTTGACCTCGTCGTACGTGCCGTCGATGCCGATCAGCCGGCCGCCGAACACCCGGGCCATGGCGATCTTGGCCGCTTCGAGGTCGGCCGGGATGAACACGCACGCGTCGAGGCCGGCCCGCGCGGCGGCGGCGGTGACCGCGCCGGCGAGGTTGCCCGTGGAGGAGCAGGAGAGCGTGTGGAACCCGAAGTTCCTGGCCGCCTCGACGGCGATGGCGACCACCCGGTCCTTGAAGGAGTGGGTGGGGTTGCCCGAGTCGTCCTTGACGTGCAGGGACCGGATGCCGAGCGCCTTGCCGAGGTTGCCGGCCTTGACCAGCTTCGTCCAGCCCGGGTTCATGTTGGGCTTGCTCGCCACGTCGGCGGGGACCGGGAGCAGGGAGCGGTAGCGCCAGATGTTGGCGGGGCCGGACTCGATGTCCGCGCGGGTCACCTGGCCGAAGGAGTAGGCCGCTTCGAGCGGCCCGAAACACTCCAGGCAGGCGAAGCTGGGGCCCAGGGGGTAGCGCGTGCCGCACTCGCGGCAGGACAGAGCGACGGCAGGACCAAAGTCGAGCGACATGAAGCGAGGCCTTCCCTCATCTTCGCCCGCGGCCACCTTGACCGCGAACCGGAATTGGCACCTTGTCCCGGTCGGCCTCGCCAGGTCGCGAGCACAAGCCGGGAGGGTTGCCGGGGCTTCGCAGGGCCGGTCCCTCCACCCCTCTGGATGAGCAATATTCAGTTGTTCGAAAAGGACTCTACCTTCTCAAGTGGTGGAAACAACCACCCGTCTCAGCATGCGAGAGGACACGTCTCACCGATAGTCCTCCCCGAGGACTCCCTGCACGTACTTGCGGGCCTGGTGGATGCGGGACTTGGCGGTGCCGAGCGGGATGTTGAGCTGCTCGGCCACCTCGTTGTAGTCGAGCTGGACGATGTCGCGCAGCACCAGCGCCTGGGCCAGGTCGGGCTTGTCGGCCTCCAGCGCCTCCATCGCGTCGAGCAGGTCAAGCCGCGAGCCGGCGATCACGCTGACCCGCCGCGCGTCCGGCTTCTGCATCGGCAGCTCCTCCGACGTCTGCTCGGCGGCCCTGCGCTTCAGCGAGCGGTAGGTGGTGCGCGCGCAGTTGGCGGTCACGATGTGCAGCCAGGTGCTGAACCTGGCCCGCCCCTCGAACCGGCCGATGTTGCGCGCCACGGCCAGCAGAGTGTCCTGCGAGGCTTCTTCCGCGTCCTGGTGATAGGGCAGGATCCGGGCGCAGTGGCGCATCACGTCAGGCTCGATCCTGGCCAGGAGCTCGCCGAGCGCGCGATGGTCTCCGGCCGCGGCCGAGCGGGCGAGTTCCTCGGTTAGCTCATCTAGCGCCATAGCTGGGATCCTATGGGCGAAGGGAGCCCAAATGAACAGCGTTCTCGTGGCGTCCAACCGCGGGCCGGTCTCCTTCACCGTCGACGACGACGGTGAGCTGACCATGAAACGCGGTGGTGGCGGCCTCGTGTCGGGCCTGTCGGGGGTGGCCAAGGAGCACGGCGTGCTGTGGGTGTGCGCCGCGCTGTCCGACGGCGACCGCAGCGCCGTGCGCCTGGCCCCTGGGGGCCGGCTCGACCGCGGCGGCTACGACACGGGCGCCCTGCGGATGCTCGACATCCCCGCGGCCACCTTCCACCGCGCCTACAACGCCGTGGCCAACTCGACCCTGTGGTTCGTCAACCACCTGCTGTACGACATCCCCAACTCCCCCAGTTTCGGCACCAAGTTCCGGCGCGAATGGGAGTCCTACCGCGACTACAACGGCGCGTTCGCGCTGGCGCTGGCCGAGGAGGCCGGGCACGGCGCGCGCGTGATGGTCCAGGACTACCACCTGACGCTCACCCCGGCGATGCTCCGCGCCGAGCGGCCCGACCTGCGCATCGCCCACTTCAGCCACACGCCGTGGGCGCCTCCCGAGTACTTCTCCCTGCTGCCCGACGCGGTCACCAGGGAGGTGCTCGACGGCATCCTTGGGGCCGACCACGCGGGCTTCCTCACCGCCCGGTGGGCGGCGGCGTTCATGGACTGCTGCGAGGCGCTGCTGGGCGCGCGGGTGGACCGCGCGGCCGGCACGGTCGCCCACGAGGGCAGGACGACCCGCGTCGGCGTGCACAGCCTGGGCGTGGACGGCGCGGCGCTGTGGGCGCGGGCCTGCGAGCCCGACGTCGAGTCGCACATGGCAGCGCTGGCCGAACAGGTGGCCGGACGCCGGCTGATCGTCCGCATCGACCGCACCGAGCTGTCCAAGAACATCGTGCGCGGCCTGCTGGCCTACCGGGAGTTCCTGGCCGCCCATCCGGAGTGGCACGGCAAGGTGGTCCACCTGGCCTTCGCCTATCCCAGCCGGCACGACCTGCCCGAATACCGCGAGTACACCGCGTCGGTGCAGCGCTGCGCGCGCGAGATCGAGGACGAGTACGCCACCGAGGACTGGGACCCGGTCATCCTCAACGTCAACGACGACTACCCGCGCTCGCTGGCCGCCTACCGGCTGGCGGACGTGCTGCTGGTCAACCCCATCCGTGACGGCATGAACCTGGTCGCCAAGGAGGGGCCGGTCCTGTCGCCGCGCTGCGCCCTGGTGCTCTCGCGCGAGGCGGGGGCGGCGGCCGAGCTGGGGCCGTACGCGCTGGTGGTCAACCCCTACGACGTGAGCGGCACGGCGGACGCGCTGCACCAGGCCCTGGTGATGCCCGAGGACGAACGCCGGCGGCGCCGCGACCGGCTGCACGAGGCGGCCACCGCGCTGCCGCCGCACAAGTGGCTGGAGTCCCAACTCGACGCCCTGCTTTAACATGAGAAGTCGGGTTCACTGCCAATGACGGAGGCGGCCGGGTGTCGACGGTCTCAGTGCCCATCAGACTCGTCCGGGACCGTCCTACCTGGCTCATCTACTTCCTGCTCGGCACGTTCGCCACGTTCGTGTACGGCCTGAGCGCCGCCCTCCCGCTCCTGCGCGCCGACCAGCGCACCACGGCCACCGTCGCCGGGCTGCACGGCACCGCCATGGCGGTCGGGACGATCGCCGCCGGGCTCGCGCTCCCCCTGCTCACCAGGCTGCTCGGCCGGCGCTCGACGTGCTGGCTCGGCCTGGCCGGGATGAACGCCGGCGTGCTGCTGGTCATGGCCACCTCCGCGCTGCCCCTGACGCTGCTCGGCTACGGCGTGGCCGGCGGCTTCGGCTCGGTCATGCTCTACGCGGCGATGGCCGAGCTCAGCGACCATCACGGGGCCGCCGGGCCGGCCGCGCTCAGCGAGGCCAACGCCGTGGGCGTGCTGGTGGGGATGGTGGCGACGTTCGTGCTCAGCCAGGTGGCGCAGAGCGCGCTCGGCTGGCGGGCCGCCCTGCTGGTCACCCCGGCCGTCAGCGTCCTGCTGGCGCTGTCGCTGGGCCGCTCCTGGCCCGCGCCCCGGCGGGCCGCCGGCGGACAGGGCGGCGTGCTCGCCGGGGAGGCCGTCCCGGTGCGGGCGGGCGGCGGGTGGCGCTTCCATCTGGCCGGGGGCGTGCTGTTCTGCTGCGTGGCGCTGGAGTTCTCGTTCAACCTGTGGGCCGCCGACCTGTTCGCCCTCAGGACGGGCGTGCCGGCGGCCGTCGCGGCGACCGGGCTGACGGCGTTCGTCAGCGGCATGGCGGCGGGCAGGTTCGCCGGCGCGCAGCTCGCGCTGCGGCTGCCGGCCACGCCGCTGCTAGCCGGCGCGCTGGGGCTGATGGCCTTCGGCTGGGCGCTGTTCTGGGCGAGCACCGCGCCGATCCTGTCGTACGTGGGGCTGGCGCTGAGCGGGCTGGGCGCGTCGCTGCAGTTCCCGCTCGCGCTGAGCACGCTGATCGCCGCCTCCGGCGACCGGGCGGACCGGGCGGCGGCCGCCTCGCCCGTGTGGGCGGGCGCCGCCATGGCGATCGGCCCGCTGCTGCTCGGCGCGGTGGCCGACGGCTACGGCACCGGGAACGCGTTCCTGCTGGTGCCCGTGGTCATCGGCCTGGCGGTCGCCGGGGTGCTCATCTCCAGTCGGCGTACTTGAGCGTGTCGGCCAGGCCGGGGGTGTCCCACTGGTCGACGACGAGGATCCGGCTCTTCGGCAGGTACCACTCGCGCTGGGTGAAACGGGCCTTGACGCCGCCGCCCGAGTAGCTGACGCAGGTGGCCTGCCAGGCGTTGTAGGCGGCCTTGTGCCCCGCCCCCACCTGCCGGTAGCCCCTGGTGACCTTGGGGCCGACGACCTCGCCCCACTTGCGGTTGATCGGGCAGGGCTGCACGTCGCTGGCCGGATAGTACGGGTTCTTGCCCGTGTAGGGCCCGAACCCCTCGGCGCCCCGCTTGATCGCGCCGGGGCCGAGGACGTAGAACGCGTCGCACTCGGGCGAGCCCCAGCCCTGCGGCTTGGCGCACCGGCCGGTGACCACCTGGACGACGTCGCCGCCCGTGCGGTGGACCACCCACTCGATCGGGATGTAGAGCGTCAGGCCGCCACGCAGCTTGAGCTGCTGCGCGGGAGCGGCGGAGGCGGCGCCGGGGACGGCGAGCGCGGCCGCCAGGGTCGCCAGGGTCGCGGCCGAGGCGGCGGCGAGAGCGAGAGATCGTCGTGACATGCGCACCAACGTAGGACCCGCCACTTGCAGCCCAATCACGAACGGCTGAAAGCCGCGAACCACCCCCACCACGAACGGCTGAAAGCCGCGAACCACCCCGAAGCTGGCCCGATCACGAACGGCGGAAAGCCGCGAGCCGGCCCGAACGGCGCAGGGCCGCGAGCCGGCTCACGAACGGCTGGGGCGTCAGGGGCGGGTGAAGGCCGTCGTCAGCTCCCGCAGCAGCGCCACCACGCCGTCGGGCCCGTCGACCACGATGTCGGCCCGCTCGGCCAGCGCGGTCACCTCGGCCGAGCCGCTGCACACGGTCACGCCGGGCAGCCCGGAGGCGCGTACGGCGTCGAAGGCGGCCAGGTCGCCGAGGTCGTCGCCGACGAACATGACGGACCTGGCGTCCCGCTCGGCCAGGAACAGCCCGAGCGCGTGGCCCTTGTCCATGCCGGGCGGGCGCAGCTCCAGGACCATGCGTCCCGGCTCGATCACCAGGCCGTGCTTCCCGGCCAGCTCGGCCAGCGGCTCGCGCAGCACGGCGAGCGCGCCCTCGGGGTCGGGGGCGCGCCTGGTGTGCACGGCCACCGCCCGGCCCTTGTCCTCGATCACCACGCCGTGCAGGCCGAGCGCGTCGAGCAGCAGGGGCAGCTCGGCCCGTACGCGCGGCACGCCGGGCGGCGGCGGCGGCGCCGAGACGCGTCCGTGCTCCCACCGTTCGAAGCCGTAGTGGCCGAGCACCACGAGGCCGGGCACGTCGGCCAGGCCGGGCCCGAGTTCGAGCGCGGTGGCCGCCGGCCTGCCGGTCACGATGGCCACGGCCCCGACGTGGGCGCCGAGTTCGGCGAGCACGGCGGGGGCCTCGGGGTGGATCTTGGCGGAGGCGGGATCGGGCACGATCGGCGACAGGGTTCCGTCGAAGTCGAGCCCGATCACGGCGCCGGACGGATCTTTAAGGATCGCTTCCATACCAGGGATGTTCCTCACGCGGCTGCCGTACCCAGCCGGTCAGGGGCGCATGCCGAGCCGTCTCGCCGCACGGTCGCGCTGACGGGTGGAGCGCAACCTTCGCAGCCGTTTGACCAGCATCGGGTCCTGCTCCAGCGCCTCCGGTCTGTCGATCAACTCGCCGAGCAACTGGTAGTAGCGGGTGGCCGAGAACCCGAAGGTCTCCTTGATGGCCTGCTCCTTGGCGCCCGCGTGCCGCCACCATTGGCGTTCGAAGGCGAGGAGTTCGAGATCACGGTCGTTGAGGGATGTCTGGGACGGTTCCTGGGCAGCACTGTCACCGCTGAGCGGTGCTCCCATGATGTCCTCCTCGGGAAGGGGCGTGCGACGATCACATCGCACGCTTCGCGGCCCGTGGCCAATCGTAATGTGCGATCTGCGGCTGTTCACGGCAGATTGCCGGACGTACAGTCACGAAATGTGACCCCAGTCATCACGCTCCTCACGGACTACGGGCTCGAAGACGGCTATGTGGCCGCCTGCCACGGAGTGATCGCCGGGATCGCGCCCGAGGCGCGGGTGATCGACGTGTGCCACCTCGTCCCGTCCGGCGACGTACGGCGGGGCGCGGCGATCCTCGCCCAGACCATCCCCTACCTCCCGGAAGGCGTCCACATCGGCGCGGTCGATCCCGGCGTGGGCGGCGCGCGGCGGTCGGTGGCGGTCGAGGCGGGCGGCCGGATGTTCGTCGGCCCGGACAACGGGCTGCTGTCCTGGGCGGTGCGCGCCAGCGGCGGCGCGCGGGCCGCGTACGCGCTGAGCAACGAGGAGCACTTCCTGCGGCCGGTGTCGCCGACCTTCCACGGCCGGGACGTCTTCTCGCCGGTCGCCGGGCGGCTGGCCGGCGGCCTGGACCCGGCCGAGCTGGGCCCCCCGGTGCCGGTCGAGCGGCTGGTCACGCTGCCCGCGCCGACCTCGCTGCTGCGGGAGGGCTCGGTCGAGGGCGAGGTCGTCTCGGTCGACCGCTACGGCAACACGCAGTTGTCGATCGCGGCCGGCGACCTTCAGGCGCTGGGCGTCCAGGTGGGCGACACGCTGGGGGTGTGGCTGGGGCGGCGGCAGCTCGCGATGCCCTTCCGGGCGACGTTCGCGGCGGTGCCGCCGGGCGAGCTGGTGGCGTTCACGGACTCGGCGGGGCTGATCGCCATCGCGGTCAACTACGGCGACGCGGCGCAGCGGCTGGGGCTCCCACCTGGGGCGCATGTCCGACTTTCGCCTACACGCTAGGGCGAATAGCCGCATAACATCAATTACTCCGCGTATCGGGCTGTTTACCGAAGCGTCGGAACGAATCATCGGCCGCGTGCCAGAATGCACGGCAGATCGGGCGTCCCTCCCCTCCCGTTCGAGGTTGACGTGTACCAACTGTCCGTCGTGCTGCTCTCCATCCTGTCCATGTTCTGCCCGCAGGCCGACGCGCCCGTGCCGGAGCGCTGGCACGCCTGGCCGGTGACGCGGATCTTCCCCCTGGTCGTGCCGGGCCTCAGCCCGTCGGGGGCCAGGGTGACGTACGTGCTGGCGGGCGTGGCTCCGGAGGCGCCGTGCCGGGTGGCGTTCCAGGCCGCCGCGGTGCGGCCCGGCTGCCTCACCGCCCTGCGGGCCACGTACGCCGACAGCACCCAGACGTACGTGGCGACCGTCGGCATCGCCGTGCTCGGCGTGCCGGGCCCCGGGACGTACCGGGGGGCGCGCCCGGCCACCGTGCGTCCTGTGGCCTTCCCCGGCGGGCCCGCCGAGCGGTTCGGCCGGCGGCAGTACGTCACCGGGGCGCTGGCCGGGTCGGGCGACCCCTACCTCGTGGCGACGGCCGCGGGGTACGCCGACGGGCGGGCGTACCGGCCGGGCGACCGGGCCGCGCCGCGGCTGCGCGGGGTCGCCCGGCAGCTCGCCGAGACGTTGTACCGGGCGCTGACCCGATGAGGGCGCTCGCGTCCCTGCTGCCGGCTCTGATCCTGGCGGCCGGGGTCGCGGGCGTGGCGTCCAGCGCCACCGACGACGTGCGGACGGCGGCCTCGCCGAGCGTCCCCGGCGGCGTGGGCGCCGCCGCGCGGGCCCGGCAGTGGCAGCTCGCGGCGCTGCGCGCGCCCAAGGCGTGGCGGGAGAGCCGGGGCGCGGGCGTGCTGGTGGCCGTCCTGGACACCGGCGTGAACGGCCGCCACCCCGACCTGCGGGGGGCCGTCGTCCAGGGCCCCGACCTGACCGGCGCGCCGCCGCGGCTGTGGGGGCACCACGGCACCGCCATGGCCGGCCTGATCGCCGGCCGCGGGCACGGCGAGAGGCGCGCGGAGGGCGTGGTCGGCGTGGCCCCCGCGGCGCGGGTGTTGTCGATCAGGGTCACGCTGGAGAACACCGACCCGCTGCGCGCCGAGCAGCGCGCCGGCCGCCGCGACGCCCTGGCCGCCGGCATCAGGTACGCGGCCGACCACGGCGCGGACGTGATCAGCATGTCCCTCGGCGGCGGCAGCGGCGCGTGGGAGGGCTCGGCGGCCGAGGAGGAGGCCGTGCAGTACGCGCTCGCCCGCGGCGCGGTCCTGGTGGCCTCGGCGGGCAACGACGGCGACACGGCCAACAGGAAGAACTTCCCCGCCGCCTACCCGGGCGTGATCGCCGTGGGCGCGGTGGACCGGCGGCTCAGGGTGGCCCCCTTCTCCAACCGCCAGGACTACCTGTCGGTGGTCGCGCCGGGCACGGACGTCGTCACGGCCGACGGCGGCGACGGGTACGTGGCCGGCGACGGCACCAGCTCGGCGGCGGCCATGGTCGCGGGCGTGGCCGCCCTGGTGCGGTCGGCCCATCCGGACCTGTCGCCGTACCAGGTGCGCACGGCCATCGAGCGCGGCACCAGGAGGCGGCCCGCGCGCGGCCACAGCCCCGCCTACGGGCACGGGGTGGCCGACGCGACGCTCGCCCTGCGGGAGGCCCGGCGGCTGGCCCACGGAAGGGCCTCACCGGCCGCCCGGCCCGGCCCGTACTTCGGGCGGGGGCCGGCCCGGCCGCCCGCCTCCAGGGCGCCGGTCGTGGCCGGGATGGTGGCGCTGGCGGCGGCCATGTCGGCGCGGGTGGTCGCGACCCGGCGGAGGCGGCGCGGGGATTCACCCTAGCAAGCGCTTGTGTGATACTCCTGGCTATGACCTTAGCGATCGACGGCTGGTTCGCCATCGACGAGGACGGCGCCACCCACCTCCTCGGCACCACCTGCCTGACCTGCGGGACCGTCGCCTTCCCGCCGCAGCCCGGCCTGTGCCGCAACCCGCGCTGCGCGGGCGAGGAGACGGGCGAGGAGACGGCCGAGGTCCGGCTGCCGCGGCGCGGGCGGGTCTGGTCCTACACCGAAGCCGGCTACCCGCCGCCGGAGCCGTTCGTGGCGGCGCGGCCGTACCGGCCGGTCACGCTGGCCGCCGTCGAGCTCGACGACGCCGGGCTGGTGGTGCTCGGCCAGGTCAAGGACCTCACGGCCGCCGATCTGGAGGTGGGCATGGAGCTGGAGCTCGTGCACGGGCCGCTGGCCGACGGGCCGCTGGTGTGGATGTGGGGGCGGGTCTCGTGAGCGCGGTGGTGGTGCTCGGCGCGGGCATGCACCCGTGGGGCAAGTGGGGACGTCCCTTCGCCGAGTACGGCGTCGCCGCCGCCCGCGCCGCCCTCCGCGACGCCGGCGTGGCCTGGACGGACGTCCAGTACGTGGTGGGCGCCGACACGATCAGGAACGGCTACCCCGGCTTCGTCGCCGGCGCCACCTACGCCCAGGCCCTGGGCTGGACGGGCGCCAGGATCGCCTCCTGCTACGCCGCCTGCGCGTCGGGGGCCCAGGCCGTGGACATCGCGCGGACCAGGATCCTGGCCGGGCTCTGCGACGTCGCGCTCGTGGTGGGCGCGGACTCCACCCCCAAGGGCTTCTTCAAGCCGGTCGGCGGCGACCGGCCCGACGACCCCGACTGGCTGCGCTTCCGCCTGCTCGGCGCGACCAACCCCGCCTATTTCGGCCTGTACGCCCGCCGGCGCATGGCCCTGTACGGCTCCACCGGCGACGACTTCGCCGCCGTCAAGGTCAAGAACGCGCGCGCCGGCTCGCTCAACCCCATGGCCCGCTACCGCCGCGCGGTCACGGCGGAGGAGGTGCTCGCCTCGCCCATGGTGGCCGACCCGCTGCGCCTGATGGACATCTGCGCCACCTCCGACGGCGGGGCCGCGGTCGTGCTGGCCTCGCAGGCGTACGCCAGGCGGCTCGGCGCGACGGCCCCGGTGCGCCTGGCCGCCGTCTCCACGGTGACCCCGACCTTCCCCAACACGATCCTGGAGCTGCCGAACTTCGCCACCGAGTCCTGCGCCGCCGTTCCCGCACCCGAGAGGCCCTTCAGGGCCGCGATCGCGCACACGGCCTACGAGGAGGCCGGCCTCGGCCCCGAGGACGTCTCCTTCGCCGAGGTGTACGACCTGTCCACCGCTCTGGAGCTGGACTGGGTCGAGGACGTCGGCCTGTGCCCGCCGGGCGAGGCGGACAAGCTGCTGCGGGCGGGCGAGACCGCGCTCGGCGGCCGGGTGCCGGTCAACCCGTCGGGCGGCCTGGCCTCCTTCGGCGAGGCGATCCCGGCCCAGGCGATCGCGCAGCTGTGCGAGCTGACGTACCAGCTGCGCGGCGCGGCGGGCGGGCGGCAGGTGCCGGGCGCGCGCGTCGGCCTGGCGGTCAACCAGGGGCTCTTCGGCCACGGCTCGGCGATCGTGGCCACCACGTGACTGTTCGGCCAGGGCTCGGCGATCGTGGCCACCACGTGACAAGGCCCTCCGGGAAGGAAGTGCTCCCGGAGGGCCTCACGGTCCAGCGCGGTCAGCCCGCGTGCACCACGTCGTGCGTCTCGGCGAAGTGACAGGCGCTCTCGTGCCCGGTCCCCGTCCGGATCTGCAGCAACGGCTCCTCCTCCGCGCAGATCTCCTGCGCCTTCCAGCAGCGGGTGCGGAAGCGGCAGCCCGACGGCGGGTTGGCGGGCGAGGGCGGGTCGCCCTGCAGGATGATCCGCTCGCGCTGCTCCCGGCCCTCGGGGTCGGGAACCGGCACCGCCGACAGCAGCGCCTGCGTGTACGGATGAGCCGGCTTGTCGTAGATCTCGACGTCCTTGCCGAGCTCCACGAACTTGCCCAGGTACATCACGCCGACCCGGTCGGAGATGTGGCGGACCACCGACAGGTCGTGGGCGATGAAGATGTAGGCCAGGTTGAACTCGTTCTGCAGCCGCTCCAGCAAGTTGATCACCTGGGCCTGGATCGACACGTCCAGCGCCGAGACGGGCTCGTCGCAGACGATGATCTCCGGCTGCAACGCCAGGCCGCGGGCGATGCCGATGCGCTGCCGCTGGCCGCCGGAGAACTGGTGCGGGTAGCGGTTGATGTGGTCGGGGTTGAGCCCGACGACCTCCAGCAGCTCCTGCACCTTGCGGCGGCGGTCGCCCTTGGGCGCCACCTCCGTGTGGATCTCGTACGGCTCGCCGATGATGTCGCCGACGGTCATCCGGGGGTTCAGCGAGGTGTACGGGTCCTGCATCACCATCTGGATGTTGCGGCGCATGCGCTTGAGGTCGCCGCCCCTGGCCTTGGCGATGTCCTTGCCGTTGATCTTCACCGAGCCCGAGGTCGGCCGTTCCAGCGCCATCAGCACCTTGGCCAGCGTGGACTTGCCACAGCCCGACTCGCCCACGATGCCCAGCGTCTCGCCCCTGTTCAGGTCGAACGAGACGCCGTCCACGGCCTTGATCGCGCCGATCTGCTTCTTGAAGACGATGCCCTGGGTCAGGGGGAAGTGCTTGACCAGGTCGCGAACCTCAAGGATGCGCTCACTGCCGTTCGCCATCGAGGACCTCCCTCCAGTAGTGGCAGGCGCTGCCACGCGTGCCGCTGATCTCGTAGAGCTGGGGGGCGGCGGTCACGCAGTTGTCCTGCCGGTACGGGCACCGGGGATTGAACGCGCACCCGCTCGGCAGGTCGAGCAGGTTGGGCGGCAGACCCTTGATCGCGTACAGCTCCTGGCCCTTGAGGTCCACCCGGGGGATGGACTCCAGCAGGCCCTTCGTGTACGGGTGCGCCGGCGCCCGGTAGATGTCGTGAACTGGGGCGTTCTCCACGATCCGGCCGGCGTACATGACCGAGATCTTGTCGGCCACGTCCGCCACGACGCCCAGGTCGTGGGTGATCAGGATCATGCCCATCTGGCTCTCGCGCTGCAGCTCGGCCAGCAGTTCCATGATCTGCGCCTGGACGGTCACGTCCAGGGCGGTGGTCGGCTCGTCGGCGATCAGCACCTCGGGGTCGAGCGCGATCGACATCGCGATCATGATGCGCTGCCGCATGCCGCCCGAGAACTGGTGCGGATAGTCGTTGACGCGCTGGCGGGCGGCCGGGATGCGGACCTTGTCCATCAGCTCGACGGCCTTGTTCATGCCGTCGCGCTTGGACATGCCGCGGTGGACCCGGAACATCTCGCTGATCTGCCAGCCCACGGTGAACACCGGGTTGAGCGCCGAGAGGGCGTCCTGGAAGACCATCGCGATGCGCTGGCCGCGCACCTGGGTGCGCGCGTCCTCCGAGAGCTTGAGCAGGTCGGTGCCCTTGAAGCGGATCTCGCCCTTGGGGATGACGGCCGGCGGCATGTCCAGGATGCCCATGATCGCCTGAGCGGTCACGGACTTGCCCGAACCCGACTCGCCGAGCACCGCCAGCGTCTCACCGGGGTTGACCGTGTAGCTCACGCCGTTCACCGCGCGCACGACGCCCTGACGCGTACGGAACTCCACGTGCAGATCGTCCACCGCGAGCAGCGGTTCGTCGCCCAGCCCTCCCTCGGCGGGCAACACGTCTGTCGACGTCTTCTTCACTTGATCCCCCCTTCTACCTGAGCTTCGGATCGAGAGCGTCACGCACGGCGTCGCCCAGCATGATGAACGCGAGCACCGTGATGCTCAGGAACAGGGCCGGGAAGAACAGCGGCAGCGACGCGTCGAGGAACCGCGGCCGGGCGTCGGCGATCATGAGGCCCCACGAGATGTCCGGCGACTGCACGCCGACCCCGAGGAACGACAGCGCCGCCTCCGCCGCGATGTAACCGCCGAGGTTGATCGTGCTGACCACGATCACCGGCGCCAGCGAGTTCGGCAGCAGGTGCTTGAACATGATGCGCCACTGGCCCGCGCCCACCGCGCGCGCGGCGACCACGAAGTCCTGGCTCTTGGCCGTGATCACCGAGGCCCGCATGATGCGGAACACCATCGGCCAGCCGAGCACCGCCAGAGCCGCGATGACCAGCATGATGCTGTTGATGCCGCTGTCGCGGAAGGTGGCGGCGATGAGCAGCGCGCCCAGGATCGGCGGGATCGCGAAGAAGATCTCGGTGACCCGGGAGGAGACCGAGTCGATCAGGCCGCTGCGGAAACCGGCGAACAGCCCCAGCAGGCCGCCCACGATCATGGTGATGATCGTGGTGGTCACGCCGATCACGATCGAGTTGCGGGCGCCGTAGATCGTCCTGGCGAACACGTCACAGCCCTGGCTGTCCTTGCCGAACGGGTGCCCCACGCTGGGGAGCTGCCGGGCGGTGGACAGGTCGCAGGTCTGGGCGTTGGTCGGGTCGATCGAGGTGAACAACGACGGCCAGAACGCCATGACCAGCAGGATCGCGATCAGCACCGCGGAGACGATGAACATCGGCCGGCGGCGCAGGTCGTACCAGGCGTCGGTCCACAGGCTGGCGGGCTTCTCCTGCTTCTGCTTGCCGCGCCTGCCCTGCTTGTCGGGGGACGGTGGCGCCGGGGCCTCCGTGACCAGCGACTTCGCTTCCGGCAGCATGGGCCCGACGTTTGCTTCGTTACTCATAGCGGATCCTCGGGTCGAGCACTGCGTACAACATGTCGACGACCAGGTTGGCCAGGATGTAGATCAGCACCAGCACCGTCACGATGCCCACGACGACCGGTTGTTCTCGCAGCAGGATCGATTGGAACAGCTGGTTGCCGATGCCCGGCAGGTTGAAGATCGTCTCCGTGATGACCGCGCCGCCCATCAGGTTCCCGAGGTCGGCGCCGAGGTAAGTGACCAGCGGGATCAGGGCGTTGCGTAGCCCGTGCCTGCCGATGACGCGGCGTTTGGCCAGGCCCTTGGCGGTGGCCGTGCGGATGTAGTCCGCGCGCAGCGTCTCCACCAGGCTGGTGCGCGTCAACCTGGTGAGATAGGCGATCGACGTGCCGGCGAGCACAAAACCGGGCAGCAGGTAGCTGCGGAACCCGGCCGAGATGCCGGCCACGGGGAAGATGTCGCTTCCCGTCCACAGCTTGAGCTTGACTCCGAGCACGAGCTGCAGCACGAAGCCCGTCACCAGCGTGGGGACGGAGATCAGCAGCAGCGTCGAGGCGAGGATGGCGGTGTCGGAGGCCTTGCCGCGGCGCAGCGCCGCCCACAGGCCGAGGCCGACGCCGATGATGGCCTCCATGACGAGCGCGGTCAGCGCGAGGTTCAGCGTGACCTGGAACTTGCCGGCCATGAGCTGCGAGACCGGGATCCTGGAGAAGGTGGTCCCGAAGTCGCCGTGGAACAGCACGCCGCTGAGGTAGTACCAGTACTGCAGCAGCAGCGGATCATTCAGGTGGTACTGGTCGCGCAGGACCTCGGCCACAGCCGGGTCCAGGCGCTTCTCGCCCGCCAGTGCCTGGATGGGGTCGCCGGGCAGGGCGAAGACGATCGCGAAGATGAGTAGCGTGGCGCCGAGCAGGACGGGTATCGCCTGCAGCAGTCGCCTGATGACATAACGGCCCATTCAAGCCCTCCGGTACATGCGTGGAGGCAGTCACCCTCGTAGCCGCGGTTTGCCCGGCCCCAAAGTGACTGCCTCCAAGCTCAGTCCTCCGATGGGCGGACGGCAAGAGCCGTCCGCCCGGCGAATGACGTCAGGCCTTCTCGATGTCGGCCCACTGAACCTGGTTGAGCAGGTTCAGCTTGACGCCCTTGACCTTGGCGGAGTGTCCGAAGTTGCTCCGGTAGAAGTAGACCGGGATGTACGGCATGTCCTTGATCAGGATGTCGTCGGCCTGCTGGTAGAGCTTGAGGCCCTCGGCGGCGTCGGCGGCCTGGTCGCCCTTGGCGACGATGTCGTCGAACTCCTTGTTCTCGTAACCGCCGTAGTTCGAGCCGGTCGAGATGGCCTGGGTGCCGAAGATCGGCGTCAGGTAGTTCTCGGCCGACGGGTAGTCGATCGACCAGCCCATGCGGAACAGGCCCTTGTACTTCTTGGCGTCCAGGTCGTCCAGGATGGCCTTGAAGTTCTCGAACGGCTTCGGCGTGACCTCGATGCCCAGGTTGGCGCGGAGGTTGTTGGCGACGGCCTCGATCCACTCCTTGTGGCCGCCGTCGCCGTTGTAGCCGAGCTCCAGCTTGGTCGGGCCCTTGGCGTCGGCGTAGAGCTTCTTCGCCTCGGCCGGGTTGTACGTGCAGGCCGTGCAGGCGCCCTGACGGTAACCGGGGATGGCCGGGTTGATGAAGTCGTCGGCCGGGGCGCGGGTGCCCGCGAAGACCGTCTCGGTGATGGTCTTGCGGTCGATGGCCATGGAGATGGCCTTGCGCACGTCCGGGTTCTTGAACTCGGGGTTGTACTTCAGCGGGACGCCGATGTAACCGACAGAGGCGTCGGGCTCGTCGAAGTAACGGTCGCCGAGGACGGACTTGGCGGTCGCGATCGCCGAGGCGGGCAGCGAGTCGTCCACGTCCAGGTTCTCGGCCTGGAGGTCCTGGAAGGCGGTCTCGGCCGAGCTGTAGATCTTGAACTGCAGCTTGGTCCAGTTCTTCGGCTTGGGGCCGGGGAACTTGTCGTAGACCGTCATGTCGATGGTCTGCGCGCCGCCCTTCTTGTAGGGCTTGTCGACCTTGAACAGGCCCTGGCCGATCGGCTGCTCGCCGTAGGCCTGGGTCACCTTGCCGTCGGCGCCGAGCGCGGAGGCCGGCAGCGGGTAGAAGGCGGTGTACCCGAGCATCGTCTTGAACTGCGAGAACGGTGCGGACAGCGTCACCTCAAGGGTGCTGTCGTCGACAGCCTTGAGGCCCTTCATCTCCTTGGCCGTCGGCGTCTTGCCCTCGCCCGGGTGGACGTCGGCGAAGCCGTCGATGCGGGAGAAGAAGGCGGAGGAGCTCATGGCGTTGTCCTGGTTGGCGCCATAGTTCCAGGCCCGCGCGTAGTCGGCTGCGGTGACCGGCTTGCCGTCGTGCCAGGTGTAACCGGCCTTGAGCTTGATCGTCCAGACCTTGCTGTCCTGGGTGGTGATCGACTCGGCGGCCTCTTCAACCGGCTGCTTGTTCTCGTCGTACTTGACGAGCGGCGAGAACACCGCGGCGAGGACTTCGGAGCCCTCGGTCTCGGTGGTGTTCAGCGGGTTGAGGAGCTCCTGAGGCTCACCGATCTCCATGCGGACCGGCGTTTCGCCGCCGCCCGCGGCAGTGCCGCCGTCCGAGGCACCGCCGCCACACGCGGCAACCGCGAGGGCGAGCAGCGCGGTACCGGCGACGATCTGTGCGCCCTTAGTAACACGCATGGTGAAAAAAATCCTCCCTCTACAGGTGGGCGACAGCGCTGAGCTGCGGTGATGGTAAGCAGCCTGACGGGGGGTTCCTGGTATCCCCCGGATTTGGCTGACATGGTCAAACCAGCCGACGCCCTGCCAGTCGATCGCGACTATCCCTTACTACTTGCCACCAGCGAGTCTCTGGCGCGTTGCAGTTCGGTCACACGTGCGCCAATCCAGCGTCACAGACATTCTTCCTGCAATAGTACAAACACCCCAAGGATGCTCAAACAGGTCAAGCTTCGACGTGAACGGCGGATGAAAATTACCCCCTACAGGACCGTGGTCGCGCCCTTCCCGCCATGGCCCGCCTCGCTGGGCTACGGTTGAGCGAGTCTTGACGGCACCTTGGAACCTGGCGCCCCAAGACTCCGTCCAAGCATCTGCCGCGTCCCTCGCGGCAGGCACCCCACCGACCTGGATCCAATAGAGTCCTAGCCATGAGCCAGCCGGAATCCGCTGTCGCGGACGCCCAGGCGGGCGGCCGAAGCGGGCAGGAGCCGCTGGCCAAGCTCGCCGAGAGATACGGACTTCGCCGTGCCATCGCGCGGCCGAGGTTCCCTGTCTATCTGCGCCAGCTCTGGGAGCGGCGACACTTCATCCTGACGTACGCGACGTCCCGCAACGTCTCGAAGTACTCCAGCTCGGCCCTGGGCCAGCTGTGGCAGGTGCTGACCCCCCTCCTCAACGCCGGCATCTACTACGTGATGTTCGGCGTCATCCTGGGCGGCCGGGGCGGCATCGAGAACTACCCGGCCTTCCTGCTGACCGGGATGTTCGTCTTCACCTACACCCAGCGCGTGGTGACGGCGGGCGCCAAGTCGATCTCCGGCAACCTGTCGATGATCCGCGCCCTGCACTTCCCGCGCGCGTCGCTGCCGCTGGCGTACACGATCCAGGAGTTGCAGCAGCTCGCCATCTCCATGGGCGTGCTCCTCGTCATCGTGACGGCCACCGGCGAGTGGCCCACCTGGTTCTGGCTCATGATCCCGGTGGTGCTGGCGCTCCAGACGATGTTCAACATCGGGGCCAGCCTGGTGATCGCGCGGATGGGCGCCCAGATGCGCGACCTCAACCAGTTGCTGCCGTTCATCACCCGCACCTGGCTCTACGCCTCGGGCGTCTTCTTCTCGATCCAGGACAAGGTGGTCGGGTCCGCGAAGCTCCCGCAGTGGGTCGCCGACGTGATGTACCTGAACCCGACGGCCTCCTACATCGAGTGGATGCGCGACATCCTCATCAAGAGTTACCACCCGCAAAACGGACACTACCCCCCGACCATGGTGTGGGTGTCTTGCGTATTCTGGGCAGTGTTCTCACTCGGCTTCGGCTTCTGGTACTTCTGGCGGTCCGAGGAGAGGTACGGGCGTGGCTGAACTGACCGAGGAGCTGTCACAGGTGAAGGGCGAGGAGCCCGCCGTCCGCGGCAAGGACGTGAGGGTGCACCCCAACCCGGAGCCCCGGGGCAAGAGTCCGCTCGACGTACCCACGGGCACCCCGACCGTCATCGTCGACGACCTGCACATCGTCTACCGCGTCTACGGCACGGCCTCCGACAACGAGAAGGGCAACGCGGTCAACGCCCTCACGCGCCTGCTGAAGCGCCAGGGCCGTCCGCAGATGAAGGAGGTCCACGCGGTCAAGGGCGTGACCTTCGTGGCCTACCACGGCGACGCCATCGGCATCGTGGGCCGCAACGGGTCGGGCAAGTCCACGTTGCTGCGCGCCATCGCCGGCCTCCTCCCGCCGCACGAGGGCGCCGTCTACACCGACGGCCAGCCGTCGCTGCTCGGCGTCAACGCCGCGCTCATGCGCGAGCTGACCGGTGAGCGCAACATCGTCCTCGGCTGTTACGCCATGGGCATGACGCCGGCGGAGGTCAAGGAGAAGTACCAGGAGATCGTCGACTTCTCCGGCATCGACGAGTTCGTCCAGCTGCCCATGTCCACGTACTCGTCGGGCATGGGCGCGCGGCTGCGCTTCGCCATCTCCTCGGCCAAGACCCACGACGTCCTGCTCATCGACGAGGCCCTGGCCACGGGCGACCGCGAGTTCCGCAAGAAGAGCGAGGCCCGCATCCGGCAGATCCGCGAGTCCGCCGGCACGGTCTTCCTGGTCGCCCACGACCTCAAGGTCATCGAGGAGACCTGCAACCGGGTCATCTGGCTGCACAAGGGCAAGATCCGGATGGACGGCGACCCGAAGGAAGTCATCGCCGCCTACAACAAGGGCTGAGCCCGCCCGCTTTTCGATCACCTGCGCGAAACGTGGGTGACTCGCGCGCCGAAACACTGACACCGTGACTGCCGTTCCGATAGTATTCGAACGCGGATTCGATCCAAGGAACGCTGATGGAGTGGGGGCGCGCGATGGGAGAGCTTTCGGCCGCGATCGACCACCTGGCCATCGAAGACGTGGCCGAGATCCCCAGGATGCAGCTCGCCGAGCAGCTGCTGGAGCTTCACTGGCAGATGGCCCGGTTGCAGGCCCAGATAGCCCGGCGCACCGGCGTCCGGCTGCCCTAGCGGGCCGCGCCGCGCAAGGGGGGACATGAGAAGGCCGCCGACCCCGTGGCGGGGCCGGCGGCGGGCTCGGCGCGGCGCCGCTGCCCTGCAGTCAGCGGCGGCACGCGGGTGCGAACCCCCGGGCCGGAGCGCATCCGCCCAGACCCGTGGCGGGCCCGTCCGCCCGAGCGGCGGACCCGCGACCGACGCGCGGCAGTGCCGCCGGGGCGCTCGGCACCTTGTGAGCGCACACCATCGGCCTGTCCTGTCGGTGCGACGACGCCCCCGTCGTTCCGCGGGCGTCCACCGACGCCGGGGAGAGCGGGAACCCGCCGTCGCGGGAACAACCTGGCACCTGAACGCGGGCCACCTCACGGCCGTCACGGCCGGTTCGCGAGCGTCGGCACCTTGGACGCCGGCGAACCGCCGCACGGCCCTCGGCGGGGCCGCGTGCGCGCGTCGTCACGTCATGTCCGGGACGCGCCCGCGCGGGTCACGTCCGCGACACGTTCGGGACGCGCCGCGCTCGCCTCAGTCGCGAACCCAGGAGCCCCGCACCGAGCTCGTCAGCGCGTCGCTGCTCCAGCCGAGGGCGGAGACCATGTCGCTGTAGGAGCCGGCGGCCTTGGAGCCGTTGGCCGAGACGAGGCCCGCGGTGTCCTGCATGAGCGGGGTGATCTCGTCGACGGACGCGGTCCGGGTGGTGCCCGGCAGCGCCTCGACGACCGGCGCGGCCTCGACGGGGGCGACCTGCCCGACCATCGGGGCCAGCTCGCCGCCGGACGCGTGCGGCAGGGCCATCCGGGCGGCGCGGGTGAGCCCGCCCATCCCGGACTCCATGGACAGGTCGCGCAGGCCCTTGGTGGCGCCCGTCATGGTCGTGGTGGCGGTGCCGGCCGTGCCGGAGCCCGTGCCGGGCAGCAGCGCGCCGCCGCCCACCTTGCCCATCGCGCCGCCGACCGAGGCCCCGGCCAGGGCGGTCATCGTGTCCATCGCGCCGCGCAGCGGGGCGCTCGTGCCGGCGTTGCTCTGGGGCGCGCCCTTGACCAGCGGCTGCGCCATGCGCGCGCCGCCGAGCAGTGGCAGCGACTTGGCCAGGCCCCGGCCGCCGCCGCCGATCGCGCCGCTGCTGAGGATGGGCGACAGCTCGGGCAGCGGGCCGCTCTGGCGGGTGACGTCCTCGGCCGCGTTCGGCGTCATCGCCAGGCTGGCGCGCCGGTTCTCGTCGGCGATGTCGCGCGCCCTGGCCTCGCCTGCGGCGTCGGCCGACTTGGACTTGCCGGCCCCGGTCAGGCCGCCGAGGCCGCCGCCCAGGCTGCTGAGCAGCCCGCCGCCGAGCAGCCCGCCGAGCAGGTCGAGCGGGCCTCCGCTGGTGCCCCCGCCCAGGCCGTCCAGCGGGACGATCTTGGCGGTGTGAGTGAATTGAACTTCTGCTTGAGCTGGCACGGCCAAAGCCGCCGCCAAGCCGAATGCTGTGACGGCAACGGCCGCCTTGACTACTCGATTCATGATTGCCTTCCCGGCTCGTGATCGATCGCTCTCGAATGCGGTGGAAATGCGAATCGATAACCCCCGAATGCCGTGGCGCACACGCTATGGGCACCACACGAAGCGTGCTGTCACGGCTGAGCTACGGAAGCAGTTGTATCACTGACGGTGATCGCCCGCAGGCGGCCGGAAAGCCCATGTAGCAGGGTTTGCAGCCCGGTTACCGAGTAAAGGGGGAGCGTTGAGCGGAGAGACAAAACGGGAAATACCCCGGTTTTGATTTCGATTCCGCGCGGACCCGATCGCCATCGGGACCGCGACGCCGACGTGCGCCCGCACGGCCCGCGAACAAGTGGTCGCATTAACAAATGTCACGGGCCGGGGGCGCACAATTCAGTGACGGTGGCGCGAGAACGCGACCACTCAGATGGGCAGCAAGGCGTCGGCCGGCTCGAACGGAAAACGCTCGGCGAACGCCGGGCGCAGATCCGTCAGCCAGACCGCGGACGGGTCGTACCTGGCGAAGAACGGCCGCCCGACCAGCTCCGGGTCGCGGGCCTGGATGAGGTGGAGCACGAAGACGCGCTCGCCGGCGATCTCGGTCACCCCGTCCACGCACACCTTGCCCGGCGTGGCCGACATGGACGGCCCCCGGACCGTACGGCAGAGCCCGGAGACGGTCGAGTAGGCGTCCCTGAAGATCTCGTACGCGCGGGCCAGCGGGACCGCGAAGTAGTCCTGCGGCCCGGTGTCGCGCTCGACGAACATGTAATAGGGAATCAGCCCCATCCTCAGCTGCCGCCGCCACATCGACGACCACACCTCGGGATCGTCGTTGATCGACCTGATCAGCGGCGCCTGGGTCCTGATCGTGGCCCCGCTGCCGAGGATGCGTTCGACCGCCGACTCCACCAGCGGCGAATCCAGCTCCCGCGGATGCGAGAAGTGGGCCATGAACGCCAGGTTCTTGCCGGCCTTCACCACCTCCTGGAACAGGCCGAGCGTGGCGTCGGCGTCGGGGTCGGTGGTGAAGCGCTGCGGCCAGTAGGCCAGCGCCTTGGTGCCGATGCGGATGGATTCGAGCTGGTCGAGGCCGAGCAGCGGCTCGATGTAGCGCCGGATCACCGGCTCGCCCATGATCATGGCGTCGCCGCCGGTGATCAGGACGCTGGTGACCTCGGGGTGGTGGCGGATGTAGGACACCATCCGGTCGATGTCGTCGGAGGCGAACTTCAGGTCCGCGTCCCCGATGAACTGCGCCCACCGGAAGCAGTAGGTGCAGTAGGCATGGCAGGTCTGCCCCTGTTTAGGGAAGATGAGCACTGTCTCTGGATATTTGTGCTGCATGCCGGGCACCGGTTCGTCGCCCATCCTCGGGACGTTGAGCTCCTTCTGCCCGGCCGGATGCGGATTGAGCTGCGCGCGGACGCGGTTGGCCTCGGCCTGGACCTCGCCGTTGGGCGCCTCGGCCTTGAGCAGGTCGGCCAGCCTGGCCACGTCCGCGGCGGGAAGCATGTCCTCCTGCGGGAAGACGAGGCGGTAGATGGGATCGTCGGGCGCCGCCGACCAATCTATGAGTTCATCCACGACATAGGCGTTCGTCCGGAAGGGCAGCACCGTGGCCACGGCGCGGACCCTCAGCCGCTCCTCGTCGTCCAGCCCCGCCCGTCGCAGGAGCTCGTCGAGGTGCTTGGACGTGTACGCCTTGAAGCGTCGGGTACCTGCCTGGTTCAAGATCACTAGGCCTTTCCCATCTTTTTTGTTCGATCGCGTGTAAACCTCACGACCCAGTCGCGCGTCTACGGTTCTTAATATCCGGACGCGACGCGCCGCGTCCCCGGTTCCACTGGGCTCCAAGTTTCCTTGCAGGTTTGACACTCGCGACATATCGCGAATCGACATACACTGATTCATCGTGACCGAGGATCTCGACCTGCGCGCCTCCGACGCCGACCGCGACCGCGTCGCGGCCCTGCTCGGCGACGCGCTCGCCACCGGAAGACTCACCAGCGTCGAGCACGCCGACCGTCTGGAGATCGCCTACACGGCGAAGACGATCGGCGAGCTCGTCCCCCTCACCCGGGACCTGCCCGAGGTGTCCCGCCCGTCCGCCCTGCCCGAGGCCATCGAGCACCAGGTGATCAGCTCGAAGTTCAGCAAGATCGTGCGCAAGGGGCGCTGGGTCGCCTCCCGGCGCACCAAGCTGTCGGCCCGCTTCGGCGCCCTCGTCATCGACCTGTCCGACGCCGTGCTGCCCGGCCGGGAGATCACCATCGAGACCGACGCGAAGTTCAGCAAGCTGATCGTCCGGGTGCCGGAGAACGCCCACGTCATCGACGAGGGCAGCTCGATCTTCGGCAAGCGCAACGTCAGCGGCGGCTCGGCGGGCGACGGCCCGCTGATCCGGGTCACCGGCTCGTCGAAGTTCTCCAAGGTCATCGTGACCCGCGGCCTCGACGACTGGAACCTCCACTGACGGGCCCCCGCGACTGGAACCGCCGCGCCGGGGAAGCAGGGAGGTCCACCCGCCGGTCGACCTGACATCCGGCCTGCCTACGATGCGGAGATACACGAGCCCGCGTACCGGCCCGGCCGGGCGACGGCGGGCTCGTCTGTCCCACGAGGTGACCATTGTCCGACAGCAGGCCCGTCGCGCTCGACGCCATGGGCGGCGACCACGCTCCCCACGAGATCGTGGCCGGCGCGGTCCACGCCGTACGGGAGCGCAAGCTGCCCATCGTGCTCGTCGGCTCACCCCGCATCCTGTACGAGGCCCTGGCCGACCACGACGCCACCAAAGAGGTCCCCATCGTCAGGGCGGAAGAGGCCCTGGCCATGGACGAAGGCGCCCTGGCCAGCCTGCGCCGCCCGCGCTCCAGCATCGCCATCGCCTGTCACCTCGTCCGCCGCGGCGACGCCTCGGCCGTGGTGTCGGCCGGCTCGACCGCGGGCATCGTCGCCACCGGCCGCCTCCGGCTCAAGGCCCAGCAGGGCGTCCTGCGACCGGCCATCGCCGTGGCGCTCCCGACGCTCCCCACCCCCACCCTCCTGGTGGACGCCGGCGCCAACGCCGAGGTCAAACCGGAGATGCTGCTGCAGTTCGCCCACCTCGGCGCGGCCTACGCCGAGCTGGCCTACGACATCCCCGAGCCCCGGGTCGGCCTGCTCACCATCGGCAGCGAGCCGGAGAAGGGCACCAAGCTCGTCAAACGCGCCCACGAACTGCTGCAGTCCTCCCCCGGCATCCGCTTCACCGGCAACGTCGAGGGCCACGACCTCCTCACCGGCAAGGTCGACGTCATCACCACGGACGGCTTCACCGGCAACGTCGCGCTCAAGACCATGGAAGGGGCGGTCCGGTACGCCTTCGGCGAGCTGGCCGAGACCATCGGCGAGAGCCGGATCGCCAAGTTCGGCGCGCTCATGCAACGCGGCCGCCTGCGCGAGCTGCGCCGGCGCCTCGACGCCGAGGCCCACGGCGGCGCCGTCCTGCTCGGGCTGAACGGGACGGTGGTGATCGCCCACGGCTCCTCCAGGGCGCCCGCGATCAGCGCCGCCTGCCAGGTCGCCGCCGACCTCTCCGCGGGCGGCATCGTCGCCAGGATCGGCGACCGGATCGCCGCCACGCATCGCTCACACAGACTCTGGTGACGCCGTAGTGTGTGAGACCGATCCACAGGAACGGGGGAAATGTGGACGGCCTCACCTCAGCACAGGTCGCAGGGGCGAAGACCAACGAGGTGCCGCGGCGGTCGAGCAGATCGCTCAGCGCGATCATCAGGGCGAACGTGTTCACCCTGTTCAACCTGGTCATCGGCGTGCTCTGGGCGCTGATCCTGATCTTCGGCGAGTGGCAGGACGGCCTGTTCGGCCTGGTGATCGTGGCCAACGCGCTGATCGGCATCGTCCAGGAGCTGCGCGCCAAGCGCACCCTCGACAAGCTCGCCGTGATCAACGAGGCTCCGGTCCGCGTCCGCCGCGACGGCCGTGAGCAGCAGGTCGAGCCGCACCGGGTCGTCCTCGGCGACCTGGTCCTGCTCGGCTCCGGCGACCGCCTGCTGGTCGACGGCGAGGTCGTCGGCTCCGACGGCCTGGAGGTCGACGAGTCGCTGCTGACCGGCGAGGCCGACCCGGTGCACAAGAAGCCCGGCGACCAGGTGTTGTCGGGCAGCTTCGCGGTCGCCGGCGCCGGCGCGTACGTCGCCACCCGCGTCGGCACCGACGCCTACGCCGTGCGGCTGGCGGAGGAGGCCAGCAAGTTCCACCTCGCCCACTCCGAGCTGCGCGAGGGCGTGGCGAACTTCATCAAGTACATCACCTGGCTGGTCGTGCCGATCGGCGCCCTGCTGATCTACAGCCAGCTGCACAACTCCGCCGACTTCTCCACCGCCATCACCGGCGCGGTCGCCGGCATCGTCACCATGATCCCCGAGGGCCTGGTGCTGATGACCTCGATCGCGTTCGCCGTCGGCGTCATCCGCCTCGGCCGGCGCAAGTGCCTGGTCCAGGAGCTGCCCGCGATCGAAGGGCTGGCCAGGGTCGACGTGCTCTGCCTGGACAAGACCGGCACCCTCACCGCCGCCGGCATGGACCTCGACCAGGTGCTCCCGCTGCGTGACGGCCAGCCGGTCGAGACCGCGCTGGCCGCCCTGGCCCACCTCGACGCCCGTCCCAACGCCACCGCCCAGGCCATCAGGGCCCGCTACCCCGCCCCCGCCGACGGCTGGTCGGCGGCCTCGTCCGTGCCCTTCTCCTCGGCCCGCAAGTGGAGCGGCGCCGACTTCGGCGGGCACGGCGCCTGGCTGCTGGGCGCCCCCGACGTGCTGCTGCACGACGGCGAAGGCTACGACAAGGCCGCCGAGCTGGCCGCCACCGGCACCCGCGTGCTCGTCCTGTGCCGCACGCCCGACCTGCGGGCCGCCCAGGACGGCGGGCCCGTCGAGCCCGTCGCGCTGGTCACCCTCAGGCAGCGGATCAGGCCCGACGCGCTCAAGACCCTCGGCTACTTCGCCAAGCAGGGCGTCACGGTCAAGGTGATCTCCGGCGACAACCCGGAGGCGGTCTCCGCCATCGCCATGAGCCTGAAGATCCCCGGCGGCGACCGTTCCATCGACGCCAGGACGCTCCCCCACGACGACCCCGCCAAGCTCGGCGAGCTGCTCGACTCCTACACCGTGTTCGGCCGGGTCAGCCCGCAGCAGAAGCGCCAGTTCGTCGGCGCGCTCCAGGCCCGCGGGCACACCGTGGCCATGACCGGCGACGGCGTCAACGACGTCCTCGCCCTCAAGGACGCCGACCTCGGCATCGCCATGGGCGCGGGCAGCCCGGCCACCAAGGCGGTGGCCCAGGTGGTGCTGCTGGACGACAAGTTCGCCACGCTGCCGCACGTCGTCGGCGAGGGCCGCCGGGTGCTGGCCAACATCGAACGCGTCTCCAACCTCTTCCTCACCAAGACCTTCTACGCGATCGTGCTGTCGCTGGCCGTCGGCGTGGCCGGGGTGATGTTCCCGTTCGCGCCCCGCCACTCCACCCTCACCAACGCGCTGACCATCGGCATCCCGGCGTTCTTCCTGGCGCTCGCGCCCACGGTCGAACGGGCGCGGCCGGGGTTCGTCCGGCGGGTGCTGCGCTTCGCCGTGCCGGCGGGGGTGCTGTGCGCGGGCGCGGTGCTGCTGTCGTTCTGGGCCGCGCACAGCGGCACCTCCACCCTGACCGAGGACCAGACGTCCGCGGTGATCACGCTCTTCCTCACCACGTGGTGGGTGCTCGTGCTGATCACCAGGCCGCTCAACTGGTGGCGGATCACGCTGCTGGCGTCCATGGCGGGGCTCTTCGCGCTCGCCCTGTCGCTGCCGCCCGTCCGGCGCTTCTTCGCCCTCGCGCCCGGCGACCTCAGCAACGACCTGACGGCCGTCGGCATCTCCCTGGTGGCCGCTGTTGCGATCAGCATCGCGGTCAAGGTCGCCGGTACCCTTAGAACATGACCGACCCGCAGATAGTGCTCACCGAGCGCGTCCAGCAGGCGCTGGCGAACGCGTTCGGCGCCGAGCACGCCGACGCAGACCCGCTGATCCGGCCCTCCCAGTTCGCCGACTTCCAGGCGAACGTCGCGATGAGCCTGGCCAAGCGCCTGCGACGGTCCCCGCGGGAGGTCGCCGAGGCGATCAAGGCCGAGCTGTCCGACTTCCCCGGCACGGTCGAGGTCAGCGGCCCCGGCTTCCTCAACATCACGCTCGCCGACTCCTGGATCGAGTCCCAGGCCGCGGGCATGCGCGACGACCAGCGCCTCGGCGTCGGCACGAGCACGCCCGCGCAGACCATCGTGATCGACTACTCCGCGCCCAACGCGGCCAAGGAGATGCACGTCGGCCACCTGCGCACCACCATCGTCGGCGACTCCCTGGCCCGCCTGCACGAACACCTCGGCAACAAGGTGATCAGGCAGAACCACCTGGGCGACTGGGGCACCCCGTTCGGCATGCTCATCGAGCACCTGCTCGACATCGGCGAGCCGGCCGCGGTCGCCCAGCTCGAAGCGGGCATGGGCACCGAGTTCTACCAGGCGGCGCGGGCCAAGTTCGACGCCGACGAGGGCTTCAAGCAGCGCGCCCGGGTCCGGGTCACCACCCTCCAGTCGGGCGACCCGGCCACCATGCGCCTGTGGCACGTCTTCATGGACGCCACCGTCCGGTACTTCAACAAGGTCTACTCCCTGCTCGGCGTCACGCTGACCGACGCCGACCTCGCCGGCGAGAGCATGTACAACCCCATGCTGGAGAAGACCTGCGCCGACCTGGAGTCGTCGGGCGTCGCCGTCCACAGCGAGGGCGCGCTCTGCCTGTTCCCGCCCGGCTTCACCGGCTCCGACGACAAGCCGCTGCCGCTCATCATCAGGAAGAGCGACGGCGGCTACGGCTACGCCTCCACCGACATGGCGGCGATCCGCTACCGCGTCCACGACCTGAAGGCCGACCGCATCCTCTACGTGGTGGGCGCCGACCAGGCGCTGCACTTCCGCATGGTGTTCGCCTCCGCGCAGATGGCCGGCTGGCTGCCCGACACCGTCTCGGCCGAGCACGTCCAGATCGGCATGATGCTCGGCAAGGACGGCCGCCGCTTCAAGACCAGGTCGGGCGAGTCCATCAAGCTGATGGACCTGCTCCAGGAGGGCGTCGAGCGGGCCTCGGCGGCCATCGCCGAACGCGGCTACGACGAGGCCACCCGCAACGAGATCGCCCTCGCCGTCGGCATGGGCGCGGTGAAGTACGCCGACCTGTCGGTCAGCCACGACAGCGAATACGTCTTCGACTACGACCGCATGCTGGGCTTCACCGGCAACACCGGCCCGTACATGCAGTACGCCACCGCCCGTATCCGGTCCATCTTCCGCAAGGCGGACATGGAGCCGGCGGCCGCCACGTCCCCGATCCTCCTGGCCGAGCCCGCCGAGCGCGCCCTGGCCCTCCACCTGCTCGGCTTCGGCACGCTCATCGAAGAGGTCACCGCCCGCTCCGAGCCCCACCGGCTGTGCAACTTCCTCTTCGAGACGTCGAGCCTGTTCAGCACGTTCTACGAGCAGTGCCCGGTGCTGCGGTCCGACGTCGAGCCCGAGACCCGCGCCTCGCGGCTGGCCCTGTGCGCGCTGACCCTGCGCGTGCTCGAAACCGGCCTCGACCTTCTGGGCGTCCCCGTCCCCGACCGCATGTAACAGGCAGTTGGCTCAAAGTCTCCCGTTCCGTCATGGGCGCGCCTCCACCGGGTTGGCGCGCCCTAACGGCTAGGCTTTACGCGGTCATGAACTGAGGCCGAAATGGGGGAGTTCTCTGCCTTGAGCACGGACCTGACTGCGAGCCCCCAAGCAGCGACGGAGTTGCAACGCTACGCCGAGGCGCTGCTTGCGCACCTCGCCGCCAATGGCACCGCTCCTCCCGCCGCTCCGGGCTTTCGCGACATACCCGGCCACTGGCTGCCCCCTGCCGTAGAAGCGCTGGTCGCCATCCTCGCCGGCGACGACCCGCTCGAACCGCTGAGCAGGGCCGCCGGCCGTGACCAGCAGCAGACCGCGCTCTTCCTGTGCCTGGCCCTGGCGGTGTCCGGCCAGGGCAGCCGCATCCACGCCTCCTGGCTCGGCACGGCCTTCGGCGAGCTGTCGCTCGACCGTCCCGTCACCCACGGCCAGCGCTCGCTCTGGCTGGCCGCCGCCCGCGGCGCCTACGGCCCGGCCGGCAAGATCTTCGTGCTGCGCAAGCTCGACGCGCTGGCCGTGCAGGAGCACGCCGACGTCGAGGAGTGGGTGCAGGCGCTGGTGCCCGGCGAGCCCGCGGTCGTCGTGCCGCCGTCGCTGGCCGACTTCCCGGAGATGGCCGAAATCCCCGACCTGGCCCGTCCGGCGGTCGCGGCCGCCCGCCTGGCCAGGCTGCGCGGCCGCTGCGCCGAGATCACCTCGGCCCGGCAGTCCGACCACGACTCCGCCGTCCCGCTCAGCAACAGCTCGGCCAGCCCGGCCGCGTCCTGGGCCGAGGACGAGCCGCTGGCGGTCCTGCGCGCCCAGATCGGGCAGGGCGGCCCGGCCGGCCCGATGGCCTCGCTGATCTCCCACCTGCTCGACGACCTGCGTCCCGGCGCCGACCCGCACCTGGCCGCCATCGCCCTGCACGTCGCCGCGCCCATCCTGCGGGGCCTGGCCGAGGAGCTCGAAGCCGACAGCCGGCTGACGCCGCCGGCCACGCTGACCGTCCCGCTGCTCGGCCACCGCATCCACCTGCGCCCCGAAGGCCCCGACGAGACCTCGATCGCCACGGCGGAGCACGCCATCCTCACCGAGGGCGTCGTGCCGCGCGGCCGGCCGTGGGCGGCGTTCGTGCTGATCGTGGCGGGCGTCGCGTGCCTGGCCGGAGCGGCGTTCAGCGCCTCGCTCCTGCTGGCCGCCGCCGGGGTGGCCATGCTCGGGCTGGGCGGCTGGCAGCTCTGGCAGCGCCACAAGACGATCGTCGCCGACGCCCGTTACGTGGCCGCCCAGGTCAACGAGCTGAAGGAGCTGGCCGAGGGCGCCGTCTGGGCCCTGCACGCCTACGCCAGAGAAGCGGACGCACGCGCGAAACAGGCCGCTGACGATGCAACCGAGCTCACCCGGCTGATTCGTCGCGGCCCGCGCGCTGCTTAGACCCGATCAGGTCGTCTCGATCTCCACGTGCGCCGGCGCGAGCAGGAACACGCGATCGGCGATGCGCTCGATCCGACCCTCGCAACCGAACGCGAGCCCGGCGGCGAAGTCGACCATCCTCGTCGCCTCGGGCATCGCCATGCCCGTGACGTCCATGATCACCGTCTGCCCGTCACGGAAGTGCTGACCGATCAACGGTGCGTCGTTGTACTTGAGCGGCTGGACCATGACGATTCGCGACGCGTCGACGTTCGCGCGCCACCGCCGGGCGGCCCGCTCCGTCGCCGGAACGTACTCGTCCTCGTAGTGCTCGTCGTCGTCATAGCCGTCGTCGTAGTGATCGACCCCGCTCAGGCCAAGGTAGTTCACCACCTTGCGCACTGCCCCCATCGGCTTGTCCTTTCCTCAGGAACTCACCGTAATCGGCACGTCCCTACACATTGGACGGTAACCGACGATTCCGCATTCGCCACGCGACACGCCCAGCCCTAATTCCATTTTGTACGGCTTGCAACCCGCTTGCATCTGGATATCCGTCCCCCCCGTATAGCATCGGCCACATGCGCCTGTTCACTGTAGACGCCTTCACCGACACAGCTTTCAAGGGTAATCCCGCAGGTGTCTGCCTGCTGGACTCTCCGGTTACTGATGGGTGGATGCAGAGCGTAGCCGCCGAGATGAACCTCTCCGAGACCGCCTTCCTGCTCGGCGATTCCCTACGGTGGTTCACCCCTGTGGTCGAGGTCACTCTCTGCGGTCATGCCACGCTGGCGACCGCTCACGTTCTGTATTCGACCGGCGCCGCGACCGGCCCCGTCGAATTCCGCACGGCGAGCGGAACGCTAACCGTGAATCGCGCCGCCGGAGACCTCATCACGATGGATTTCCCGGCCAAGGAGGTGACGCCCGTCACGGTTCCCGAGGGCCTGGAGAAAGCGCTCGGAGCCACCCCGGTGCGGGTCGGGAAAAGCGACCTGGACCTGCTGGTCGAGGTCGATTCAGAGGAGACGGTACGCGCCCTGCGCCCCGACATCACGGCCCTGTCGGCAGTGGAGGCGCGCGGCGTCATCGTCACCGCCCGCGGCACCGGCACGGATTTCGTCTCACGATTCTTCGCTCCCAACGTGGGCGTCGACGAGGATCCGGTGACGGGCTCGGCCCACTGCGCCCTGTCGCCGTACTGGTCCGCGCGGCTCGGCCGTACGGCTCTGACCGGTGCGCAGCTCTCCGCCAGAGGCGGCCTGGTCCACACCCGCCTCGACGGTGACCGCGTCCACCTCGCCGGCCATGCCGTGACCATCCTCACCGGCACACTCCTCACGCCCGGGTAAAAACTTCCTTACCTTCCTTGCTTCCCCCTGCTCAGCTCTCTAACCTACAAATCGAGTTGGAGGTTACCTACCACGACAGAAGCAGGAGGTTCGGAACCATGCTGCTGACTTCGATCGACCCGTTCTTCCAGGAGTTCGAGCGCCAGTTCAACCGGCTGGCCCGCCAGACCTTCGACAACGGCGGCGCCGCCACGATGCCGCTGGACGGCCTGCGCCGCGACGACGACGTGGTCCTGCGCTTCGACCTGCCCGGCATCGACCCGGACTCCATCGAGGTGACCGTCGACCGGGGTGTCCTCACCGTCAGCGCCCGCCGCGAGGAAGAGATCGCCGAGAACGAGCGCCTGTTCGTCCGCGAGCGCCCGATGGGCACGTTCACCAGGCGCGTCTACCTGTCGGAGCACCTTGACAGCGACCGCATCGACGCCGGCTACGCCAACGGCGTGCTCACCGTGCGCATCCCCGTCCTCGAACGCGCCAAGCCGCGCAAGGTGGAGATCCGGCGCAACGACACGAAGGCCATCCGGGCCTGACCCGGCACCGGGGGCGGGGCATCCCGGCCCCGCCCCCGATTCCCGAGGAGGCCACGATGCCCGAGCTGCCCTTCGATGACGAGCACGCCCCGCTCTACTCCCTGGGCCAGGTCGCCGACATGCTCCAGGTCCGCCAGGCCTACCTCCGCCGCCTGGACGATCACGACGTCATCAGCCCGAGCCGCTCATCCGGCGGCCAACGCCGCTACTCCCGCAGCGACATCCTGATCGTCCAGCACGTGACCGACCTCGCCGACCAGGGCATGACCTTGATCGCCATCCGCCGCATCCTGGAACTCGAACGCGAACTCGCCGACGTCCGCCGGCAACTCAAAGAAGCCCGCACCCGCCTCGGCGACCCCACCTAACCCAGACGCGCGGACTCCCCGCCCCCTCAACATTCGCCCAGACCACCGACGACGAGACGCTCCCCCACCATCCCCAACCGCTCGCACCACATCACCGCAAGGCCCCCCGGACATCAATCCCCCGCCCACCGCCAGCCGCCCACCGCCAGCCGCCCACCGCCGGCAGCCACCGACCACCAGCCACCGACCTCCGGATCCCGGCCCCCCGCCCCCAGCACCCGGCTCCCGGCTCCCGGCTCCCGGCTCCCGGCTCAAGAATCGCCCCCAGATCCCCGCCACCAGCCGACTCCGGCACAAACACCGCCCGGTCCTGTCGGGCGTAGGATGCGCCCTTGCCGCACCACCGCCCAGCCCCGACAGGACTCGCCACCATGAACCCCCATCACGAACACCTCCGCGCCCGCTTCCGAACCGCTCCGCTCCAACCCCCGCCCCCACCCTGGCGCCCCCTGCCCCCAGTAGCAGTCGGAGGCTTGACCGGCGTCGGCTTCGCCGAACACCCCGACTCGGGCGAAGACCTCATCCTCGCGACCTCCCACCAGGGACGCGGCATTCTCGACTGCGTCACCGGCCACCGCATAGCACGCGACCCCGACCCAGACCCAGCCTGGCCGGACGACTACACCCTCACCTGCCAAGGCATAGGACCTCTTGCAGCTACCACCATTAAGATCTCCGGCCTCCTGGGCGGCGGACTGCACACGACCACCACGACTGGATGGTCCATCGACATCGTCACACCCGACTGGCCCATCAAAAGCGTCCTACTGTCCAGCGGCGGAGACCCCTACCGCGACGAAGCCGGCTCAACCTGGTGGCACATCCACCGCGAAGAGGCCTGCGAACTCCGCGCAGCCGGCTTCTCCCCCACAGGCCGCACCCTCGCCATCGCCTCGAGCTCCACCCTAACCCTCTTCACCCACCCCTGACATGAAGCGAACCATCGGCCAAGCCACCCCACCGGCCAATCCGCAGATCCTCACCGAACTCACGATGCCCCCAGCCAGAGCCCCCAGCCAGAGCCCCCTGCCCCACAAGCTTCCGGCTCCTGCAGTACTACACAGTCACGCCACCAGCCCCGACGGTCAGAAGCAGGCTCGCCACCGCACCGGCATCCGTAGCGACAGTGACAAAGCACCAGGCATGAGCCAGCTCTTGGCTAGAAGCATCCAGGTCCGGCCCCCGCGAAAGTCCTGGTCATCGCCAAGGAGGGTCTGCTTCTTTGGCACGCCTCCCACAACCGGCTGCTGGGTACCACGGGCTGCCAGAGCCCACTCTTCGGGCCGCCAGCACACTGACAGCGCCCCTACCGCCCCCAGTGACGGCACTCCTGCGCCGACAGTGACGCCATCTGCCGCTGCCCACGCAGTGCCTGCACCCTCCACCGCGCCGCGGCCACCGAACACCGCGCTCACGAAAGCGCCCGGCGCCTCCAACGCCGCAAAGCGCAGCCGCCCTCCATCACGCCATACCTCGGGCACGCCACTACACCCCAAGGTCACCCCACCAGCCAAGCCCGATACCCGAACCCGCATTCGCGGCAGCGGCAGCGGCAGCGGCAGCGGCAGCCTACCCACGGGCATGCCCTTGCGCCTCACACCCCAACTCCCTGCGACAACACCCCGGAAAGACCAGGCCCTTCTACCTGACGATGCAGGTCAGTAGCAGTAGGTACGGGCGCAGGGCAGGTCCGGAAAGACGCTTCCCGTCCCCTGCCTCATCACTCCGCATCTCACCCGGGTCAGAATCCAAGCGCCACGTACCCGGAGCCACCGATGAAGCCCCGCGCATCAGCCCTCTCCCTGGGCCTACCCATCCCGCACTGTCGCCGGCTTCGGTTCGCACGGTGGGCGGCCCTCTGTGTGCCGCCAGGGACCTCTTGAGATACCAGCCGAGATCGACGAACTCGGCATGTGGGCGATGGCACGGTAATACAGCAGGGGAATCGAGAAACCAACGCTTTCTCCTCATGTGTCGACGACGCGTGAATACTGACCCCCAGGCGACAGCCGAAATCTGACCCCCTTGCAGTTCACTCTGGAGGGTGATCAAGGTGGAGGACTGGGC
>NZ_JBITLO010000021.1:0-177234 GCF_044465345.1 Nonomuraea sp. NPDC049684 | reverse complement strand
TTATGCATGTATTCATGCACTGGCTTTTAACACACTGTTGAGTTCTCAAGAAACGGACGCGTACTTCCTCACCAGAACCCGTTCCCGGATCCTCGCTCAGAGGCGCTCACATTTCATTTACTTCAGTCTACCAGATCCGGACGATTCTTGTCAAACCGCCCGATCCGGGAGCTTCCGGACCTGCTCCGTTTCGGAGCAACCCTGCTAACTTACTCTAACTTCCGGCCTTTGTCCAACCGCCAGGTCAGACAGCCCGAAAGTTCGGGTTGATCAGCAGGGGTGTCGGGGCCGATCGGCCCCGCGTTGAAAACTCTAGCAGCCCTGAGGACGTCGAAGGTCCATCTTCGGTAACGAATGGACCTTCCCCGCGTTCGTATGCTCTAAACCCCGAGCCCGGACAGCTGTGCCTCAAGGCGCGCGATGTCCGCGGCGGCCTGCTCGGCCCGGCCCCGGACCTTGGCGACCACGTCGTCGGGCGCCTTGGACATGAACTGCTCGTTGCCCAGCTTGCCGGCCGCCTGAGCGGCTTCCTTCCGGGCGACGGCCAGATCCTTCTCCAGACGCTTGCGCTCGGCCACGACGTCGATGGCGCCCGCGGTGTCGATCTCCACGGTCACCGCGCCCACGCTGAGGCGCGCTGTGGCGTTGAACGTCTCCGCCGGCTCGGTCAGCCTCAGCAACGCGCGGATCGCCCTCTCCTGGGCCTCCAGCGGCGTGCCGGACAGCCCCAGACGGGCGGCCACCTTCTGGCCGGGCTTGAGCCCCTGGTCGGAACGGAACCTGCGGACCTCGGTGACGAGCTCCTGCAGGGCGTCGATCTCTGCCTCGGCCGCCGGGTCCGCGTAGCGAGCGTCGGTCTGCGGCCAGGGGGCCACGACGATCGACTCGCCACCCGTCACCGCTCGCCACAACTCCTCGGTGACGAACGGCACCAGCGGATGCATCAACCGCAGCAGCGCGTCGAGCACGTGCCCGAGCACGAGCCGGGTGTGTTCGAGCCCCTCCCCGAGCTGGATCTTGGCCAGCTCCAGGTACCAGTCGCAGACCTCGTCCCAGGCGAAGTGATAGAGCAGGTCGGAGGCCTTGGCGAACTCGTACTCGTCGAAGGCTGCGTCGGCGGCGCTCACCACGGTCTGCAGGCGCGACAGGATCCAGCGGTCGGCCGCGGTGAGGTCGAGGCCGTCGAACGAGCCCACCGCCGCGCCGTTCATCAGCGCGAACCTGGTGGCGTTCCAGATCTTGTTGCAGAAGTTGCGCGAGCCTGCGGCCCATTCCTCGCTCACCGCCACGTCGGCGCCGGGGTTGGCGCCGCGCAGCAGCGTGAAGCGGGTGGCGTCGGCGCCGAAGCGCTCGACCCAGTCGAGCGGGTCGACCACGTTGCCGAACGACTTCGACATCTTCTTGCCGTACTGGTCGCGGACCATGCCGTGCAGGGCCACGGTCTGGAACGGCGGGCGGCCGTCCATGGCGTAGAGGCCGAACATCATCATCCTGGCCACCCAGAAGAACAGGATGTCGTAGCCGGTGACGAGCACGGAGGTCGGATAGAACTTCTCCAGCTCCGGGGTGGAGTCGGGCCAGCCCAGCGTGGAGAACGGCCACAGCCCGGAGGAGAACCAGGTGTCGAGGACGTCGGAGTCCTGGGTGTAGCCGGCCGGCGGCTCCTCGTCGGGGCCGACGCAGACAACCTCGCCGCCCGGCCCGTACCAGACCGGGATGCGGTGGCCCCACCACAGCTGGCGGGAGATGCACCAGTCGTGCATGTCGTCGACCCAGTCGAAGTAGCGCTTGGCCAGCTCCGGCGGGTGGATGCGGGTGCGGCCGTCGCGCACGGCGTCGCCGGCGGCCTTGGCCAGCGGCGAGACGTTGACGAACCACTGCAGCGACAGCCGCGGCTCCACCACGGTCTTGCAGCGCGAGCAGTGGCCGACCGAGTGCAGGTAGGGACGCTTCTCGGCGATGATGCGGCCCTCGGCGCGCAGCGCGGCCACCACGGCCGGGCGCGCCTCGAAGCGGTCGAGCCCCTGGAAAGGGCCGTGGGCGGTGATGACGCCACGTTCGTCCATGACGGTGAGGGACGGCAGCGAATGGCGGCGGCCGATCTCGAAGTCGTTGGGGTCGTGGGCCGGGGTGACCTTGACCGCGCCGGTGCCGAAGGCGGGATCGACGTGCTCGTCGGCGACCACGGGGATCATGCGGCCGGTCAGCGGCACCTCGACCATCGTGCCGACCAGGTGGGCGTAGCGCTCGTCGGAGGGGTGGACTGCCACGGCCGTGTCGCCGAGCATGGTCTCGGCGCGGGTGGTGGCCACGACGATCTCGTCGGAGTAGCGGATCGAGACCAGCTCGCCCTCGTCCTCGCTGTGCTCGACCTCGATGTCGGACAGCGCGGTCAGGCAGCGCGGGCACCAGTTGATGATGCGCTCGGCGCGGTAGATGAGCCCGTCGTCGAAGAGCTTCTTGAAGATGGTCTGGACGGCCCGCGACAGCCCCGGGTCCATGGTGAAGCGCTCGCGCTCCCAGTCGACGCCGTCGCCGAGCTTGCGCATCTGGCCGAGGATCCTGCCGCCTGACTCCTCCTTCCACTCCCAGACGCGCTCGACGAACGCCTCGCGGCCCAGGTCGTGGCGGGACAGGCCCTGCTTGGCCAGCTCGCGCTCCACGACGTTCTGGGTGGCGATGCCGGCGTGGTCCATGCCAGGCAGCCACAACGTCTCGCGGCCCTGCATGCGGGCGCGGCGGGTCAGCGCGTCCTGGATGGAGTGGTCGAGCGCGTGGCCGATGTGCAGGACGCCGGTCACGTTGGGCGGCGGGAGGACGATGCTGTACGGCACGCGCGAGCTGCCCGGGTCGGCGTGGAAGTAGCCTTCGGACACCCAGCGCTCGTAGCTACGGGTCTCGACGTCGGCCGGCGTGTATTGGGTGGGCAGCTCTTGCGTTGTCACAAGCACCAATTCTAGGGAGCCGGACAAGCGAAACGCCCCCGGGACGAACCCGGGGGCGTTTTCGCGGACGGTCAGGCCGACTTCTCGCGCGGCGTGCGCTGCTGCTTGGCGGCGAGCTGGTCGCGCGGGACGAGCGTCGGGATCGCGTGTTCCAGCACCGACTCGCGGGTGATGACCACGCGGGCGACGTCCTGGCGGGAGGGCACCTCGTACATGACGGACTGGAGCACCTCCTCCAGGATCGCGCGCAACCCGCGGGCGCCGGTGCCGCGCAGGATGGCCTGGTCGGCGATGGCCTCCAGGGCGCCGTCGGTGAACTCCAGCTCCACGCCGTCGAGCTCCAGCAGCTTGCGGTACTGCTTGACCAGCGCGTTGCGGGGCTCGGTGAGGATCTGGATGAGGGCCTCGCGGTCGAGGTTGTGCACCGAGGTGATGACCGGCAGGCGGCCGACGAACTCGGGGATCATGCCGAACTTCAGCAGGTCTTCGGGCATCACGTCGCCGAAGATGTCGGCCGTGTCGACCTCTTCCTTCGAGCGGATGATGGCGTTGAAGCCGATGCCCTTCTTGCCGATGCGCGACTCGATGATCTTTTCGAGGCCGGCGAAGGCTCCACCGCAGATGAACAGCACGTTGGTGGTGTCGATCTGGATGAACTCCTGGTGCGGGTGCTTGCGGCCGCCCTGCGGCGGCACCGAGGCCGTCGTGCCTTCGAGGATCTTCAGCAGCGCCTGCTGCACGCCTTCGCCCGAGACGTCGCGGGTGATCGACGGGTTCTCGCTCTTGCGGGCGATCTTGTCGACCTCGTCGATGTAGATGATGCCCGTCTCGGCCTTCTTGACGTCGTAGTCGGCGGCCTGGATGAGCTTGAGCAGGATGTTCTCGACATCCTCGCCGACATAGCCGGCCTCGGTGAGGGCCGTCGCGTCGGCGATGGCGAAGGGCACGTTGAGCATCTTCGCCAGAGTCTGTGCGAGGAGAGTCTTTCCCGACCCGGTCGGCCCGAGCAGCAAGATGTTGCTCTTGGCCAGCTCAAGGCCGTCGTCTCTGCCCCGGTCACCGGACTGCACCCGCTTGTAGTGGTTGTAGACCGCCACCGAGAGCGCCTTCTTCGCCTTGTCCTGTCCGATGACGTAGGCGTCGAGGAACTCGTAGATTTCCCTCGGCTTGGGCAGGTTGTCCCACTTGAGCTCGGAGGACTCGGAGAGCTCCTCCTCGATGATCTCGTTGCAGAGATCGATGCACTCATCGCAGATGTAGACGCCTGGACCGGCAATGAGCTTCTTGACTTGCTTCTGACTCTTCCCGCAGAAAGAGCACTTCAGCAGGTCTCCCCCGTCGCCGATGCGTGCCACCCCAGATACTCCTTTGCGTGGGACCGCCCTGCTCACGCGAGCAGTGTCTCCGGACATCCTCCGGACTAGGCCGAACCGCTCAGGTTTCGACGTTACCGTCTTCTGGGCCCTCAGTGAGCCCCCTAGCGGCGAGTCGCACCGGAACGTGCCCTATTGGGCAGCGCTCCGGTGCGTCACATCTCAACTAGGAAGCGACGGCCTGAGCTCGTTTCTTCCTGGTCGGGATGATGTCGTCGATCAGACCATACGCCTTTGCCTCGTCCGCGTTGAGAATTTTGTCGCGTTCGATGTCCTTGCGGATGTCGGCGGAGGCCTTGCCCGTGTGCCTTGCCACGATGTCCTCAAGGAGGGATCGCATGCGCAGGATCTCGCGGGCCTGGATCTCGATGTCGCTTCCCTGGCCACCGCCCTCGGTGGAGGGCTGGTGGATCAGCACCCGGGCGTTGGGCAGCGCGAAGCGCTTGCCCGGGGTGCCGCCGGCCAGCAGCACGGCCGCGGCGGACGCGGCCTGGCCGAGGCAGACGGTCTGGATCTCCGGCCGGACGAACTGCATCGTGTCGTAGATCGCCGTCATGGCCGTGAACGAGCCGCCGGGCGAGTTGATGTAGATGCTGATGTCACGGTCGGGGTCGAGCGACTCCAGCGTCAGCAGCTGGGCCATCACGTCGTTGGCCGACGCGTCGTCGATCTGCACTCCGAGGAAGATGATGCGGTCCTCGAAGAGCTTGTTGTACGGGTTCATCTCCTTCACGCCGTAGGACGTGCGCTCGACGAAGGAGGGGAGAACGTAACGGCTCTGGATGTTCATGTCAGCTCCCCCTAGGAGACCGGGCCCACGGAGGGCACCTGCCGCGCGCTGCGGACCACGTGATCGATGAAGCCGTAGTCCTTCGCCTCCTCGGCCGTGAACCAGCGGTCGCGGTCGGAGTCGGACTCGATCTGGTCCAGCGGCTGCCCGGTGTGGAAGGCGATCCGCTCGGCGAGCGTCTTCTTCACGTAGAGCATCTGCTCGGCCTGGATGGCGATGTCGGCCGCGGTGCCGCCGATGCCGCCGGACGGCTGGTGCATCATGACGCGGGCGTGCGGCAGGCCGTAGCGCTTGCCGCGGGCGCCGGCGGTGAGCAGGAACTGCCCCATGGAGGCGGCCATGCCCATCACCACCGTGGACACGTCGTTTGGCACATATTCCATCATGTCGTAAATCGCCATACCGGCACTCACCGAGCCCCCCGGCGAGTTGATGTACAGCGTGATGTCGCGCTCGGGGTCGTCGGCCGCGAGCAGCAACAGCTCGGCGCAGATCCGGTTGGCGATCTCGTCGTTGACCTCCTGACCGAGCACGATGATGCGCTCACGCAGCAGGCGCTGGTAAAGCTGGTCCTCAAGCCGGAAGGACGAGCCGTTCTCACGGCCTCGCGACTCAGGCTGATAGAAGGTCGGCGGGCTGGTCACAGCGTCACCTTCCGATGCGTCGTAAGTGATTGGCTTTGCTTGTGACCTTAACGCGCGACGCCCACAGGTCATGCCCGGTCCCCCGTACTGTTCGCTGACGGCGCAGGTCTGGGTGACCGGTCTTCTGTCAGCGTACGCCGTTCCTCCACGTCCGGCTCATGCTCCGGCTCTGTGGGCGTTTCGGCGGGGATGGTGCCGTGCTGATGGGGCTGGTGGAGCTTGTGGGATTGCGTACCGGTGGACGGCGTCCGGTGGCGGTGAGGGGCCGTCGAGCCGTCGAGGGGCGGCCCCCGCGGGGTGAGGGGCCGTTCGCGCCCCGCGGGACCGTCAGGGGCCTTCTGGGCGCGTACACGCGCTCGGTCGTGCTCGCGGACCCGCGCGGCGCACCGCGGGGCCGGAAAGCACGAAGCCCCCGAACCCATGGGTCCGGGGGCTTCGGTAAAGATCAGGCTTCGGCCTTCTCCTCGGACTCGGCGGCCTCCTCGGCCCCCTCCTCCTCGACCGGGGCGCCGTTGATCTCGGCGTAGATGGCCTTGAGGTCGACCTCGTTGCCCTCGGTGTCGACGACCTTCGCGGCGTCGCCCAGCACGGACTTGGCCTTGTCGCGGACGATCTCGACCATGGCCAGCGTGAGCTGGTCGTTGTCGGCCAGGTGCTTGGCCAGCTCGTTGGGCTGGACGCCCATCTCCATGGCGCGGCGCACCACGAAGTTGGTCAGCTCCTGCTCGTTGACGCCCAGCTCCTCGGCCTTGACGATCTTGTCGAGCACGAAGCCGACCTTGAGCGCCTTGGCGGAGTTGCTGTCGAACTCGGCGAAACGCTCCTCCTCCGTCGTCTGGTACAGACGGAAGAAGGCGTCGCGGCTGAGGCCGCTCTCGGCGATCTGGTGGTCGAGGTTGTGCTTGCGGGCGTCGACCTCGGCCTTGAGCGCGCTCTCGGGCAGCGGGATGTCGATCTTCTCGAGCAGCGCGTCGAGGGCCTTCTCGCGGGCCTGGACGACCTGGTCGATGAGCTTGTTGCGGCGGGCCTGCTCGCGGATGCTGGCCTTGAGCTCGTCGAGCGTGTCGAACTCGCTGGCGAGCTGGGCGAACTCGTCGTCGAGCTCGGGCAGGACCTTCTCCTTGACCGACTTGACGTTGATGATCACGTCGGCCTCCTCGCCGGCGTTCTCGCCGCCGACGAGCTCGGTCTTGAAGCTCTTCTCCTCGCCCGCGGACATGCCCGCGAGGGCGTCGTCGAGGCCCTGGAGCACCGAGCCGGCGCCGACCTCGTAGGAGACCTCGCTGGCCTGCTGCTCCTCGATGTTCTCGCCGTTGATCTCGGCGCGGAGGTCCATCACCACGAAGTCGCCGTTGGCGGCCGCGCGCTCGACGCCGGTCAGCGTCGCGAAGCGCTGGCGCAGCGAGTCGAGCTGGGCGTCGACGTCTTCGTCGGAGACCTCGGCGGAGTCGACGGTGACCTCGGCGCCCTGGTAGTCGGGCACCTCGAAGTTGGGCCGGATGTCGACCTCGGCGGTGAACTCGATCTGCTCACCGTCGTCGATCTTCGTGACCTCGATGTCGGGCTGGCTCACCGGGAACACGTCGACCTCGTCGACGGCCTGGCCGTAGAGCTTGGGCACCGCGTCGTTGAGGGTCTCCTCCAGCACTACCGCCCGGCCGAAGCGCTGCTCGATGATGCGGGCCGGAACCTTGCCAGGCCGGAACCCGGGGACGCGCACCTGCTGCGCGACCTTCTTGTACGCCGCATCCATGCTCGGGCGCAGCTCTTCGAACGGCACCTCGACGGTGAGCTTGACCCGGGTCGGGCTGAGCTCCTCGACAGCGGTCTTCACGGAATGGTCTCCTTGATCAAGCTACGAGTGATCGCGGGCGCGTCCATTCGGTACGGCTCACGCGCCGCGCCCACATGAGCGGCGTTGGGCATGCTCCGCCACGGCGGGATCCAACGCCGATGGCCAGTCTAGGGCAGATGCGTACCGAACAACGACGTCGTCGCCGTCAGAACTCCTCGGCGATCGTCCTGAGCAGATCGATCGTCTCGTCGGGGGTCGTGCTCACGGCGCACAGCCGCTCCATGACCTCCGTGTATCGGTCCACGTCCTCACGCTTGTCCAGGTACAGCGCGCTGGCCAGTTGCTCGACGTAGACGACGTCGGGCAGGTCGCGGTCGGGGAAGCGCAGGATGCTGAAGGCGCCGCCCTCGGCGCTGTGGCCGCCGAAGCTGAACGGCATGATCTGGATGGTGATGCTGGGCTGCCGCATGAGGTCGATGAGGTGTTCGAGCTGGGCGCGCATGACCTCGACGCCGCCGATGGGCCGGCGCAGCGCCGCCTCGTCGATCACGGCCCAGAAGACGGGGCCGTCCGGCCGGTCGAAGATGCGCTGGCGTTCGAGCCTGAGGTCGACCCTCCTGGCGATCTCCTCCGCCGCGATGCCCGCCGCTCCGGCGGTGACGACCGCCCGGGCGTACTCCTTGGTCTGCAGCAGTCCCGGCACGAACTGGACCTCGTAGGTCCTGATCCGGGCGGCGGCCTCCTCAAGGCCGACGTACGCCTGGAACCACGTGGGCAGGACGTCGTTGAACCGGTGCCACCAGCCGGGTTCGTTCGCGGTGGCCACCAGGTCGAGGACGGCGGCTCGCGCCTGCGGGTCCACGACGCCGTACAGGGTGAGCAGGTCGGAGACGTCACGTTCCTTGAACCCGACCCGGCCCAGCTCCATGCGGCTGATCTTGGATTCTGAGCCCCTGATGAGGTGCCCCGCCTCCTCGCGGGTGACGTTCTTCGCCTCCCTGAGCTTTCGCAGCTGGGAGCCCAGGAGGATGCGCAGCGCCGTCGGCCCGGAACCCGGCTGGTTCTGCGTCACTTTGCCTCCTATCAAGGTCCGCACACACAGTGACACCACATTGCCGGGTATGACAAGGTCTCAACCCCGTGTCCGATTAGGAGAGATTTGCCCCAAAAGGCGCATGCTGTTGCACATTGCAGCTGCACGTGCATTTGGGTCTTGCAGCCGCCGCGTTCGTGACCCATGATGGCTTAGTGCATTGTGGGCCAAACATGCACTAAACCGAGGGCTACGGGGAGGTATCGGCGGCATGGTGGAGGATCCTCTGGCCACTGCCGATTGCCTGCAGATCACCCGTGAGGTGGGGTTCGACCACCTGCTCAAGGGCGGGAAGCCGAACACGACCGCGTGCCCCCTGCCCTTTCAGGCCGACTCGGTGAAGACCGCCAGGGACGTGACCCGCTCCACGCTGCGGGGATGGGGCCTGCACGAGCTGAGCGACGACGCCGCGCTCGTGGTGTCCGAGCTGGTGACGAACGCCGTCAGGTACGCGATGTACGCGGCCGGCCGCCGGGAGATCGAGCTCTTGCTGATGCGCGTGTCGCCGCACGTGCTGCTGGCCGTGGCCGACCCCAGCGACGAGGTGCCGCGCCGCAAGGAGCCGGACTTCATCTCCGAGAACGGGCGCGGACTCTACATCGTCGAGACCTACAGCCAGTGCTGGGGCTGGGACCCGCTCGACCGCGGCGGCAAGGCCGTGTGGGCGTTGTTCCGCGCCGAAGAAGGCTCCGACTCCGAAGAGGGCTGACCCCCCGGCGCGGCGGCTACTCGCCGGTGGCGCCGTCGATGCGCTCGCGCAGCAGGTCGGCGTGGCCGTTGTGGCGCGCGTACTCCTCGATCATGTGGACGAGGATCCAGCGGTGGGTGCAGTCCTGGCCGTTGCGGTCGCCCACGGCGTCGAGGGGCTTGGCGGCCGAGATGGCGCGGGCGCGCTCGATCTCGTCCTGCCAGGTGGCGAACGCCTCCTCCACCGAGGCGTCGTCCACGTCGTTGAAGTCGGCGTCGTTGTCGACGTCCTTGTTCCACAGGCGGGGGATGTCCTCGCCGTTCAGCACGCGGCGGAACCAGACGCGCTCCACGTGCGCCAGGTGCCGGACCAGGCCCAGCAGCGACATGGCGGACGGCTCGGCGGAGCGGAGCCTGAGCTGCTCGTCGGTGAGGCCGGCGCACTTGACGGCCAGCGTGCCGCGATGCCATTCGAGCCAGTTGTCGAGCATGGCCCGTTCGTCGCCGGCGAAGGGTGGGGGAACGCGAGTGTCTGTCACGCCTCGACCTTAGTGGGCGCTTCGTCCGAAGGCCGCGGGGCCGAGAAGCCCCCTCCGCGTCGGAGGGGGCCGTTGACCTGGTCGGGGCGACAGGATTTGAACCTGCGACTTCTTGCTCCCAAAGCAAGCGCGCTGCCAAGCTGCGCCACGCCCCGCCTCGCCGGGTGCGCATGCGGTCCGTGACTCCGGTACGCTTACGCCCTGACGACCGGATGAAGTCTAGACCAGAGTTCGACCGGTTCGCGCGGACGTAGCTCAATGGTAGAGCCCTAGTCTTCCAAACTAGCTACGCGGGTTCGATTCCCGTCGTCCGCTCCAAGCATGAAGGCCCAGGTCCGGGAGATCCCCGAGCCTGGGCCTTACTGTTATCCGATCTTGTCCCTCAGGGCGTCGCCTTCACCAGATCCACGTGCCGTGCCGCCCGTCGCGGGCCGCGCACTCGGGGATGACGAGATGGGCGGCTCCATGCCTCCCAGCGGGATCGCGAACCGGTGCTCACCGGAGTCGACTGCCAGGAGCCTGCCTGGCACCATCTCGTGACCGTCGATCACGTGGCCGATGTAGTGGCGCATGACCAACGGGAAACGCCAACCGCGGCACCCGCGCGATGGGCTTAACCCAGGCCGGGGGGCCGGCCTTTAGTGATCTTCGGGGGCGTAGGCTGGCGGGGATGCGTGCACGTCCGATCTCCCGGGAGGCGCTCGTCGAGGAGCTGGCCGAGCTCGTCGCCGCGCGGCCCAAGGACGCCTGGGTGCGGGTGGCCGTCGACGGGGCGCCCGCGGCGGGGCCCGGCGCGCTGGCCGACGAGCTGGTCGCGCCGCTGCGGTTGCGCGGCCGGCCCGTGCTGCGGGTGTCCGCGGGCGACTTCCTGCGGCCCGCCTCGCTCCGGCTGGAGCACGGCCGGACCGATCCCGACGTCTTCTACGAGGACTGGCTCGACGTCAAGGGGCTGCTGCGCGAGGTGCTCGAACCCTTGGAGCCGGGCGGCTCGGGGCGGGTGCTGCCGGCGTTGTGGGACAGCGGGATCGATCGCGCGTACCGGCTGCCCTACCGGGAGCTGGCGCCGGGCGGGGTGGCCCTCGTGGACGGCACGCTGCTGCTGGGGCGGGGGCTGCCGTTCGAGGTGAGCGTGCACGTGTGGCTGTCGGCGGCGGCGCTGGCGCGGCGCACGCCGCAGGACGAGCGGTGGCGGCTGCCGGCCTACGAGCGGGACGAACGCGAGGCGCGCCCGCAGCGGGCCGCCGACGTGGTGGTCAGGGCCGACCATCCGGACAGGCCGGCGGTGCTCACGGACGGCTGAGCCCGAGCAGCGCGTCCAGCTCGGCGACGGCCTGGGCATTGGACGTGTAACGCACGGCGTGCAGGCCGGCAGCGCGGGCGCCCTCGACGTACGGCTCGTGGTCGTCGAGGAACACCGTGGCGGCGGGGTCGGCGCCGAGGGCGTCGCAGGCCATGAGGTAGATGCGCGGATCCGGCTTGCCCACGCCCGCCTCGTGCGAATAGACGATGTGGTCCACAAGACCGGCGTAGCCGTACGCGGCCTGCTCGCGTTCCCTGGCGCCGACGAAGCTGTTGCTCACCAGGCCCGTGCGGTAATGCGGACGCAAGGCGCCCAGGTACGCCATGAGCTCGGTGTTGGGCGTGCCGAGGTACTCCGTCCAGACGTCGGCCATGAACGCCCCGGCGTGCGCCCCGAGCACCTCGGCCACCTCGGCTTCGGCCTGCTCCTCCGTGATCTCGCCGACCGCCCCGGCCAGCCAGGTCGGCTCCAGCCGCGCGTCGAGGTGACCGGCGGGCAGTCCGAGCCTCTCCTCCCACCTGGTCGTCACGCCCAGGGACGGCGTCAGCTCCAGCACCCCGCCGATGTCGAACACGACCGCATCGATTTTCATCTAACCTCCATGTGAACTGTTTCAACCAAGGTAAAGAAGGAACGTGTCCGCGTCCATACCCTTGACGGCTCACGGGGGCGGCTCAAACTGAAACGGTGATCCCTGGCAACTGGTACAACATCGTTCCCGATCTTCCCGTGCCGCCTCCGCCGCCCCTGCACCCCGGCACCCGCCGTCCCGTCGGGCCGGACGACCTCGCGCCGCTGTTCCCCATGGAGCTCATCGGGCAGGAGGTCAGCGGCGACCGCTACGTGCCCATCCCCAAGGAGGTCATCGACGTCTACCGGCTGTGGCGGCCCACGCCGCTGATCAGAGCGCACCGGCTGGAGAAGGCCCTCGACACGCCGGCCCGCATCTACTACAAGTACGAGGGCGTCTCACCGGCCGGTTCGCACAAGGCGAACACCGCCGTGCCGCAGGCGTACTACAACGCCAAGGAAGGCGTGCGGCTGCTGACCACGGAGACCGGCGCGGGACAGTGGGGGTCTGCTCTGGCGTTCGCCTGCGCCCAGTTCGACATCGAATGCCGGATCTGGATGGTTCGGGCGTCCTACGACCAGAAGCCGTACCGGCGCTCGCTCATGGGCGTGTACGGCGCCACCGTCCACCCCAGCCCCTCGCCCCTCACCGGCGCGGGCAGCAAGGCGCTGGCCGACGACCCCGCCTCCCCCGGCAGCCTGGGGCTGGCGATCAGCGAGGCGGTCGAGGTGGCCGCCGCGGACCCGCAGGCCCGGTACGCGCTCGGCTCGGTGCTCAACCACGTCCTCCTGCACCAGACGGTGATCGGCGAGGAGGCCCTGGCGCAGCTGCCCGAGCTGCCGGACCTGGTCATCGGCTGCACCGGCGGCGGCTCCAACTTCGCCGGCCTGGCCTTCCCCTTCCTGCGGGAGAAGCTGGCCGGACGGATCGGCACCCGGTTCAGGGCCGTCGAGCCGGCCGCCTGCCCGTCGTTCACCCGCGGCGTGTACGCCTACGACTTCGGCGACACCGCCGGGCTGACGCCGTTGGGCTCAAGATGCACACCCTCGGGCACTCCTTCGTCCCCGACCCGATCCACGCCGGCGGGCTGCGCTATCACGGCATGGCGCCGCTGCTGTCCCACATGTACGAGCTGGGGCTGTTCGAGGCGGTGACGCGTACCCAGAGCGAGTGTTTCGAGGCGGGTGTGCGCTTCGCGCGGACCGAGGGCATCGTCCCGGCCCCCGAGCCCACGCACGCGCTGGCCGAGACCATCGCCGAGGCGCTGCGCTGCAAGGAGAGCGGCGAGGAGAAGGTGATCCTCACCGCGCTGTGCGGGCACGGCCACTTCGACCTGGCCGCCTACGACCGCCACCTGGCCGGCGAGCTGGAGGACTACGCGCTGCCGCAGGAGCGCCTGGACCAGGCGCTCACCGAGCTGCCCGGCTGAGATGACACGGGTGGCCGCGCGAACCGCGGCCACCCGTGTTCAGTTCGCGTTCGGGCGCTTCCTGTGGTTCGCCTTCTTCTTCTTGCGCGCCCTGCCCTTGCGTGCACGTTTCGCCATGGGCTCACCTCCAGCGGTCGGGATCGTGACCTTCAAGGTCTCCCCTGCCCGCGGGTCGCACAAGCGATACGCCGTGACCTAACATTCCTCAACAAAGTCGTGTCATAATTTGGTGGAATCTGTTGGAAGGGGTGGGCGTGCTCGCACAGCAGCGTCAGCAGACGATCCTCGAACGCGTACGCAGCAGCGGCGGCGTCCGGGTGGCCGACCTCGTGCGCGAGCTCGGCGTCTCCGACATGACGATACGCCGCGACCTTGAGGTGCTGGCCGAGCGCGGGCTGCTGGAGAAGGTCCACGGGGGCGCGACGGCCCTCGGCCCCGGCTCGACCGAGGAGCCCGGCTTCACCGCCAAGTCCGCCCGCCAGCAGCAGGAGAAGGAGGCCATCGCGCGGCACGCGGCCACCCTCGTACGGCCGGGCACCGCCGTGGCGCTCTCCGCCGGCACCACCACGTGGGCGCTGGCCCACCACCTGGTCGCGGTGGCCGAGCTGACCGTGATCACCAATTCGATCCCCGTCGCCGAGGTCTTCCACCGCAACCCGCGCGCCGACCGCACGGTCGTGCTGACCGGCGGCGTGCGCACGCCCTCCGACGCGCTCGTCGGCCCCGTGGCCGTGGCGGCCATCCGCCGCCTGCACGTGGACACGCTCTTCCTCGGGGTGCACGGCATGAGCCTGCGCGCCGGGTTCACCACGCCCAACCTGCTGGAGTCGGAGACCGACAGGGAGCTGGTGGCCGCGGCGCACCGGCTGGTGGTCCCCGCCGACCACACCAAATGGAACACGGTCGGCATCAGCACGATCGCCGAGCTGACCGAGGCCGACGTGGTCATCAGCGACGCGGGGCTGCCCGAGGAAGCACGCACCGAGCTGGCCGAACGGGCCGGAGAACTGATCATCGCGGAGGGCACGCCTTGAAGCGCACCATCACCCACCTGGCAGACGGCCGAGAGCTGATCTACTTCGACCGGCGCGACGACGCCGACCGGAGCGCGATCGACCGGCGGCCGCTCGATCCGCGGCCGGTGGCCTCCGAGCTGCGCTACGACCCGCTGACCGAGGAGTGGATCGCGATCGCCGGCCACCGGCAGACGCGGACGTTCCTGCCGCCGGCCGACGAGTGCCCGTTGTGCCCGTCGTCCGCCACGCGGGCGTCGGAGATCCCGGCCCACGACTACGACGTGGTGGTGTTCGAGAACCGCTTCCCCTCTTTCTCCGGAAATTTTGGGACGTACGGGGATGTCGGCGGCCTGAGTGAGGTGCGGCCGGGTGTCGGGCGGTGTGAGGTGGTGTGCTTCACCTCCGACCACTCCTCTTCCTTCTCCAGGCTCTCCAACGCCCAGGTCAGGCTGGTCATGGAGGCGTGGGCCGACCGCACGGCCGAGCTGTCCGGCATCGAGGGCGTCGAGCAGGTGTTCTGCTTCGAGAACCGGGGCGAAGAGATCGGCATCACGCTCCCCCACCCGCACGGCCAGATCTACGCCTACCCCTACGTGACCCCGCGCACCAAGCTCCAGCTCGGGGCCGCCTCGCGGCACACCGGCGGCAACCTGTTCGCCGACGTGCTGGCCGCCGAGCAGGCCGCCGGGACGCGGGTGGTGGCCGCCAACGAGCTCTGGACGGCCTTCGTGCCGGCCGCCGCGCGCTGGCCGTTCGAGGTGCACGTGTATCCGCACCGGCAGGTGCCCGACCTGGCCGCGCTGTCGGAGGAGGAGCGGGCCGCGTTCGCGCCGCTGTACACCTCGGTGCTGCGGGCGCTCGACGCGCTGTTCGGGGTGGCGATGCCGTACATCTCGGCCTGGCACCAGGCGCCGGTGCGGTACGGCCGGGAGCTGGCCTACCTGCACCTTGAGCTGTTCAGCATCAGGCGGGCGCCCGGGAAGCTGAAGTACCTGGCGGGTTCGGAGTCGGCCATGGGGGCCTTCGTCAACGACGTGCTGCCGGAGGAGGCGGCACGCATGTTGCGATCACGAATTGATCACTAATTGGTTTCTCATTAAAGTCGCATGACTCGTGATCTACCACTAATATCCCGTTAGACATCGGCCATAACGGTCGTTGTACGCCTAATCCCGGGCGTGTTGCCCGGGAGCCGGGGACCCATCGCATCCGGGGTGAATCCGCGCAAGTGGTAGGGACTACTCCCGTGCCCGAACCCGTCAGCTAACCCGGCCGGCAGAGGGAGAGGAACTACCACGTGGCGGCTTCGTCCCCCGCGAGTCTCGCCGTCGGTCTCATCACCGCCACCGCCCTGCTCGTCCATCCGGCCGCCGCCTCAGCCTTCGTGCCAAGAACCGCGGCGGCCGCGCCCAAGCCGTCGGAGGCGGAGCTGCGGGCCCAGCTCAAGCAGCTCAACCGCAAGGTCGACAAGCTGATCGAGACGTACAACCTCAAGCGGGTCGAGCTGGCCAAGGCCCAGGAGGCCGCCACCGCGGCCCAGCAGCGGCTCGCCGCCGCCGAGCAGGCGGTGGCCACGGCCGAGCAGCGGGTCGCCGAGATCGCCCGGATGCGCTACCAGAGCCGCGACGCCTCCCTGCCAGGCTTCATGCTGACCCCGGACGGCAACGGCGCGGCCGTGCTCGAACAGCTCACCGCCGAGCAGCAGGCGGTCGTCGACAGCGTGGCCAAGGCCCGCGACGACCAGAAGAAGGCCGCCGCGGCCGCCGCCGCGCTCGCGACGGAGCTGAAGGCGGGCACGGCGGAGGTGGCCGAGCAGCGCGACGACGCCGAGGACGTCATCGACGACATCAAGAAGAAGCTCCAGGACCTCGTGCCGTTCGGGCCGGGCAAGAAGTCCGACGGGAGCTGGGCGCCCGAGCTGCCGTCCGGCTCGGACAACATCACGCCGCGCACCCGGCTGATGCGCGCGCAGGTGCAGAAGAACTTCTCGCTGCCGTACGACGTGGGCTGCTTCCGGTCCGGCTCCAGCGGCGAGCACCCGCTCGGCCGGGCCTGCGACTTCATGATGAGCACGGGCGGCACCATGCCGAGCGCCGACAACAACGCGCTCGGCGACCGGCTGGCCGCCTGGGCGCTGCAGAACAAGGCCAAGCTGGGCGTCAAGTACGTGATCTGGAAGCAGCGCATCAACCAGGGCTCGGGCTGGCGCGCGATGTCCGACCGCGGCAGCATCACCGAGAACCACTACGACCACGTGCACATCTCGATGAACTAGCCGCGGGCTCAGCGGACGCCGGTGAGTTTGTCGGGGTTGGTGACGGAGTAGACGGCGGCGATCCGGTCGCCCTCGGGCGTCAGATCGACGACGACCACGGCCAGCGGCCCGGCGCCGGAGAAGACGAGCGCGCACGGGTCGCCGGCCACCCGCCGGTAGCGCAGGTCCACCGCGCCCGGGGTCAGCGTCGCGGCGACGGACATGAACAGCGCGGCCACCCGGTCCCGGCCGTGGACCGGGTGCAGGCTGGTGGCCGGCCCCTTGCCGCCGCCGTCGGTCCACAGGGTCACCTCCGGCGCCAGCACCTCCAGCAGGGCCCGCAGGTCGCCGCCGAGTGCCGCCGCGGCGAACCGCTCGGTCACCTCGGCGTGGACGCCGGGCTCGGTCCGGTGACGCGGACGGCGGGCATGGACGTGGCGGCGCGCGCGGGCCGCGAGCTGCCGGACCGCCGCCGGCGAGCGCCCGAGGATGCCGGCCGTCTCCGGATGGCTGAAACCGAACACCTCGTGCAGCACGAAGACCGCTCGTTCCAGCGGTGACAGGGTCTCCAGCACGACCAGCACCGCCATCGACAGCGACTCCCCGCCCCCGGCCGCGTCCCCGGCGTTGTCGGGGGCCGTGACCAGCGGTTCCGGCAGCCAGGGGCCGACGTAGGTCTCCTGCCGGCGGCTCAGGTCCGCGCGCCGGGCGAGCGCCTGGTTCACCGCGATCCGCACCAGATAGGCCCGGACGTTCTCCACCGGCCCGGCCTCCGGCCTGCGGTGCCGGGCGGACCAGGCCAGCCACACCTCCTGCAGCACGTCCTCGGTGTCGGCGACGCTGCCGAGCATGTTGTAGACCACGGAGAACAGCAGCTCCCGGTAGCCCAGGAACTGCTCGGTGGCGGCGTCGGCGGGGTGCCGCGGGGTCGGTGTCATGGCGTGCCTCCTCGTCTGTCGCAACCGAAGAGTCCCGACGCGCAGCGATTGTGACATGCGGCCATCAAGCGTGATCTATGCCACTCGTGTCACAGTTCCCGGCCGGTCGCCCCTCTGTGGTGGCGTCACGACTCACAAAGGAGAGCTTCGATGCGTACATTGATCCGCGACGTCAGGGTGTTCGACGGCGAGCACACCATCGCGACGGCCGACGTGGTGATCGAGGACGGTCTGATCGCCGCTGTCGGCGCCGCCGGGGGCCGCCCGGCCGACGCCGAGGTGGACGGCACGGGCAGGACGCTGCTGCCCGGCCTGATCGACGCGCACACCCACGTGTTCGACGGCAGCCTGGCCCAGGCCCTGCGGTACGGGGTCACCACCGAGCTCGACATGTTCTGCCTGCCCCAGATCCTGGCCGGGCAGCGGCGGCTGGCCGCCGAGCACGACGACGTGGCCGACCTGCGCAGCGCCGGCACGCTGGCCACCGCTCCCGGCGGGCACCCGACCCAGTTGCTGGCGGCCCTGGCGGGCACCGTCCTGGACGGGCTGGACGTGACGGCGATCGACTTCGTCTCCGATCCCGCGCAGGCGCCGGCGTTCGTCCGGGCCCGGCTGGCCGAGGGGGCCGACTACCTCAAGATCGTCATCGACGACGGCGCCGTGCACGGGGCCGACCTCCCGGTCATGACGGCGGAGGTCGCCGCCGCCCTGTCCGCGGCGGCGCACGAGGCGGGCCTGCTGGTCATCGCGCACGCGATCACCGCCGCCGAGGTGGGGATCGCGCTCGACGCCGGCGTCGACGGCCTGGCCCACGTGTGGACCGACCTGGCGCCGGACGACCCGGCCTTGGCGCGCCTGGCCGGGCGGGTGCGCGAGCAGGGCGTCTTCGTGGTGACCACGCTGGCCTACTTCGAGGCGATCACGGCCCGGCACGTCGAGACCGCCGACTGCGCCCGGCCCGGCAGCTCCGCCAACGCCGTGGGCGCGCTGCGGGCCCTGCGCCGCGCGGGCGCGCCCCTGCTCGCCGGGACCGACGCCACCCCGTTCGTGCCCGCCCACGGCGCCGGCCTGCACCGCGAGCTGCGGCTGCTCACGCAGGCCGGGCTCACCGCCGAGGAGGCGCTGGCCGCCGCGACCAGCGTGCCCGCCCGGCACTTCGGGCTGGCCGACCGGGGCCGGATCGCGCCCGGCCTGCGCGCGGACCTGCTGCTGGTCGAGGGCGACGCCACCCGGGACGTCACCGCCGTCGCCGACATCGCCGAGGTCTGGCGTCGCGGGGTGCGCCAGAGCCGGTAGGCCCCGCCCGTGGCGCGCCGGCCGGGTCAGCCGAGCGTGAGGGGGTTGACCAGGTCGGCGTAGACCAGCAGACCGGCCATGATGATCAGCACGAACGCCATCGCGTACGTGAGCGGCAGCACCTTGGCGATGTCGACGTAGCGGGGCTCGGGGCGGCGCATGATCTTGGCGTAGCCGCGCTTGACGCCCTCCCACAGGCCGCCGGCGATGTGGCCGCCGTCGAGGGGCAGCAGCGGGATCAGGTTGAACAGGCCGATCGCCAGGTTGAACCCGGCCAGCAGGCTGACGAAGGTGAACAGCTTGCTCTTGTTGGACATGTCGGAGGCCAGGATCTCGCCGCCGAGCCGGCCCGCGCCCACCACGCCGACCGGGCCCTCGGGGTCGCGCTTCTCGCCGGAGAAGGCGGCGTTCCAGACGCCGACCATCTTCGCCGGCAGGTTGACCATCGAGCCCACGACGCGGCCGGTCAGGTCGCTCATGTAGCCCGGCACCTGCCCGATGCTCTGCTGCTCGAAGACCTGGGAGGGCTTGACGCCGAGGAACCCGACGCCCTTGTCGACCTTGCTCTCGTCGGTCAGGCTCGGCATGTCCTGGGCGATGAGGGTGACGTCGAGCGTCATCGGCTTCCCGTCGCGGACGATGCCGAGCTTGACGGGGCCGGCGCCGTGGCCGCGGATCAGGCGGGTGGCGTCCTGCCAGCTCTCGATCTTCTGGCCGTCGAGGGAGACCATGCGGTCGCCCACCTTGACGCCCGCCTTGGCGGCCGGGGTGCGCTCGTCGGTGGGCGCGCACGTCTTGCGCACCTCGGTGGTGGGGATCACGCACGTGTTGGTGTCGGCCGACACGATCGGGGCCGTCTTCGGCAGGCCGATGCCGACCAGCAGGATGCTGAAGAAGATGAAGGCGAGCACGAAGTTCATCGCCGGGCCGCCCGACATGATGATGATCTTCTGCCACCACTTCTTGCGGTAGAAGACGCGGTCCTCGTCGCCGGGCCGCACCTCCTCCATGGCGGCGTCGCGGGCGGTCTCGATCAGGCCCTGCCACGGCCCGGTCCCCGCGCTCCGCAGCCTGCCGGGAGCGTCGCCGGGACGCGGCGGCAGCATGCCGATCATGCGGATGTAGCCGCCGAGCGGCAGCCACTTGATGCCGTACTCGGTCTCGCCCCTGCGGATGGACCAGGCCGTCGAGCCGAAGCCCACCATGTACTGGGTCACCCGGACGCCGAAGATCTTGGCCGGCACGAGATGGCCCACCTCGTGCAGGCCGACGGAGACCATCAACCCCACCAGGAAGAGAAGGATCCCGGCGACAAAGAGCCAGTTCATCTACACGCGCTCCAGGCAGACAGACGGTCTCGACGTTCCCAGACTAGTCGAACTCATCACATCCCTCGGGCTTGCCCGCACTTTGGTGAATCAACGGACCGCATTGACAGTAAGCGATCAGCCGATCACCCTGGGAGACGATGGAGGGGGACGTCTTGATCCGCATACTCATCGCCGAACACCTGCCCTTGGTGCGACGCGGTCTGCAGGCCACGCTCGAAGCCGAGCCCGACCTGCGGGTGGTCGCCGAGACGGGCTGCCCCGACGGTGTGCTGCCGGCCGCGCGGTCGAGCGCGCCCGACGTCGCGATCGTCGACCTCGACCTGCCGGGCCTGCCGGTGGCCACGTATCTGACCGAGCAGATCCCCCGCTGCTCGGTGCTGATCCTCTCCGCGCGGCCGAGCCCCGGCCAGGTGCGCAGGGCGTTCAACGGGAGCGTGCTGGGGTTCATGAGCCTGCGGGTGGCGCCCGAGCGGCTGGCCGAGGGGGTGCGCCAGGTCGCCGCGGGCGGCCGGGCGGTGGAGGCCGAGCTCGCGGTGGCGGCCCTGCAGTCGGCCGCCAACCCGCTCACCCGGCGGGAGCTCGACGTGCTGCGCATCGCGGCGGGGGGGGCGAGATCGACCGAGATCGCCGACCAGTTGTTCCTGTCGGTGGGCACCGTGCGCAACCACCTGTCGCGGATCATGTGCAAGACGGGCGCCCGCAACCGGCTGGACGCCGTGCGCATCGCCAGCGACAGCGGCTGGTTGTGACGGACCGGACGAGATGACGGGCCCGGTGGAGCCGCGCCGCTCCGCCGGGACCCGAACAGTCGAATGATCTCAGCCCGCCGAACCCGTTGCCAGTGACCGTCATCACGACCTGACCCATGTGAAACGTCACTACGGACGCCAGATCAACACCAGCGCGCAGTCGTCGTTGTGGCCCGAGGACATCGCGTTGACCAGCGCCTTCGCGCCGTCGCGGAAACCGGAGGGCAGCAGCCGTTCGGCCTCGCCGAGCAGCCGGTCGAGCCCGGCGTCGATGTCGCGCCCCGGCTGCTCGATCAGGCCGTCGGTGTAGAGCAGCAGCGCGTCGCCCTTGCGCAGGGTGCCGCTGTCGGGCTCGCAGTGCAGGTCGGGCACCACCCCGAGCACCACGCCCTTGGCCGAGGCGACCTGCCAGTTGCCGGTGCCGGAGTCGAGCTTCACCACCGGCGGGTGGCCGGCCGAGGTGATCGTGTAGTCGCCGGTGGCGAGGTCGAGGCGTACGTGCACGGCCGTCACGAAGCCCTCGTCGCCGCGCTGGCGGTGCAGGTAGGCGTTGCAGGCGGGCAGGAAGTCGTCGACCGAGCCGAGCAGCCCGCCGAACGTGCCCGACAGCAGCAGCGCGCGGGTGCCGGCGTCGACGCCCTTGCCGGAGACGTCGACCAGGGCGATCTCCACGGAGTCGCCGTCACGCATGGAGACCAGGAAGTCGCCGCCGAACGACGAGCCCCCGGCCTGCTTGAGCACCACCTTGCCGCCCCAGTCCTTGGGCAGCGGGGGCAGCTCGCCCTGACTCCTGAGCCGGTCGCGCAGCTCCAGCAGCATCGCGTCGCCGCGCAGCCCCTGCACGCCGAGCTTGCCCCTGGTACGGGCCATGAGCACGGCGAGCACGGTGGTGAACACGATCGTCACCGTGAGCCCCAGCCCCACCCGCGCCACCCCGAGCGTGGCCGCGACGTAGGTCAGCGCGACGCCCACCGCCACCAGCAGCTTGACCAGGCTGCGCAGCCGCAGCTGCAGCCCGCCGATCAGGGTGACCAGGATGAGCAGGGACGGCGAGAACCACTCGGTGGACACCTTCGCCGCCAGCAGCCCGATGACGAGCGAGAGCACGGTGAGCGTGATGAGCAGGTTGCGGTCACGGGCCAGCGGCCCTCTCCGGACGAACCGGACGGCGGACACCAGGAACGGCACCCGCACCAGGACCGCACGGACCCGTGGCGGAATCAGCGGCGCCGGACGGGAACTCATGATGCGTGTGACTGTATCGGTCTGACCCCTGTTTGGGCAGCCCACTTGACCAACGCCTTGATCATTAAGCACGGATATTGGGTGGCCGTCCCCCTTTGCCCGCTCCTACCGTGGACGGATGACCTACCCGATCCGTCCCATTGACGAATCCGAGTGGCCGGGCTTCGCCGGCGTGCTCGCAGAGGGGTTCGGCTGGACGCCGCACCCCACCCAGGACGAGCGGTACAAGGCGGCCACGGAGTTCGACCGCACCCTGGTCGCCTTCGACGGCGCCACCATGGCGGGCGTCACGTCCGTCTTCAGCCTCACGATGACCGTCCCCGGCGGACGCCAGATCCCCGTGGCCGGGGTGACCGCGGTCAGCGTGCTTCCCTCGCACCGCCGCCGCGGCGTGCTGTCCGCGCTGATGCGCCGCCAGCTCTCCGACATCCGCGACCGCGGCGAGTCGGTGGCCGCCCTCTACGCCTCGGAGTCGCTGATCTACGGCAGGTTCGGGTACGGCCGGGCGGCCAGCGAACTGTCGTACAAGATCGACAAGCACCGCTCGGACTTCGTGCGGAACGCCCCCACCGACCCGGCGCTCCGGCTCAGGGTGGTCTCCCCCACCGAGGCCAGGGCCGATTTCGAGAAGGTGTTCGCCGCCGTCGTGACCCGGCGTCCCGGCCGGTACGAGCGCAACCGGCACGTCTGGGACGCCTTCCTGGCCGACGAGGAGCACGACAGGGGCGGCTGGGGCTCGCTGCGCGCGGTGCTCGCCGTGGACGACCAGGAGGTGCGCGGCTACGCGCTGTTCCGCACCAAGTCGGCGTGGGACCCCAACGGCGTGCCCAGCGGCGAGCTGCGGGTGTTCGAGCTGGAGGCGACCGATCCGGCGGCCTACGCCCTGCTGTGGCGCAACATGCTGGACCGCGACCTGATCACCAAGCTGGAGGCGTACGCCCGGCCGGTGGACGACGCCCTGATCGCGCTGTTCGCCGACTCCCGCCAGCTCCGCGCGACCTGGTCGGACGAGCTGTGGGTACGCCTGGTCGACGTCGACAGGGCCCTGACCGCCCGCGCCTACGCGGCCCCCGTGGACCTGGTGATCGAGATCGAGGACGACGTGTGCCCGTGGAACGCCGGCCGCCGGCGGCTCACCGCCGACACCGCCGGCGCGGAGTGCAAACCGGTGGACGACGAGCCGCACCTGACGGTGCCGGTGTCCGCGCTCGGCTCGGCGTACATGGGCGACGGCCTGCTCGGCGCGCAGCTCGACGCCGGCCTGCTGCGCGAGCACACGCCGGGCGCGGTGCGGGCGCTGGCCGCGGCCATGGCGTGGAGCCCCAAGCCGCTGGCCGGGCTGGTGTTCTGAGACACAGGACGTAGGCTCTGAGCATGGCCCTGCAAAGTCTGCAGATCACCGTGACCATCGCCATGCGGGCCCGCGACGTGTCCAGGCCGTCGAAGGAGCAGCAGGAGGCCGCCGACCGGCGGCCCCTGCGCGACGAGATGCCCCGGCGCGAGGCCAGGCGCAAGACCTAGGGCAGCGAGGGCAGCTGGCCGATCGTCTCGTAGGTGGTCAGCTGCGCGATGCGCCTGCTGTGGCGCTCGCTGCCGGAGAAGGAGGTGGTCAGGAAGACCTCGACGAACCTGGTCGCCTCCTCGGTCGTGTGCATGCGCGCGCCGATGCTGACGACGTTCGCGTTGTTGTGCTCGCGGGCCAGCGAGGCGGTCTCCTCGCTCCAGGCCAGGGCCGCGCGGATGCCGCGCACCTTGTTGGCCGCGATCTGCTCGCCGTTGCCCGAGCCGCCGATCACCACCCCCAGGCTGCCGGGGTCGCCGGCGACGCCCTCGGCGGCGCGCAGGACGAACGCCGGATAGTCGTCCTCGGCGTCGTAGACGAAGGGACCGCAGTCGGTCACCTCGTGGCCGTGGTCCTTGAGCCAGGACACGAGGTGGTTCTTGAGCTCATAGCCGGCATGGTCGGCACCGATGTAGACACGCACCCGCCCAGTCTTCCACAGCCCCGCCGATCCCACTCGCTGGCTAGAGTAAGGACCCCTACCGTTCCCCAGTCCTTACGAAAGTGGAGACGCATGCGTGAGATCCGCGTCATCGGCGATCCGGTGCTGCGCACGCCCGCTGAGCCCGTCACCGACTTCGACCGCGAGCTGCGCCGCCTGATCGAGGAGATGTTCCAGGCGATGTACGCGGTCAACGGCGTGGGCCTGGCCGGTCCGCAGATCGGCGTGTCGCGGCGGCTGTTCGTCTACGACATCGCCGGGCGCAAGGGCCATGTCGCCAACCCGGTGCTCACCGTCGACGACGCCGAGGAGGTCTCCGACGAGGAGGGCTGCCTGTCGGTGCCCGACCGCCGCACCCGCACGCCGATCTACGCCCCCGTCGCGCGGGCCGCGGGCGTCACCGTCGAGGGCGTCGACCGGCTGCAGCGGCCCGTGCGCATCAAGGCGCGCGGCTCGCTGGCGCGCTGCTTCCAGCACGAGACCGAGCACCTCGACGGCAAGCTGTACGTCGACCGCCTGCCGAAGGACGAGGCCCGCCGGATCATGCTGCGCGCCTAGGCCGCGGCGGCCCGAGGGCCCTACAGCTGCAGCGACTTGATCTCCAGGTACTCCTCCAGGCCGAACTCGCCCAGCTCGCGGCCCACGCCCGACTGCTTGTAGCCGCCGAAGGGGGCCAGCGGGTTGAACTGGCCGCCGTTGACGACGACCTGGCCGGTGCGCAGCCTGCGGGCGACGGCGACCGCGCGCTCCTGGCTGCCCGACCAGACCGCGCCGGCCAGGCCGTACCTGGTGTCGTTGGCGATCTCCACGGCCTGGCCCTCGCTCGTGTACGGGATCAGCGCCAGCACGGGCCCGAAGATCTCCTCCTGCTCGATCGTCATGCCCGGCTCGACCGCGGCGAAGACCGTGGGCTCGACGTAGAAGCCACGCTCGCGGGGACGCTCGGTGCCGCCGGCGACGAGCCTGGCGCCCTCCTCCTGGCCCCGGTTGATGTAGCGGACCACCCGGTCGCGCTGGGCCGCCGACACCAGGGGCCCGACCCTGGTGCCCTCGTCGAAGGGGTCGCCGACGGTGTACTTGCGGGTCGCCTCGACGGCCAGGCGGACGGCGTCGTCGTACTGGTCGCGGTGGACGATCATGCGGGACCAGGCCGAGCAGGTCTGGCCGGCGTTGATGAAGCAGTTGGCCACGCCGACCTTGACGGCCGTGGCCAGGTCGGCGTCGGGCAGGATGATGTTGGCCGACTTGCCGCCGAGCTCCAGCGCCACCCGCTTGACGGTCTCGGCGGCGAGCGCGGCGACCCGGCGGCCGGCCGCGGTGGAGCCGGTGAAGGAGACCATGTCCACCTCGGGATGGGCGGCCATCGCCTCGCCGACGACCGGGCCGCGCCCGCTGACCAGGTTGAACACCCCGGGCGGCAGGCCCACCTCGTCGAGGATCTCGGCCAGCGCGTACGCCGCCAGCGGCGCCACCTCGCTGGGCTTGAGCACCACCGTGCAGCCGGCGGCCAGCGCGGGGCCGACCTTGCAGATGATCTGGTGCAGCGGGTAGTTCCAGGGCGTGATCGCCGCGACGACCCCGATCGGCTCCTTGACCAGCAGCGAGTTGCCGATGCGGGACTCGCGCGGGTAGCTCTCGGCCAGCTGCGCGTAGGAGGACAGCACGGCCGCGGGCATCAGCGTCTGCACCTTGAGCGCGAAGCCGAGGGGTGCGCCCATGTCGGTGGCGATCGTCGCCGCGACACTCTCGGCGCGCTGCTTGAGCAGCTCGGCCGCGTCGCCGAGGAGCTTGCCGCGCTGGGCCGCCGAGGTGTCGGACCAGGCGGGGAACGCCTCACGCGCCGCCGACACCGCCGCCTCGACGTCGTCGGGGGTGCCCGCGGGCACCCGGTCGATGATCTCCTCCGTGGCCGGGTTGGCGACCTCGATGGACTCGTCTGACGTAGAGGCGTTCCAGGAACCGCCGATATACAGCTGGCGCATGGGGCCATCCTCGCGTGCACGTCGTGGGACTGGCGAGAGCACGGATCGCACGGAGGGGGATTCCTCATCCTCCGCGCGTCCGGGAACCTACCGCCAGGGTATGAGTCTTACCCCGGCGGTGGCGACATATCTAGTCGAAGGTGGGCTGTCTGGTACGAGTCCGCTTGAGCTCGAAGAAGTCCTCGAACTCGGTGACGAGAAGCACGCCGTCCCACAGCCTGCCCGCGGCCTCGCCCTTCGGGATGGACGTGATGACGGGGCCGAAGAAGGCGTTGGCGCCGACGCGGATGACCGGGGTGCCGACGTCCTGGCCGACCAGCGTGATGCCCTCCTGGTGGGAGGCGCGCACGGCGTCGTCCCACTCGGTGGAGTGGGCGGCGGCGGCGAGGTCGCGGCTGAGGCCGATCGCCTCCAGGGAGTCCTCGATCAGCTCGCCGAGGCGGCTGAGGTCCTTCATCCCGCGCTCGTTGTGCAGGCGCGTGCCGAGCTCGGTGTAGAGCGGGCCGACGACCTCGTCGCCGTGCGCGGCCCGCGCGGCGGCCACCACGCGGACGGGTTCGATGGCCCTGGCGATGGCCTCACGGTAGGAGTCGGGCACGTCCTTGCCCTCGTTGAGGACGTTGAGGCTCATGACGTGCCAGCGCGGCTCGATGGCGCGTACCTTCTCCACTTCGAGAAGCCATCGTGACGTCGCCCAGGCAAAAGGGCAGAAAGGATCGAACCACAGGTCCACGGGAATCTTCTCAGTCACGTGGGGCCATAACCTGAGGGTGTCGAGGTCCTATTCCCGGCGTGGCAGGATACCGACAAACTACAACGAAGTGGTGAAAAGGAGCGCAACTTGGCAGGCAACCTGACCCGGGACGAGGCTCGCGAGCGCGCCCGGCTGTTGAAGGTCGAGTCGTACGAGGTCGCACTCGACCTGACGGAGGGGGACGAGCGCTTCGAGAGCGTCACGACGGTGCGCTTCACCAGCACCAGCCCGGGCGCCTCCACCTTCATCGACCTGCACGGCGCCAACGTGCGCAAGGTCACCCTCAACGGCACCGACCTCGACGTCTCCTCCTACGACGCCGACAAGGGCCGCTTCCCGCTCCCCTCGCTGGCGGAGTCCAACGAGCTGCTGGTCGACGCCGACTGCAGCTACATGCGCACGGGCGAGGGCCTCCACCGCTTCGTGGACCCGGTCGACCAGAAGGTCTACCTGCACAGCCAGTTCGAGACGGCCGACGCCCACCGCATGTACGCCTGTTTCGACCAGCCCGACCTCAAGGCCGTCTTCCAGCTCACCGTGCTGGCCCCCGCCGACTGGGAGGTCGTCTCCAACGGCGCCGCGGCCAAGGTCGAGGACCTCGATGGGCAGTCCGGCCGCCACGGCGGCGTCCAGGCGGCCAGGCGCTGGGAGTTCGAGCCGACGCCGGTGATCTCGACGTACATCACCGCGCTGGTGGCCGGGCCGTACTACAAGGTCACCTCCGAGCACGACGGCATCCCCCTCGGGCTCTACTGCCGCGCCTCGCTCGGCGAGCACCTCGACGCCGACAACCTCTTCGAGGTCACCAGGCAGGGCTTCGACTTCTTCCACCGGGTGTTCGGCGTCCGCTACCCCTTCACCAAGTACGACCAGCTCTTCGTGCCGGAGTTCAACGCCGGCGCGATGGAGAACGCCGGTTGCGTGACGTTCCTGGAGGACTACGTCTTCCGCTCCCGCGTGACCGACGCGGTCGTCGAGCGGCGCGCCGAGACGATTCTGCACGAGATGGCCCACATGTGGTTCGGCGACCTGGTCACCATGCGCTGGTGGGACGACCTGTGGCTGAACGAGTCCTTCGCCACGTACGTGTCCGTGCTGGCCCAGGCCGAGGCCACCCGCTGGGGCAACGGCGCGTGGACCACGTTCGCGAACGTGGAGAAGTCCTGGGCCTACCGCCAGGACCAGCTCCCCTCCACCCACCCGATCGCCGCCGACATCCCCGACATGCAGGCGGTCGAGGTCAACTTCGACGGCATCACGTACGCCAAGGGCGCCTCGGTGCTCAAGCAGCTCGTCGCCTACGTCGGCCTGGACAACTTCCTGGCCGGGGTGCGCGACTACTTCGCCGAGCACGCCTGGGGCAACACCGAGCTGAAGGACCTGCTCGCCGCCCTTGAGCGCACCTCGGGCCGCGACCTGTCGTCGTGGTCGAAGGAGTGGCTGGAGACCGCTTGGGTCAACACGCTGCGTCCCTCCTTCGAGGTGTCCGACGGCCGCTTCACCTCCTTCGAGGTGCTGCAGGAGGCCCCGGCCGACTACCCGACGCTGCGCTCGCACCGCATCGCCATCGGCCTGTACTCGCTGGCCGACGGCGTGCTCACCCGGACCAGGCGGGTCGAGCTCGACGTGGTGGGCGCCCGTACCAGCGTGGCCGAGCTGGTCGGCGCCGAGCAGCCCGACCTGGTGCTGCTCAACGACGACGACCTGACCTACGCCAAGATCAGGCTGGACGAGCGTTCCCTGCGCACGCTCGTCGAGGGCGGCATCGCGGCCTTCACCGAGTCGCTGCCGCGCGCCCTGTGCTGGTCGGCGGCCTGGGACATGACCCGCGACGGCGAGATGTCCACCCGCGACTACGTCCGGCTGGTCATCTCCGGCGCGGGCACGGTCTCCGACATCACGGTCCTGCAGGCGGTGCTGCGCCAGGCGCGCCAGGCCGTCCAGCAGTACGCCGCCCCGGCCTGGCGGGCCGAGGGCGAGGCGCTGCTGGCCGCCGAGCTGCGCTCGCTGCTCGGCTCGGCCGCGCCCGGCTCCGACCACCAGCTCGCCTTCCTCCAGGCGTTCGCCCCGGTCGCGGTCGCCGGCGCCGACCTCGACCTGCTGCAGGCCATCCTCGACGGCACCGGCGTGCCCGAGGGGCTGACCGTCGACGCCGACCTGCGCTGGACGCTGGTGGCGGCGCTGGTCTCCGGCGGCCGGCTGGGCGAGCCCGACATCGCCGCCGAGCTGGAGCGCGACCCTACGGCGACGGGTGAGCGGTCGGCCGCGCTGTGCCGGGCCGCGATCCCGACGGCCGAGGCCAAGGCGGCGGCGTGGGACCGGATCGTGGGCGGCGACCTGGCCAACCACATCGCCCGCAACACCATCGCCGGCTTCCAGGACGCGCACCACGCCGAGCTGCTGGAGCCGTACCGGGAGAAGTACTTCGCCGAGGTCGGGCGCGTCTACCGCGAGTGGACGTTCGAGAAGGCCTCGACGTTCGCCATGAACTGCTTCCCCGCGCTGCTCATCGAGCCCGCCACGGTCAAGGCGGCCCAGGACTTCCTGGCCGCCGAGCAGCCGCCGCAGGCCCTGCGCAGGCTGATCCTGGAGGGCGCCGACGGCGTCAGCCGCGCCCTGCGCAACCGCGAGACCGACGCGGCGTCAGCCTGATCCGTCCGGGTCCCCGCCACGCCCGGCGGGGACCTGGCTTCGCGCTGCGCCGAATACGGCCTGAGCACGGAGACCGGGTGTTAGCCTCAAGTACGTGCTAGGCGCCGGTACCACGCTCAACGACCGCTACGTGCTGGCCGACCGCCTCGGCGGCGGCGGCATGGGCGAGGTCTGGCGTGCCGACGACCTGGTGCTGGGCCGGGCCGTCGCGGTCAAGGTGATGATGCCCGCCCTGTCGGAGAACCCCACCTTCACCCAGCGCTTCCAGAACGAGGCCAGGGCCATGGCCACGCTCAGGCACCGCGGCGTGGTCGGCGTCTACGACTACGGCGTCCACGAGGCCGACGGGCGCCGGGTCAGCTACCTGGTGATGGAGTACGTCCGGGGCGAGTCGCTCGACCGGGTCCTGCGGCGCGGCCCGCTCGGCGCGCAGGAGGCCATGCGCCTGGTCGCCGAGGTGGGCGACGCGCTGGCCGCGGCCCACGCCCAGGGGATCGTCCACCGCGACGTCAAGCCGGCCAACCTCATGGTGCGGCCCGACGGGCAGGTCGCGCTGACCGACTTCGGGGTCGCCCACTCCGGCTCGGCCGGTCACCTCACGGCCACCGGCACGATGCTCGGCTCGGCCGCCTACTGCGCGCCGGAGATGGCCGCGGGCAACGAGGTCACCCCCGCCGTCGACGTCTACGCGCTGGGCGTGGTGGCCTACGAGTGCCTGACCGGGCGGCTGCCGTACCAGGGGGACACCCCTGTGCAGATCATCTTCAAGCATCTCAACGCGCCCGTGCCCGAGCCGCCCGCCGAGCTGCCGCCGGCCGTGCGCCAGGTGGTGACGCGGGCGCTGCAGAAGGACCCGGCGCAGCGGTGGTCGTCGGCGTCCGACATGGCGCGGGCGGCCCGCGCGTCGGTCACCGGCGCGGCCCTGCCCGGCCCGCCGCTCACCGGTTCCCCGGCGACGCCGCCCACGACGGGCTCCCACGCGGGCCTCCCCACGGGCTCCTACACAGGTCTTCCCACGGACCCCCACACGGGTCTCCCCATGGGCTCCGGCGCGGGCCTTCCCACGGGCTCCCATCCGGGTCCGCCCACGGGTTCCCACCCGGGCCTCCAGCCGACGGGCGTCATGCCTGTGGCCGACGCCGGCTCGCCGCTCACCATGCCCTCGGCCCCCGCCGGCGGCAGCTCCCGCCGCCGTCGCACGCTGACGGCCCTGGCCACGATGGCGGCCGCCGTGGTGGTCTCGGCCGCGGTGGCGGGGTCGGTGTGGCTGCGTCCGGCCGAGCCCGCCAGCACGGGCCAGGTGCTGCCGCCTGCCGACGAGACCACGCAGGTCCACAGCCCGAGCAGCCCCGAGCACACCACCAGGGAGCCCGCGCCGCCGACCAAGGCCGTGCCGAGCGCCAAGCCGAGCGGCACCACCAGCGCGACCCCCGGCCCGACCGTGGCCCCCACCACCCCGAGCGCCACGCCCACCGTCTCGCCGAAGCCCACGCCGACCGTGACCACCTCCGAGCCCGAGCCGACCCAGGAGCCCACCCAGCCCCCTGAGGAGCCCACGGACGAGCCCACGGTCACCAGCCCGCCCGAAGACGTCCAATGCGTACGCGCCCCATGCCCGTGACCACCCCGGTCCGCCCGGCGCGTGGGCGCGCCGGGATCACTCCGGAGCGTCCTGTGCGTGCGCGCCCCGCGTCCGTGACCAATCCAGGACGTCCGGGGCGTGCGCGTCCCGAGGCCGTGGCCGGTTCAGGACGTCTGGTGCCTGTGTGCCCCATGTCCGTGACTGCTGCAAGATCGTGAGAAAGTCTTCGCGTGGATTCGACTCGTGAGCTGCTGATCGCCCTCGCCCGCCGGTACGCCTTCGCCGACCTGGGAGCGCTCGCCCCCACGGCCGAGATCTCCGACGTGTGCGAGTTCGGGCAGCGGCTGCTCTCGCTCGACGCCGAGGACTTCGCCGCCGAGGCCAGGTCCGTACCGGCCGACCTGCGCCGGCTCGCCCGCGCCTGCCACATGCCGCAGACGCCGCGGGAGCAGCCGCGCGGGGCCCTGGAGTCGCTCAAGCCCGCCTACGGCCTGCTGCTCGAAGTGATCGCCGTCCGCTGGCACCGGCGGGAGCTGAGCCCCATGATCGCGGCCGTGCACATCGCCAGCGAGTACCTGCCGTTGCTGGCGTTCGAGCCGCAGCTCGGCCACGCCGGCGACCCGGCCCGCTGGCCCGCCGGCCTGAGCGCGCCCGGGAGCAGGTTCGGCGTGATCGGCGACCGTGAGTGCGACCACACCAAGTCCGAGCAGTCGGCCACCAACCGTACGCTGCGGGTGTCGGTCGAGCCCGGCGAGGGCTGGCGGGCCTACTTCGACCGGCAGCACAGCCAGCTGGCGGGCGCGCTCGCGGTCTGCGTCGCGACCTGCCGCAACCCCTGCACGGCCATGGACTGGATCGACCCCGAGCCCCGCGCCGACCTGCAGGTACGCGCCCGTACCGCGCTGACCTTCGCCGAGACGCCGCTCGTCCGGCTGCGGCACGCCGCACCCGTCGGGCACGGGTTCGGGGTGCCGTCGCCGGAGGAGGTGCTCGACGCCTGGGAGCGCAGCCGGACGGCTCTGGACAAGAACGCGGTGGGCGCCACCGCCGCCAAGGACGACGGTTTCCCGCTGCCGGGGCTGCCCGCGCTGTTCTCGGCCGTGGCCGGAGCGCCGATCGAACCGTCCAGCCTGCTCGCGGGCGTCAGCGACCACGTCGTCACCCTGCTGCAACGCGCCTGAGCCGACGCACGTCCCCCTTGGGCCCGAGGGGAACGTGCGTGGCTGCCCGCTCGGGCCGACCGGGTGTTCGGTCCGGCCTTACCCGATGACGGGGGCCGCCATGTGAGCTTGGAGGGCGCCCAGCGTGACCGTGCTCCACTCTGCGCGATCGCGCCTGCGAGGCCGACCCGGTGGTGCCATCAGTGGTGGTGGGTGGCTTGGTCGCCCAGGGCGGTGATGCCGTACAGGAGGCCGCCGATCAGGTCGCCCGCGCTGAAGGCGGTGGCCATCGACAGGGCGGTGAGCCGGCAGACGCCGTCGCTCAGCCGCCGCCTCGCGTTCGGGCCGGTCACGATCTCCAGGCCGTGTCCCGCCGGATCGACGAACACCACCACGGCGTCGGCCGACTCCGCGCCCAGTGCGGTGTGCAGGCGCTCGGCGAAGTGCCGTCGCGCGCCGACCGGCTCGCCCAGGAACACGCCGAAGCGCAATCCGCTGCGCCGCTCGGCCCTCTGGACGGCCCTCCTGAGGTCGTCGACCTGAGCCGTCGTCAGCGCCCGCCTCGGCGCCCGTGTCGGTGCCTGTGTCGGTGCCTGTACAGAGGGCTGGTCAGAGGGCTGGTTCGGGGGGTGCATCGTGGCCTCACCAGCCGGCTGAGGCGCCGCCGAGGCGGTCGGCCGGGTCGGCGGTGGCGGCCATGGCTGAGGCGGCCCAGTCGGGGGCGGGCGGTCGCGCCCAGGGGGCGGCATCGTCGGCCAGCACCCGTGCCGACGTGCTCACGCCGTGCTCGCTCCCGCCCGGCCCGCCCAGCCACACCGGGCCGGGCTCCACCACCCTGGACGAGCCCCGCCCCGGCACCAGGACCAGCAGGCTGATCAGTACGAACAGCCCCAAGGACACCCCGATGAGAAAGAGCAGACTTTCCGCCGCGCTGTTCACACGACGAACGTAATCCTCCGGCGGGTGCCCGGCCAGACCCGTACGGTGACCCTCCTACCAGACGGACGGCCGCCGCTCGCCCCAGAACCCGCCCACAGCCGCCTCGACCTGGGCCGACAGCGAGATCAGGGTGCCCTCGCCGCCGATCCGCCCGGCCAGCATGACGCCGATCGGCAGGCCCTCGGCGCTCCAGTGCAGCGGCAGGTTCACCGCGGGCTGGCCGCTGACGTTGTAGATCGCCGGGAAGGCGGCGAAGCGCTTCATGCGTTCGAACGTCTCCTCGACGTCGTCCACGTCCTCGAACCAGCCGACCGGCCTGGGCGGCTGGGTGAGGGTCGGGGTGAGCACGGCGTCGTAGGCGTTCGTGATCGTGAGCGCGCCCCGGGTGGCGAGTTGCAGGGCGGCCTGGGCCTGGAGGAACGCGGGGGCGGTGGTGGCCAGGCCGCGCTCGCGCAGCCACCGGGTGAGCGGCCTGAGCAGGTGCCGCTGCTCGTCGGCGACCGGGTGCATGCAGGCGAAGGTGTACCAGAGGGTGACGAACTGCGGCACGAGGTCCGCGCCGAACGGCCTGGGGATCTCCACGACCTCGTGCCCGAGGCCGGCGAGGAGTGCGGCGGCGCTCTCGTACGCGGCCAGCACCTCGGGATCGACCTCGGCCCCCGGCACGACGGGGTCGGCGTAGCGGGCGATGCGCAGCCGTCCGGGGTCGCGGCCGGCGCAGGCGAGGTAGGTGCCCTCGTGCCGGGGCGCGAGGTAGAGGTCGCCGGGCTCGTTGTGCGCCATGACGTCGAGCAGGGCCGCGGCGTCGGCCACGGTACGGGCGATCGGGCCGTTCGTGGACATGCCGGCCAGGTCGGGGATGATCGGGGCGAAGCTGATCCGGCCACGGGTGGGCTTGATGCCGTACAGGCCGCACGCCGAGGCCGGGATGCGGATCGAGCCCGCGCCGTCGCTGCCCTGGGCGGCCGGCGCCAGCCCGGCGGCCACGGCGGCGGCCGCTCCCCCGCTGGACCCGCCGGCCGACGTGCCGAGGTCCCAGGGCGAGCGGGCGGGCGGCGAGACGTCGGTCTCGGTGTAGCAGGGCAGCCCGAACTCGGGGGTGGCGGTCTTGCCCAGCATGACCGTGCCGGCCTCGCGCAGCCGCGTCACGACCGTGTCGTCCACCGGCGCGACGAACCCCTGATAGGCGGCCGAGCCGAAGGTGATCGGCACGTCCTTGACCAGATTGAGGTCCTTCACGGGGATCGGCACCCCGGCCAGCGGCCCGTCGGGCAGCTCCTTCTCCAGGCGGCGCGCCTGGTCGAGCGCCTGTTCGGCGGTCACGGTGACGTACGCGCCGACCGAGGGGTCGATCCGCTCGATCCGGTCGAGGTAGTGCTGGGCGAGCTCGACCGGCGAGACGTCACGGTCGCGGACGGCCCGGGCCTGTTCGAGCGCGGAAAGCTCGTGTATTTCTCGCACGATCGGCACACTAGGCATCTCTAGAGAAGAACGTAAGACATACCCCGAAAACATGAGTGGAACACGATGAGCTGGGCCATAAAACTATGGACAGGTCAACACTAGGAATCGTTCCGATCTCCGAGCTACGGTGAGTTACGTGGACTCCGACAACCAGCGAGAAGACGGTCACAACGCGTCACCCATCTGGGTGAGCGACCGGCCAGAGGGCGAGCGCACCGCCGCCGCGACACCATCGGCGCCCACCACCACCTACGCGCCCGTGGAACGCGCGTCCGTGCGTGACCTGCTCCAGGAGCCGCGCTTCCGCCGCCTGCGCAACCGCGCGCTCGTGGCGATCGGCGTGGCGATCGTGGTGGGTTTCCTGCTGCGCGACTGGCGTCTGGGCGTGACCGCCGGGGTGGTCGCGGCCATCCTGGAGGCGGTCTACCGCGCACGGTCCCATTCCACGGTGCCGGCGTGGCGGCGCGCGTCCGTGGCCGAGCGGCGTACCGAGGGGCAGCTCCGCAGGCTGGAGCGCAGCGGCTACCGCACCCTGCACGCCAGGGCGATCCCCGGCAGCGAGGCCCAGATCGACCACCTCGTGGTGGGGCCGACCGGCGTCTACGCCGTGGACTCCGAGAAGTGGGACAAACGGCTTCCCGTCCGCGTCCAGTCGGGCAAGAAGCTCTTCCACGGCCCCTTCGACATGAAGCCGCGGCTGACCGAGGCCAAGTGGGAGGCGTCCCAGGCCAGCGAGCTGATCAGCAAGGCGTTCGGCCGCGAGGTCGTCGTCGTGCCCTCCCTGGCCATCTACGGGCCGCCCGTGCCGTGGAAGATCATGACGATCCGCGGCGTGGACGTCTACCAGGGCGACCGGGCGCGCAAGTGGATCACCAAGCGCGAGCGGGCGCTGACCCCGGCCGAGATCGACCGGCTCTACGACATCGCCGCCCAGGTCCTGCCCGCCCGGTACGGCGAGGGCTAGGACGACCGGCCGACCCCGCGGAGTCAGGCTCCGCGGGGCTTTTTCACGTCTGCCGACAGCCGGGCGCCGAAGTCGTCCAGCTCGGCGGCCAGCACGCCGCTGGGCGGCAGCGCGTCCGGCAGGCGGGACACCAGGGCCGTGCCCACCCCGGCGATGCGGACGATGTGGTCGATCAGCGCCTCCCGGTCCTGCGGCCACGGGAAGGACGGCTGGGCGATGAGCAGCGAGACGCAGCCGTGCACGGCCGACCAGAGGCCGAGCGCCAGCTCCTCGGGGTCGCCTTCGAGCACGCCGGCCGCCACGCAGGCGGCGACGGCGTCCGCCATGTGGCGGAAGCACGCGGCGGCGGCCGGCGGCACGCCCTGCACGGCCGAGGGCCGCATCATCAGCACCCGGTACTGCACGGGATGGTCGAGGGCGAAGCGGGCGTAGGCCCGTCCGCAGCGGCCGAGCGCGAGGAACGGGTCGCCGGTCAGGTTCTCGCTGAACATCCGGCCGAACTCGTCCCACACGCGCAGGCAGACGGCCTCCAGCAGCGCCTCCCTGTCGGCGAAGTGCAGGTAGACCGAGGGCGTGGACACCCCGGCGCGCTGGGCGACGGCGCGCAGGGTGAGGGCGTCCTCGCTGCCGGACTCGGTCAGCAGGTGCTCGGCCGCGCGCAGGATCTCCTCCCGCAGCAGGCCGCCTTCTCCGCGCCGGGCGCGCACACGTCTCGCAGCGGTCATGGATCTCAGATTGACGCCCTCAGGTTGACGGTGTCAATCTGACCTTCTGCTGAAGGGATATCGCGAAAAATGGGGACTTTCGGGGAGGCGACCGCGCTGGTCGCCCGCGGCACGGACGAGTTCGGCGCCACGCTGGACGCCCAGTGGAGCGTGGGCACCAAGCTGCACGGCGGCTACCTGCTGGCGGTGCTGGCCCGCGCCGCCTGCCAGAGCGGCGCCGGCGAGCGGCACCCGCACGTGACCGCCGTGAGCGGCGCCTTCGTCGAGCCGCCCGCGCCCGGCCCGGCGGACGTGCGCGTGGAACCGCTGCGGATCGGCCGGAGCCTGGCCCAGGTCCGGGTCTCGCTGGCCCAGGAGGGCAGGGTACGCGTCGAGTCGCACGTCACGCTCGGCGTCCTGGACGACGGCGCCCCCTGGTGGACCTCGCTCCCCCCGGTCGAGCTGCCGGCCGAGGAGGACTGCTTCCTCGCGCCCACCGACCCGCCCGGCGCGGACTTCGCCGTGCCGCTGATGGCCGTGGTCGAGGAGCGCGTCGACCCGGCGCATCTGGCGTTCGCGTTCGGGGCGCCGACCAGGAAGGGCGAGATCGCGAGCTGGCAGCGCCTGGCCGACGGCTCCGACTGGGACCCGCTGAGCCTGCTGGTGGCGCTCGACCCGGTGCCGCCGGTCTCGTTCGACCTGGGGCTGTCCGGCTGGGTGCCGACGATCCAGCTCTCGGCCTTCATCCGCCGGCTGCCCGCCCCCGGCCCGATCAGGGTCCGCCTGTCGGCCACGGACGTCGGCGGCGACCGCATGGACGAGGTGGCCCACGTATGGGACTCCAAGGGACGGCTGGTGGCCCAGGCGACCCAGCTCGCGGCCGTACGGTTGCCGGACTGAGCCGTCCGGGTAGTGGACACGCGTCTCAGGTGCCGGGCGGGTGGCCGTAACATGTGAAGACTCGCCTCATGATGGGAGAATCCCAATGCCGGCCCTCAGGTCACGTACGGTCACCCACGGCAGGAACATGGTCGGCGCCCGGGCCCTGCTCCGGGCGACCGGCGTAGCCGGGAGCGACTTCGGCAAACCCATCATCGCGGTGGCCAACAGCTTCACCCAGTTCGTCCCGGGCCACGTGCACCTGCGCGAGGTCGGCGACGTCGTCTCGGCCGCGATCCGCGAGGCGGGGGCCATCCCGCGCGAGTTCAACACGATCGCCGTCGACGACGGCATCGCGATGGGCCACGGCGGCATGCTCTACTCGCTGCCGTCCCGCGAGCTGATCGCCGACGCTGTCGAGTACATGGTCAACGCCCACTGCGCCGACGCGCTGATCTGCGTCTCCAACTGCGACAAGATCACGCCGGGCATGCTGCTGGCCGCGTTCCGGCTGAACATCCCCACGATCTTCGTCTCCGGCGGGCCCATGGAGGCCGGCAAGACGCCCAGCCGCAAGCTCGACCTCGTCGACCCGATGATCGCCGCCGCCGACGCCTCGGTGACCGACGCCGAGCTGCTGGAGATGGAGGAGAACGCCTGCCCGACCTGCGGCTCCTGCTCGGGCATGTTCACCGCCAACTCCATGAACTGCCTGACCGAGGCCATGGGCCTGGCCCTGCCCGGCAACGGCACGATCCTGGCCACCCACAAGCGGCGCAAGCAGCTCTTCGAGGACGCCGGCCGCCAGCTCGTCGAGATCACCCGCCGCTACTACGAGGACGGCGACGAGTCGGTGCTGCCGCGCTCGGTCGCCGGCCGCGCGGCGTTCGAGAACGCCATGGCCCTCGACGTGGCGATGGGCGGCTCGACCAACACGATCCTGCACATCCTGGCCGCGGCCCGCGAGGCCGAGGTCGACTTCGGCCTCAAGGAGATCAACGAGATCTCGCTGCGGGTGCCGTGCCTGTGCAAGGTCGCCCCGGCCACCAGCAAGTACCACGTCGAGGACGTCCACCGCGCCGGCGGCATCCCGGCCATCCTGGGCGAGCTCGACCGGGCCGGGCTGCTGCACCGCGACGTGCCCACGGTCAACGGGGGCACGCTGGCCGACACGCTGGCCGCCTGGGACGTCAAGTCGCCGACCGTGCTGCCCGAGGCCGTCGAGCTGTGGCACGCGGCGCCGGGCAACGTGCGCACGGTGAAGGCGTACTCGCAGGACAACCGCTGGGACGACCTCGACCTCGACCGGGCGCAGGGGTGCATCCGCGACCTGGAGCACGCCTACAGCGCCGACGGCGGCCTGGCCGTGCTCTACGGCAACATCTCGCTCGACGGCGCGGTGGTGAAGACCGCGGGCGTCGACGAGTCGATCTGGAGGTTCAGCGGGCCCGCGGTGGTGTTCGAGTCGCAGGAGCAGGCCGTCGAGGGCATCCTCGGCGGGCGTGTCAAGGAGGGCGACGTGGTGGTCATCCGCTACGAGGGCCCCAAGGGCGGCCCCGGCATGCAGGAGATGCTCTACCCGACCTCCTTCCTCAAGGGCAAGGGCCTGGGCAAGGCGTGCGCGCTGGTCACCGACGGCCGCTTCTCCGGCGGCACGTCCGGGCTGTCGATCGGGCACGCCTCGCCGGAGGCGGCCGAGGGCGGCGCCATCGCGCTGGTCGAGGACGGCGACATCATCGACATCGACATCCCCGGCCGGTCGATGGAGCTGCGGGTGCCCGAGGCCGAGCTGGCCGCGCGGCGCGAGCGGCTGCTGGCCGACCTGGGCGGTTACCGGCCGCGCGACCGCAACCGTCCGGTGAGCGTGGCGCTGCAGGCGTACGCGGCGATGACCACGTCGGCCTCGACCGGCGCCTCGCGTGATCTGTCGCAGCTGTCCCGATAGTTAGGGTGCGGTGGACCCCCGGTCCACCGCACAGATTTTCGAAAATTGTCGGTGGTCGTCCCTATTCTTGGGGTATGACGACAGTCGTGAAGGACGAGACTCGCCCGCTGACGACCGCCGAGATCGCCGCCATCGCCCTCTCCCTCGCTCACCTCGGAGCGGGCCCGCAGGCCGTCGCCGCGCGGCGCGGCCTGCAACACGCGCTCGAGCACCTGGAGCTCGACGACGACGTCATCGCGACCACGCTCGCGACCCTGACCGAGCCGCTGCCCGTGGAGACCGCCTCCCGGGCCAGGCTCATCGCCGACGCCATCACCAGCCGCCTCATGATCCGCCTCCACTACCGCGACGCCTCGGGGACCGTCACCTCCCGCGACGTCGAGCCGGTGACCTGCCTGGTCCACCGCGAATACTGGTACCTGGTGGGCGTGTGCCGGATGCGGCGGGCCATCAGGGCCTTCCGGTTCGACCGCATCATCGCGGTCGAGCCCACCCTGACCCCGTCGCGGCCGCACCTGGCCGACCGCTTCCTGCCCTTCCAGCGCCGCCGCCGGCGGACCACCGCGGCGTGAGCCGCAAGCAGACCGCCGCGGCATGAGCCGCAAGCGGACCGCCGCGGCGTAACCTGCCGCAAGCTTGACCCTCGGGCCCCCGGGCGTTGGTGCGGGGCGTGACAGGCTCGCGCACATGCGCGTCCGGGGGATCTCGCTCATCGCCGCCCTGCTGCCCGCCCTGCTGCCCGTCGTGTCCGCCTGCGCGGCGGGCCGGCGTCCGGCCCCGCTCCCGATCGTGGCGCACCGCCAGGCGGTGGCCGTGGAACGCCTGCTGCCGCCGGCCACGCGGCGGGCGCTCGACCGGGCGCTGGAACGTCAGCTGCGGGGCCGTCCGGGGCGGGTGGCGCTGTCGGTGTACGACCGCGCGACGGGCGTGCGGTACTCCTACGCCGAGGGCAGGCCGTTCGTGCTGGCCAGCGTGGCCAAGGTGGACATCCTGCTCGCCCTGCTGCTGCTCAGGCAGAGCGAGCACCGGCGGCTCGGCGCGTACGAACGCAGGCTCGCCTCCCGGATGATCCGCCAGAGCCACAACGAGAGCGCGCACGAGCTGTACATGACGGTCGGCGGCCAGCAGGGGCTCACCCGGGTACTGGGCGCGCTGGAGGTGCGCGACACCAGGCCGGGCGCGGGCCTGTCGTGGGGCATGACGCTCAGCCACCCGTCGGACCAGGTGCGGGTGCTGGAGCGGCTCACCGACCCGGCCGGGCCGGTGCCGGCCGCCAGCCGCCGCTGGGCGCTGGGGCTCATGTCGTCGGTGGACCGGTCGCAGGCGTGGGGCGTCAGCGCCGCCGGCGGCGAGGTGGCGCTCAAGAACGGCTGGCTGCCGGTGGCCGCGCACGACGGGCGGTGGACGGTCAACAGCGTGGGCCGGATCGTGCTGAACGGGCACGAACTGCTCATCGCCGTCTTGTCGGAACGCAGCCCGGACATGGCGACGGGCGTGGCGACCGTGGAAGGGGCGGCCCGGCTCGCCGTGGAGGCGTTCACCCGGGCCCGCCGGTCACGAGGAGCAGCAGCCTCCGCCGCAGCATCCGCCACCGCCACCGCCGGCCGGGCGGGGAGCGGCGGCGCCACCGGTCATGGAGACGGTGGACAGCAGCTTGACCGTGTCGCCGTGGCCCTCCGGGCAGGGCGCCGGCTCGTCTGAGGCCGACATGGGACGGGAGACCTCGAACGTGGAGCCGCAGGCGCGGCAGCGGAAGTCGTAACGCGGCATGCGGTAAGCCTAACCCGCTGTGGCCGGTGAGCGGGAGCCGGCGTAGGTCAGGTGCGCATGGTCGGAGACGGGCTGGTAGCCGATCGACCGGTAGATCGCGTTACTGGTCGGGTTGTCCAGGTCGGTGAAGAGGACGACCTGCTCGCACCGCTCGGCCAGCGCCACCTCGCTGGCGTACGCGGTGACCGCGGCCCCGTAGCCCCTCCTGCGGCACGACGGCGGCGTGTAGACCGGTCCGACGCGGCACACGCCACCGGCCGCCCGGCCGAGCCCTGCCACCGAGACCGGCACGCCCTCGGCCTCCCACACGAACAGCTCACGCCCGGCCACCCGCTGGGCGACGCGCTCGGCGACGTCGTGCGCCTCGCCGAGCCCGACCTCGGCCCCGAACGCCTGGTACCAGCTCACCATCAGCGGGAAGTCGTGAGGGCCGGCGAGCCGGCCGCGGCCGGGCACGGACGGGACGGCGAGCGCGCCGAGCCGGTAGAGCCGCTCGGACACCGTCCGGTCGGGCTCGCCGAGCAGCCGGACGACCTCGGCCGTCACCTCGACCGGCCCCACGACCATGGGCAGGTCGCCGCCGAGCGCCTCGACCAGCGGGGCGACGGCCTCGGGGGGCATGCGCGTGAGGCTCAGGGGGGCGGGCGGCGTGCGGAAGGCGGCGGCGCGCACCTGGCCCCCGGCGGTCCACCAGGCGAAGAAGGCGTCGGCGGCGGGATGGCCGGCGCGCAGGTTGGCGAGGACGGTCAGCGGAACCGTGTTGCCGACCGGGTCGCCGAGCAGGAACGGCTCGGCGACCGCGGCGAATTCCTCCGGATCGGAGGTGAAGGTCCACATACCCGTCATGGTGACAGGCGGTGGCCTCCGGCTTCAAAAGGGATTGCTAGGCCGCCGCCTCCAGGTAGGGCGCCCATTGAGGATCGCCGACGAGCGAGGCGCCGATGAGCCGCCAGTGGGCGCCCCTCGGCACCGCCGGGAGCACGCGCAGCGTCCATCCCAGCTCCTCCAGGTATTTGTCGGCCTTGCGGTGGTTGCAGGTCGTGCACGAGGCGACGCAGTTCTCCCACGTGTGGGTGCCGCCGCGCGATCTCGGGATGACGTGGTCGATGGTCTCGGCCCGCTGCCCGCAGTAGGCGCAGCGGTAGTCGTCGCGCCGCATGAGGGCGGCCCTGGTCAGCGGGATTCTGGACCGGTAGGGGATGCGGACGTATCTGCGGAGCCTGATCACCGAGGGCACGTCGAGGGTGCAGCTCGCCGAGCGGAGCTGGGCGCCCCGCCCGTCGCGGTGCACGACGTCGGCCTTCTCCCGCAGCACGAGCACGATGGCCCGGTGGAGCGAGAGCGTGGTGAGCGGCTCGTAGGTGGCGTTGAGCAGCAGGACCTGGCGCGTCATCGGGCCTCTCCCTGCCGCGCGCGTATCAAAGGGGACATGCCGTGGCATGTCCCGCCTGTCGGCCCCTCCTGGGGCACTGGTGCTTCCGTCACATGGACCTCCGCCGGACGGTCCAGCGGATGGTCACCACGGCACCGTCCTGTCACCAAGTCTGGCGTTAGCCGTAGCGTCCCCGCCACCCCATAATCTTCAAGCCGGAATGACCAGAGGGACACACGTTACGTTTTATGCCCGCTTCACCAGCGCTTTACGCCCCCACCTTGGCAGTAGGGTTCCTGGCATGACGCGAGAGCCTTATCCGACGGCACGCCGCGAAGACGTCGTCGACATCCTGCATGAAACGCCCGTCCCCGACCCGTACCGGTGGTTGGAGGACCCTGACAGCCCGGACACCAAGGAGTGGCTGCTCGCGCAGGCCGAGCTGTTCAACGCCAGCCGTGGCGAGCAGCGGTTCAAGGACCGCATCGCCGAGCTGCTGCGGTCCGGCTCGGTGGGGGCTCCGGCCTGGCGCGGGGAGCGCCGGTTCTTCTCCCGCCGCACGCCCGACCAGGAGCACGCGGTCTACTACGTGGTCGAGGCCGACGGCACCGAGCGGGCCCTGATCGACCCGATGGAGATCGACCCGTCCGGTCTCACCACGCTCGACGCCGTGCAGCCCGACAAGGAAGGGCGGCTGCTGGCCTACCAGATCTCGGTGGGCGGCGACGAGGAGTCGGTCCTCTACATCATGGACGTCGCCACCGGGATGCGCGTCGAGGGCCCGATCGACCGCTGCCGCTACTCCCCCATCGCCTGGCTGCCCGGCGGCGAGGCGTTCTACTACGTGCGCAGGCTGCCGCGCACCGAGGTGCCGGAGAACGAGGCGCAGTTCCACCGCCGCGTCTACCTCCACCGCGTCGGCACCTCGACCGAGGACGACGTGATGATCTTCGGCCAGGGGCTGAAGATGACCAACTACTACGGCGTCTCCGTCTCGCGCGACGGCCGCTGGCTCCAGGTGTCGGCGCACGAGGGCACCGCGCCGCGCAACGACCTGTGGGTGGCCGACCTGACCGCCTCGCCCGCCGACTCCCCCGACCTGAAGGTGGTGCAGGAGGGCGTCGACGCGCAGACCGCCCTGGTGTTCGGCCGCGACGGCCGGCTCTACGTCCACACCGACAGGGACGCCTCCCGCGGCCGGGTGTGCGTGACCGACCCGGCCGACCCCGGCTACGAGACCTGGCGTGACCTGATCCCCGAGGACCCCGAGGCGGTGCTGTCCGACTTCGCGATCCTCGACGACCTGGAGCGCCCGGTCATGCTGGTGGGCTGGACCCGCCACGCGATCAGCGAGATCACCGTCCACGACCTGGCGACCGGCGAGCGCGTCGGCTCGGTGCCGACGCCGGGGCTGGGCACGATCGGCGGCATCTCCGAGCGTCCCGAGGGCGGCTTCGAGGCGTGGTTCGGCTACACCGACAACACCACGCCGCCGACGATCCAGCGCTACGACGCCCGCACGGGCGAGACCACGCTGTGGGCCGCCTCGCCGGGCGCGGTCGAGGTGCCGCCGGTGCGTACGTCGCAGGTGGTGTACCGGTCGAAGGACGGCACCGACGTCCGGATGCTGATCATCTCCCCCGCCGACGAGCAGCCCGGCCCGCGTCCGACGATCCTGTACGGCTACGGCGGCTTCGGCCTGTCCATGACCCCCGGCTACTCGGCCTCCATCCTGGCCTGGGTCGAGGCGGGCGGCGTCTACGCCATCGCCAACCTGCGCGGCGGCGGCGAGGAGGGCGAGGACTGGCACCGCGCGGGCATGCTGGCCAACAAGCAGAACGTGTTCGACGACTTCCACGCCGCGGCCGAGCACCTCATCGAGACCGGCGTCACCACCCGCGAGCAGCTCGGCATCTCCGGCGGCTCCAACGGCGGCCTGCTGGTGGGCGCCGCGCTGACGCAGCGTCCCGACCTGTACGCGGCCGTGGTCTGCTCGGCGCCGCTGCTCGACATGATCAGGTACGAGAAGTTCGGCCTCGGCGCCACCTGGAACGTCGAGTACGGCAGCGCCGACGACCCCGAGCAGTTCGGCTGGTTGTGGGGGTATTCGCCCTACCACCGGGTCGAGGAGTCGGTGGCCTACCCGGCGACGTTGTTCACCGTCTTCCAGTCCGACACGCGGGTGCACCCGCTGCACGCCTGGAAGATGTGCGCGGCGTTGCAGCACGCCTCGGCGGCCGGTCGGCCGGTGCTGCTGCGCAACGAGGCCGAGGTGGGCCACGGCGCCCGCTCGGTGAGCCGGACGGTCGACCTGTCGGCCGACACGCTGACCTTCCTGGCCCGGCACACCGGTCTGTAGTGTCGGGGGCATGAGCAGCCCGGGGCCGGCCATCGTCGAGGCCGTCCCCAGCGCTGCGCTGCGGCCGTACGTCACGCGGCTCTGCGCCTACAGCGAGCACTATCCCGCGCCCGTCACGCGCGCCGAGGCCGCCCTTCCCGGGGCGGTGCTCATCCTGGGCGTCGGCGCGCCGATGGAGGCGTACGGGGAGCGGGTCAGGGCGTTCGCGGGCGGGCTCGCCGACCGGTTCGCGCTCACCCGCGTCGAGGGGCCGTGCGAGGGCGTGGAGGTGGTGCTCACGCCGTTCGGCGCGCGGCGGCTGTACGGGCTGCCGATGCGCCACCTGACCAGCCGGGTGGTCCCGGTGGAGTCCGTGCTCGGGCCGTGGGCCGGGGAGCTGCTCGACCGGCTGGCCGCGACGCCGTCGTGGCGGGCGCGGCTGGCCCTGACCGACCGGCTGCTGACCGCGCGCATCCTGGCCGGGCCGCAGGTGGGCCCTGAGCTGCCGTGGGCGTGGGCGCGGCTGTTGGAGTCGGGCGGGCGGCTGGCCGTGTCGTCGCTGGCCGCGTCGCTGGGCTGGAGCCACCGGCATCTGGTGGCCCGCTTCCACGACCAGGTCGGGCTGGCCCCCAAGACGGCGGCCCGGGTGATCAGGTTCGGCCGGGCGGCGCGGCTGGTGCGCTCCGGCAGGCCGATCGCCGCGGTCGCGGCCGAGTGCGGCTTCTACGACCAGGCCCATCTCAACCGGGAGTTCCGGGCGCTCGGCGGCACCACGCCTGGTCAGATTCGTCCAAGACCCGCGGGCGGGCCGCCGGACATGCTGGAGCCATGAAACGCACTGTCTACGCACTGGCCCGCTACGAGAACCCGCAGGCGGCGCTCGACTTCCTGACCGGGGCGTTCGGGTTCCGGGTGCACGAGTCGTCGAAGGACGAGTCCGGGGTCGTCGTGCACGCCGAGCTGTTCGTCGAGGACGACCTGATCATGATCGGCCGGGGGAGGCCGGGCGGCCCCGGCGTCTACATCGCGGTCGACGACGTCGACGCCCACCACGATCACGCCAGGGCCGCGGGCGCCGTGATCACCATGGAGCTCACCGACCAGCCGTACGGCTCGCGCGAGTACGCCTGCCAGGACCCCGAAGGCAACTCCTGGTTCTTCGGGACGTACCGCCCGTAAAGCCGCAGGCAGGGGTCAGCGGGGGAAGACGACGGTCTTGTGGCCGTCGAGCAGGACGCGCTGCTCGGCGTGCCACTGGACCGCGCGGGCCAGCGCCACGCACTCCACGTCGCGCCCGATGCGCACGAGGTCGTCGGGCGAGTGGCTGTGGTTGACGCGAGCGACCTCCTGCTCGATGATCGGCCCCTCGTCGAGGTCGGAGGTCACGTAGTGGGCCGTGGCGCCGATGAGCTTGACGCCCCGGTTGTGGGCCTGGTGGTAGGGCTTGGCGCCCTTGAACGACGGCAGGAACGAGTGGTGGATGTTGATCGCCCGCCCGGCCAGCTTCTCGCACAGGTCCTCCGACAGCACCTGCATGTAGCGGGCCAGCACCACCAGGTCGACCTGGTAGTGCTCGACCAGGGCCAGCACCTCGGCCTCCTGCCTCGGCTTGGTCTCGGGCGTGATCGGCAGGTGGTGGTAGTCGATGCCGTACGACTGGGTGAGCGGGCGCAGGTCGGGGTGGTTGGAGGCGACCGCGACGACCTCGATGCCGAGCGTCTTGGACCTGACCCGGTAAAGCAGGTCGTTGAGGCAGTGGTCGAACCGGCTGACCATGATCAGCACGCGCGGCTTCCTGGCCACGTCGCGCAGCCTGAACTCCATGGCGAAGTCGGGGGCCAGGGCGGCGAAGGCGGCGCCCAGCTCGTCCTCGCCGAGCGGGCCGGAGAACTGCACGCGCATGAAGAACCGCTGGGCGACCCGGTCGCCGAACTGCTGGCTCTCGATGATGTTGCACCCGTGCGCCGCCAGCAGGCCGGAGACGGCGGCCACCACGCCGGGGCGGTCGGGGCAGGACAGGGTCAGGATGTACTCGGCGTGGCTGCTCATGCCTTCACTCTCGCGGACGTGGGATCGTAGGGCGCCTTGAGGCTGATCTGGGCAGAGTACAGGTCGCCGGCCACGTCGACCTCCACCTTCTCCAGCGTGACGCCGCCTTCCTGCGAGACCTCGGTAACGAAGCCCAGCGCCACGGACCTGCCGAGCGTGGGGCTGTGGGCCGCCGAGGTGACGTAGCCCACCGGGACGCCGTCGGACAGCAGGGACTCGCCGCCCCACAGGTGTGCGGCGGGGTCGTCCAGCACGATCGAGACTACCCTGCGCGACGGCGTCTCCAGGGCGTGCCGCGCTCCCCGGTAGCCGCCGCTCTTCTTGCAGGTGAAACGCAGTCCGGCGGCGGCGGGGGTGATCTCGGGGCCCAGCTCGCGGCCCCAGGCGCGGTAGCCCTTCTCGATGCGCATGGCCTCGATGGCGTAGTGACCGGCCTGGGTCAGGCCGCCGGCGCCCATGAGCGTCTCGTGCACGGTGACGGCGAACTCGGCGGGCACGTACAACTCCCAGCCCAGCTCGCCGACGTACGTGACGCGGGTGGCGCGCACGGTGGCGTGGCCGAGGTCGACCCAGCGGGACGTGCCGAAGTCGAAGGCGGAGAAGTCGGACTTGGACACCGACTGCAGGATCGTCCTGGACGAGGGGCCCATCACGCCGAAGACCGCGTACGCGCCGGTGACGTCCACCAGGGCCGCCCGCCGGTCGCCGAGGCCCTTGGAGATGTGGTCGAAGTCCCTGGTGGTCTGGGCCGAGCCGGTCACGATCAGGTACTCGTCGCGGGCCACGCGCGTCACCGTCAGGTCCGACTCGTAGCCGCCCCGGTCGTTGAGCAGGCCGGTGTAGACGACCCGGCCGGGCTCGACGTCCACGTCGGCGGTGCACAGCCACTGCAACGCCTCCATGGCCTCGGGGCCCTTGAGGACGAACTTGGAGAAGGCCGTCTGGTCGAACAGCGCCGCGGCGTTCCGGCAGGCCGCCACCTCGGCGTCCACGTACGGCTGCCACTCCGGCCGCCCGAACGTGGACGGCGTGGCGGGCCCGAAGTAGTTGACCCGCTCCCAGCCCATCTTCGACCCGAAGCACGCGCCGGCCTGCGCCAGCAGGTGGTGCACCGGCGAGCGGCGCAGCGGCCGGGCGGTCCGGAGCTCGCGGTCCGGCCAGGGCATCGCGTAGTGCAGCCCCAGCGTCTCGGTGACCCGCTCGCGCAGCCAGGTGTCGTTGCCGGCCCAGCGGGCGAAGCGCCGGATGTCGGCGGGCCACAGGTCGCCGGTCGGCTCGCCGTGCACGATCCACTCGGCCAGCGCCCGGCCCGCGCCGCCCGCCGAGGCGATGCCGGCCGAGTTGAACCCGGCGCCGACGAACAGGCCGCGCACCTCGGGCGTCTCGCCCAGCAGGAACATGTTGTCGGGCGTGAAGCTCTCCGGCCCGTTGTAGAACATCCTGACCCCGGCGCTCTCCAGCGCCGGGACGCGCCGGATCGCGTTCTCCATGATGATCGCGAACTGGTCCCAGTCCTCCTCCAGGAGCTGGAACTCGAAGGGGTGGGGGATGCCGTCCATGCCCCAGGGCTTGGCGTCCGGCTCGAAACCGCCCACGACCAGGCCGCCGACCTCCTCCTTGAGGTAGGCGTAGCCGTCGGGGTCGCGCAGCACGGGCAGGTCGGGGCGTACGCCGAGGATGCGTTCGGTCACCACGTAGTAGTGCTCGGCCGAGTGCAGCGGGACGGTCGCGCCGGCCATCCTGCCGACCTCCTTGGCCCACTGCCCGGCGCAGTTGACCAGCACCTCGGTCTCGATGTGGCCCTCGGAGGTCTGCACGCCGCGCACGACGCCGTCGCGCACGCTGACGCCGGTGACGCGGACCCGCTCGATCACCTGGACGCCGTGCCGCTGCGCGCCCCTGGCCAGCGCCTGCGTCAGGTCCGAGGGATTGGCCTTGCCGTCGCCGGGCAGCCAGACGCCGCCCACCAGGTCGTCGGTGCGCATGACCGGCCACAGCTCGCCCGCCTCGCGCGCGCTGACGACCTCGGCCTGGATGCCGTAGTTCCGGGCGGCGGCGGCGCTGCGCCGCAACTGGGTCATGCGCTCGGGGGTGCGGGCCACGCTGACGCTGCCGCACTGCCGCCAGCCGGTGCCGAAGCCGGTCTCGGCCTCCAGGCGGGCGTACAGGTCGGTGCTGTACTTGATCAGCCTGGTCATGCTCTCGGTGCTGCGGAGCTGGCCGACGAGCCCGGCGGCGTGCCAGGTGGTGCCGCAGGAGAGCTGCCCCTGTTCGAGCAGCACGACGTCGGTCCAGCCCAGCTCGGACAGGTGGTAGGCCACGCTGCAGCCCGCGATGCCGCCGCCGATGATCACGACCTGTGCCCGGGAGGGCAGGGATGTCAAGAGATGCTCCTCAAGCGATTGATCCCCGGCCAGCTGCGGACGTTGCGCAGCATGGCGATGAACGCCTGCTCGGCGGGCCCCAGCAGCCGGTCGCGGCGGTGGGCCAGCACGATGGGGCGGGGCTTGGGCGCGGGCAGCACCTCCAGGGCCGCCAGCCGCCCGTCGGCGAGCTCCTGCTCGACGCAGTGCTCGGACACCAGCGAGACGCCGAGCCCCGCGGCGACCGCCTGTTTGATCGTCTCCGGGCCCCAGATCTCGCTGCGGCCGGCCTCTTCGAGCCCCCACGTCTCCAGCGCCTGTTCCTGGAGCTCGCGGGTGGAGGAGCCGGGCTCGCGGATGAGGAAGAACTCGCCCGTGAGGTCGGCGGGCTCGGCGCGGCCCTTGCTGGACAGCCGGTGGCCCGGCTGGGTGATGACGACGAGCCGGTCCTCCAGGATCGGCTCGCTGACGAGCTGCGCCGCGCCGGGCTCGCCGGCCAGCACCGCGACGCCGATCTCGCCGTCCACCAGGCCGCGCTCGACCCGCTGGCCGTTGCCGACCTGGATGCCGAGCTCGATGCCCGGATGACGGTCGCGGAAGGCGGCCAGCAACGGCGGCAGGAGGTACGTGCCGACGGTGGTGGTGCCTCCCGCGACCAGCTTGCCGGTCTGCAGCCCGGAGACCTGCCGGATGGCGGCCACGGCCTCGTCGGCCAGCAGGAACACCCGCCTGGCGTACTCCAGCATCACCTCGCCCTCGGGGGTGAGCCTGATGCGGGCGCCGCTGCGGTCGATCAGCGTGGCGCGGAGCGCCTGCTCAAGCTGCCTGACCTGGTGTGACACGGACGGCTGGCTGAGGTAGAGCTTCTGCGCCGCGGCCGAGAAGCCGCCGCACTCCACGACCGTCATGAAGATCCAGAGCCGGTGCAGGTTGAGCTGCATGTCGTCGTTAACCCCTAGCTGCCTCGATCGACTCTCGGAGCGCGTCCTCGAGCTGTTCCAGCCGGTGCCAGGGGATCTCGCCCATCGTGCAGATCCTGAAGAAGTCCGCGGAAAGTTGCCCCTGACCGGCGTAGATAACGTAACCGCGCTTTTTGAGCTCATCATGAAGCGCGGCATAAGTTACGTTTTCGGGGAGATGAAGCATTGTTACGGTGTTTGACCTGAATTGTTCATCAACGAGGATTTCCAGGCCCAGACGCTCGAACTGGCCGCGGACGAGGGCCGCCCGCTCGCGGTACAGCCGGGTCCGCGCCGCGAAGCCGCCCGCCTCCTGGTACTCCTTGATCGCCTCGTCGAGGGAGTAGCAGACCTGAACGGCCGGGGTGAACGGCACGTCGCCCTTGCGCTGACCGGCCAGGTAGCTGGCGGCGTTGAGGTAGAGGCTGCGCGCCGGCGCCTCCTGGATCCGCTCGACGGCGGCCTCGCTGCACAGGATGAACGACATGCCGGGCAGCCCGTGCAGGCCCTTGTTGGCGGTGCCGCAGACGACGTCCGCCCTGACCTGCGCCAGGTCCTGGTCCTCGATCGCGGTGCCGCTGATCGCGTCGATCACGAACAGCGCGCCGTGCTCGGCCACGACCTCGCCGATCTCCTTGATCGGGTTGATCAGGCCGGTCGTGGTCTCGTGGTGCACGCAGACCACGGCGTCCACGTCGTCGCGCCCGGCCAGCGCCGCCCGGACGGCCTCGGGGTCGGCCGGGACCGTCCAGTCGCTCCTGACCTCGTGGAACGGGATGCCGTGCGCCTTCGCGATCTTGATCATCCGGTCGCCGTAGACGCCGTTGTTCACGACGAGCACGCCGCGTCCAGCGCGGACGGAGCTGATGACCGCCATCTCCATGGCCGCGGTTCCCGACCCGGTGACCAGCAGCGCCTCGTGCGTGCCGCCGAGGTTCAGGCACCGGGGCAGGGCCTCGCGGATCCTGAACAGCAACTCCGTGAACTCGGGCTCGCGGTGGCAGAGGTCGCCGCGAAGCAGGGCGTCCTTGACGCGCTTCGATGTACATGCGGGCCCGGGATTCAACAGAATGAGTTCTTCGTCCATCAATCCACTCGATCTTGGGTAGTTATCGGGCATTACGGACGCTATCCGGGGTGGCGCCGCATGGGACAGCCGCCATTCACCTATGAGGGCCATAAGGGAATCGGGCTTGTCCGTGCCGAGCAGCGCCGAATGGGATGGGACACGTGCCGTTGGAGACCGTCGTACTGATCGGGGTCGCGGGGCTGTTCGCCGTCGTGTCCGGGATCAACGACGGCGGGGCGCTGCTGGCGACCGGGCTCAAGCTGCCGGTGATCAGGCCGGCCGTCGGCATCCTCTCGCTGGTGCTGCTCGTCACGGTGGTCCCGCTGGTCACCCACCAGGTGGCGCTGACGTTCGTGAACCGGCTGGCGGGCTTCCACGCCCCCGGCGGCCAGGCCGCGACGACGGTGGCCGTGCTCTGCGCGCTGGCGGTGGTGTTCACGCTCAGCGCGAAGGGCCGGCCGACCAGCCTCACGCTGGCCGTGGTGGGCGGGCTCACCGGGGCCGGGCTGGGGTGGGGGCTGCCGGTGTCGGGCGGCTCGGTGGCGCTCGTGCTGGCCTTCGGGCTGGCCGCGCCGTTCGTGGGAGCGCTGCTGTCGTGGCTGCTCATCCGGCTGCTCGTCCGGGTGACCGACGCGCCCGGCCTGGCCCGCTGGCACTGGGCCGGGTTCCTGCTCCAGACGCTCGCCTACGCGGCCAACGACGGGCAGAAGATGCTGGCCGTCTTCATGATCGCGCTCGGCTTCCAGGGCGCGCCCCTGGCCTGCACCGCGCTGGTGGCGGTGCTGTTCGGGCTCGGCGCGCTCTACGGGCTGCCCAGGGCGGGCCGTACGCTGAGCCGCGAGATCATCGTCTCCCGGCCCGCGCACGGCGTCGCCGCCGAACTGGCCGCGGGCACCGCCGTGCTCGCCTGCGCCGCGCTGGGTATGCCCGTGAGCATGACCCAGGCCGTGGCCGGCGGGCTGGTCGGCGCCGGGGTCGCGCAGGGCGGCGGCCGGGTCCGCTGGTACGCCGCCGTCAAGATCGTCGTGGCCTGGCTGCTGACGCTCCCGCTGAGCGCGCTGCTGGCCGCGACGGCGGCGTTCGTCCTGAAGGGGCTGAGGGGGACGTGGTGAAGCGATGGCGCCGGATCCGGGACCTCATGACCGGCCGCATGGACGGCGCGCTCACCGGCGCCCTGCTCGGCCAGCTCAAGGCCACCAAGCAGGGCGCGTGGCTGGCGATGGCCATGATCGGCGGCGAGGTCGGCAGGACCGGCGCGCACGAGCGGATGCGCGCGATCGAGCACCTCGGCGACGAGGAGCGCGCCCGCCTGGTCGAGGAGCTCAAGACCGCGCTGGTCACGCCCATCGACCCCGAGGACCTGTTCCGCCTGTCGCGCTCGATCGACGACGTGCTGGACTCGCTGCGGGACTTCGTGCGCGAGTCGCACCTGTACCGGGTGCCCGACCAGATCCGCTTCACGCCGCTGCTCGACCAGGTCATCGTGGGCATCGACGCCCTGGAGAGCGCCGTGCGCGGCCTGGCCGCCCGGCCCTCGGCGGTGGTCCAGGACGCCCTGGAGGCCAAGAAGGCCGGCGGCGCGATCCGGCGCATGTACCAGTACGAGATCTCCAGGATCTTCTCCGCCGAGGTCACCTCGGACGCGCTCAAACAGCGCGAGCTGGTGCGCCGCCTGGAGATCGTGGGCATGGCCATCGGCGAGGCGGCGGACGCCATCGCCGACGGCGCCATGAAACGCTGACCGGTCAGGCCGGCCCTGGGGGCGCTGCCCGGCCTCAGGCCGTCCGTCCGGCGAAGGCGTCGACGCCGGTCAGCTCGGCCGACAACCGCCACAGGCGGGCGGCCTGCTCCGGGTCGATGGCATAAGGGTGGACCCCGCCGCCGGAGCCGTCGGCCCGCTCGGCGATGTCGCAGTCCTCGCAGTAGACGCCGCCCATGCCGTCGAGCTGCGGCGAGGTGGCCGCCCACACCTGGGTGGCCGCGCCCTGCTCAGGGGTCTTGAAGCCGGGGTTGAGCAGGTTGCCCTGCTCGTCGATCCAGCCCGCCTCGACCATCTCCTGCTTGCTCAGGTGGCGCTGGAGCGGGGTCAGGATGCCGCCGGGGTGCACCGCGAACGCCCGCACCCCGGCGTCCTTGGCCAGGGCGTCGAGGTGCACGGCGAACAGCACGTTGGCCGTCTTGGCCTGGCCGTAGGCCTGCCACTTGTCGTAGCCGCGTTCGAACATCACGTCGTCCCAGCGCATGCCGGAGCGCCGGTGGCCGGCGGAGGAGACGGCCACGACCCGGCCGCCGCCGCGCTCGACGGCCGGCCACAGGCGGTTGACCAGCGCGTAGTGGCCGAGGTGGTTGGTGGCGAACTGGGCCTCCCAGCCGGGGCCGACCCGCGTCTCGGGGCAGGCCATGATGCCGGCGTTGTCGATCACGAGGTGCAGGTCGCGGCCGGAGGCCAGGAACTCCTCGGCGAAGCGCCGCACGCTGTCGAGGTCGCCCAGGTCGAGCTCGCCCACCTCGACGTTGTCGAGGCCGGCCAGGGCCTCCTCGGCCGCGCCGCGACGCCGGGCCGGGACGACGACCTGGGCTCCGGCCCCGCTGAGCGCCCGCGTGGTCTGCAGGCCGAGGCCGGAGTAGCCGCCGGTGACGAGCGCGACCCTGCCGGTGAGGTCGATGCCCTTGAGCACCTCGTCCGCGGTGCTTCTCGCGCCGAAACCCGAACCGATCCTGTGCTGAGGCGTTGTCATGGGACCGACGTTACGAAGTGGAGTGCGCTCTAAGTCAAACCGACCCGCCGGGCCCGCCCGCGCCGATCACAGGCCGAGCGCCGGGGCCAGGCGCTGGAGCTGGCTCAGGGCGTCGTCGAGGTCGGGCGCGCCGGCCGACAGCGGCTGGACGGCCACGTGGTCGGCCCCGGCGTCGAGGTGGGCCCGCAGCCGCGCGGCGACCTGCCCTTCGTCGCCCCAGGCCACGATGGCGTCGGCCAGCCGGTCGCTGCCGCCGCCCGCGAGGTCGTCGTCGGTGAAGCCCAGGGCGCGCAGGTTGCCCAGATAGTTGGGCAGCGTCAGGTAGTAGGCCAGGTGGGCGCGGGCGATCTCGCGGGCCCTTGCCGGGTCGGTCTCCAGCACCACGGCCTGCTCGGGCACCAGCAGCCGGCTCGCCCCGAGGACGCGGCGGGCCTGCTCGGTGTGCTCGGGCGGCACGAAGTAGGTGTGGGCGCCGTCGGCCCGGTCTCTGGACAGCTCCAGCATCCGGGGCCGCAGCGCCGCCAGCAGCCGGGGCGCCCGCGCCTCGGGCAGGCCCTCCTCGGCGGCGTCCATGCCGTCGAGGTAGGCGCGCATGGCGCTCAGCGGCTTGTCGTAGGCGTGGCCGCGGCTGCCGACCAGCGGGCCGTGGCTGACCCCGATGCCCAGCACGAAGCGGCCCGGGAAGGCGTCGGCCAGCGTCTTGGCGCCCGCCGTCATGCCCGTGGCGTCGCGGCCCCAGATGCTGGCGATGCCGGTCGCGACCGCGACCCGGGTGGTGGCGGCCAGCAGGACGGCCGCGGTGGTGAGCGGCTCCTTGCTCTGCCGGCCCTCGTTGATCCACACGGAGCCGTAGCCCAGCTCCTCGATCCGGGCCGCCGCGCGCCGCGCCTGCTCGGCGGGGGCCTTGCCGAACAGCGGATGCCACACTCCGAAGTGCCCGGTCTCCATGGCCGCTCCCTCGACTAGAATGTTCGATCGAGATGGAACACTACACCAATGTTCGACCACCATCGAACAGGGCGCGCGGCCTGACCCACACCTCGCCCGTGGAGGTGTCGCTGCAGGCCGCCCTCGACGCGCTCGGCGACCCGGTCCGCCGCCGCATCGTCCGCGAGCTGGCCGGGGAGCCCGACTGGGCGCGCGCCTGCGGCACGTTCGCCCACCTGCGGGTGGCCAAGTCCACGCTCAGCCACCACTTCGGGGTGCTGCGCCAGGTCGGCCTGCTGGAGCAGCGCGACGAAGGCGCGCGCCGGCTCAACCGGCTGCGCCGCGCGGAGTTCGACGAACGCTTCCCCGGCCTGCTCGCTCTCGTCGTCGAGGAGCCGGAGGGCGTTTAGGGCATGCGACGGCCCTGCCGGGTAGGGGCGGGGCCATGCAGATGCGCCCGTTCGCCCGTAACCTCCTCGCCACCACGGCCGCGGTCACCGCCACGGCCACGCTCGGCGGCCTGGCCACCTCCTCCGGCTCGGCCTGGTACCGCCGGCTGCGCAAGCCCCGCTGGCAGCCGCCCGCGCAGGCGTTCGGCCTGGTCTGGACGCCGGTCTACGCCCTCATCGCCTACGCCGGCGCGCGCGCCCTGACCAGCGGCGACGACCGGGCCGGCCTGGCCCGCGCCCTGGGCGCCAACCTGGCGCTCAACGCCGCCTGGACCCCGCTGTTCTTCCGCGCCCGCTCACCGCGCCTGGCGCTGGCCGACATCGTCGCGCTCGACGCGGCCAACGTCGTGCTGCTGCGCCGCTTCCTGCGCGCCGACCGCCGCGCCGGGCTGGCCCTGCTGCCCTACGTCGGCTGGACGGCCTTCGCCACCGCGCTCAACGCCTCCATCGCCGCCCGCAACCCCTGACCGGGAACCCCGCCCGCAGGCGGGGCCCCCGCCTGCGCGGTCAGGAGACGCGCAGGTCGTCCACCGCCCAGTACCAGTTGTTGGTCGCGTCGAAGTAGTGGAACTTGACCCTCATCGACCTGGCCCCGGCCGGCACGGTCACCTGCAGCGACTCGTTCCTGGCGACCGCGTCGGCCGTGTAGTTCTTCACCAGCGTGTCCGCGCCGCCGTCGAACGACACGAGCACCTGCGCCTTCTGCGCGCCGTCCACGCGGTAGTGGGTGGCGTAGGCGAGGGTGACGGACGTCCGGCCGGTCACGGTGTAGGCGGGCGAGACGAGCGTCGAGTCGAACGTCCCGGCGCCGTGCGACTTGTCGTCCCATTCGTCGGAGTCGGCCACCGCGAAGGTGCCCCTGGACCGGACGTTCAGCTCCCGCTGCTGGTCACGGGCCGCCCGCGACCAGAACTCGTCGGTGGTGAACGCCCAGCCGCGCCACTCCTGAACGCCGCCCGACGGCATCCTGGACGCGTCCACCGACCAGCCCGCGGGCGGCGTGTGCGAGTAGCCGAGCACGCCGGCCGGGATGCCGGTCTCGTCGGTCCTGCCGGACAGCGCGACGCCCTCGAACGGGTCGCCGGTCCTGACATCGACCCGCCGGCCGTCGATCCCGCCCGGCACGGCCAGCCCCAGTCCGGTGAAGACCGCGGCCGTCACGTCCACCAGGCGCGTGTCGGCCGGCCGCGCCCCGGCGGCGATGCCCGGCCCGCTGGCCAGGACGAACGTGCGGCGCTCCTCGATCGAGGACCCGCCGTGCCCGCCCGCGTCGGTATGCCCGTGGTCGGTGGCCACGATCACCGTCCAGCGCTCCCCCGCGTACGTCGGCCTGGCCCTGACCGCGGCCAGCAGCCGGCCGATCCGGGCGTCGGCGTCGTGGACGGCGGCCAGGTAGGCGGCCGAGCCGGCGCCGCTGTCGTGCCCGGCGATGTCGATCGCGCCCAGGTAGACGAAGGCGGCGTCCGGGTTCTTCGTGCGCAGGACGGTCTCGCTGACCTGGGTGAGGCGCTCGTCCTCGGCCGGGTAGCCGTCGGCGTCGCCGTCCAGGACGACCCGGGCGTCGATCCGGGGGCCGAACGTGCCCTGGTCGGCGAGCGGCTTCCAGTCCAGGGCGGCGTAGGTGGAGTAGCCGGCGGCGGTGTTCTCCAGCCTGGTCAGGAAGTCGGGGTAGCGGTCGTAGTGCTTGCCGGCGAAGGTGTTGTCCTTGACGCCGTGCAGGTCGGGCCAGACGCCGGTGGCGATCGTGGACCAGCCGGGGCCGCTGGAGGTGGCGGCCATCGGGCTGGTGTAGAGCAGGCTCGTGCCGAACGTGCCGCCGCTGATCAGGGCGTCGAGGTTGGGGGCGTCGGCGGGGGCGATGCGGTCGTGGCGCAGGCCGTCGAGGCCGATGACCAGGACCTTGTCGCTGCTGACGCCGTTCGGGACGTCGGGCACGGGCACGGGCGCGGCCAGGGCGGTCGCGCCGTTGAGGACCTTGCCCTCGGGCGCGGGCGCGGGATCGGCCGCCTGATGCGCCAGGGCCGCCGGCGCGGGGACCGACACGGCCGCGGCCACGAGAGCGGGCAGGATGCGCCATCGTTGCATGGACGTACTCCTCGCTGAGTGCTGGGGTGATCCGGCTGAAGGATCTCCAGCGTCGGGCGGGTGCGTGAATAGCGTCTTTCCGATGGACGCCATAGAGGGAAAAGGGGGCCCAAATGGGCAGTAGCCAGCGTCCCGCCGCCCGCGTCGTCTGCCTCGACCGCGACGGGCGCGTCCTGCTCATGCACTGGTACGACCCGGTCAGCGGCGCCGACGTGTGGGAACCGCCGGGCGGCGGCCTCGACCCGGGCGAGACGCCGCTGGAGGCCGCCCGGCGCGAGCTGGCCGAGGAGACCGGGCTGCCCGGCTCGGCCGTCGGCGAGCACCGGGTGGACGTCGAGCGCGACTTCTCCTGGCTGGGCGTGCGCTACGTGAAGACCGAGCCGTTCTTCCTGGCCACCTTCGACGAGGCGCGCCCGCGGGTGACCCCCGCCGCCCTCACCGAGGAAGAGCTGGGCGTCTACCGCGGTCACATCTGGGCCGAGGAGCTGCCGCCCGGCGTCGAACCGCCGGAGCTGGCCGCCGTCGTGGCCGCCCTGCGCGCCGCCGCGCGACGCTGAACCGCCGCCGAACCGCCGCCGCGCGACGCTGAACCCGCTGCTACACCTCGATCGTGCGGCCCGCCGTGGCCACCGCGAGGTCGCCCGCGTAGGACCTGGCCGCCGCCGCCAGCGCCGGCTCGGGCCGGGTGCCGGGCCACAGGTGGGTGAGCAGCAGCCGGGCGGCCCCGGCCGCCGCGGCGGTGCGGCCCGCGTCGAGGGCGCTGGACAGGTAGGGGGCGTCCTCGCCGGGCACCTGCTCGGGATAGGTCGCCTCGGCCACCAGCAGGTCGGCGTCGGCGGCCAGCGTGACGAGGTCGGCGGACGGGCCGGTGTCGCCGGTGTAGGCGATCACCCGGCCGCCCGCGCTCAGGCGCAGCCCGGCGTTGGGCACGTGGTGCGGCAGCGAGAAGGCGTCGAGCCGGAAGGGACCGATCTCGCGCGGTTTGCCCGGCTCCAGGTCGTGCAGCTCGAAGCTGCCGGCCAGCATGCCGCGCCGGTCGAGCGCGAGCACGGCGTCGAGCGCGCCGGGCGGCGCGTGCACGGGCAGCGCGGCCGGCGGGGCGTCGCCCAGGGCGCGGGCGCGCAGCAGCGGGTTGAGGTCGGAGCAGTGGTCAGGGTGGCCGTGGCTGACCAGGACGGCGTCGACCCGCTCGGCCGGCGTGGTTTCGAGCAGCCGCGGCAGCGTGGCGTAGCCGGGATCGACGAACAGGCGGAAACCGTCGTGCTCGACCAGGTAACCGCTGCACGCCTGGCCCGCCGCCGGCCACGCCCCGCACCCGCCCAGCACTGTGATCCGCATGATCCCCGACTCTAGCGGGGCCGGTGCCCCAGCTCGGCCAGCGTGGTGGACATCAGCCCCCGCAGCAGCGGCCCGGCCAGGCCCTCGTGCACGGACTCGACCGGCAGGCCCTGGGCGATGCGGGCGTGGTAGGACTCGCGGTCGCGCTCGCCGGTGTAGGGCAGCGCGGTCATCGCCACGACCACGGTGGCCCGGGTGCCGCCGCGCGGCAGGACGGCGACGGCGTGGGTGCGCAGGCAGGTCTCGTCGGGGGCGCCGTACCAGCCGCACTTGATCCCGGCCTCGGGCGAGCCGAGCGCCTCACGGGCGCCGAACGTCTGCTCGCCCGCCACCTGCCGCATCCAGGCCAGGACGGTGGCCGCCACCGGGTCGCCCGCCGCCGCGGCCTGCGCGAACACGGTGTAGGCGGCGGCGACCTCCTCGGCCGAGACCTCCACCGAGCCGAAGCGCGACGGGTCGCCGCCCGGCTGGGCCCACCGTACGCCGGTGCGCCGGTAGAGGTCGTCCAGCAGCACGCGGGGGCCGATGGACAGCCAGAGGCTGAGCGTGTCGGCGTTGGAGGAGACGACGACGGCGGGCTCGGCGTGGCGGCGCCAGCGGTCGGCGTCGTCGATGTGGTCGGCGGCCACCCAGGCGTAGAGCGGCTTGAGCAGCGAGGCGCAGCGCAACCGGGCCGGGCCTGAGCGCACGCTCAGCGTCCGGGCGGGCGGGCCGCCGTAGCCGCGCCTGATGCCCGCGGCCTGTGCTCCGGCGCTGTCTTGGAGGTCTTTCAGCAGGTCGTTGAAGGCCACCGTCCCACCGTAGACCTACGGGGCGGTCCGCCAGCGCCCTTCGTACCACTCCGCGCTCGGCGGCTCGCCGGGCAGCGGGGTCGCGCCGGGGGCGCGCAGGCCGTCGAGCGCGATGGCCAGCAGGCGTTCCTTGACCCGCTGGTGCTCCTCGCTCGGCGGGCCGGGCGCGGGCCTGCTGAACTGCTCGATGAGCAGCGAGACGTCGAGCGTGGTCACGTCGGGCCGCAGCGCGCCGGCCTCGCGGGCCCTGGCGACGAGGGCGCCGGCCAGCTCGGTGGCCCGGCGGGAGGTGCGCCACATCTCGTCGGTGACCTCGATCGTGCCCGCCACCGGGGCCAGCGCGCCGGAGCGGCCGGCGACGCAGGCGCGCACGTACGACTCCAGCCCGGTCCACGGGTCGGGCTCGGCCAGGGCCGATTCAAGATGGCCGACCACGCGTTCCATGGAGATCAGGCACAGCCGCTGGAGCAGCTCCTCCTTGGTGCGGTAGCGCCGGTAGAGGCTGCCCATGCCGACGCCCGCCTGCCTGGCGATGGCCGAGACCGGCGCGTCGAACCCCTGGGTCGTGAACACCTCGTGGGCCGCCTGGAGCAGTCGCAGATCGTTCCGCGCCGCCTCGGCCTGCCTGCCGCGTCCTGCCATGCCGTACAGGATATTGCGGAGCGTTGCGCTCCGATATACGGTTCTTTCCGGAGTGAAGCGCTCCGATAAAGGAGGTCTGTCATGCGTGCGGTGGTTCTGCGGGAGATCGGCGGGCCGGGATCGCTCGTCGTGGAGGAGGTGCCCGACCCCGTCCCGGGGCCGGGTCAGGTGCTGGTCGAGGTGGCGGTCGCGGGCGTCACGTTCGTGGAGACGCAGGTGCGCGCCGGACGGGGGCCGCGCGCGGCCGAGCTCCCCGCGGTCCTGGGCAACGGGGTGGCGGGCACCGTCCTGGCGGTGGGCGAGGGCGTGGACGCGGCGCTGACGGGCTCCCTGGTGGTCACCACGCTCGGCGGGTACGGCGGCTACGCCGAGCTGGCGGTGGCCGCCGCCGAGGACCTGATCCCGGTGCCCGCCGGGCTGTCGCCGCGCGAGGCCGTGGCGTTGCTGGCCGACGGGCGCACCGCCGTGGGGCTGATCCGCGCCGCCGCGCCGCGGCCCGGCGAGTGGGTGCTGGTGGAGGCGGCCGGCGGCGGGGTGGGCAGCCTGCTGGTGCAGCTCGCCCGCGCCGCGGGGGCGCGCGTGGTCGGCGCGGCCGGCAGCGCCGCCAAGCGCGAGCTGGCCGCCGGCCTCGGCGCCGAGCTGACGGTCGACTACACCGCCCCGGGCTGGGCCGACGAGGTGCGCGCCGCGACCGGCGGCCTGGACGTCGTCTTCGACGGCGTGGGCGGCGAGATCGGCGCCCGGGCGCAGGACCTGCTGAAGGACGGCGGCCGGCTCAGCGCGTACGGCATGGCCGGCGGCCCCATGACCGCCCCCTCCCCCCGCGTGACCGCCGTCGCCTGGCCCGCGGCCGACCCGCGCGAGCTGGCCCGCGAGGCCCTGGAGCTGGCCGCCGCCGGCCGCCTGCGGCCCACGGTCGGCAACGTGCTGCCCCTGGAGGCGGCGGCCGAGGCGCACGCCGCCGTCGAGGCCCGCGCGGTCACCGGGAAGACGCTGCTGCTGCCCGCGCGGGCCAGGACGATCCTGGTCACCGGCGCCACCGGGAACCAGGGCGGCGCGGTGGCCCGGACCCTGCTGGCCCGCGGCTGGACGGTCCGCGCCCTGGTCAGGGACCCGGCCTCGGACGCCGCCCGGGCCCTGGCCGCGCTCGGCGCCACCCTGGCCACGGGCGACCTGGACGACCCCGCCTCGCTCCGGACGGCCATGACCGGCGTGCACGGCGTGTTCAGCGTGCAGGCCCTGGCCGTGACGGCGGAGGAGCTGGCCCGCGAGGTGCGCCAGGGCGTCGCGGTCGCCGACCTGGCCGCCGGGCTGGGCCTGGCGCACCTGGTCTACAGCTCGGTCGGCGGCGCCGAACGCGACACCGGCATCGAGCACTTCGCGAGCAAGTGGGCGATCGAGCGGCACGTCGCCGGGCTGGGCCTGCGGGCGACGGTGCTGCGCCCGACGTTCTTCATGACGAACCTGCTGTACTACGCCGAGCCCGCCGGGGACGAGCGGGTCATCGCGCTGCCGTTCCGGCGCATGCAGCTCGTCGCGCCCGACGACATCGCCCACTTCGCGGCGGAGGCGTTCGAGCGTCCGGTGGAGTACGCGGGCCGGGCGCTGGAGATCGCGAGCGAGGAGCTCACCGGCGCCGAGATCGCCGAGGTCTACCAGCGGGTCACCGGCACGCCCACCCGGTTCGAGCAGACCGCGCCCGGCGGGGAGCGCATGTACGAGTGGTTCCTGGAGAGCGGCTACCAGGCCGACGTCGCCGCCCTCCGGGCCCGCCACCCCGGCCTGCGCACGTTCGAGTCCTTCCTGCGCGACCGGCTCCTCCGCTGACCCCGGGTCAGGACAGCGCCGCCTCGAAGCGGGCGCGCAGCTCCGACAGGCGGCCGACCGGCTCGGCGCTGTAGACGAGCCGGACGTACCGGGGGGCCACGCTCTCGCCCCAGGCCGTCATGGGGGTGGCCGCCACGCGCCCGCGGTCCAGCAGGCGGGCCGACAGGTCCTCGGCGGTCAGCCCCATGGCCGCGGCGTCCACCAGGACGGACCAGCCGCCGCCCGCCCGGACCACCGGCAGCCCGTCGAGCTGGGCGAGCACGGTGTCGTGGCGGGCCTGGTACTCGGCCGCCGCCTCCGCCACCCCCGCGCCCGCCGGGTCGGTGAGCGCGGCGGCGGCGCCGTACTGGTGGTATCCGCTGGCCACGGTGGTGTTGTAGATGGTCGCGACCATGATCCGGGACATGATGTCGGCCGGGCCGGCGACCCAGCCGATCCGCCAGCCGATCATCCGGTACTCCTTGGACATCGACCCGATGATGATCGTGCGCTCGGCCAGGCCGTCCACCTGGCAGGGGTTGATCCGCGGGTGGCCGTCGAAGACGATGCGCTCCATGGCGGCGTCGTAGATCAGGTACGCGCCGGTACGCTCGCACACCCGCGCGACGGCCTCCCAGTCCTCCCGGTCGAAGACCACGCCCGACGGCATCGACGGGCTCATCAGCAGCAGCGCCGCCGCGGCGGGCACCCGGGCGAGCGCCTCGCGGTCGAGCCGCCAGCGCCCGTCCTGCACCAGCAGCGGCACCAGGCGCGGGCGCGCGCCCGACAGCCGCACCCGCTGCAGCAGGCCGGCGTAGGTGGGGTCGGTGAGCAGCACCGGCTCGCCCGGCTCGGTCGTGGCCAGCAGCACGGGCATCACCGCCGACGTCCCGCCGGAGGTGATGCACACCTGCCGCAGGGGGTCGTAGTCGAGCCCGGTACGCGCCCGCAGCTCGGCGGCGACGGCCTGGCACAACACCGGCAGCCCGGTGAACGGCAGCCAGCTGTTGCCCGTCCCCTCCTCCAGTGACCGCCTGGTCGCGGCCACGGCGGACGGCGGGGGCGGGACGTCGGTGTCGAGGTTCTCCAGGCGCAGGACGTCGGCGTCCGCGCCGGCGGCCGCGGCCACCTTGTCGATGTCGAACGGCTGCACCTGCGCGAACCGGGAATTGGGCCGCATGACCGCACCTCCATGCCTCGTTCCGTATACGGAACACCTTGAGGCACCCACGGTCCTCCAGTGAGGACGCGGGTGTCAAGGGGCGGCGCGGAGGCGCGGCGGCGGCCGGGCCGGTTAGCCTCAGGCCAGGGTGCGGTCGGCCGGGCCGTCGTAGTGGTCCGGCCCCTGCATCGACAGGTCCAGCGGCTGGACCATGTCGGAGTTGGCCGAGGCCCGCCAGCCCTTCTCCCTGGTCATCTCCTCGATCGAGTGCGCGCACAGCGACAACGACCTGCACACGATGAACATGGCCTTGAGCTGCAGCGGCTCGTACCCCATGTCGAGGCCGACACAGCCCATCGAGCCGGGGCCGTTGAGCCAGATGCGGCGGCCGAAGACGCCCTCGGTGGCCTCCTCCATCGCGCGGGCGATGCCGACGTACCGGCCGGTGACGCCCAGCTCGTCCGAGAGCTCCAGCAGGCGGGCGGTACGCGGGTCGCGGATGTGCTGGGCGTGGTGGAACCCGGGCATGCGCTCGCGGCGTTCGCGCATCTCGGCGACGACCTTGGCGGCGGCCTCCGCGTCGCTCAGCCCGTCGCGCTCGGCCCGCTCGCCGACCGCGAGGAACATCTCGGCGGGCCGGTCGGCGGTGCCGTGCAGCCGGCCGATGCCGGCGACGCCCGCCGCGACGGCCGCGTTCAGCTCGGCGCCGCCGGAGGTGGCGAAGCGCACGGTGGCCGAGGAGGGCGACATGGCGTGCTCGGCCATGTTCACCAGGATCGCCTCGGTCATCCGGCCCACCTCGGGGGTCGGCAGCTCGCCGCGCAGCACCAGGTGGAAGTGGTCGGCGAAGGAGATGTTGCCGGTCAGCTCGTTCACGTCGTACCCGCGCACGACGATCCGGTCCTTGTTCTTCCAGGCGATCGCCGTCTCCCAGGCGAACGGCTTCTTGTCGGTCAACGGGCTTTCCTTTCAGGGAAGTACACGCACGCCGGGTCGATCTCCTCGCGCAGCAGGCGGAGGTCCTCGGAGTCCGGCGGCACCACAATTTCCAATGAATCCCGAAATTTCGGGGTAAAGCCGGTGTTGTGGAGTACGTCCGTGACGCTCGCCCCCGGCATGAGCGCCGTCACGGTCAGCGCCGAGTCCTCGGCCTCCATCACGCACAGGTCGGTGACGACCTTGACGCGCAACGGCCCGAGCCCGGCCTTGGCCCGCTCCCCCGGCCCGCCCAGGAACCCCGGGCTGGTGACGTAGTCACAGCGGGCGGGAAAGCGCCGCTTCTCGTGGTCGGTCAGGATCACCACCTGCCGGCAGTGGCTGGCGATGTCATTGGCGCCGCCGCTGCCGGGCAGCCGCACCCGCGAGCCGTCCGGCCTCGGGACCCAGGTGGAGTTGATGTTGGCGTACTCGTCCACCTGGGCTCCGCCGAGGAACCCCGTACGGACCAGGCCGCGCTGCACCAGCCCGCCCAGCGCCTCGAACAGCGACCCGTGCCGCGCGGCGCCGCGCATCAGCCGCGGATCGACCACGGACACCGGCGTCGGCACGACCTTCGGGAACATCACCCCCGACTCGATGACGAGCTTGGCCTCCGGCGCGTGGGTGCGCTGGGCGAGCGTGGCGGCCAGCAGCGGCAGGCCGGTGCCGACGATCACCAGGTCGCCGTCGCGGATCTGCCGGGCGCCCTCGACGACCAGCAACTCCCGCGGCAGGGCGGCCCACTCCGCGGACGCGCTCACACCAGCCTCCCCATCTGCTCGGTCAGCCCGGCCCTGAGCGTGCCCGCCGGGTCGCGGGCCCTGAGGTAGTCGTCGAAGGACGCGCCCAGGTTGGCCCCGATCCACTCGCGCAGCTCGGCGTCCCCGGCCCGGCCCAGCGCCTGGTACTCCTTGATCTCCGGCTCGGCGAAGTCGTACGCGCGGTAGACGGAGGTCGGGAAGGCGCCGAAAGGCTGGTGGACGACCGCCGTCACGTACGCCTCCGGGATGGTGACCCGCTCGGGCCGGTCGGCGAACGCCCCGGCGGGCAGCACCTCCTCGGCCGAGACGATCGTGGCGCGGGCGGCCCTGACCATGTCCACCTCGTGGGAGGTCACCCCCTCGATCACCACGTTCCCGGCCAGGTCGGCGCGGTTCGCGTGGATGATCGCCACGTCCGGCGTCATCGCCCGCAGCAGCACGACCGGCCGGCCCGTCCACGGATCGGCCGACTCCACCGCCACCCCGTCCGAGACCAGGTCGGCCAGCAGGTCGGTGCCGAGCAGGCTGCGCGTCGGCAGGAAGGGCACCCCGACGGCGCCCGCCGCGAAGCGGGTGGCCATCGCCAGGTGCGAGTGGTCGCCGACGCCGACCTCGCCGCGCTCGACGGCCCGGCGCCAGGCGAACAGCGTGCCGTAACGTTCCAGGTTGCCGGTGCCCTGCTCGGTGCGGACCACCAGGCCCGCGGCCACCAGCATGTCGAGCGGCAGCGACAGGTTGCAGCCGACCACGGTCAGCCCGCCGATCCCCTGCCTGATCACCTCGTGCACCAGCGCCATCGGGCACCGGTTGATGTTCTGGCCGCCCATCCCGACGACGGCCCCGGCGGGGACGTGCCGGGCGACGGCCTCGGCGGCCGTCAGTAACTTATGCACGCCGACCGCCACTCGGTGTAGAAGTCCCAGACCTGCGGCGAGCACTCGGGCGGGCCGAACTGCGACAGCTTGGCGCCCATGTGCGGCAGGTGCGCGTACGCGCCGACGCCGGGCCGGTTGACGTGCAGCATGCCCGCCTCGAAGCGGTCCAGGGCCTCGAAGATGGTCGCCGGGTCCTGGGTGAAGATCGTGCCGCTCATGCCGTACCTGACCGAGTTGGAGATGCGCATGGCGTCGTCGAAGCCGTCGCAGTCCACCACGGACAACACCGGGCCGAAGATCTCCTCCTGGGCGATCTCGCTGTCCCAGGGCACGTCGCGCAGCACGGTCGGCTGCACGTAGCAGCCCTCGGGCACGCCCTCGGTGTGCCGCTCGCCGCCGACGGCGACCTTCGCCCCGGCCTCCTGCGCGGCCTTGACCGCGTCCAGGCAGGCGCGCATGCGGGTCTCGTTCACGACCGGGCCGATCGTGGCCTCCTCCGACAGGCCCGGCCCGACCTTGAGCCGGGCCACCTCGGCGACCAGCCGTGACAGGAACTCCTCCTTGACGGCCCGGTCGACGATCACCCGCGAGGTGGCGCTGCACCGCTGCCCCGACTGCCCGAACGCGCCGAACACGGTGGCCTTGACCGCCTTGTCCAGGTCGGCGTCCGCGAGCACCAGGACCGCGTTCTTGCCGCCCAGTTCGAGCTGGGTGCGCAGCAGCCGCGGCGCGCCGGCCTGGTGGATGGCCAGGCCGACGGGCAGCGAGCCGGTGAAGCTGATCCCGGCCACGCGGGGATGCGTCACCAGCGCCTCGCCCGCCGCGATGTCGCCCTGCACGAGGTTGAGCACCCCGGCCGGGACGCCCGCGTCCACGAACGCCTCCACCAGCAGCGCGGAGGTCAGCGGCGTGAACGGCGACGGCTTGAGCACCGCCCCGCACCCGGCCAGCAGCGCCGGGGCGACCTTCCACATGGGGATGGCGAGCGGGAAGTTCCACGGCGTCACCAGGCCGACCACGCCGATGGGCGCGCGGAAGGTATAGGAGAACGTGCGCGGCTCCTCGGCGGGCAGCGTCTCGCCCTTCAGCCTGCGCCCCTCGCCCGCGGTGAAGTCGAGGATGGCCAGGGCCCGCCGGACCTCGCCGCGCGCCTCCTTGATGAGTTTGCCCTGCTCACGCGTGATCGCCTGGGCGAAGTCCTCGGCCCGCTCCTCGATCAGGCGCTCGGCGGCGCGCAGGTACTCGGCGCGCTTGATCGGCCCGAGTCCCTTCCACTCCGGCATCGCCGCCGCGGCGGCCTCCACGGCCAGCTCGACGTCCGCGCCACCGGACTCGGCGAAGTCCCCGATGTGGTCGGAGAGGTCGCCGGGGTTGATGTTCGGCCGGGTCTGCCCGCTCTCGGGGGCACGCCATTCGCCGCCGATGTGGTTGAGCAGGTAGCGACTCGGGATCGTCGCCATCGGGTTCCTTTCCGGTCAACTTCTGATACGGCAAAGCCTCACGGCCTGGGATGTTCCGGACAAGGGGGATTAGACCGATGCCCCCGATAGGCAGCCGTTATATGGCTCCGCCTATAGCGGCGATAGGCAAATCACGCATTGGCCGGACCGTTCCGCTGCACTAGACATGCCGGGGAAAAGACCTGCTCACGGCACTTGTCGAATTCACCCGGAATTAACCGAGGGTCCATATGAAGCATCGCACATGGGCGGTAATTGCCGCCTCATCCCTTTTCGCCCTCACCGCGTGCGGCAGTTCGGCCGGCGCCGGTGAATACGACTGGTCCGCCGCCCCGGACACCAGCAAGATCGCCGCCCAGGGCAAGGACCTGCCGACCTACGGCCTGGCCCCCGACTGGGCCAACTACGGCGAGGTCGTCAAGACGTTCTGCGCCAAGTACCAGGGCACCTGCGCCCACAAGGACACCGACATGTCCTCCTCGGAGGAGATCGTCAAGTTCGACGCCGAGAAGGACAACCCGATCGGCACGGCCAGCGACATCGGCCTCATGTGGGGGCCGGTGGCCGAGGCCAAGGGCGTGGTGCCGGCGTACCTGCCGCCGTCGGCGGGCAAGCTGAAGGACTGGCAGAAGGGCAAGGGCGGCTGGGTCGCCACGTTCGTGGGCGCGCCCGCCTTCGTGGTCAACACCGACAAGGTGAGCAACCCGCCCAAGAGCTGGCAGGACCTGCTCAAGCCCGAGTACAAGGGCCAGATCGCCATCAAGAACCCGGCCTCCTCCGGCACCGGCCAGGCCATGGTCGTCGCCGCCGCGGTGGCGAACGGCGGCTCGGTGGACGACCTGACCCCCGCCTACACCTACTTCAAGAAGCTCAAGGACGCCGGCAACCTCAGCGACGTCAAGATGAGCGAGGAGACCCTGGAGAAGGGCGAGGCCCCCATCCAGATCAACTACGACTTCAACGGCCTGGCCCAGAAGGCGGCGCTGAAGGCCAAGAGCGTCAACGTGGAGGTGATCATCCCCTCCGACGGCTCGGTCTGGTCGCCGTCCGGAATGATGATCAACAAGTACAACACGGCCAAGGGCGACTTCCTCAAGGGCCTGCTCGACTACGTGCTCTCCGACGAGGCCCAGACGCTGTTCGCCAAGTTCGGCGCCCGGCCCGTCCGCGCGCTCAACGGCGACCTGCGGCTCCCGGCCGACGCCAAGGCCAACTGGCTGCCCGAGGAGTCGTACGCGCCGGTCAAGGAGATCGAGATCACGAAGGTCAATCCCGAGCAGATCGTCGCCGACTGGGAGGCGAAGGTCCTCGCGTGACGTCCCACATCACGGAGTCCGTGGCGGCTCCCCCGGCCGCCGCGCGCCGCAGGGCCCCGGGCAGGCTGTTCACCGCCTGGGGCCCGGCCCTGCCGCTGCTGGCGTTCACGCTGGCCACGCTGGTGCTGCCGGCGCTGCGGCTGCTGCACGACACCTTCGCGCTGCCGGGCGGCGGCTACGGCCTCGACCACATCGTCAAGGTGGCGCGGAACCCGGTGGACCGCCAGGCGATCGGCGGCTCGCTCGCGCTCGGCCTGACCCAGGCCACGCTGGCCACCGCGCTCGGCGCGCCCGCCGCCTGGCTGATCACCCGGATGCGCCTCGGCGGCCGGGCCTTCTGGCTGTCGCTGATGAACGTCGCGTCGAACTTCGCCGGCATCGGCCTGGCCTTCGGCTTCGTCGCGCTGATCGGCTCGACCGGCATGCTGACGCTCGTGCTCAAGGGCCTGTTCGGGATCGAGGACAACCCGTTCCCCTCGCTCGGCTCCTTCAACGGCATGAACGTCGTCTACCTCTACTTCAACGTCCCGATGTTCGTGCTGCTCACGCTGCCCGCGCTCAGCGTGCTCAAGGACGACTGGCAGGAGGCCGCCGCGGTCTGCCACGCCACCCGATGGCAGTTCTGGCGGTACGTCGGCCTGCCGGTGCTCGCGCCGTTCGTCATCGCGGGCTGGCTGCTGGTCTTCACCTGGACGATCGGCGTCTACGCCGTCGCGTACGCCATCGGCTCCTCCCCCAGCGCGACCAAGCTCATCACCCTGCAGATCGGCAGCACGCTGGAGTCCTCGGTGTTCGGCCTCGGCCGGGCCGCCGTGCTGTCGGTGCTGCTGATGATCCTGGCCATCGGGGCGACGCTGCTCTACCGGCTCTCGCTCAGGCGCGCTGCGAGGTGGCTGTGAGACGGCGCCTCTTCCTCGGCCTGCTGGCGGTCTACTTCGGGCTGCCGCTGCTGGCCGCCCTGCTGTACTCGGTGGCCACCCGCTGGACCGACACGCCGCTGCCCGACGGCTACACCCTGGCCCACTGGGCCGGCGTGTTCGCCGAGCCGGACGTCATGGCCGCGCTCGGCCGCTCGCTCGCGCTCTCGGCGGTCGTCGTGGTGATCGAGATCGTGCTGGTGGTGCCGGCCGCGTACTGGTCGGTCGTGCACAACCCGCGCATCGGGTCGATCGTCCAGACGATCGCGGTGATCCCGTTCGCCGTCCCGTGGGTGGTCGTCGGGGCGGGGCTCCAGCTCGTCACCAAGTCGGTCGCGCCCGAGCTGTTCGGCACGTTCTGGCTGCTGGCCGCGGCCACCGCGGCGATCTCGTTCCCGTTCATGTACCGGGCGGTGGAGAGCTCGCTGCTGGCGGCGGGGGCCGTCCAGCTCAGCGAGGCCGCCGCCACGTGCGGCGCCGGGCCCGCCCGCACGCTGGTCAGCGTGATCCTCCCGGCGATCCGTGGCGGCGTCGTCTCCGGCGCGCTGCTGGTCATCGCGACCGCCATGAACGAGTTCGCGCTCGCCAAGATCCTCACCGGCGTCAGCTACGAGACGCTGCCGCTCTGGTCGGCCCGCCAGTTCGTCTCCCGGACGCTCGGCGACCCCAACGCGCTGGCCGTCGTCACCATCTTCACCTTCGGCCTGCTGTTCGCGCTGTCCGCACTGGTCGTCTGGCTCGGCCGCGGACGGGTGAGCGCGTCCATGGCCACCGCTCCGGTCCAGAAGGGCACCACTCCATGAGCCACGTCGTACTCGACCGCATCACCAAGCGCTACGCCGGGCACACCGCGCTGAACGGCGTGAGCGTCAGCGTCGAGCAGGGTGAGCTGCTGGCCCTGCTCGGCCCGTCGGGCTGCGGCAAGACCACGCTGCTGCGCTGCATCGCGGGCCTGACCGGGTTCGACGGCGGGCGGCTGACGATCGGCGGCGCCGACATGGCCGGCGTGCCGGTGCGCAAGCGGCCCATCGGCATGGTCTTCCAGTCCTACGCGCTGTTCCCCAACCTCACCGTGGGCGGCAACGTCGCCTTCCCCCTGACCGTCAGGAAGCGGCCGAAGGAGGAGGTCAGGGAGCGCGTGGCCGAGATGCTCGACCTCGTCGGCCTCGACCACCTCGCCGACCGCCTGCCGAACCAGCTCTCCGGCGGCCAGCAGCAGCGCGTCGCGCTGGCCCGCGCGCTCTGCCCCCGCCCCGAGGTGCTGCTGCTGGACGAGCCCCTGTCCGCCCTGGACGCCCAGGTACGCCACCGCCTGCGCGACGAGGTGCGCCGCATCCAGCACCAGGTCGGCATCACCACCGTCTTCGTCACCCACGACCAGGCCGAGGCCCTGGCCATCTCCGACCGGGTCGCGGTGATGAACGCCGGCGACATCGAGCAGTGCGGGCCGCCCGCGGAGATCTACACCGCGCCCTCCACCCGCTTCGCCGCCGGCTTCGTCGGCAACCGCAACACCCTCGAACTCGACGCGGTGGGCGGCCGGGTCACCGCGGGCGGCGCGTTCGACGTCGAGGCGCCCGCGCCGCGCGTCCTGTGCATGTTCCGCCCCGAGGACGTCGAGGTGGCCCCGGACGGCCCCGGCGCGCGGGCGGTCGTCGACGTGACGGTGTTCCTGGGCGCCACCACCCGCGTGTACGCCCAGGCGGGCCCCTCGGTGATCTTCGCCGACGTGCCGTCCAGGGCCGCCGCCGGCCTGTCGCCAGGAGACGAGGTGCGCCTGCGGGTCGCCCCCGACCACGTCCAGGTGTTCCCCGCCTGAGCTGTTCCCCGCGGTCAGCCGCCGAGCCCGAACCAGAGCACGGCGAACACCCCGCACGGCACGCCGGCCAGCGCCAGCGCGATCAGCACCCGCCACCGCAACGCGAGCCCCGGCCCGGTCACGAACGCCGCGACGGCCCCCGCCCCGGCGAACACGACCGCGGCGCCCACGGCCTGCGCGGCGGTGTACGGCAGCGACGGCAGCAGCTTCCCGGCCGCCCAGAACGCCACCGCCGCCCCGGCGGCCACCAGGGCGGCGCGCCGCGCGGGCCGCACGTCCACGCGCTCCAGCACGTACGCGGCTCCGGCGAGCATGACCAGGCTGATCGCCAGGAGGGCGCCGAGTGCCGGGGCCAGGCAGTCCCAGTCGGCGCAGCCGACGCCCGCCCAGGTCAGCCGGGCGGTGGCCCACCACAACACCCCCAGTGCCCCGCACACCCCCGCGGCTCGCCCTATACGCCCCGTCATGCAGTAATCGTCCCACTGCCAGGAGGAGGCCGCCGTCAGCAGGAGGCCACTGTCAGCAGGAGGCCGCCGTCAGCAGGAGACGGCTGTCAGGAGGAGGCGGCCGCGCGGAGCTCGTCGGCCTCCGCCTCGGCGGTCCTGCCCAGGGCGCGCAGGGCGACGGCGCGGTTGGCGTACAGGTCGGGCTGCCGGTCCAGCTCGACGGCCCGGGTCAGGTCGGCCAGCGCGCCTTCGGCGTCGCCCGTGGCGTAGCGCAGCACGCCCCGGTTGCCCCAGGCGGCGGCCAGCTCGGGGGCGTGCTCCAGAGCCAGGTCGAGGGCCGCCGCGGCCTCGTCGAAGCGGCCCGCCGCCGTCTCCAGCTGGCCGAGCACGGTGAGCAGGTGCGGGTTCCGCGGCGCGCGGGCGAGCCCGGCCGTGACGTCGGCCCTGGCCTCCTCGTCCCGCTCCGCCGCCGCCAGCAGCCCGGCGCGGTTGACGTAGGCGTCGAGGTAGCCGGGGTCCAGCTCGATCACCGTGCCGAGGTCGGCGAGCGCTCCCTCCACGTCACCCCGCACGGTACGCAGCTCCGCCCGGTTGTAGTACGCCTCCGGCAGCGGCGGCCCGGCCCGCATGGCCCGTTCGTAGTCGGCCAGCGCCTCCTCGGACTCCCCCAGCCGGAACAGCAGGTTGCCGCGTTCCAGGTAGGTGTCGGGGAAGCCGGGGTCCAGGGCGATGGCGGCGGTGTAGTCCTCCAGGGCCTCCTTGGCGTGGCCGAGCGCGCCGAGGAGCTGGGCGCGGTTGGTCAGCAGCACCATCCGGTGCAGCGGGTGCCGGTCGCCCAGCTCGCCGGCCAGCTCGACGGCCGACTCCACCAGCGACAGCGCGGCTTCCAGCCGTCCGTGCCGCAGCTCGACCAGGGCCAGGCCGTTGCGGTCGAAGCCGAGTTTGAAGGCCCGTTCGAAGGAGTCGGGCAGCAGGCTGGAGATGGCGATGGCCGCGTTGAGCCAGCGGCGGGCCCTGCCCAGGTCGCGCTGCGCCGGGTCGGGGTGGCGGGCGTCGAGCATGGCCGTCCCGTACGCGGCGGCGGCGTGCACGACCGGGTCCTGGCTGGCCGCGCGGGCCCGGTCCCACAGCGTCCGCGCCTCCTGGACGCGGCCGAGCCCGCCGAGCGCGGTGGCGGTGCGCTGGGCGAAGCGCCACCAGGGGGCCTGCCCCGGTTCGGTCCGGGCCAGGCCGAGCTCCCCCAGCTCGGCCGCGGCGTGCAGGAAGCCCTCGCGCATGCAACGGTCCACCAGAAGCCACAGCTCGTCGGCGCCACGCTCGTCGGGCGGCGGCTCGGGGCCCTCGGCGTAGACCGCGACGGCCAGCGTGCCGGCCGGGACCCGCCGGGTCAGGACGTCGAGCAGCTCGGTGTCGGTGGGGTCGGCGTGCGCGCCGTTGCACACCGCGAGCGTCGCGCCCGGCCGCACGGCCGCCCGGACGAACTCGGCGATCCCGTTGGCCAGCCTCAGCGTACGGCGGGGCGCCGGCACCAGGATGCGCTCCTCGTCCGGCAGCCCGGCGTCGATGGTCGTCCGCCGGACGGGCACCTGCCCGGCCAGCTCGGGCGCGACCGCCCGGATCTCGATGTCGTAGGCCGCGAGCAGCTCGCGCGGGGCGTCCGGCACCAGGCGCCGCAGCAGCGCGGCGCCCACGGTGTAGGGGCCGCGCGGCCGGCGATGCGCGTCGATGACCGGCATCAGCAGCCGCACGGCCCCCCATCGGGCGGGCGGGCCGCCCTGGACGCTGAGGTGGGACCTGCGCTCGGTCACCCCTTGTGGATGACGCCTGCGGTCCCTGCGAGCCTCGCGGTGCCTGGCTTACGGACGACGATGCGCTTCATGACGTGCCTCTCCGATGGGTGTGACTATCCATTATTCGGACACCCAACCGGATATCAAGATTTATGGTGAGTAAGTGGCGGTTTAGCGAATAAGAACTACCTGGCATTTGTGCGCGTCCCGCAGCCTATTGAGACCGAAACCAATGATCGACCGCCGCGACCCGCGCCTGTTCCGATTCCTCCATCAACGTGCACAGGCACCGCCCGACCAGCGTGACGGACTGGCAGCAGCCGGGCCCCGGCAGCTTCTTGGCGCGCACGATCGCGGTCGCCCGCTCGATCAGGCGCTCCAGGCTCGGCTCCCCGCCGCCCTTGAGCGCGTGGGCGTTCCACGGGCACGCCTCGACGTCCTTGCACGCGCTCTTGGCGATGAACGGCGCCGGCCCCGGCTCGAACCGCAGCCGGTCCTCACGCTTGATCCGCAGGTCGGCCAGCACCGACGCGGCGCGGCGGGAGACCTCCAGCAGGTCGCTCCTGCCAGGCCGGCTCTCTTTTCCCCCGGCCGCCCGCTCGGGCAGGGCGAGCAGCATCGCCGCGGCCATCAGCCCGCCGCCCATCACCATGCTCCAGCCCACCTGCTCGTGGAACCAGATCACCGCGATGGCGGCCACCCAGAGGGGCTGAGAGGACATCATGATCGCGCTGGGCACGGCCGGCACGTGCTTCTGCCCGTACGAGCGGGCCAGGAACCCCAGCGCGCACGACACCACGGCCAGGTGCGCCAGGATCGCCCAGTCGGGCAGGCTGGACGGCAGCGTGATCCCGCCGCGCAGCGCGAAGCCCCCGGTGAGGATGCCGATCGTGAAGAGCTGGATCGTGGTCAGCGCGTACGCGTGGAAGCGTTCGCCCTTCTTGGACAGCTCGGCGAGCATGAGCGTGTGGGCCGAGTAGAGCGCCGCGGCCGTGAGCGTGACGCCGAGCGCGAGCAGCGAGACCTCGTGGTCCTCGACCCCGCGCAGCAGCGTGAACACGGTCATCCCCGCCATGGCGAGCACCACCCCGGCCCACACCCGCCGCGGCGCCCGGCTCCTGAACATCACCAGGGCCAGGACCGGAGTGATCACCACGCTGCACCCGACGGCGAACCCCGACACCGCCGAGGGCAGGCTGTGCAGCGCGAACGCCTGGGCGGTCTGCCCGACGCCGAACAGCAGCCCCAGCACGAGCCCGTTGACCCACGTCCGGCGCGGCAGCCGCCGCAGCGAGCGCGGCCGGATGACGACCAGCGTCACCGCGGCGATGAGATACCGCTCGGCCAGCAGGTCCTCGACCGGTAACCGGAGAATGAGATCCTTCATCAGCGGGAACGCCGACCCCCAAGCGGCGCTGACGAACAACAGAAGCACGGCTCCCAGGAGGGGTCGGGGAGCGGGCACGCCTGCCATGGAGCAGAGCATGCCACTACTAAATGCATTCACCAGAGCACGCGGCGAAGCCGGTGAGGTTACTGTTCCACTTGGAGTTAAGACCCTCACTCCAGGCCCGAAACATCCATACCGGCGGCGGCGAAAACTGCTCTTTCCTGCGGTTACTGCCTGGTACGGCCGAGCTCTCCACATTCGCACTGTGTACGGACGCGTGCGCGTACCGTGCGAACGGGCCGACGCCTCGCCCCGGAGATCGTCACTCTCCGCGATCATCGCGAGGCGGTGTGGTCACGCCTGAGCGTAGAGGTCGCAGGAGCGCCGCGGGGGCGGAAAGGGAGAACCAGCCAGGGCCCCAGGAGGGGATGGGGCGGGAGACCGCCGGATCCGGAAGCGTCGGACCGCGGCGTCGTCGTCGGAGCTAGAGCTCCATGGCCGGCGCGGGCGCCAGCCGTTTCTCGCCGTAGATGACGACGAGGTCGCCCACCTGGCGGCGCGACAGCTCACGCCAGCCCTGACGGGCGTACAGCGCCAGGGCCGCGCCCTGGTTGAGCGTGGTGTCGCCGCGCAGGCTGCTGAAGCCGAGCTCCAGGGCGCGGTCTTCGAGGGCCGAGAGCATGGCGCCGCCGTAGCCGCGCCGCTGGAAGTCGGGATGGACCCGGAGCCTGCACACCTCGGCGGTCTCCCGGTCGACGGGCTTCAGGCCGCCCATGGCGACCACCCGCGAGCCGGTCTCGCCGACGATGAAGTCACCTCCGCAGGCCAGGTAGATCTCCTGGATGCGGGGGAAGTCGTCGTCGTAGTAGACGCCGTCGCCGGGTTGGAGACCCACCTCGGCCAGGCAGATCCGGTGCAGCGCGAGGATGGTGTCGAGATCGGACCAGCGGTACCGCCGGATCTTCAACGTCATCCACCGCTCCCTTCCTTCTGGGCCAATTTCCGACGCCGCAGCTGGGCGCTGAATTCAGCCAGCATCTGATGTTTGTCGTCCTTCTTCATGATCGCCTGCTCCAGCGCGAGCGCTGGGCGGATGATGAGGTCCGTAAGGTATTCATCCCCCAGATTGCGCAAGGCGTTCGTCCCAATGTGCAGGGCTTCGTCGATGTCACCCTCCAGGAGGCGGCACTGGGCCTGGTCGAGCCTGATCAGGGTCTGGTCGAGAACGTGGTCCTCGTACTGGCCGAGGGCCTGGTCGAGCACCACCTCGGCCTCGATGGTCTGGCCGAGCTTGGTGAGCACATCGCCCTGGTAGAAGTAGAGCTGCTTCTCGGTGTAGCCGAAGGCCATGTCCTCCTGCTCCTCGCTCTTCATGTGCGCGAAGGCGCTCCTGGCCCGGGCCAGCGCGCGCTTGGCCTGGTCGACGACCTCCTTCTTGCTGTCGGTGCCCGAGAGCATGGCCAGCGCCCGCGCCTCGACGACCGGCGCCATGGCCTGGGCCACGCACGGCACGGCGCCCGCCAGGTCGCGGCTCTTCTTGGCCAGGTTGAGCGCCTCGCGGGCGTCGCCGTAGTAGAGGGGGACGAGCGACTCCCTGGCCGTGATCCAGGCCCGCAGCGCGCGGTCGCCGGTCTCGTCGGCGGCGATGCGGCCGGTGCGGAAGAACGACCGGGCCAGCCGGTGGTCGCCCAGGTTGATCATCACCATGCCGCTCAGGCCGGCGAGCTGCGCGGCCATGCGGCACAGCCGGTCCTGGAGGTCGATCGGCTGGCGCCGGGACAACGCCGTGCGGACCGCGCTCAGCTCCAGCAGCACGTCGCACAGCAACCGCAGCGGGGGCGTCGTGGTGTACTGGCGGCCGAAGGCCAGCGTCGCCTCCTCCCACTGGTCGAGCATGCCGCCCGACACGGTGGCCGAGACCAGCGTCTCGTCCATCCGCCGCCGGATGCCCTCGCACGCCCCCAGCACCGGCCCGTCGAACTGCTGCTTGAACGACACGTCGGTGTCGAGCAGATTTAACAACGTGCGCCGGAGGATGTTCTCGTCCTCCTGGGCGTCGGCCTCGACGGTCATCGGATGGATCACCAGGTCGCGCGGGAGCGACGCCGACCCGGGCACGCGGTTGGCGGGCTCGCCGAGCACGCCGGGCATCCGGTGGCCGTGGCCGCAGATGCAGGGCCCGTCGAAGCCGAGCTCGATGGGCTCGACCCGGTAGACCGAGCACAGGTAGTGGAGGTATTCGGGGCCCGGCCGCTTGAGCCCGCTCTCGTACGCCGACAGCAACGTCTCGCCGATGCCCGGCGGCGCCTTGGCGTCGCGCTCGAACAACGCGCGCACCTGCTCGATCACGTCCGCGAGCGCGATGCCGTAGGACAGGCGGTGCGCTTTGATGCGGGTCGTGCTGAACTGCGGCGAGCACGCCTCGTGGATCTCTTCAGCTATCTGGGCGGAGGTGCGCCCGGTGGCAAGGCCCTTGGCCCTGATCCGCCGGGCGATCTCCGTTTCCCTGTGCTGCCTGCCGGACATCCCGGCCCCTCTCCCGATGTCTCGACCCGTCAAGACTGGTGACTCAGCGTAGCCCTCAAGTAGCTCTTCGCCTAGAGATGACTATGAGGCAGTGAGGACCGTTTGGAAACGTGCTCATCAAGCCTACGGTTAAGGATCGTCCTCCGAGGGACTGTTTCTTACAACCCATGAGGGAATAGCCACTCCCTGTGATCAGCAGGACGGCGTTGCGTGTGCTGTTGACTTGAGCCATGTTTGGCCCACCAGCAACGATTCCCAAGGAGGACGAGAAGGTGACGGACGACAAGATCGGACATCTGCAGCGCCTCGTATCCGAACTCGGCGCTCGCGGTCTGCTCGCACGAGTGGTCCAGACCCAGAGCGGCCGGCAGTTCGTACGCGTCATCAACCCGAAGGCGACGAGCCTGTCCGAGAACGTCACCTGCCGGCCGGCGAACGCCTCGGACCTTCCCGACTGGTGGTACTGCTGGTCCTGGGGCGAACCCATGCACACGGCCGACGACCCGGCCGGTGCCGCGACCAAGGTCGCACGCGTGCTCGCCGCGGTGGGAGAGTGACGACGCGGTGATCCGGGTGGAGCGCAGCCACCACGGGTCACCGCCCCCACGGCGGCCCCGCGGGGCCGGCGGGACGATCGGTGCGGAGGGCGTCCGGATCCCCGGGCCCCTGATCGTCCCGCCGGTTCCGGCCCTTCGCGCGGGCGCGACGCCCGTGCGCGCAGATCAGCCCGGCGGGTGCGCCCGCCGGGTGCCGGGGGGATCACCTCCCCCCTTGGAACCGGTACGGGCCATGCTTCCGGGTGTGTGGCCCGTCCGAGCCGACCGTCATCGGAGCGTCCGGTCTCTCCCTCCGCGGCCCAGAGACCTGGCGACCCCGTCTTCCCCGGCGTGATGTGACGGCGGCCGGTTCGGTCAGCGGTATTTTTAGATCCAATTGGACTGATTTGCCGCTGACCGAACCGCTTCCTGAGGGGGAATCCACCCAGTGTTCCTGTTGGTGACATCAGGGCCATCGCCTACACCCACGCCGGCAGATTCGTCGCTCGTGCAGGACTTGGACAAAGTGAGCTCGCAGATGGCGCAAGCCTGTCAAGGTGACACGGTGTTCTGTGGTCCCCTGGTCGACTGGCTCGACAACGCCGCGTGGGCGCCCTTGCTGGCGAGTTTCATCACCATCGTCCTGATCCTGGTGCTCGGATTCGTCGTGCGGAACATCTCACACCGGGTGATCACCAAGGTGGTGAACCGGGCGGCCACCGGCGGCTCGCTCACCAACAGGTTCCGCCGCAACGCGGCCACCGACGGCATCGACGCGCTGCTGCACGAGCGCCGCAAGCAGCGGGCCGAGACCATGGGGTCGGTGCTCAAGCACATCGCCTCCATCGTCGTCCTCGGCACCGCCATCCTGACCGTGCTCGACCGGCTGACGATCCCCATCGCCCCGCTGCTGACCAGCGTCGGCATCCTGGGCGTGGCGATCGGCTTCGGCGCGCAGGAGCTGGTCAAGGACTTCATCGCCGGCATGTTCATGCTGCTGGAGGACCAGTACGGCGTGGGCGACGTGATCGACGCGGGCGCCGCCGTCGGCACCGTCGAGGCGGTCACCCTGCGGGTCACCCGGCTGCGCGACGCCGACGGCCGCGTCTGGTACGTGCGCAACGGCACGATCACCCGCGTCGGCAACGAGTCGCAGGGCTGGTCGCGGGCCTACTTCGACGTACCGGTGGCCTACGACGCCGACATCACCGCCGTGCGGGCGGCGCTGGAGATCGTGGCCGAGGAGATCTGGGCCGACCCCGAGTTCCGCGAGAGCGTGATCGTGGAGGAGCCCCAGGTGTACGGCGTGGAGCAGCTCTCCGACAGCGCGCTGGTGTTCCGCATCACCGCCAAGACGCTGCCCTCCCGCCAGGCCGAGGTCGCCCGGGAGATCCGGCTCAGGGTGAAGGCCGCCCTGGACTCCGCCGGAATCCCCATGGTCGCCATTGCATAAGGTGAGAACGTGACAGAGACCTCCTTCTACGACGCCGTAGGCGGCGAGGAGACCTTCCGCCGCCTCGTCCACCGTTTCTACGAAGGTGTCGCGGAAGACCCCCTGCTGCGGCCGCTCTACCCCGAGCCCGACCTGACGGGCGCCGAGGACCGGCTGCGCGGATTCCTGATCCAGTACTGGGGCGGCCCCAACACCTACAGCCAGGAGCGCGGCCATCCCCGGCTGCGCATGCGGCACGTGCCGTTCGTGATCGGGGAGGCCGAGCGCGACGCCTGGCTGCGTCACATGCGTGACGCGGTCGACTCGCTCGGCCTGCCCGAGGATCAGGCGACCCGGCTCTGGGACTATCTGGTCTATGCGGCCCACAGCTTGGTGAACTCGCCGACATAACGGGCATGACGCCCACATGGATATCCCCTGGTGGCGTGATGCCGTCGTCTACGAGATCTACGTTCGCAGCTTCGCCGACGCCTCCGGAGACGGCGTCGGCGACCTGGCCGGGGTGCGGGAGCGGATCCCGTACCTGAGGAGGCTGGGGGTCGACGCCATCTGGCTGACGCCGTTCTACCCCTCTCCGATGGCCGACGGCGGTTACGACGTGGCGGACTACCGCGGCGTCGACCCGCTGTTCGGCACGCTGGCCGACTTCGACGCGCTGGTGGCCGAGGCCCACGAGCACGGGCTGAAGGTGCTGGTGGACATCGTCCCCAACCACAGCTCCGCCGAGCACCCCTGGTTCCAGGCCGCGCTGCGGGGCGAGAAGCGCGACCGGTACGTCTTCCGCGACACGACCAACAACTGGCAGTCCACGTTCGGCGGGCCGGCCTGGACCCAGGTCCCCGACGGGCAGTGGTACCTGCACCTGTTCGCCCCCGGCCAGCCCGACTTCAACTGGCGCAACCCCGAGGTGCACGCGGAGTTCCTCGACGTCCTGCGCTTCTGGCTGGACAAGGGCGTGGACGGGTTCCGCATCGACGTCGCGATGGGCCTGTACAAGGCCGATGGGCTGCCCGACGTCGGCGACCAGTCGTTCACGTCGGTCTCGCCGGTCTGGGGGCAGCCGGAGGTGCACGGCGTCTACCGCGACTGGCGCAAGGTGCTGGACAGCTACCCCGGCCAGCGGATGGCCGTCGGCGAGGTCTGGACCGACAGCGCCGAGGACCTGGCCCTCTACGTGCGCCCGGACGAGCTGCACCAGAGCTTCAACTTCGCCTGGCTGCAGGCGCCGTGGTCGCCGACCGCGTTCAAGAAGGTGATCGACGACACCCTGGCCTCGGTCCCGTACGCCACCTGGGTGCTGTCCAACCACGACGTCGTACGCCATCGCACCCGCTACGAGACCGCCGATCCCGGCACGGGCCTGGCGCGGGCCAGGGCGGCGCTGCTCACGATGCTGGCGCTGCCCGGCTCCGCCTACCTCTACCAGGGCGAGGAGCTGGGCCTGCCGGAGGTGACCGACCTGCCGGCCGAGGCCAGGCAGGACCCGGTGTTCTTCCAGTCGGAGGGCAAGCTGCCGGGCCGCGACGGCTGCCGGGTGCCGCTGCCCTGGTCGGCGGAGTCGCCCTCCTACGGGTTCTCGCCGCCCGGCGTGCGGCCCTGGCTGCCGCAGCCGGCCGCCTTCGCCGAGCTGACGGCCGAGAAGCAGGAGGGCGACGCGGACTCGACGCTGGAGTTCTACCGCCGGGCCCTGGCCTGCCGCCGCGAGCTGGCGGGTGTGATTCCCTACACCCTGGAGTGGCTGGACTCCCCCGAGGGAGCGCTTTTCTTCTCCAGGGGCCCGCTGATCTGCGCGATCAACTGCGGGATGGAGGCCGTACGGCTGCCGCCGCACGACGCGATGCTGCTGTCCAGCGGCCCGGTCCAGGCCGGGACGCTGCCGCCGGACACCGCCGTGTGGCTGCGCAGGGCCTCATGACCGAGGGCCGGCCCGCTGCTCGCCGCGGACGGGGATGACGGGCAGCGACACCAGCGCGCAGGCCAGGCCGGCCGCGTACGCCGCCCAGTACCCCGTCCCGGTGATCAGCGCCCCGGCCAGCGGCGTCACCCCGAGGGCGACGACGTTCTGGACGGTGTTGTGGGTGCCGAGCACCCTGCCCGCCCAGGCGGGGCCGGCCAGCTCGCCCGCCCGCAGGTAGGCCAGCCCGTTGCCGGACACGGTGAGCACCGAGGCCGTGGCCAGCGCCACCGGGCCGAGCAGGCTGTCCGTCGCCGTGCCCACGACCAGCAGGGCGAGCACGGCCAGGCAGGCGCAGGTGAGCAGCAGCAGGGGACGCATCCGCAGGCCGACCCGGTCCGACCAGCGGCCGACGGCCACGCGGACCACGGCCCCGGCGACGGCCGACAGGCCGAAGAGCTGGCCGGCGGCCACGGCGTCCCAGCCGTACAGGCCGACCAGGCAGGTGACGCCGTACGTGCTGACCACGATCTGCGGCACCGCGTGCAGCCCGCTGGTCGCGTGCACCCGCCACAGCGCCGGCTGCCGGTACGGCGACCGCGCCGGCCCCGCGCTCCCCCCGGCGATCGAGCGCGGCGGCTCGGCCAGGAACAGCGCGGCCAGGACGGCGGCCAGCAGGCTCACGGCGGAGCAGACGAGCAGCACGCCGGGCAGCCCGTGCGCCCGCGCGACCGGCGGCAGCACGAACGCCGCGACGGCCATGCCGAGGGTGTAGGACACCTGGCGCAGGCCCATGGCGACCCCTCGCTCGGGCGGCTGGAACCAGCGCAGGACGATCCGGCCGCCGCCGACCATGGCCGCCGAGCCGGCCGCCCCCGCCAGCGCGAGCAGCGCGATCACGGCCCAGGCGGGCCCGGCGAAGGCGACGGCGGCGAGCAGCACGGCCGCCACGCTCACGCCGATGCCGAGCACCAGGCGCTCGCCGTGCCGGTCGGCCAGCGCGCCCCAGGCGACGAGCGCCACCAGAACGCCGATTCCCGGGGCATTTCCAATGACTCCGGCCACTGCCAGCGGAACACCGAAATGTCGCTCAATTTCCGGCATGACGAGAGGCAGGCCGAACAGTCCTAAGGTGACGCTCGCATGCGCGTTGACGCCCAGCGCGAGCATCAGCCAGCGCTTCCTGCCCGTCCCGGAGGGCGGCTGCGGTTCCAGGGCGGTCAGCCCTCGGCCGAGTAGCGCTTGAGCAGGACGAGCTCGTCCTCACCGAGCCGGCGCGGCGCGGCCCGCTCGACGTCGTAGGCCACGATCACCGAGGTGGCGGTCGCGTAGACCTCGTCGTCGTCGCGGATCTCGTAGGCCAGGGTGAAGCGGACCGGCCTGATCTGGGTGACCCAGGTCTCGACCCTGACCGGCTCGGGACGCAGGCCCAGCGGGCGGCGGTAATCGATCTCGTGGCGGGTGACCACGAGCCCTCCGAAGGGCGCCTCGCCCGCCCTGACCGGATCGATCGCGAACATGCCGAAGCGGGCGTCCTCCAGGTAGTCGAGGAAGCGCACGTTGTTCACATGCCCTTGGGAGTCGATGTCGGCGAATCTGACCATGCGGAGGAAGACGTGCCGGTGCGCCGGGGAGGGTTCTGCCACGTCCGCCACGGTACCCGTACCGTCCGGCCCGCCGGTCACCGGGCCTTGCGGCGGGCCAGGCAGGCCAGCACGGTCAGCACCGAGATCGCGGCCATGCAGGTGAGCGCCCAGCGGTAACCGGTCACGAGCAGGCCGACCGCGTCGCCGGAGAGCTGCGACAGGGTCCCGGCGAAGACCCGCCGGTGCAGCGCGGCGGGCAGCGGCGCGGTGATGATCGACAGCACCAGGCCGGTGCCGACCACGTTGCCGGTGTTCTGGAGCATGAGGCGCATGGCGTTGACGATGCCGAGGCGTTCTGAGGGCAGGCCGTCCAGGATGGCGGTGGTGTTGGAGGGCAGGAAGACGCCCGAGCCGAGGCCGATGAGCACCAGCCCGGCGGCCACCGCCGGGTACGGCGTGCTCGCCGACATCGTGCCGAGCAGCGCCAGCAGGCCGCAGGTCGTGGTGGCGGCCCCGGCCGCGGCGAGGGTGCGCGCGCTGGTCAGCCGCTGGAGGAAGCCCGACGTCACCGACGCGACCATGGCCGCCACCGCCAGCGGCAGCACCTTCAGCCCGGCCTGTACGGGATCGTCCCCCCGTACGGCCTGGAAGTAGAGCGCGACGAGGAACACCATGCCCATCCGAGCGACGGCGTTGAGGAAGGAGGCGAGCGTGCCGAAGGCGAAGGCCCGGTCGCGGAACAGCCGCAGGTCCACCACGGGATGGGCGGCCCGCCGCTCCCTGGCCGCGAACAGCGGCAGGCCCACGGCGAACGCGGCGAGCCCGGCGGCCACCACCGGATGCCCCCACCCCAGCCGGCCGAACTCCGACAGCGCCAGCAGCAGCCCGCCCAGCGTGACCAGCACGAGCACGCTGCCCGGCAGGTCGAGCCCGCGCTCGCGGCCGGCCGGTTCGACCCGCCGCAGCGTGAGCGCGCCCCACACCAGGCAGATCACCCCGATGGGCACGTTGAACCAGAACACCCAGCGCCAGCCCAGGTTCGAGGCGAGCAGGCCGCCGAGCGTCGGGCCGATCAGCCCGGCGATGGAGAAGGAGGCCACGTAGACGCCCATGCCCTCGCCCAGCCGCTCGCGCGGGAAGGCGTCGCTGACCAGGGCGGCGCTGTTGGTGAGCAGCATCGCGGCGCCGGCCGCCTGCACGACCCGCATGGCCACGATCACCCACGCGCCGGGCGCCAGCCCGGCGAGCAGGGCGGCCCCGGTGTAGACGGCCAGCCCGATCAGGTACATCCTGCGCCTGCCGAACATGTCGGCTAAGCGGCCGAATACCACCATGAGGACGGTCGTGGTCAACTGGAAGCCCAGCAGGATCCAGCCCGCGGCCGTGGCGTCGGCCCCGGTGTGCCGGGCGATCTCGGGCAGCGCCACGTTGATCGCGCTGCCGCCCAGCCCGATCAGCACGCTGGCCAGGCTCACGACCGACAGCGTGCGCCAGGCGTGGCCGACGGGAGCGGTGGTCGTCGTCACCAAGGGCCTGTCCTTTCTAGATTTTGATACTAGAATCCAGTTCAAATCGTCGGCCGGTCAAGGATCGAGGTGTCGGATGAGCGGGATCGTCGAAGGTCGCGTGGTGATCGTCACGGGTGCGGCCAGGGGCATCGGGCGCGGGCACGCCCTGGAGTTCGCCAGGCAGGGCGCGAAGGTGGTGGTCAACGACCTGGGCGCGGAGGTGGACGGCACCGGCTCGTCCGGGGCCGCCGCCGAGGTGGTGGCCGAGATCGAGGCCATGGGCGGCCAGGCGATCGTCAACGGCGAGGACGTCTCCGACTTCGACGGCGCCGAGCGCCTGATCAGATCGGCCGTCGAGCATTTCGGCGACCTGCACGTGCTGGTCAACAACGCCGGGATCCTGCGCGACCGCATGCTGGTCAACATGACCGCCGAGGAGTGGGACGCGGTGATCAGGGTGCACCTGCGCGGCACGTTCGCGCCCCTGCGGCACGCCGCCGCCTACTGGCGGGCCAGGGCCAAGTCCGGCGAGCGGCCGGACGCCCGGATCATCAACACGACGTCGTCCTCCGGCATCTACGGCAACCCGGGCCAGGGCAACTACGGCGCGGCCAAGGCGGGCATCGCCGGGCTGACCGTGATCGCCGCCAGGGAGCTGGAGCGCTACGGCGTGACCGTCAACGCCATCGCCCCCGCCGCGCTCACCCGCATGACGGAGAACCTGATCCCGGCCGGGGCCACCGGCGCCGACCCCGACGACATCGCGCCGCTGGTGGTCTGGCTGGCCAGCGCCGAGGCGCGCGGCGTGACCGGGCGGGTGTTCAACGTGCGCGGCGGCATGATCAGCGTGGCCGAGGGCTGGCACGCCGGCCCCGGGGTGGACAAGGGCGGCCGCTGGGACCCGGCCGAGCTGGGCGCGGTCATCCCCGCCCTGGTGGACAAGGCCGCCCCCAACGCCCTGACCAACGGCCGCGTCCCCGGACGGGAGGACTGACATGCCGCTCGACCACTCGCTGATCGGCGTCGAGGGCCCGGCCCACGAGCGCACCTGGACCGCCGAGGACACCATGCTGTACGCGCTCGGCGTCGGCTCGGGCCTGGAGGAGCTGGAGTTCGCCACCGAGAAGGGGCAGCGGGTGCTGCCGACGTTCGCGGTGCTGGCGGCGCAGGCGCCGGGGCGGCGGCTGGGCGACTTCGACCCGGCCCTGCTGGTCCACGCCGAGCAGGGCTTCGAGCTGCACCGCGAGCTGCCGCCCGCGGGCGGCGTGCGGACGACGTCGAAGGTGACCGGCATCTACGACAAGGGCTCGGGCGCGCTGGTGACCACCGAGGCCAGGGCCGTGGACCTGGAGACCGGCGAGCTGGTGATCGCCTCGCGCAGCTCGGTGTTCATCCGTGGCGAGGGCGGCTTCGGCGGCGACCGGGGGCCCCGCGACGAGTGGGCGGCGCCGGACCGGGCGCCCGACCACGAGGTGACCTACCCGACCCGGCCGGACCAGGCGCTGCTCTACCGGCTGTCCGGCGACCGCAACCCGCTGCACAGCGATCCGGAGTTCGCCGCCAGGGCCGGGTTCGACCGGCCGATCCTGCACGGGTTGTGCACGTACGGAGTGACCGGGCGGGCGCTGCTGCACACGCTCGCCGGGTCGGACCCGTCGCGCTTCAGGGCGATGTCGGGCCGGTTCAGCAGCCCGGTGTTCCCCGGCGAGCCGCTGGCCGTCTCCATCTGGGCCGACGGCGAGGACGTGCTGTTCCGCACCGCCAAGGACGACGGGACGGTGGTGATCGACCGCGGCCGGGCGACGATCAGTCGTCGCTGAGCCCCCTGAGGGGATCGAGGCGGTGGATGAGCTTCATCGCCGCCTCGATGATCTCCCTGGCCTCCTCCTCGGTGTCGGAGGTGGCCACCTCGCGGGCGGCCTCGCCGATGATGCTGGTCAGCACCGCGACCGTGAACCGGTCGAGGGGGTCTCCCCCGGCGCCGAGCAGGACGGCGTTCTGGCGCACCCACTCGCGCCCGCGGGTGCGGCGGATCAGCTCGAAGCCGGGCGGGCCGTCGCCGTCGATGAAGAGCCTGACCAGGTCGCGCCGGTCCCAGGCGCCGTCGAGGTAGGCGCGGGCCCCGGCGATCAGCAGCTCGACGGGGTCGCTGACGCCCTCCTTCTTGGCCTTGGCGACGCTGGCGGCCGACGCCTGCTCGTGGGCCGCCTGGTGGTCCTCGTAGAGGGCGAGGAACAGCTCGGTCTTGCCGCCGAAGTGGTGGTAGAGGCTGCCGACGCTGGAGCCGGCGCGGGCCACGACCTCCGAGACGTTGGCGTCGGCGAAGCCGTGCTCGCTGAAGACCTCACGGGCCGCCTGCAACATGCTCTTGCGCGTCTGAGCCGTACGGCTCCACTCCCACGAGGACTTGCGTGCCATGCCAGGCATTCTATCCCGCCGAATTCTAGAATCTGATTCTTGACCAGTGCCGCGGGCGGGTTAGAATCGCGTACTAGAGAATGATTCTAGAAATTCAGGAGGCGGCCGTGGACTTCTCGCTCAGCCCGGAGGAACGGCAGATCCGCGACACCGTGCGTGCCTTCATCGAGAAAGAGATCATGCCGCTGGAGCCGGAGGTCCTGCGCAACGAGCGCGAAGGGCGGCCGGGGCTCGACCCCGAGGTCGTGCGCGACCTGCGCGCCAAGGCCAGGAAGTCGGGCTTCTGGGGCATCAACACCCCCGAGGAGTACGGCGGCGCGGCGCTCGGCCCGATCATGTCCGCGATCATCGCCATGGAGATGGGCCGCACGTTCGTGCCCTTCTCCTTCGGCGGCAGCGCCGACAACATCCTCTACGCCGGCACCGACGAGCAGAGGCAGCGCTACCTCGTCCCCACCATCGAGGGCGAGCGGCGGTCCTGCTTCGCGATCACCGAGCCGGGCGCCGGCTCCGACGCCCGCAACATCCGCACCCGCGCCACCCGCGACGGCGCCGAGTGGGTGATCAACGGCGAGAAGACGTTCATCACCGGCGGCAGCGAGGCCGACTTCGTCATGGTGTTCGCGGTGGCCGAGGGCCACGGCGTGACGTGCTTCCTGGTCGACCGGGACATGGGCTGGACGTCCGAGCCCATCCCGACCATGGGCGAGTGGGGGCCGGCGGCGCTGGTGTTCCAGGACGTGCGGGTGCCCGAGGAGAACATCCTGGGCGAGCTCGGCAAGGGCTTCGAGCTTGCCATGCAGTGGATCGGGCAAGGACGGTACATGATCCCGGCCCGTGCCATCGGCTCCGCCGAGCGCATGCTCCAGATGGCCATCGACTACGCCAAGATCCGCAAGTCGATGGGACAGACCATCTCGGAGTACCAGGCCATCCAGTGGATGATCGCCGACTCCCAGGTGGAGATCGAGGCGGCCAAGTGGCTCACCCTCCATGCCGCCTGGCAGGTGCAGCAGGGCATGGACGCCCGGCACGCCTCCTCCATCGCCAAGCTCAACGGCGCCGTGATGGCCAACCAGGTCGTGGACCGGGTGCTGCAGATCCACGGCGGCATGGGATACACCAAGGAGCTGCCGGTCGAGCGGTGGTACCGGGAGCTGCGCCTGCTGCGCATCTTCGAGGGCACCGACGAGATCCAGCGCCGCACGATCGCCCGCAACCTCATCAAGGGCCACGCCAGGCTCGGCCTGATCGGAGAGTAGCCCATGTCGGTCGAGGCACTGTTCAACCCGCGCTCGATCGCCCTGGTGGGGGCCACGGACAAGTCGGGCTGGTCGGTCAGCACGCTGCTGAACCTGCGCACCCACGGCTTCTCCGGGCCCGTCCACCTGGTCAATCCCAGGGGCGGGGTGGTGCACGGGTCGCCGGCCTTCCGCAGCCTGACCGAGATCCCCTCCCCCGTCGACCTGGCCTACGTCATGGTGCCGACGGCCGCCGTGCTCGGCGTGCTCAAGGAGGGCGCCAAGCTGGGCATCGGCTGTTACGTCGTCCTCACGGCGGGGTTCGGGGAGGCCGGCGCGGAGGGCGCGCGGATGGAGGCGGAGATCGCCGGGTTCGCCCGCGAGAACGGCCTGACGATCCTCGGGCCGAACGGCAACGGCTACATCAACGCCGCCGCCGACGTGACCCCGTACGGGCTGCCCATCCCCGAGCCGCTGCTGCGCGGGTCGGTCGGCGTGGTGCTGCAGAGCGGCGCGCTGGCCAGCTCGGTGCTCGGCTTCGCCCAGGCCCGCAACGTCGGCATCAGCCTGCTGACCTCGATGGGCAACGAGTCGGTCGTCACGGTCACCGACGTCGTCGACTACCTGGTGGACGACCCGGCGACCCGGGTCATCGCCCTGTTCCTGGAGACGATCAGGAACCCGGCCGAGTTCTCCCGGGTCGCCCGCCGGGCCCTGGCGGCGGGCAAGCCGATCGTGGCGCTGAAGATCGGCCGCAGCCGCCTCGCCTCGCACACCGCGCAGGCCCACACGGGCGCGCTCGTGGGCGACGACGACGTCATCGACGCCGCGATGCGCCAGCTCGGCGTGATCAGGGTGCGCTCGCTGGAGGACCTCATCATCACCTCAGGGCTGCTGGCCGCCACCGGCCCGCTGCCCGGCCGCCGGGTGGGCGTGGTCACCCCGTCCGGCGGCGCGTCCGAGATCATCGCGGACCGGGCCGAGGACGAGGGGCTGGAGCTGCCGCCCTTCTCCGCGGCGACGGTCGAGCGCCTGGCCGGGATCGTGCCGTCGTTCGGCACGGTGCAGAACCCGCTCGACGTCACCGGCTACGTCCTCGTCGACCGCACCCTGCTCGGCCGGGCCCTGGAGACGGTGACCGCCGACCCCGGCATCGACCTGGTCATGCTGCTGTCCGAACCGCCCAGGATCGCCCCCGCGGACCCCGCGCCCGTCCTGGCCATGTACGAGGCCAGCGCGCGGCGCATCGCCGAGTCGCCGGTGCCGGTCGTGGTGGTGAGCAACGTGCTGACCGACGTCACGGAGTTCGGCCGGCAGGTGCAGCGGGAGACCGGGTTCCCGTACGTCATGGGCGGGATCGAGCACGGCCTGACCGCGCTCGGCGCGGCGGTGCGCTGGTCGGAGGCCCACCGCAGGGCCCTGACCGGCGGCGGCCCGGCCGGGCGGACGGTCGCCGGCGCATCCAGGGGCGCGCCGGAGGGCGCGCACGGCGTGTGGGCCGAGCACCGGGCCGCCGCCCTGCTGGCCGCCGCGGGGCTGCCCGTCGTGCCGTCCGAGACCGCGGCGGACGAGGCGGCGGCGGTGGCCGCGGCCGAGCGGTTCGGCTACCCGGTGGTGCTCAAGGCCGCCGCCGAAGGGCTCGGGCACAAGAGCGACATCGGCGGGGTGCGGCTCGGGCTGTCCGGACCTGAGGAGGTGCGGCAGGCGTACCGGGAGGTGGTGGCCGCGGCGCGGGCGCACGCCCCCGACGCGGGCGTCCTGGTCCAGCCGCAGCGCGGCGGCGGGATCGAGCTGCTGGCGGGCGTGGTGCGCGACCCGGCCTGGGGGCTCACCCTGGCGGTCGGGCTCGGCGGCGTCTGGGTGGAGGTGCTGCGAGACGCGGCCCTGCGCGTGCTGCCGGTGGACGCCGCCGAGGTACGCCGGGCCCTGTCCGAGCTGCGCGGCGCGGCCCTGCTGGACGGCGCCAGAGGCACCGAGCCCGCCGACCTGGACGCGGTGGCCGACGTGGTGGCCGGGATCGCCGCGTTCGCCGAGAGCCTGGGCGACGACCTGGAGTCCTTGGAGATCAACCCGCTCCTGGTCACCGGCTCCCGCGTCGAGGCCCTGGACGCCCTCATCACCTGGCGCCCGCCGCCCTCCTGACCTGCCCCGGCGGCTCGGGCGCCGCGCTCAATGCCCAAGGCTCTTCAGCAGGATCATCACGGCCCCCAGGGCGCCCGAGCCGGCTCCGCAGAGCAGCCGGACCCAGAGCCGGTCGGTCTTGGGCGCCGCCGCGAAGAAGCCGAGCACGGTCAGCAGGACGACCGACACGCCGATCTCCAGGTACACCGACGCGTCCACGGACATCACGCCGGTCATCGCCACGCACAGGATCACCGTGAGCGGGACCAGCCCCCACAACATGCCCGTGGACCGCGTCACCGCGCCCCTCACCGCCTTGCGCACGTCCGGCGAGCGGTCGCCGACGATCTCCGCGAACGCGTGCGCGATCCAGAACACGATGACCGTGCCGATCGCGGTGGCCAGCAGCTCGGCCGGGTCGGCGATCCAGTGCGAGAGCCCGGAGACGACGCCGGCCGTCAGGATGGTCCCGTAGACCGACTCGCCGTTGACGAACCGCCCCACCCCGCGCGCGGCCCCCGTGCTCACCCGACGAATCTAGTACGGCCCGCATGCGCGGCCGGGCGCCCGACGCGCCCGCCTGGCAACCTTTGACGCCCCCGCCTGCCCGTACGGCTTCGCGCGCCCCCGCCCGCCTGGACCTCGTGGCTCGGGGCGTCTCGGTGGCGGCCGCCCGCGTCCGCAGCAGCGCGGGCGGCCGTCACCGGTCCGGTGGCCGAGTCGTCGCTACTCGACCTCGATGGGCAGCTCGTAAATCTCCGTCGTGGGGTGGCCGGCCTTCTCGTGCACCCGCATCACCGCCTCCTTCGACGGCCCCGACGACAGGCAGAACACCTTGCCCGAGTCCGGGTCGAGCCAGGCCCGCTCGAAGTGCACGCCCTCGGCCCCCTCGACCGCCAGGTCCCGCTCGTGGGCCTCGCGCAACTGCTCCTCGGTGACGCCGACGAAACCACTGTGCACGTCCATGAACTTCGGCATCGCCGTCTCCTCTTCTCAGGATCTTCCGCTTCCGATGGAGAGGCGTTCCATTCCGTTCCATCCCGTTCCATCGGCCCGTCCGGGCTCGCCTGCCCGGAGGGCCGTGCGCGGAACCTAGGGCAACCGGGAGGCCAGGACGAGGGTCGCGGCGGAGGCGAACATGCCGCCGTTGCCCAGCACCACGCTCACCTCCACGTCCGGCACCTGGGCCGCGGCCTCGCCCCTGAGCTGCCGCACCGACTCCTGGATGGCGAACATGCCGTACATGCCGGTGTGCGTGTAGGACAGGCCGCCGCCGTTGGTGTTCATCGGCAGCCGGCCGCCGGGCGAGGTGTGCCCCTCGGCGACGAACGCCCCGGCCTCGCCCCGGCCGACGAAGCCCAGGTCCTCCAGGCCGTAGAGGGGCACGTGGGCGAAGGCGTCGTACACCATCAGGTGGTCGACGTCGTCGTGGGCGATCCCGGCCTCGGCGAAGGCGGCCCGGCCGGACAGGCGGAAGCCCTTGGAGGTGGTGAAGTCCTCCATCTGCGAGACCATCGGCGCGTCCATGGCCTCGCCGGAGCCGAGCAGGTACACCGGCGAGCGGCGCGACAGCTCCTCGGAGGTGACCACCAGCGCGCCGCCGCCGTCCGTCACCAGGCAGCATTCCAGCAGGTGGAAGGGGTAGGCGACGAGCTTCGACGCAAGCACGTCCGCGACCGTGACGAGCTCGCGGTACATGGCCCGCGGGTTCCGGGCCGCCCAGCGGCGCTGCGCGACCGCCACCTCGGCCAGTTGCTCGTGGGTGAGGCCGGTCTCCTTCATGTAGCGCAGCGCCGTGACGGTGAACGACGTCGGCGGCCCGACCACCCCGTACGGCAGCTCGAACTGCCCGAGCAGCGAGTCCGCGCCCAGCCCCCACCGGCCGGCGCCGACCCGCGACCGTCCCGACTCGCCGTGCGTGATCAGCACGGTACGGCACAGCCCGGCCCTGATGGCGGCGGCGGCGTGGCGCACGTGGAACAAAAACGACGACCCGCCCACGCCCGTGCCGTCGAGCCAGGAGGGCGTGATGCCGAGGGCGTGCGCGACCTGGATCGGGCCGGGCGTGCCGACCGTGGCGATGCCGTCGATGTCGTGTTTCGTCATGCCCGCGTCGGCGAGGGCGTTGCGCGCGGCCTCCAGGTGGAGCTGGAAGGTGGAGCGGTCCGGCAGGCGGCCGATCTCGTCGGTCTCGGCCGCCCCGGCGATCACGATGTTCATCGGCCGCCCTCCGCGGGCTCGAAGAGCGGCACGTGCACGTCGCCGCGCCGCTCGAACACCACCCGCAGCTCCATGTCCAGCGGCAGGTCCTCGGGGGTGTTGGGCACGCCGACGATGTTGGTCATCATCCGCACGCCCTCCTCCAGCTCCACGACGGCGATGGCGTAGGGCCCGCCGGCCTCGAAGCCGGGCGCGGGGCGATGGTTGATCACGTACGAGTACAGGGTCGCGCGGCCCGTCGCGCGCACCCACTCCACGTCGCCGCCGCCGCAGTGGGGGCAGCTCGGCCGGGGGTAGAAGTAGTGCCGCGCGCACGTCTGGCAGCGCTGGATCCTGAGCTCTCCCGCGGCCGTGCCGTCCCAGAACGGCTGGGTCTCGGGTGTTGGCTTCGGTGCCGGTTTCATGGGCCTCCCCACTCTAGTTCTAGAATCGCACTCTAGAGCCAGGTTCGGTTGCGGGGAAGCCTCCGCGGCTCAGGGGCTCGGGATGCCGTCGCCGTTGCGGCCGCGTCCAGCCAGCACCTCCTCCAGCGCCGGGCGGGCCTCGGCCGGGTCACGGAACCCCGGGCAGGCGAGCTGGATCAGCACGCCGTGCGCCTCCTTGGGGTGCAGGAACACCTCCTGCCAGCGCGCGTCGGCCCGGTTGAGCCCGTGCAGCCGGTAGCCGCGCCCGGTGAGCCGGGCGACGGCCGCGTCCATGTCCGCGACGTGGAAGTTCAGATGATGGACGCCGCCCCGCCCCCGCGTCAGCTCGAAGAAGCTGTCGAAGAACGTGGACCCGGTCAGCGGTTCCATCAGCTCGACCTTGCTCCCGTTGGAGTACGTGAGCTGCAGCGTGCGGTACCCGCTGACCCGGTTGTCCCCGCCGCCTCCCAGGTGGCGGCCTCCGAGCAGGTCGCGGTAGATCGGCAGCAGGTCCCTGATCCGGGGAGCGGCCACGGCCGTGTGGTCGAAGGTCACGTCGAGGCCGTCAAGTTCCAGGTCCACGCCCGGCTCCTCACTACGTACGAATCCTAGAATTTGATTCTAATCATCTGATCCCGGGTACGCACTCTTGACGCGGGCCGATGCGAGGAGCAGCATCTCAGAAATGGATTCTAGAGCTAGCTTCTAGAACTCATGACGGGGGCCTAGGCTCGACAGAAAGGCGTGTCATGAGGCTGTCCTACGTTCGCGAGCTCGACGAGTACCCGACCGGCGCCCGCCGGATGAAGATCCTCACCATGGCCGTCCTGGCCATCCTCATCGGCTCCTACGAAGGGCAGATCGCGCCCGTCGTACCCCTGCTGCTCAAAGACCTGAACATGTCCCTGGCCACGTACGGGGCGGTGTCGGGGGCGGCGGCGGTGGCCGGGGCCGTGGCCTCCATCCTGGGCGGCCGGCTCACCGACCGGGTCGGCCGGGTCCGCCTGCTCATCCCGCTCATGGCCCTCACCGCCGTCTGCTGCTTCGCCATGACGCTCGTGCACAGCCCACGCGACCTGCTGATCGCCCGCATCCTGCTGGCCTTCGTGGACGGCGTCGCCATGGCCTCCACCGCGCCGCTGATCCGCGACTTCTCCCCGCGGCTCGGCCGGGCGCAGGCCTTCGGGTTCTGGACGTGGGGCCCGGTGGGCGCGAACTTCCTGGCCGCCGCCGTCGCCGGCTGGACGCTGCCGATCTTCGACGAGTCGTGGCGGTCGCAGTTCGTCATCATGGGCTGCTTCTCGCTGGTGATCTCCGCGGTGATCGCGTTCAACATCGCCGACCTGTCCCCCGAGTTGCGGGCCAGGATCCAGCACACCGAACGGGCCGCCGAGGAGGTCGTCGACCTGGAGCGCCCGCCCACCGTCCGGTCGTTGTTCGCCCGGCGCAACATCTGGGCCCACGTCGTCGGCATCTCGCTCTGGCTGGTCCTCTACATCACGCTGTCGCTGTTCGGCCAGACGATGCTGGTGGGCGCGCTCGGCATCAGCAGCGCGCAGGCGTCCACGATCATGGCCGCGTTCTGGAGCCTCAACCTCGTCACGCTGATCGTCACCGGCCGCCTGTCGGACCGCCTGCAACTGCGCAAGCCGTTCTCGCTCGCCGGGACGATCGCCGCTGTGCTGGTCACCGCCTACCTCGCCGTCGCGCTCGGCCAGGAAGGCGTCTCCACCGGCACGCTCATGGTGGTCGGCGCCCTGCTCGGCGGCTCACTCGGCGTCGCGTACGCCCCCTGGATGGCCAACTACTCCGAGGACGCCGAGGACGCCGACCCGCGCCTGCAGGGCACCGCCTGGGGGCTGTTCGGCTTCCTGAGCAAGGCGATCGCGGTGGTCGGGCTGCTGGTGATCCCGCATGTGGTGGCGGCGACGAGCTGGCAGACCTGGCTGTTCGTGGCGCTGGGCTGCCTCGTGCTGTTCATCCCCGCGATCCTGCTCTTCAACGGACCATGGCGCCGCACCACCCCCACCCCCGTACAGATAGCCCTAACGGAAGCCGAAGGCTGACCCACCCTCACCAGAGCCACCCACCGAACCGTCTTACCGAGGCCACCCACCGAACGTCCCTGACCAGCCCATACGCCGAACGATCCCGACCGAGGCCGCACCGAACCGTCCTCACCGAGGGCGCACGCCAAACCGTCCTCACGGAGGCCGCACACCGATCGGCCCTGACCGAGACCGCACACCGATCGGCCCTGACCGAGACCGCACGCCGAACCGCCTCATCGAGGCCGCACACCGATCCGTCCTCACCGAGGCCACACGGTGAACCGTCCCTACCGAGGCCGCACGTCCCTGACCAGGCCGCACGTCGATCCGTCTGACCGAGGCCGCACGCCCATCGGCCCTGCCGGAACACGCGAAAAGCGGCGCGCCCCCGTAGGGGCCCGCCGCTCGTCGCAGGCATGAGACGTACCCGTCAGCCGCGGTACCGGGACGAGGCGTACCCCTCAAACCCGGTGCCAGGTCGAGACGTGTCCGTCAGTCCCGGTGCAGCTTGCGGTACGTCACCCGGTGGGGACGGGCCGCGTCGGCGCCCAGACGCTCGATCTTGTTCTTCTCGTAGTCGGCGAAGTTGCCCTCGAACCAGAACCAGTTCGACCCTTCCTCCCACGCAAGGATGTGGGTGGCGATGCGGTCGAGGAACCACCGGTCGTGCGAGGTGATCACGGCGCAGCCCGGGAAGTCGAGCAGCGCGTTCTCCAGCGACGACAGCGTCTCGGTGTCGAGGTCGTTGGTCGGCTCGTCGAGCAGCAGCACGTTGCCGCCCTGCTTGAGGGTGAGCGCCAGGTTGAGCCGGTTACGCTCGCCGCCCGACAGCACCCCCGCCTTCTTCTGCTGGTCGGGCCCCTTGAAGCCGAACGCCGCGATGTAGGCCCGCGACGGCATCTCGACGTTGCCGACCTTGATGTGGTCGAGCCCGTCGGAGACGACCTCCCAGACGTTCTTGTTCGGGTCGATGCCGCCCCGGCTCTGGTCGGCGTAAGAGATCTTCACGGTGTCGCCGACCGTGATCGACCCCGTGTCCGGCGTCTCCCCACCCGTGATCATGCGGAACAGCGTGGTCTTGCCGACGCCGTTGGGGCCGATGACGCCGACGATGCCGTTACGCGGCAGGTCGAACGACAGGCTCTCCATCAGCAGCCGGTCGCCGAAGCCCTTGGTGAGCTGGTCCGCCCTGATCACCGTGGTGCCCAGACGCGGGCCCGGCGGGATCTGGATCTCCTCGAAGTCCAGCTTCCGGAACTTGTCGGCCTCGGCGGCCATCTCCTCGTACCGCTGGAGACGGGCCTTGCTCTTGGTCTGGCGCGCCTTGGGGTTGGAGCGCACCCACTCCAGCTCGTCCTCCAGGCGCTTCTTGCGCTTGGCGTCCTTCTGGCCCTCGACCTTGAGACGCTGGGCCTTCATGTCGAGGTAGGTGGAGTAGTTGCCCTCGTACGGGTAGCAACGACCGCGGTCGAGCTCCAGGATCCAGTTGGCCACGTTGTCCAGGAAGTACCGGTCGTGGGTGACGGCCAGCACCGTGCCCGCGTACTTCTCCAGGTGCGACTCCAGCCACTGCACGCTCTCGGCGTCGAGGTGGTTGGTGGGCTCGTCGAGCAGCAGCAGGTCAGGGGCCTCAAGCAGCAGCTTGCACAGCGCCACGCGGCGGCGCTCACCACCGGACAGCTTGCTCACCTCGGCGTCGGGCGGCGGGCAGCGCAGGGCGTCCATCGCCTGCTCCAGCTGGCTGTCGAGGTCCCACGCGTTGCGGTGCTCCAACTGGTCCTGGAGCTTGCCCATCTCCTCCAGCAGCTCGTCGCTGTAGTCGGTGGCCATCTGCTCGGCGATCTGGTTGTAGCGCTCGAGCATCGCCATCGTCTCGGCGACACCCTCCTGCACGTTGCCCAGAACGGTCTTTTCCTCGTTGAGCGGCGGCTCCTGCTGGAGCATGCCGACCGTGAAGCCCGGCATGAGCTTGGCGTCGCCATTGGACGGCTGCTCCAGGCCGGCCATCATCCGGAGCAGCGTCGACTTCCCGGTGCCGTTCGGCCCCAGGACACCGATCTTGGCTCCGGGCAGGAACGACAGCGTGACGTCGTCAAGGACAACCTTGTCGCCGTGCGCCTTGCGCACGCGCTGCAGCGTGTAGATGTACTCCGGCATGCTCCCTAGCTTAGAGGCTGCACACGCAGGCTTCCGCCGCCCAGCCCCTTTCACCTCCGCCCTTCCCCCCTCTCCCCCGCACCCCCACCCCTCCACCCCCACCTCCCCCGAACACCCTGCCGCCCCGGAAACCGCCCCCTCGCCCCCTGAACCGCCCCTGACAGCTCACGCCCCCGCCCCGCCTTGGGTCCGGACGCTGTCCCCACCCCCGACCTCAGCCGAGGAAATCCCCGTCACGCCCCTCGGCCCCTTACTCAGGACCTCCCTGAACGCCACGACCCCTCGTCGCCACGGCCTCCTTCGTCGCAATCGCCTTCGTCGCGGCGGCCTCTGCGGCGATCTCCGCGATGGTCCCCACGGCGGTCCCCGTGGTGGCGGTCCCCGTGGTGGCGGTCCCCGTGGTGGCGGTCCCCGTGGTGGCGAGCAGGGCGATGGCCGCGCGCCGCACCCCTTGACGCCCACCCGCGACGGAGAGTTCCCATGACGGCCCATGCCCTGTGCCGCTACAGGGCCACGATGGGCGGCGGCTCGCACCACCGCTCTCAGCCGGCCGCGACCTCCGTCAGCCTCCTTGGCCCATTGGCTCCTTGGTCACGGTCTCCTTGTCCCCTTGGCCGCGGCCTCCCTTGCCGCGGTTCCTCCTTGCCACGGCCCCCTTCAGCACGTTTTCCTTCACCACGGTTTCCTGATTCGCGGCCCCTTGGCCTCTTGGCCCCCTTGGTCGCGGCCTCCATGCCACGGTTCCCCTTCGCCATGGCTCCTTCAGCACGTTCACCTTCACCACGGCCTCCCAGGTCGCGGCCCCCTACGTCGCGGCACCTGCGATGGTCTCCGTGGTGGTGCCTGTCGTTGCGAGGAGGGCGGTGGCTGCGGCTCGTGCTCGTAGTGCCGGGTGGGTCGAGCGTTCACGTACTGCCGTGACGATGGCCCCGTCCACCAGCAGGACGAACAGGTGCGCCAGTTCGGTGGCATCGGCCCGGCCGTCCCGCTCGATCAGCCCCGAGACGTACGCCCGCACCCGCTCCTTGTGCTCGGCCGCCACCCGGTGTGCCGCACTGTCCGGATCCGCCGTCTCGATCATGGTGTTGATGAAGGCGCAGCCACGGAAATCGGCCCGCGCGAACCGTTCGGCCAGGGCGTCGAAGACGTCCAGCGGATGGCCGCCCAGAGCCTCCACGCGTTCGGCCAGCCAGGCCCGCCACCGCTCGTCCCGCCGCCGCAGTACGGCCACGACCAGGTCGTCCTTGCTCGGGAAATGCCGGTAGAAGGAGGCGCGGCCCACCCCCGAGACGCTCAGGATCCGCTCGACCCCCACCGCCCTGATCCCCTCCGCGTAGAAGAGGTCCTCGGCGGCGTCGAGCAATCGTTCACGTGCACGTGTGGGCATATCGCCAAGCTATCCCGAACTTCCCTAAAACGGAACCGTTCGGTATCGTCTTGCCCAGATGGAACCGATCAGTACCGTTTTGGAGACCTCATGCCCCGCCTTCCACAACTGACAGAAGACAACGACGGTTTGCTCGACCAGACCCGCCGCCAGCTCGGCAAGGTCCCCAACCTGTACGCCGCCCTCGGCAACGGCCCAGCGGCCCTGGCCGGCTACCTCGCGATGCGCGAACACCTCAGCTCGGGCGTCCTCACCCCGAGACTGAGGGAGCAGATCGCCCTGCTGGTCGCCCAGGAGAACCACTGCACGTACTGCGTGAGCGCCCACACCATGCGCGGACGCCGTATGGGCATGTCCGACGAGGAGCTTCTCAAGACCCGCCAGGGCGCGGACGACGAACCGCACGCGGCCGCCGTCCTGGCGATCACTCAGGCGATCATGCACACGGGCGGCGCGGTGAGCGACGCGGACCTCGACGCCGCACGGGCCGCCGGCGTCTCGGACGCGGAGCTCGCCGAGATCGTGGGCCACATCGCCCTGAACACCTTGTCCAACTACTTCAACCACCTCGCCCAGCCCGAGCTGGACTTCCCGGAGGTGCAGGCATGAACCCCACCTGGAGAAACGGCACCGTCGAACTCCTCGACGGCTACACGCTGACGAACTCCGAGGGCCGCCGGGTGCCGACCGTGGCAGGAGTGCGGTTCGCCATCGAGGGCGGGTATCTCAACGTCGAGGTCCCCGGGGTGCCCCATATCCAGATCGTCTCGGCTCCCGCCGTCCGCCTCGTCACCTGCGACAGCGTCTCCACGTCCTGACGCCGAAGGCGCACCGGCCACAACCCGAGGGCAGGCCCCTGACGCATCCCCCCTCAGGCGCCTGCCCGCATCCCCTGCACACATCGATGTCACACAGCTTGCTCTTCGGGGGACGGCGGTTGTGGCGGCTGGACGACGGGGATGCAGACACGGTCCCGGCCCAGCTCCTTGGCCCGGTAGAGAGCCAGGTCGGCGGCGGCCAGCAAGTCGATCAGATCGTCGCCGTGCACGCACATCAACGCGACCCCGACCGAGATCGTGATCCGGATCAGAGTGTCGTCCACCGGGATGGCCATGTGCCCGATGTGCGTACGAAGTCGCTCGGCGACCTGACGCGCCTCGTCGACGTCCGCCCCGGGCAGCAGGACGACGAACTCCTCGCCCCCGAACCGCCCCACCACGTCGGACTCCCGCAGCTCCCTGCGCAACATGGCCGCCACCCCGGCCAGCACCTCGTCGCCGACCAGATGTCCGTGGGCGTCGTTCACCCGCTTGAAGTGGTCGATGTCGATGATCAGCAGCGCCAGCGTGTCACCGCTGCGACGCGCCCGCAGGATCTCGGTGTCGGCCTCCCGCTGCCAGGCGGCCGCGTTGAGCAGCCCGGTCTTCGAGTCGGTACGGGCGGCGGCCTGCAACTGCGCATGCAACAGACTTCGTTGCAGCAGGACGACCGGCGGCAACGCGAGCACCAGCAGAGCCAGGTTGAGCCCGCACCCGATCGAGACCGTGACGCCGAGGCACAGCTCGACGACGTCCAGCAGGACGCTCTCCCGGTTCCACAACACCTCCTGCCACGACCCCTCAGGATCGGACGTGTGCGCCGCGACCGCGATGAGACCGATGTTGAGCAGCGAGAACAGGACGGCGGCCGCGACCGCGTAGGCGATCGGCGGCCCACTCCCCCGCGTCAGCACCCAGGGATCAGGGACGACCCAGTGGAAGGCGACCGACGCCGTGCAGCCGGCCAGGCCGATGGCCGCCGAGCTGAACACCCGACGGTAGAGAACTGTGGCGCGCACGCGCACCTGGAGAAGGATCTGCAGCACGATCGGCGCAAAGAGGGCGTAGACCGGCGGCAGGAGCAGGGCGACCGGCAGCCACCAGGCCGACAACAGGTCACGCGAGACTCCGGCGGGCATGCCCAGACGCCTGCTGGCCTCGATGCAGACCGCGCCGCACGCCATGAGAGCGGCAAAGGTCAGAAAATCCGGCCAGTGGAACTCGGTAGATCTCGTGAACAAGGTAATCGCGACGGCATCGAGGGCGACAATGGCGCACAGATACGCCACAAGCGGGCGCCGTTGCCCGAGCAATGGCCAACGACCGGCCAGTCTTGACACACCGTCGCGAGACTTGATCGTGGCGTGACTGGTCGCCGCCATCTCGTCTCCTCCCTGACTAACGATGTGTAACACAATAATTGCGGAGTGTGCGTTATGCGATGGGAACCGCTACGTTGAAACGACCACGCCCGCTCACTCCGCGAGCGGGCAGTGCCGGAAAGGAGCAACCATGGTGCGGGGCGTGACATGGACATGACCCATGCTCTAGGTATCTGACGCGGACAAACACCCCATCGGCCCCCCCTTCGGGGTGACATCGGGGCCATCAGCCGATGCCCCTGCCCCTCCCCTCCCCCTCCTCTTGGCCGTCCCCTGCGCGGGGCGCCGACCCATCGGCTGCTGCCCTCCGCCCCGATCGCTTTCCCCCTGGACCGATGGCCGACGAACCATCGGTCGTACCACTCCTTCATCAGGTCCGTCGAGGAACTCGATGACCAGCGCGTCCGGGCCTACGCCGATCAAGGAGTGCATCCCAAAGACGACTGCCGTCACGTCGGCGCTTGCCCGCGTGCGCGTGGGGTCTCTGTCTGACGTCTGCCACCAGGCGGCTCAGCAGGCGCTTGGGCACCCGCCCGGCTCTCGACCGCGCAGCACGGCCTCCGGGTGCAGTCACCCCTGCAAAGAACCACCGTGAGGCGAACCGGGGCCACTGCGCCTCCGCGTGCAACCCGTACAGCGCGCATTCTGCCTCCACGATGTGGACGCCCTCGCTGGGGCTGGTCGAGGGCGTCGAGGCAAGCGGGTGTCTTCATGGCGGATTGTGTGGGGGGCATGAAGACACCCGCCTTCGTGGGGAGCGGCCACCTCTCCGTCACGACGGGAGCATCCACCGGTGTAGGTGCTCAGCCGTCAGGTGACGATGGGGTCAGGCGGCGGCCTTCTCCGGGGTCTGGGTCTTCGTCCGGGGCTTGCCGGACGCACCCAGGACGCGGACCGTGGCGGCCTTGGCCGACGAACCGCGGCCCGCATGCTCTCGCGTGGCCGCGCCGGGAGTGGTGTCGTCCTCCACGGCGGGGTCGGGCTGGGCCTCGGGACGTGCGCTCGGGTGCGGGGTGCCGGCGTCGGGGTCGGTGGCCGCGATGGCCAGCGCCGTGTCGTCGGCGTCCGGCCTGGCGTCGTCGTCGTGAGGCTGCGCGAATGCGCTTCGGGGGGCGTCGGCGGTCGCGGGGACCGACGCGTCGGCGGCCGGGTGGAGGGAAGACGGGCGGACGGGCTTGGTGCCCATCGCCCAGTCCTGGGTCTCCTCGTCGAGGCGTTCGCGCATCTCCTTGGTCATCGAGCCCAGGCCGCCCCCGCGCTCCGGCTTGGTGAAGACGCCGGTGCCCCAGCGCAGGTCGTGCCCGACCGCGCTGGCCTCGATCTCCGGCATGAACCGGCGGTCGCCTTCCGCGCCGAACTCGCGGATGCGGAGCTTGCCGGACACGACGACCGGTTGCCCCGCCCGTACGCAGTCGGCGACGTTGTCGCCCAGCGCACGCCAGCACCGGACCGTGAAGCAGACGCGCTCACCGTCGGTCCATTGCCCTGTCTTCCTGTCGAAGTAGCGGTGCGAGGTGAACACCTTCAGCGACGTGACCCTCGTGCCGTCGTCGAAGCTGTACTGCCGTGGCTCTGCTGCGACGTTTCCGGTGAGCGTGATGTAGATGTCGTTCATCCGTGCCTCCCATGCGGCGGGCGGACTGCCCGCGACCTGGGAACACGGTGCCTGAAGAGGGTCGGGTGGGGTGGGGGCGAACGCCGTTCTGTGGATGAGGGGACGGAGAGGAAGGACGGCTGTGGATGAACACGGGACGCGTACGAGAAGAGAGGGGTCAGCCCGAGAGGTCGCGCAGGGCCGTGTAGAAGGCGTGGTGGCGGCCGAGCTCGCGTTCGACCGGCTCCACCACCATCTTCGCCGACACCGTCGAGACCCTGCGGCGCATCTCCCGCTCCAGACGTTCCCGCTCCCGCGAGGCCCCCAGCTCCACGAAGTTGCGCGAGGCGATGCCCGACAACGCGCCCAGCCCCAGGACGGAGGCCATCATGAGCGCCACCCACGGCAGCGCCGCGCCGTCGCCGACCAGTTGCAGGGTCGCGGGCAGTTGCGCGGGCACGGTCAGCCCGGCCACCAGCCACACCACCCCGGCCACGAACGCCACCACCAGCAGGTACTGCCAGACCTTGAGCAGCCGCCACCAGCCGGGCACCCGGTCGAGGCGCGGCGCCACCTCCGTGAGCTCCTCGGTCAGCGCCTTCGGCAGCCGGGACGCGTGCGAGCGCGCGGCCTGTTGCACCGCGGTCCGCCACACCGGGTCCATACCGGACGACAGCCCGTCGGTGAGCGCCTGCACGGCGTTGGCCACCTCGGCGGAATGGGCGCTCACCGAGCCGGTCGTGATGCCGCGGATCTCGTCGCCGACGTCTTCGAGACGCAGGCTCTTCAACGGATCGGGACGGAACTTGGCGAACCACCGCGGATACGGCCAGCCGACCCACTGGCTGGAACGCTCGGCGTAGACGTTCTCCATCGCCTCGCCGACGGCGGGGACGCCGATCGCGTCGCAGAGCGCATCGGTGAGCCCCATCCTGCGCGCCTCGTCGACCGACGACGGCACGAGCAGCGCGTCGCCGAGCGGCATGGCCTCGCCGAGCCGCTGCTCCATCCGCTGGAGGTCGGCCTCCAGCTTCTGGATGGCGGCGCGGCGGCGGCCGACGGCGGTCGCGATCACGCTCTTGAGGCTCTCGACGCCGCGCCCGGTGACGGCCGAGGTGGGTACGACGCTGGGATGCTCGACGCCTTCCCGGCGCAGCAGGTCGTTGAGGTCGATGACCAGCTCGGCCAGCTCCGCCGCGGACAGCTTGTCGGCCTGGTTGAGCGCGAACACGGTGACCGCGTCGTGCCCGGCCAGCTCGGTCACGTAGCGCCGGTGGGTGGAGGCGTCGGCGTACTTCTGCGGATCGAGCACCCACACCACCAGGTCAGCCAGCCCGATGAGCCGGTCGGCCTCGTTGTCGGTGAGCGCCCGGATCGAGTCGTGGTCGGGCAGGTCGAGCAGGATCAGGCCATGGAGCTGGCTGTCGCCCTTGTCGAGCGCGCTGGTACGGGAGAAGCGGTGGCGCGGCTGGATCTGCAGCCAGTCGAGCAGCGGCGCCGAGCCCTCCAGCCCCCACACGCAGGCGTGGGTACGGGCCGTCGTCGGACGGCGTACGCCCGTGGGCGACAGCTCAAGCCCCGAAATGGCGTTGAACAGGGACGACTTGCCGCTGCCGGTGCCGCCCGCGAGGGCGACCACGGTGTGCTCGGACGACAGCTTGAGCCGGTCGCCGGCCCGCGTCAGCAGCGCGCCGGCCTCGGTGAGCAGCTTCTGGTCGAGCCGTCCAGGACCCAGCTCCACCACCTTGTTGAGCGCGGACAACCTCGGCGCGAGGCCCGCCCTCGGGGGCGTGGTCGTCGTCATCGGGCGACCTCAAGGTTGTAGGTCGCCTGGTAGAGGCGGGTCGCGACGGACTCGTCCGGGATGCCCGCCGAGTCGAGAGCGTGTACGTAACGCATGGATTCCTCGTCGAACAGCATGCCGATCCTGGCTCGCAGGTCACTGAGCGCCTTGGCGCCGATGCCGCGCAGCGACTCCGCGCCGAGCAGCGCGTTGACGAGCCGGTGCGGCACGCCCGACCCGTCGCCGCCGCTGAACATGGCGACCGTGAAGATCAGGGAGAGCGCGTCGGGATCGAACGAGACGAGCTTGGACACCGAGCGCTTGGTCACGCCCTCGGTGCGTACGAGCTCGTTCAGGTGGTCCTGCCAGGACGCGATGGCGCGCCCGGCGTGCCGCAGCAGGTTGTCCGACGGACGGTCGAGCCCCTCGGCGAGCTTGACCCCCAGCTCCGAACGGTGCCGCCAGCGCGCGACCACCTCCTCGGCGGCGCGGTTGGCCGCGGCGACGATCACCGACTCCAGCCCGGCCCGGATCGCCGCCTTGAACGCCGTCACCCGCTCGGGCGTCTGCCTGCCCGCCTTGCCGCTCTTGCCGAACTGCAGCGAGCGCATGAGATCGCCGGAGCCCGCGAAGTCCTGCCAGCGGGCCAGCACCTCGCCGTGCAGCAGCGAGCCGTTCTTGGACGCCTTGTCGATCTCGGCCAGCGCGCCCAGGTAGGCGGCCTCGACGTCGCCGCGCAGCTCGGCGCGGAACGCCGCCTGGCCCTCCAGGTGCCTGGCCAGCGCGGGCACGCGGGTGCGGAAGCTGTTGAGCACCCCGTTCAGGGTCTCCTGGACGGCCTGCGCCCGGCGCGCCTCGTCGACCGAGAGCTCGGCCAGCCACATGCGCAGGTCGGTGACCTCGCTGTCGGGCAGCCTGCCGTCGGTCACCGCCGCCTCGTGGATCACGAACCGGTCGATGTCACCCAGGCCGTATTCGGTCAGCATGCGGACGAAATGCTTGAGCACGACGTCGGCCGACCGGGGTTGCACCCGCGACAACACGATGGCCAGGCGGGCGCCGCGCTCCTTGGCCAGGCGCAGGAGGCTCCAGGCGGGCGCGTCGGCGTAGCGGGCGGCGGTGGTGACGAAGATCCACAGGTCGGCGGCGTCGAGCATGCGGTGGGCGATCTCGTGGTGCTCCTCGACGACCGAGTCGATGTCGGGGGTGTCCAGCAGCGCGACGCCCTGCGGAAGCTTCTCGGTCGTCACGACGACCAGGCCGCTCGTCTCGCTGTCGGGCGAGGGCCGGTCCAGCCGTTCGAGGCCGCTGAGCAGCTCGCCCTCCGCGAACCACTTCCTGTCGTCGGGGTGGCAGGCCAGGATGGGCGTGCCGGTGGTCGGGCGGCGCACTCCGGTGCGCGAGATGTTCCGCTCGGCCAGGGAGTTGACCAGGGTGGACTTGCCCGCGCCGGTGGAGCCGGCGATCACGATCAGCGCGGGGGCCGTGTTGGTGCGCACCCTGGGCAGGACGTAGTTCTCCAGCTGGGCCAGCAGGTCGGCCCGCGCCTGCCTGGCCTCCTCGGCTCCGGGCAGGTCGAGGCTGAAGCGCAGGTCGGACACGCTTTCGCGCAACGCGCTCAGCGCCGACGTCATCGCCTCGACGACCTCAGCCGGCAACTCCTCGACCCGCGGCCCTTCTTCCGGCGCGCCTTCCTCCGGCGCGCCTTCCGACTCCGGCACGACGCTGGTCTCCACGCCGTCCTCAACGCCGCTGTCCGTGTCGCTGTTGCTGTCCGCGTCGCCGCCGGTGTCCCCCTCGGCGTTGGTTTCCGCGTCGGAGCGGTCGTCGATTTCAGCGTCGACGTCAGCGTTCGCCTGGACGACGGCATCCCCGGCGTCGGCGTCCTGAGCGGGGCCGGCGGGGTCGTCGGTGTCAGCGGGGTCGTCGGTGTCGGCGTCAGCGTCGGAGTTCGCTAGGACGACGGCATCCGCGTCGGGGTGGATGTCCGCGTCGGCGTCCACCTCGGCGTCGGTTTCCGCATCGGAGTGGTCGTCGGATTCGGCGTCGGTCGGGTCGTCGGGGTCGGCGTCGGTCTGGGTGGTGGCGCCCGTGTCGGCGTCTGCTTCGGTGGTCGGGACGGTCTCGCCGCTGTCGTCTACAGGGGCGGAGTCCGCTTCGGTGTCGTCGGTCTCTACGGTGGATGCGACGTCGTCGGCCTCGGAGTCGAAGTCCTCCTCCGCCAGGTCTCCTGGGTCGGTGGGGTAGTCGGCGTCGCTGGGGACGTCGGAGGCCGGAGAGAAGGCGTCGAAGCCGGTGGTGTCTTCGGCGGCCACGGAGATGGAGGTATCGCTGGGGTCGGCGTCGGCGACGGCGGGGTTGTCGTCAGCGTCCGTCGCCTCGCTGGGGGGCCGGGGAGTGTCGTCGCTCTGCGAGTCGGAGTCGGCTTGAGCACGGTTCTCGGCGTCGGCGTTCTCGTCAGCGGAGGGAGCGGTCGCGTCGTCGTCAGGGGCGGCGTCCGCCGGGGGTGGCGCGTGCTCGACGCCCGAAGGCGTCTCTTCGCTGTCGGCGGCGGTGGCGTCCGGGGACGCGGGCGTCGGCTCGGTCTCCGGGGGCGAGGCGGTGTCCGGATCCTGGGGGGCTCGTTCCCAGAAGGCAGCGGGCCTCGGACGCGTCTCGTTGCCCTCACGCGGCTCGGCGGCGCGGGCCGGGGTGAAGAGGCTCGGACGGTCGGCCGGACGGGACGGCGTGAACAGGCTGGGCCCCGTGGACGGGCCGGACTCGTCCGTACCGGCGGAGGGCTCCTGCGAAGCGGCTGGGAGCCGTTGAGCGGCGGGCCGCCGAGGGAGGACGGGCTTGTCGGCACGCGCCGACGGCTCGAAGAGCGATGGCCGGGCAGCGGAGGCCGGCGCCTCCCCCGAGGACGACGGACCACCGGGAGCCTCAGGCGACGAGCCCGAAGAAGCCGCAGGCGGCGGGCCCGAGGACGCCCCAGACGACGAGCCCGCGGGAGCCGCGGACGGCGGGCCGGAGGGCGCGGCAGATGGCGGGCCGGAGGGGGCGGCGGACGGCGGGGGCGGGGTGGTTCGGGAGTCGGGCAGGTCGTCGTCCGTCACCGGGCGGAAGCTCAACGTCTGCTCCCCCAGCGACTCGTGCCGCCCGTCATCCATGGCGGTGTTCACGGCAAGCGCTCCGCTCGAACCATCTCGACCTCCTGGCCGACCCGCACGACGTCGCCGACGATGACGATCGCCGGAGGCCGTATCCCAGCCGCGGACACGCGGTCGGCCACGGTGGAAAGCGGTGCGATTACCGCCCGCTGGGTCGGAAGGGTACCGTCCTGTACCACCATTACGGGAGTCTCCGGCGCACGTCCGTCTCGAAGCAGCGCCTCGGCCACCTTCGGCAGCCGTTCGACGGCCATCATGAGCACCAGCGTGCCCTGGGACCGGGCCAGGGCGGGCCAGTCGACGGTGGAGGCCGGGTGGTCGGGCGCGACGTGCACGGAGACGACGTGGAACTCCTGGCTCACGCCCCGATGCGTCACCGGCACCCCGGCCGCGGCCGGGACGGCGACGGCGCTGGTGATGCCGGGGACGACGAGCACGGGGATGCCGGCCTGGGCGCAGGCGATCATCTCCTCGCCGCCGCGCCCGAACACGAACGGGTCGCCGCCCTTGAGCCGGACGACGAACTTGCCCTGCCTGGCCCGGTCGACCAGCAGCTCGTTGATCTTCTCCTGGGACAGCGACCTGCCGTAGGGCACCTTGGCGGCGTCGATGAGCTCGACGTCGGGGGCGAGCTCGTCGAGCAGCGCCCGGGGCGCGAGCCGGTCGGCGACCACGACGTCGGCCTGGGCGAGGAGCTGCCGCCCGCGCACGGTGATCAGGCCGGGGTCGCCGGGGCCGCCGCCGACCAGGGCCACGCCGACGGGCTTGGTGCGGTTGCGGCGGGCGTCGACCGTGCCGTCGCGCAGCGCGCCGACGACCGCGTCGCGGATGCCCGCGGCCCGGCGCGGGTCGCCGCCCGCGGTGACGGCCACGCTGATCTCGTCGACCCGGCCGGAGGCCGGGGTCCAGGCGGCGGAGGCGTCGCGGTCGTCGGCGCGCACGCACCACACCCGCTTGGCCTCGGCCTCGGCGGCCACGGCGGCGTTGACGGACCTGACGTCGGTGCAGGCCTGCACGAGCCAGGCGCCGTCGCAGTCGCCCACCTCGTACGGCCGCGCGTGCCAGGTGACCCGGCCCGTCGCGATCAGGTCGTCGAGGGCCGGGGTGACGGACGGGGACACCACGGTGACCTCCGCACCGGCCTCGATCAGCGCGGGGACACGCCGCTGCGCGACACGGCCGCCACCCACGACGAGCACGCGGCGGCCGGAAAGCCGCAGGCCGAGGAGGTAGGGACCCATGGGGGGAATCTCCCGTTCGCGAAGGTTGTGTTCGGAGGTAAACCTACCGGCTCACCGTGCGTCGTTCGCTGCGCATGGCTCAACGGCCGTCAAGAAGAGGCTGCGACGGGTCCCAGCGTGGCCCGCCCTGAGCGTCTTTGCGGCGTCTGGCCATGGCCGAGAGTGCCTCAAGAATAACGCGGTTCCCGAGGAACGCGGTGATGTCGGCGTGGTCGTACGGCGGCGAGACCTCGACCACCTCCATCCCGGCCACGGGCAGTTCGTAGCAGATCCGGCGCACGGCGTCGAGGAGCTGCCTGGCCGACAGGCCGCCGGGCTCGGGCGTGCCGGTGCCGGGGGCGTGCCCGGGGTCGCAGACGTCGATGTCCACCGACAGGAAGACCTGGTCGCACTCGTCGAGCGCGATCCCGAACGACTCCGTCAGGCACTCCTCCAGCCCGCGCGTCACGATCTCGGTCATCTCGTACGAGCGCATGCGCTGCGCCGCCATCCAGTCGAGCGTCTCGGGCTCGGGCCAGTAGCCGCGCAGCCCGATCTGCAGGAACCGGTCGCCCCGGATGGCACCGGACTCGATGAGCCGCCGCATCGGCTGGCCGTGCCCGTGCAGGTGGCCGAACTCGATGTCGCCGGTGTCGGCGTGCGCGTCGAAGTGGATCATCGAGGTGCGGCCCGGCCGGTACGCCCTGGCGGTGCCCCGCGCGTCCGGCAGCGCGACGGTGTGGTCGCCGCCGAGCACCACCGGCACGGCCCCGGAGGAGGCGATCCGGTGGACCGCGTCCTCGATGGCGGCCAGCGAGCCCTCGACGTCGCCGGAGTAGCACTCGACGTCGCCCGCGTCGAGCACCCGCAGGTCGCGCAGGGCGTCGACGCGCAGGGCGAGGCTCGGACGGGACCCGTTGTGCGGCAGGTAGCAGGTCTGGCGCAGCGCCATCGGCCCGAACCTGGCGCCCGGCCGGTTGGAGGTGCCCCCGTCGAAGGGCGCACCGATGATCACCACGTCGGCGCCGGCGTAGCTGGCCGGGTCGGCGACGTCGCAGCGGTCCACGCCGAGGAACGTGATGTCAGGGCCGAACATGGGACCGTACCGGGACACTGCTCACCTCACGTGCTGTTTCGAGTGTCCCCCATCATCACACGGGCCTCATCACACGGGCTTTTCCGTGACCCCCGCCGAGTCGAACGTCGCCACGTCGTGCATCACCCGTACGGCCGCGCACACCAGCGGGTGCGCGAGCAGGCCGCCGGTGCCCTCGCCGAGCCGCAGCTCCAGGTCCACCAGCGGGCGCAGCCCGAGGTGGTCGAGCGCGGCGGCGTGGCCGGGCTCGGCCGAGCGGTGGCCGGCCACGCAGTGGCCGCTGACCTGGGGGTCGAGGGCGGCGGCGACCAGGGCGGCCGAGCCGGCGATGACGCCGTCGAGGATCACCGGCACCCGGTTCGCCGCGCCGCACAGCACGAAGCCCGCGATGGCCGCGTGCTCGAAGCCGCCCACGGCGGCCAGCGCGCGCAGGGCGTCGCTCGGCCCGGCGCCGCGGGGCAGGCCGTTCACCCGCAGCGCCTCGCGGACGACCTCCACCTTGTGGTCGTAGGTCGCGTCGTCGATCCCGGTGCCCCTGCCGGTCACCTCGGCCGGGTCCTTGCCGGTGAACACGGAGATCAGCGCGGCCGAGGCGGTGGTGTTGGCGATGCCCATGTCGCCGGTGATCAGGCAGCGGGCGCCCTTGTCGATCAGCTCCTGCGCCACGGCGATGCCCGCCTCCAGCGCCCTGACGGCCTGGTCGACGCTCATGGCCGGGCCGCGCGACAGGTCGGCGGTGCCGTACGCGACCTTCCGCTTGACCAGGTCGGGGGCGTCGGGCAGGTCGGTGGCGACACCGACGTCCACCACCGTCACGGACGCGCCCACCTGGGCGGCGAAGGCGTTGGCGACCGCGCCGCCGGCCAGGAAGTTGGCGACCATCTGGGTCGTGACCTCCTGCGGCCACGGGCTGACGCCCTGCGCGTGCACGCCGTGGTCGGCCGCGAAGATGGCCAGGGCGGCCGGCTCGGGCATGGGCGGCGGGCAGACGCCCGCAGCGCCCGCCAGGCGCACGGCCACCTCCTCCAGAGCCCCGAGCGCGCCGCGCGGCTTGGTGAGCCGGTCCTGATGGGCGCGGGCCTCGGCGAGCGCCTCGGGGTCGGCGGGACGGATGGCCGCCAGGGTCTCGGCGAGCACGGACACCTCCACTTGGTGGACGAACTGGAGCGTTAGTCAACGAGCTGGAGCTTTGCTGGACGAGCTGAAGGGTCAGTGGACGAGCTGGAGCGCTTCCTCGTACCGGTCGATCACGACGTCGGCCAGCGTCTCGCAGTCGCCGATCACCTCGGCGCAGCGGATGTCGAGGTCGGGGTGGCCCGCGCCGTACGCCAGGGCCTGCGCCCACACGCGCTCCAGCAGGCCGCCCGCGAACAGCAGGTACGGCACCACGATCACCCGCTTGGCGCCCAGCCGGCGGCAGCGTTCGAGCCCGCCGGGCACGCCGGGCGGCGTCACCGAGACGAACGCGGTCTCGACGGTCATGTAGTCGTAGGCGTGCGTCTCCCAGAACAGCCGCGACACCCGGTGGATCTCGGCGTTGGCGGCCGCGTCGGTCGAGCCCTCGCCGACCAGCACGACCGCCGTCTCGCCCGGCTCGACCTGGCCGGGGACGTCGTCGAGGGCCGGGGTGTCGACGGCGCGCAGCCGGGGCCGGGCGCCGACCAGCTCAAGGGGGCGCGGCCTGGACATCTCGGCGGCGGCCTCGCCGAGCCGGTCGGCCAGCAGCGCCAGCACGCGCGGGTCGGGGCCGAGGGGGCGGCCGTAGTCGTACATGAGGGTGGGGTGGCGCTGCTGTTCGAGCGCCATCGCGGCGGGGAAGTCCGCATCCGCCCTGCTGAGGCTGAGCGGCAGCGCGACCAGACGGTGGTGGCCGCGCGCCATCAGGGACGCCACGGAGTCGCTCAGGCGCGGCGTGGCGCGTTCCAGGTAGCCGCCGGAGACGTCGACGGCCGTGTGGTCGAGGCGGCAGCGCAGCCGGTGGACGAACCTGCCGAACTCCGCGGCGTAGGCGTCATCGTTCGAGCCCTGCCCGATCAGCAGGAGCGGCGGCTTCATTGAGGGATCTCCGGTGCGTAGACAAAAGTCACGCGAGGATAACCGATACGTGCCCGTGGGGGACAGGTCACGCTGCGTGCGCGGGCCTGGCGTGCACGACGAAGACGGCATCCGCCGCGGTCAGACGGTGGGAACCACCGGCGCCGGGCGTCAGCGCGGACGCCTGGATCCGCGTGCCCTCGCCACGGTAACCGAGCTCGCGCAGCAGCTCCAGCACGGCCGCCGCCCGCTCGGCCGTGCCGAGCGCGCACACCAGCGCGCGGGGGCCGCGGGCGGCGCACGCCGCGACCACGTCGTCACCGCCCCCGCCGACGAAGACGGCGTCGGGGTCGGGCAGCGGTTCGAGCGCGGCGGGCGCCTGCCCCCTGGTCAGGGCGACCTTGACGCCGTGGGCCAGCACGTTGGCGCGCAGCCGCGCGCAGGCGGACTGGTCGCGTTCGACCGCCACGACGGCCGCGCCCAGCCTGGCGCACTCGACGGCGATCCCGCCCTCGCCCGCGCCGACGTCCCAGACCAGGTCGCCGAGCCGGGGACCCAGCTTGGCCAGGACGAACGCCCGCACCTCGGCGGGCAGCCCGCTCTCCCACGGCAGCGCCCACTCCGCCGGGCCGGGTTGCGCCCCGGCCACCCAGCCCGGCTGCCCCGGCCGGTGCAGCGGGTCGATGACGAGGACCACGTCGGGGTCCTTCCACGGCCGGGTGGTGGCCTCGCCCATGCGGCTGTGCGTGACGCGCTGTCCCGGGCCGCCGAGGTCCTCGCAGACGATCAGGGCGCGCGGCGTGGTCGGCGCCAGCTCCCTGGCGATCTCGGCGGGGCCGACGCCGGGCGCGACGAGCAGCGCGACCTTGGGATGGGCGCGGCAGGCGTTCACCACGCGGGCGAGCCGGCCGGGGCCGGAGGGGGCGACGACGAGGGCGTCCTCCCAGTTGAGCCCGGCGCAGGCGAAGGCGCGGCTGATCAGCGAGGTGGCCGGCAGGACGTCCGGCCGCAGGCCGTGCGCCCGTAATGTGCGGACGACTCCGAAGAAGCCGGGATCGCCCTCGGCGACCACGACGGCCGGGCCCCGGTCCTGCCCGAGATGGCCGTCGAGGGCCTGGAGCATGTCACCGTCGTCCGCGGCGCGTCCGTCGAGCCCGAGCCGGCCGAGAATGGCGGCGGGGCCCACGACGAGCTCCGCCTCACGCAGCCTGCCCGCGGCCCCGGCCGGCAGCTCGACCCCGTCCCAGCCGACAACCGTGATCATTCAGCCTCACCGTCCTCATCCCCAGGGTGACGGTTCCCGCCGGGTTTCACCATGGCCCGGCGAGGCCAGTCCGCTGTGCCCTCAGGCCAGGTCGGACGGGACCAGGCTGTAGACGACCAGGTCCTCGCCGTCGAGCGCGGCGCGGGCCACGCCCTCGCGGGTGAAGCCGGCCTTCTCCGCCACGCGTTGCGAGGCCGGGTTCGACACCGCGGCCCGCAGTTGCAGCCGGCGGAAGCCGTGCCGCTCGAACAGCCAGCGGGCGATCGCCGTCACGGCCTCGCCCGCGTAGCCCCGGCCGCGGGCCCAGGGCGCGGTCATGTAGCCGACCTCGGCCGTACGGTTGCGCCAGTCGAGGTCCCTGAGGTCCACGTTGGCCACGAAACGGGTGGTGGTGAACTCCTCCACGGCGAACGCGATGCCCGCGCCCCTCATCCGCATCCGTTCGCAGATGTCGACGAACGCGCGGGCGTGCTCCTCGGTGTAGCCGCGGGGGACGCCGGTCCTGGCCTGGGTGAGCGGGTCGGCGCCGGTGGCGGCCAGGCCGGGCACGTCGGCGAGGACGGGCTGCCGCAGCAGCAGCCGGGGCGTGCGCAGCTCGGTCTTCGGCAGGACGGGCGCGGGCTCGCCGGAGTCCTCGCGCAGCAGGCCGAGGACGACCAGGTCGTGCGGGCCGTCCTCCTCCAGCACGGCGTCACGCAGCACGCCTTCCCAGGTGAAGCCCGCTTTCAGCGCGACGCGCAGAGAGGCCGGGTTGTCCAGGTTCGCGGTGAGGTCCACCCTGCGCAGGGCGGTGGTGGCGAACACCCAGGCGGTCAGGGCGCGGACGGCCTCGGTGGCGTAGCCGCGGCCCCGGTACGCCGGGTGGACGCCGTAGCCGACCTCGGTGGTGCCGGCCGTCCACGACGTCCTGAACAGGCTGATGGCGCCCACGATGCGGTCGTCGGCCTCGGTCATGGCCAGGTGCAGGCCCTGCTGCGACCGGTACAGCTCGTGCACGCCGTGCGCGAGCCACTGGCCGACGCCGGAGGGGTGGACGGGCGCGCCCGGCGGGAGGAAGCGGTCGCCGGGTTCCGCCGTCTCCACCACCGACCGGACGCGGGCTGCGTCATGGGGGCCGAACGGCCGCAGCACGAGCCGTCCGGCGGCGATGCGCGCATCGGGATCGAACACGTGCGCACCCTACACACTCACGATGTTTGCCCACGAAAGCGGGGGTAGGGGCCGATTCGAGAGGAGTGAGGGAACTATGGAACGTGGGAGCGACAAGCACGGTCCGCGCCTGGACGATCAGCAGAAGCACGAGACCGAGGGCATGGTCCGCGGCGGCGGCAGCACGCACGCCGAGGAGTGGAAGGAGACCGAGTCCATGCCCGCGCCCGGCGAGGAGTCATCGCAGTCGTACCCCCCAGGACACGAGCCCGGCACCCCCCATGGCATCACCCAGCGCGGCGTCGACATCCGCAGCGACCTGGCCAAATGGCTCAGCGACACCCCTTGGCCCGCCTCCAAGGACGACCTGCTCCAGCACGCCGAGGACGTGGACGCCCCCGACCAGGTGGCCGACATGGTGCGATCACTTCCCGACCGCCGTTTTGTGAACATCGCCGACGTGGCCAAGGCGCTCGGCCTCGGCATCGAAGATCGGAGGTGGTGACCTGTGCGTCTCGACTTCATCAGGCCGCTGTACGAGCGGCGGGGCCCGTACGCCTCGGTCTATCTCGGCGCGCTCACCGAGCCGCAGCGGGAGACGCACTGGCACAGCGTGCGTGACCAGCTCGACGGGACCGACCCCGAGACCATCGACGCCCTGGAGGTGGCCGCCAACCGGCCGGCGCCCGGCCAGGCGCTGTTCGCCACGCACGGCGCGGTGGTGCTGGCCGAGCCGCTGGCGCGGGCGCCGTACGAGCTGGCGACCGTGTCGCCGCTGCCGCACGTCACGCCGATGCTGAGGCAGCGCGGCGAGAACGTGCCGCACCTGCGGGTCATCGTGGACCACGCCGGGGCCGAGCTGTCGGTGTTCGGCGGCGGCGCGCCGCGCACGACCACCGTGGAGGCGGCCGACTGGCCGCTGCAGAAGACCGCCCAGGGCGGCTGGTCGCAGAAGCGGTACGAGCGGGGCGCCGAGGAGACGTGGGAGAAGAACGCGGTCGCCGTCGCCCGCGAGATCGACGAGCAGGTGCGCAGGATCGGCGCCGAGCTGATCATCGTGGCCGGCGAGCCGAAGTCGCGTTCCTACCTGCTGCAACATCTCAGCACCAAGTCCGCCGACCGGGTGATGATGGTCGAGCACGGCAGCCGCTCCGACCACGGCCAGTTCGAGGCCGACGTCGAGCGCGCGCTGGACGACTGGCTCGAACGCCGCCGCGCCGAGCTGCTCGACCGCCATCGCGAGTCCTCGGGCCCGGCCGGCCTGTCGCAGGTCGCGCACGCCCTGCGCGAGGGCCGGGTGCACGCGGTGCTCATGCCGGCCCAGCTCGACCGGACCGTGTGGACCGGCGAGGGCGGCACCCAGCTCTCCACCGACCGGGGCGAGCTGCGGCGCTGGGGCGTCGAGCAGCCCGTCGAGGAGCGCGCGGACTCGGCCGTGGTCAGGGCCGCCGCCATGACCGACGCCGAACTGTGGTTCACCGACGACGTGCAGGACGTGGCGGCCGTCCTCAGGTACTGACGACCCTGGACGTGGCGGCCCTGCTCAGGTGCTGATGATCACTTCGAGGGTCCGGGGGCCGTGCACGCCCTCGACCCGGTTCAGCTCGATGTCGCTGGTCGCCGACGGCCCGCTGATCCAGGTGAGCGGACGGGCCGGGTCGAGCCTGGCCACCGCCTCGGGCACGCCTGCCACGATCTGGTCGGCGCGCACCACGCACACGTGGTGGTCGGGGATCAGCGTCTGCGCCCTGGCGCCCTGGCCGGGCCCGTGGTCGAGGACGATGGTCCCGGTCTCGGCGACGGCCACCGCGCAGGCGGTGATCACCCCGTCGGCGGCGTCGAGCGTGTCCCAGCGCCGGTCGGTCCCGGCCTCCGGGCTGCTCGGGGCGGCCCAGGCGAAGCCGTCCGGGACGATCATGCGGCGGCCGGCGGCCAGCTCGGCCAGCTTGCCGGGCACGTCCGCGTCGGGCAGCACGTGCACGACGGCCCGGTAGTCGCGCACCCGCTCGGCGAACAGGCCCACCACGTCGTCCACGTCCGGGCGGGTGCGGTAGTGCCGGGCGACCTCCGGCTCGGGCGCGTCCGCGACCGCCTTCCTGACCTTGGCCAGGATCTCCTCACGCGCGCCCATCGTTGCGCTCCCACCAGTCTCTGAAGGATTCTTCCGGGATCTCCGGCACGTCCCGGGTGTCGGTCCAGGCCGCCAGCGGGCCGGGCAGCCGCCGTCTGGGCACCAGCCTGCGCAGCCGGCCGGCCAGCCGCTGCGCCCTGGCCAGCCGGGCCTGGTCGGCCAGCACCCAGCCGGCGGCCTTCATGCCCGCGCGCTCGGCCGCCGCGTGCGGCGCCTTGGCCCGCAGGTCCACCAGCACCTCGGGGATGTCGATGGCCACCGGGCAGACCTCCAGGCAGGCCCCGCACAGGCTGGAGGCGAACGGCAGCGAGGCATCCAGGTCCGAGGACATGCCCCTGAGCTGCGGGGTGAGGATGGCGCCGATCGGCCCGGGATAGACCGAGCCGTACGCGTGGCCGCCCGCGCGTTCGTAGACCGGGCACACGTTCAGGCAGGCCGAGCAGCGGATGCAGCGCAGCGCCTGGCGGCCGACCTCGTCGGCGAGCACGTCGGTGCGGCCGTTGTCGAGCAGCACCAGGTGGAAGTCCTGGCCCTCGGTGGCGCCGGTCCACGTGCTGGTGTACGGATTCATCCGCTCACCTGTGGAGCTGCGCGGAAGAAGCTGGAGGAAGACCTCCAGATCCCGCCAGGTCGGCAGGAGCTTCTCGATGCCGACGACGCTGATGAGCGTCTCGGGGAGGGTCAGGCACATGCGGCCGTTGCCCTCCGACTCCAGCACGACCAGCGTGCCGGTCTCGGCGATCATGAAGTTCGCCCCGGAGACGGCGACCTTGCTCCGGAGGAAGCGTTCGCGCAGGTGGAGCCGGGCGGCCTCGGCCAGGGCGGGCGGCTCGTCGGTGAGGCCGTCGGGCACGCCGGGCATGCGGTCGAGGAAGATCTCGCGGATCTCCGACCGGTTGCGGTGGATCGCGGGGACCAGGATGTGGCTGGGGAAGTCGTCCCCGAGCTGCACGATCAGCTCGGCCAGGTCCGTCTCGTACGCGGTGATGCCGCGCCGGGCCAGCGCCTCGTTGAGCCCGATCTCCTGGGTGGCCATCGACTTGACCTTGACCACCTCGGTCTCGCCGGTGGCCGCGACCAGGTCGCCGACGATGCGGTTGGCCTCCTCGGCGTCCCTGGCCCAGTGGACGGTGCCGCCCGCCCGCCGGACGGCCTCCTCCAGCTGGAGGAGGTAGCGGTCGAGGTGGCGGAGCGTGTGATCCTTGACGGCCTTGCCGGCCGCGCGCAGCTCGGCCCAGTCGGGCAGCTCGCCGACGACGCCGGCGCGCTTGCCGCGAATGGTGTGCGTGGCTTTCCGGAGGTTGAACCGCAGTTGCGAGTCCTCCACGGCTTTCGCCGCATTTTTCGGGAAATTTCCGGGCATGCCGAGGAATGTCGCGCTCATCGGGTCTCCTCCGTGGCTGCGAGGATCTCCGCGAGGTGCATCGTCCTGACCCCCGTCTTCTGGCGGCTCAGGGTGCCGCCGATGTGCATCAGGCACGAGTTGTCGGCCGCGCAGATGACCTCGGCGCCCGTGTCGAGGATGCCGCGCACCTTGTCGGCCCCCATGGCGGCCGACACCGCCGGGTTCTTGACCGCGAACGTGCCGCCGAAGCCGCAGCACTCCTCCGCGCCGGGCAGCGGCACGAGCTCCAGACCTCGGACCTTCCGCAGCAGCCGGGTGGGCCGGTCGCCCAGGTGCAGCCCGCGCAGCGAATGGCACGTCGGGTGATATGTCACCCGGTGCGGGAAATATGCGCCAACGTCGTCGACTTTCAGGACGTCCAGCAGGAACTCGCTCAGCTCGTACACCTTGGGCACGACCTCGGCCACGGCCGCCGCGCCCCTGCTGCCCGGCCGCACCAGCTTCGGGTACTGCTCGCGCACCATGGCCGCGCACGACCCGGACGGCGCCACGACGGCGTCGTACCCGGCGAACACCTCGGTGAACTTCCTGGCCAGCCGCACGCCCTCCGCCCGGTAACCGGTGTTGACGTGCATCTGCCCGCAGCACGTCTGGGCGACGGGGAAGTCCACGTCGCAGCCCAGCCTGCGCAGCAGCGACACGACGGCCTTGCCGGTGCCCGGGAAGAGCGTGTCGTTCACGCACGTGATGAACAGGGCGACTCGCACGACTCTCCCAACGAATGGTCCGACCACTGTATGGTCAGACCATACCTAACCACACTGTTCCGGGCCAGCACCGGGGAGGCATCGGTGAAACGCACACGGGCGTTCGAGGACGTGCTCGCCCAGATCGAACGGCGCATCGCCGAGGACGGCCTGACCGTGGGCGACCGGCTGCCCGGCGAACGCCAGCTCGCCGAGCAACTGGGCGTCGGCCGCTCGTCGGTACGGGAGGCGCTGCGCGTCCTGGAGACCCTGGGCGTGGTGTCCTCGCAGGTGGGACGCGGTCCGGACGCGGGAGCCGTACTGACCTCGCGGCCCGACACGGCGCTCACCGACCTGCTCCGGCTCAACCTGGGCCTGGCCACCCTGGAGCAGCGCGAGGTCGTCGACGCCCGGCTGATGATCGAACGCTGGTCGGCCGCGCAGGCGGCGGCGACCGGAGCCGGCGTCGCGGAGCTGGCCGCCGCGATCGAGGGCATGGACCGGGCGGCCACCGCCGAGGAGTTCGTGGAGCACGACACCGCCTTCCACTGCGCCATCGCGGACGCCTCCGGCAACCGGCTCATCGCCGCCATCATGCGCTCACTCCGGGACGCGATGCGCAGGAACGCCATCGAAGCGGTCGAACGCCTCGGCGACCCGTCCGTGCTGCGCGCCGACCACGAGCGCATCCGCGCGGCCATCGCGGCGGGCGACCCGGAGGAGGCCCAGCAGGCGGTGACCGACCACCTGGCGCACGCCTACCCCGCCCTGTTCCCCGGTCACTGACGCGCGTCGGCCTCCAGGCACGCCGCCCCCGAGCAGGCCCGCATCGCCTGGAGCCGGGCGTCGAGGCCGGCCAGCAGCGCCGGGTCGGCGGTGGCCGCGAGGTTGTCGAGCTGGTACGGGTCGGCGGCCAGGTCGTAGAGCTGCCGCTCCCCCGTGTCGTACCTGACGTAGGTGTAACGCTCGGTGCGCAGCGCCTGGTAGGAGGGCACCGGGGTCTGGGCCGCCGACGACCGGTTGACCGGCCTGTTGAACTCGACCAGCACGTTCTTGCGCCACTGGGCCGGCGGGCTGCCGCGCAGCAGCGGCACCAGCGAGCGCCCCTCGCTGAACGCCGGCACGGTGGCGCCGCCCAGCGCGGCGATCGTCGGCGCGATGTCGACGGTCGCGCCGAGCTGCCCGATCGTGGCTCCCGCCCGGATCCCCGGCCCGCGCACCACGAACGGAACCTTGATCGCCTCCTCGAACGGCGTCGTCTTGCCCTGGGGAAGCCGGTGGGTGCCGAGATGGAAGCCGTTGTCGGAGGTGAAGATGATGTAGGTGTTGTCGAGCTTGCCGGACGCCTGCAGCGCCTCGATCACCGAGCGGACCAGGTCGTCGACCCCCAGCATCGAGCGCAGCCGCCTGCGGTGGCGCTCGTCGACCCGGTCGATGTCCTCCTGCGTCAGCGAGGGCAGGGAGCGCAGCCACAGCGGCTCCTTGCTCACGTCGGCCTGGTTGAACGACGGCGTGCGCGGCGCGGTGACCTCGGGGAGGTCGGCGACGTGCCGGACCGCCGGGTTGGCCGGGTTGTGCGGGCCGATGGGCGTCAGGTAGAGGAAGAACGGCTCGTCGGCGCCGGTGATGAAGTCGCGGGCCTTGCCGGCCAGCACGTCGGACAGGTAGTCCTCCTCCGACCAGCCGTAGTCGTACAGGTCGCCGTTCTCGTTGAGGCGGTAGCCGTACTCCTCGTAGAGCTTGCGGACCGGGACGTCCCATTCGTCCCAGCCGGGCGGCACGTAGGCGGCGTCGGCGGTGGCGCCGGGATAGTGGTTGAGGAACTTGCCCATCAGCGCGGTGCGGTAGCCGGCCTGCTGCATCCAGGTGCCGATCGTGGAACGTTCCAGATCGAGGGAGTGGAAGCGGTCGAACCCCCCTTCGGGGGCGGTGTTGGTCAGGACGCCGTGGCTGTGGACGTACTGGGAGCGCAGGATCGACGTGCGCGAGGGGCAGCACCAGGAGTTCGTCACGAAGAAGCGGCTGAAGGAGGTGCCCTTCGCCACCAGCTCCGCGTTGATGGCCGGGAAGTAGGGCAGCGTGCCGCTCTCCAGGTCGTCGGCCATCACGAACACGATGTTCGGCCGCGAGGCGCTCACGGCCATCGTCGGCTCGGTCGCCGGCGACAGCAGGAGCAGCAGGCAGAAGAGACGGCAGAGACTCTTGAGCACAATGTCTGATCTCCCCGGGAGATCACGCATTGACACTGCGGCCTCGGTAATGGAACTTTATTCCGGAGGTGCGTATGAAGCTCGGCCTGAACCTCGGTTACTGGCAGCGCGACGCCGACGACGCCACGGAGACCGTCCTCGCCGCCGAACGTCTCGGCTACGACTCGGTGTGGACCGCCGAGGCGTACGGCAGCGACGTGTTCACCCCGCTGGCCTGGTACGGCGCGCGGACGAGCCGGATCAAGCTGGGCACGTCGGTGGCGCAGATCTCGGCCCGCCCGCCGGTCACGACCGCGATGACCGCGATGACGCTCGACCATCTGACCGGCGGCCGGCTGCTGCTCGGCATCGGCGCCTCCGGCCCGCAGGTCGTGGAGGGCTGGTACGGGCAGCCGTTCGCCAGGCCCCTGGCCAGGACCCGCGAGTACGTCGAGATCATGCGCCGCGTGTGGCGCCGCGAGGAGCCCGTGACCAGCGACGGCGACCACTACCCGCTGCCCCTGGCGGGCGGCCTGGGCAAGCCGCTCAAGCTCATCACCCACCCGCTGCGCCGCGACATCCCCGTCTACCTCGGCGCGGAGGGCCCGAAGAACGTCGCCCTGGCCGCCGAGATCGCGCAGGGCTGGCTGCCGCTGTTCGCCTTCCCCGGCAAGATCGAGGAGATGTACGGCGACGCCCTGGCGGCCCGCGACCCCGGCTTCGAGATCGCCGCCATGGTGATGGTCGTCATCTCCGACGATGTCAGGGCCGCCCTCGACGGCGTCAAGATGATGCTCACGCTCTACATCGGCGGCATGGGCGCCAAGCAGCGCAACTTCCACGCCGACATCATCGGCCGCATGGGCTTCGCCGCGGCGGCCGAGCACATCCAGGCGCTCTACCTGGCCGGCCGCAAGGACGAGGCGTTCCGGGCGATCCCCGACGAGCTGGCCGACGGCATCTCGCTCGTCGGCCCGCCCGGCCGGATCAAGGAGCGGCTCGAACTGTGGCACAAGAGCCCGGTCACCAGCCTGCTGGTGATGGGACCGCGCGACGAGCAGTCGCTGCGCACGGTCCGCGACCTCGTGCTCGGCTGACAGTGCCGGATCGGAACGGCCCCGGCCGGGCGGCTAGTCCGGCCGGGGCGCCGGGTCGTCGGTCACCGAGCGCAGCAGCGGCCTGCTCAGCGCGCCCGCGCCGATCACGCCCGCGAATCCGGCGCCCACGCAGACCAGCAGCGTGACCACGCCGCTCGTGCTCACTCCGCCGATCATGAACGGCAACGCGCAGAACGCGCCCACCAGGATCGCGCCGCCGCCCATCACCGCCATCGGGATCAGCGTCTCGGCCCGCCGGGCCCGGTCCAGGACCTCCAGGGGCGTGCCCGCCAGCCGCAGCAGCGCGTACGTCTGCCGCCGGTCCAGCACCGAGGACGCCGCGGTGATGCCCGCGCTGGCGATCGCCACCAGGAACGACACCGACAGCACCACGATCGTGCCCACCCGCACGTCGGCCAGGATCTGCAGGCCGAAGCGCTGGTCGTCGGTCTTCGTCGTCGGGGTGCGCCCCGGCACGAGGTCGCTCAGCGCGGTGCGCGCCCGGTCGACCACGACGTCGTCGGCGCCGCTGCCGAGCGCCGCGACCACGGTGTGCTTGACGGTCTTCACCGTGGCCGTGACGCCCGCCCGCGCGAGCCGGTCGCGGGCCTGGTCGGCCACCTTCGCCGTCTCCCCCATCGGCGCCACGACGCTGAGCTGGGCGGGCCCGGCGTCCCCGCCGAACGCGCCGGGGCTGAGCAGGCCGAGGAACCCGGCCACGAAGCCGGTCAGGGCCACGCCGCTGACGGTCCGCCAGGCCGAGCGCGGATCGTCCACCAGCCTGCGGGCCGCCAGCAGCCGCGCGGGCCGGCGCGCGGTCCTGGCGGCGACCTTGCCGATGAGGCCGACCACCCACGGTCCGGCCAGGTTCAGGCACAGGAACGCCAGCCCGAGCGCCACGGCCACGATCGCCACGCTGGTCCCCCTGGTGAGCAGCGGGAACGCGGCCAGCACCGCGAGCAGCGCGAGCACGCGGACGAACCGCATGCCGGGCGGCGTCTCCCGCCTGGCCACGCCGAGCGGGCTGACCACGACCCGGCGCAGCCCGACCACCGCCGACAGCCCCACCAGCAGCGGCACCGCGACCAGCACGCCGGCCAGGATCAGCAGGTTCGGGAACAGGTCGGCGACGAACCAGGTGCCGCCCTGGATCGGGATGCGCGCCAGCAGCGGCACGGCCGCCCCGAACGCGACGGCCCCGGCCAGGGCCCCGGCGAAGGCGACCAGCACGGCCTCGGCCACCGTCATGCCGACCACCTGGCCCGGCGTCGCGCCGACCAGCCTGAGCGCGGCCAGCCGCTGGTCACGCCGGGCGACGGTGAGCCTGGCCGCCGCGCCGCCGAACACCAGCAGCGGCACCACCATGAGCACGCTGGCGATCAGCGCCAGCACCTGGTACGCCTCGGCGTCCTCGCTGGGCGTGCCCGCCAGGGTCGCGACCTTGACCGGCGGCTTGCCGAGGATCCAGTCGTCGCTGCGCTCGGCGGTCATCGCGGGCGCGTCCGGCGCGTGGCCGACCACCGCGACCAGCTCCTCGGGCTGGACCAGCGCCTCCTCGCCCAGCACGCCCTTCACCGCCGGATAGCGCTTGGCCAGCCGATCGGCGGGCAGTTTCGCGGCCAGCTCGGACAGCGCGGGCGACAGCCACACCTCGCCGGGGGCCGGGAAGCGCGGCATGCCGGGCGGGGCGGGCGCCCCCGGCTTGAGCGCGGCCAGGTCGACGACGGTGATCGCCTGGTCGCCCACGTAGTCGAAGCGGGTGGCCTCGACGGCCACCGCGTCCTTCTGGGCCGCCGCCACGGGGTTGCGCCAGGCGCTGCGGTCGGCCCTGGCGCCGAAGGCGACGTTCGCGGCGACGGCGAACAGCAGCAGCGCCGTGGCCACCGCGACCGCGCCGAAGGTGAGCCAGGTGCCCAGCATGCCCCTGCGTCCGCCGCCCTTGAGCAGCCGCCAGGTCAGGTCGAGGTTCACGCGGTCACCCCGTGGGCGAGCAGGCGGCCGTCGCGGACCTCGACCGTGCGGTCGCACCAGGCGGCCACGTTGGGGTCGTGCGTGACGACGATCAGGCAGGCCCCGTTGTGCCTGGTCGCCTCGGTGAGCAGGCGCATGGTGTCCTGGCCGGTCTGCTGGTCGAGCGCGCCGGTCGGCTCGTCGGCGAAGACCACGGCCGGCTTGCTCACCAGCGCCCTGGCGATGGCCACGCGCTGGGCCTGGCCGCCGGACAGCTCGCCGGGCCGCCGGGTCTCCATCTGGTGCAGGCCGAGCAGCGGGAACCACTCGCGGGCCTGCCGTACGGCCTGGGCGCGCGGCACGCCCCCCAGCATGAGCGGGAGCGCCACGTTCTCCTCGGCGGGCAGCTCCGGCAGGAGCTGGCCGAACTGGAAGACGAAGCCGAAGCGGGTGCGGCGCAGGGCGCTGCGCTGGCGCTCGCCCATGGCGTCGATGCGCTGGCCCAGCAGGTGGACCTCGCCGTCGTCCGGCTTCATGATCCCGGCCAGGCAGTGGAGGAGGGTCGACTTGCCGGAACCGCTCGGGCCCATGATGGCCACGGCCTCTCCCGCCCGTACCGTGATGTCCACGCCGCCCAGGGCGACCGTCTGCCCGAACCGCTTGGCCAGGGCTCGTCCAACAAGCACGTCGTTCATGGGCTCCAGCCTTGCGGGACAGGGGGTGCCGGCGGATCGGCCGTGCGTCCATTTCGGCCTCGGCCGAACGGCTGATCCTTAGAGTTGAGCCGTGACTATTCGGGTTCTCATCGCCGACGACCAGCAGCTGGTGCGCACCGGCTTCCAAATGATCTTGGACGCTCAACCGGACATGGAGGTCGTGGCCGCCGTGGCCGACGGCGCCGAGGCCGTGGCCGAGGCCAGGCGGCTTCGTCCGGACGTGTGCCTGCTCGACATCAGGATGCCCAAGCTCGACGGGCTGGAGGTGACCCGCGTGCTGGCCGGGCCGGGCGTGGAGAACCCGATGCGGGTGGTCATCGTCACCACCTTCGACCTCGACGAGTACGTCTACGGCGCGCTGCGCGCCGGGGCCACCGGCTTCCTGCTCAAGGACAGCGGCCCCACGCTGCTCATCGAGGCGGTCAGGGCCGCCGCCGGTGGCGACGCGCTGGTGTCGCCCTCGGTCACCGTGCGGCTGCTCCAGCACCTGACCCAGCCCAGGCGGGCGGCCGAGCCGCCGAACGGCCCGCTGACCGACCGCGAGCTCGACGTCGTGCGCCTGGTGGCCAGGGGACGCACCAACCAGGAGGTGGCCGCCGAGCTGTTCGTGTCGCTGTCGACGGTGAAGACGCACCTGGGCAGCATCCAGGCGAAACTCGGTGTCCGCAATCGGGTGGGAATCGCGGCTTGGGCGTGGGAATCCGGCGTGGTGAGCTGATTAACAGCGGTGCTCACGGGATACAAGTGAGTCAGAACCTCAGCGCATGGCCCGGGGGGAGAACATCGTGCGCTACGCCCAGGCACCGCCAACCAAAGCTGCTTCCGCCGTATATGTGACGCTTGCCGCGCAGGTCCTCTCCCTGGGCGCCCTCGTGGTCTTCGAGCGGTCCCGCGGCCGTCATCTCGCCGTCCAGCTCGCCGCGTTCGGCGGCCGTCCCCACGGGGCGCAGGCGGAGGCGGTCGTGGGGGCGGTGACGATGTTCGCGGTGCTGATGATGCTGGTCGCGGGCACCTCCGTCGCCGCCGGGGCCGCCTACGTGACCTGGCTGGTGCGCGCCCGTCAGGTGAAGGACCGTTCCAGCCCCACCGGGCCGGTCGCGGCCGCCTGGCTGATCCCCGTCGTCAACCTGGTCGCGCCCGCGCTGCTGGTCGACGACATCTGGCGGCGGGCCAAGCCGCCGTCCGGGCGGCGCGGGCGGTGGCTCGTGCTGCTGACGGCGTGGTGGCTGAGCTGGCTGGGCATGCTGACGCTGGTGACGGTCCGCCTCCCGCTGGAGTCCTCCTCCGACGGGCTGACCGGGGTGGGGGTGCTGGAGCTGAGCGGCGCGGTGGTGGCGGCCCTGCTGTGCGCCGCCACCGTCCGCGAGGTCACCCGCGTCCAGCGGCTCGACGTGGCCGGACGGCTGCGCGCGGCGGTCGCCGACTCCGCGCCCGGCCCCGAGGTCGTGACCCGGCTGACCACCCGGCCCGCCCAGGGCTCGGCCCCGTTCGGCCACACCGGCTGACGACCGCCCGAGGCCCCGGGCACAGGTTCAGGCCCCCGGGGCGCCGGGCAGCGGGTCAGGCCGCCGTCGGGCCGGAGCTGCCGGGGCTGGCGTGCCAGAGCTGCCGGGGCGGGGCGGCGATGGCGGGGCCGAGGTCGGAGTAGGGCGAGAGCCGGAAGCCGTTGGCGTACTCGATCCTGCGTCCGCCGACGCCGGGCCGCTCGTCGGGGGCCCGGTCGAGCAGGGCGCGGACGGCCTCGACGCCCTCCGCCCGCCACAGCGCGTCCAGGTCGGTCAGGTTCCAGCAGTCGACGGCGCGCATGGAGACCGCGCGGGCCCCCGTACGGCGCACCACGCCCCTGGCCAGCATGAGCCACGAGCCGAACACCGTCGCCGCGCACCTGCCCTGCACCGACTCGAAGAAGGTCAGGTCGACCGGCCCGGTCGAGTCGTCGAGGGTGGTGAAGATGACCCGCTGCCCCGAGCGCACGGCGGGCGTCTGGGTGGCCACCTTCACCCCCGCGACCAGCACCTCCGCGCCGTTGCGCTGGGCGAGCAGGTCCTTGGAGCGCACCACCCCGAGCGCGTCGAGCAGCTCGTCGTGGAAGCTGATGACGTGCCGGCTGACGTCGATGCCGAGGATCTCCAGCTCGGCCTCGACCATCTCCGTCTCCGTCATCTCGGGCAGCTCGCCGGGCGGCAGGTGCTCGCCGAAGCCGAGCGGCAACTGCGTGGACGGCGGCTCGGCCCGGGGACGCGGCGGCGCCGCGGTGTAACGCCTGGACCGGGGCGCGGCCGAGCGCACCCCGATCGACGACGCCCGCTCCAGCGCCCCCACCTGGGCGATCAGGTCGCGCCGGGTCAGCTCGCCCGGACGCCACCGGGGGCCGCCGGGACGCAGCCCGTGCAGCGCGTCGAGGCCGCCGACCTGGACGATGCGCTCGATGGTCGGGCGCGAGGGCCTGGCCCGGTCCCAGAAGTCGGCCAGCGACGTGTACGGCTGCCCGGCCACCATGCGCTCGACCTCGGCCTCGCTCACCCCCTTGATCGCCGAGAACGGCACCCGCAGCGCGTAACCGCGGCCGATCTCCCCGATCCTGAACTCCTGCCGCACCGGACGCCGCTCCTCCCCCAGCTCCGACGGGCTCACCCGCAGCCGCAGCGGCGGGCGCGGGCCGAGCCGTTCCACCCGCCAGTCCCTGCCGGACCCGTTGACGTCGAGCGGCAGGATCTCGACCCCGCACTGCCGGGCCTCGTCGATGATGACGCGCGGCGGGTACATGCCGGGCTCGTGGGTGAGCACCCCGGCGAAGAACGCCGCCGCGTGGTGCCGCTTGAGCCAGGCCGACTGGTAGGTGGGCAGCGCGAACGCCGCCGCGTGCGCCTTGCAGAACCCGAAGGCGCCGAACGCGTCGAGCACCTTCCAGGCCCGCTCCACCGCCGCGTCGCCGAACCCGTTGGCCCTGGCCAGCGGCACGAACGCCTTGCGCACCCGCTCCCGGCCCTCCGCCGTGCCGAGGGTGCGCCGCAGGGTCTCGGCGAAGGACAGGTCGCGTCCCGTCATCACCGAGATGATCTTCAGTACCTGCTCGTGGAAGACGACCACGCCGTGCGTCTCCTTCAGCGCCTCGCGCAGCCGGGCGTGCGGGTAGTACGGCTGCCGCCACCCGTGCCTGGCCTCCAGGTAGGGGGTGACCATGTCGGAGTTGACCGGCCCCGGCCGGAACAGGGAGATGTCCACGATCAGGTCGTGCATCCGGCGCGGCTCCAGCTTGGCCACCAGCTCCCGCTGGCCCGGCGACTCGATCTGGAAGCAGCCGAGCGTGCGGCTGGCGCAGATCATGTCGTAGGTCTCCTGGTCGTCGTGCGGGACGTACTCGACGCCGGGGTCGTCGCCGGCCTGCTCGTCCAGCCTGACCTCGATGTCGTCCACGCGTTTGATCTCGCTCAGCGTGTACGCCATGGCCGACTGCATCCGCACGCCCAGCACGTCCAGCTTGAGCAGGCCGGCCTCCTCCACGTCGTCCTTGTCGAACTGGGACATCGGGAACTCCAGCAGGCTGCGTTCCACCGGCGTCCTGTCGCGCAGGCCCGAGTTGCCGACCAGCACGCCGCACGGGTGCAGCGCGATGTGCCTGGGCAGGCCGTCGAGCTTCTCGGCCAGCCGGAACACCCGGTCGAGCCCGGCCTCGCCGAGCCGGCTCTCGCGCAGCTCGGGCAGGTCGGCCAGGGACGCGGTGATCTGCCTGGCCCTGATGTGGGGGAACGCCTTGGCGATGGCGTCGATCTCGTGCGGCGGCAGGCCCATCGCGCCGGCGACGTCCCTGATGGCGCTGCGCGCGCGGTAGGTCTCCATCATGGACACGCAGGCCACGCGGGCCTCGCCGTAGCGTTCGAAGATGGCCTTGTAGCAGTCGAGGCGGCGGGCCGACTCCACGTCCACGTCGATGTCGGGCAGGCCGACGCGGCCCTCCGACAGGAATCGCTCCATGAGCAGGCCGTGTTCGAGCGGGTTCACCTCGCCGATGCCGATGAGGTAGTTGACCAGGCTGCCGGCGCCCGAGCCGCGGATGGCGCAGCGGATGTCCATGCCGCGGATCATGTCGGTGATGCCGGCCACGGCGATGAAGTACCCCGACAGGCGCTTGCGCTCGATGACGTCCAGCTCGGCCCGCAGGCGTTCCCTGGCCTGCGCCGAGCGGTCGAGGCCGCGCCTGACCAGGCCGTCCTCGACGCGGTTGCGCAGCAGCGGCACCGGGTCGCGGCCGACCTCGGGCAGGTTGAGGTCGGGCGGGTCGTTCCTGAGCGCGAGCAGCCGCAGCGGGTCCATCGAGCACGCCTCGGCCAGGCGCCTGGTGGTGGACAGCAGCCGGGCCACCCGCTCCCGGTCGGCGCCGCAGACCTTGGCCGCCACCTGCCACATCTCCTTGGTGCTCTTGAGATAGGCGTGCGAGGTGGTGCTCTCCAGGTGCCGGGGGTGCAGCGGGACGAGCCGGCGGGCCGCGTCGAGCACGTCGCCGACCTGGTGGTCGGCCGGGTCGAGGTAGCGGACGGCGTTGGTCAGCACGGCCGGCACGCCGGCGGACTCGGCCAGGCCGAGCATCCGGACGGCCGTGGTGGCGTCGCGGAAGCCGTACTGGTCGACCAGTTCGATCACCACGCCGGGGACGGCCGCGCGCCACCGGCCGAGCAGCGTCCTGGCCTGCTCGTCGCGGCGTTCGGCGATCGCCCGGCCGACGTCGGAGCGCGGCCCGAGCAGCACCACGAGCCCGTCCTCGGCGCCGAACCCGTGGTCGCCGCCCGCCGGCCCGGCCCAGGCGCCGACCAGCTCGCGGGTCACCTTGGGCGCGCCGCGCTCGCCGGCGGCGTGCGCGGCGGTGACCAGGCGGCACAGCCGCGACCAGCCGCCGGAGCGGGCCAGCACGGTGACCCGGTCCTCGGCGTCCGGCCCGGTCCTGGGCCGCGGCGCGCGCATGCCGGGCGCCGCCGGGACGGCCGGGACGTCGAGCGCCAGGTTCACGCCGACCACGGGGGCGATCCCGGCGTCCGCGCACGCCTGGACGTGCTTGACCGCGCCGTAGAGCCCGTCGCGGTCGGTCAGCGCGAGGATGTCCATGCCGTGTTCGGCGGCCCGTTCCACCAGGGCGTGCGGGAAGGCGGTGCCGTACCTCATGGAGTAGGCCGAGGCCACGTCGAGGTGCGGGAACGGGGGCGCCATCAGTCCCACGCCCGCAGCAGCAGCCAGCCGTCGCCGGCGGTGTCGTAGCGCAGCTCGTACGAGCCGACCTCGCGCCCCGGGCTCGCCTCCACCCGCCAGAAGCGGCGCTCGCCGGGATCGCCCTCGCCGGTCTTCCACCACTCGCGCGCCACGACCCAGTGGTCGAGCACGTTGCGGACGAGGTAGAGCCGGTCGCGCCAGACGAACTGGGTCGGCTCGCCGTCTCTGGTCCACACCTCTATCGGATCGCCATAGAGTCTGCTCAAGACGCTTCTCCCCGCGGCTCTGGTTCCTTTGCTGAGCCACCCGGGGGAAGACGGGCGCTTATGTATCGAACATATGTTCTTACGGCCCGAAGCGCAAGTCGCCCGCGCGCCGCGTCAGGGGGTTGGCGCCGATCGAGTTGCGGATGCTGAAGGTGACGCTGCCGGCCCGGTAGCGGTCGTCGGAGGACTCCACCGGGCGGCCCTCGTGCGTGGTGGTGACGCGGCGCTGGCGCAGGAGCGGGCTGCCGCGCCGCACGCCCAGCAGCCGGGCGTCCCCGGCGCCGGCGGGCACGGCGTCGATGAGGTGCTCGCCGTAGGCGAAGATCAGGCCGACGGACTCGTACAGGGCCTCGGTGACGGACGCGCAGTCGGCGGCCAGCGCCTCGACGGCGGGGGCCACCCACTCGGCGTAGACGGTCCGCTCGACCAGGACGGGCTCGCTCTCCAGCGAGCGCAGGCGCAGCACCTCCAGCACCTCGCCCCCGCCGAACCTGGCGGACTCCGGCGCGGTGGCGGCCCGGCGGCGCTGGGAGATCACCTGGCCGCCGATGCGGTAGCCGTTGGCCCTGGCCCACTGGGCGAAGCTGTGCAGCTCGGCGAAGCTCTGGCTGCGCGCGTTGCCGAGCACGATGCGCCTGGCGCCCTGCCTCGACCCCACCAGCCCCTCGGCGACCAGCACGGCCACCGCCTGCCGCACGGTCCCGCGCGCCGCCCGGTGCCGGGTGGCCAGCTCGGCCTCGCTCGGGAGCTGGGAGCCGACCGGGTACGCGCCCGCCAGGATGTCATCACGCAGCTCAGCGGCTATCCGTTCATAGCGCGCAACCATTCGCGACCTTCTCCATTCACGAAAGAGCAATGTTTATGCGACTTACTGGTGCTCGCTTGTTTGTACAAGTTCCCTTAGGTTCTTTCCACACCCCCCCGGAGAGTGGAGGCGACGTGTTCACACCTCGCGCCCGTGCGGCCGGCGTCATCGCGGCCCTTACCGTTGTCACCGCGGCGTGTGGCGCCGCCCCGAGCAGCCAGCAGACCACCAAGACGGCCGAAGGCGGGGCGAACGCGGCGACCGCCGCCTCCGCCGCCGACTTCGGCGGCTTCGACAAGCTCGTCGAGGCCGCCAAGAAGGAGGGCAACCTCCACGTCATCGCGCTCCCGCCCGACTGGGCCAACTACGGCGAGATCATCAAGTCGTTCGAGGCCAAGTACGGCATCAAGATCGAGAGCGAGACGCCCGACGCGGCCAGCGCGGACGAGATCAACGCCGTCAAGACCCGCAAGGGCCAGGACCGCGCCCCCGACGTGCTCGACCTCGGCCAGTCGTTCGCGATCAGCGGCGCCAAGGAAGGGCTGTTCGCGCCGTACAAGGTGCAGTCGTTCGACAAGATCCCCGAGGGTCAGAAGGAGCCGACCGGGCTCTGGACCAACGACTACGGCGGCTACGTCTCGATCGGCTGCGACGCCAAGAAGATCGCCAACTGCCCGACCAGCTACGCCGACCTGCTCAAGCCCGAGTACAAGGGCAAGGTCGCGATGAACGGCAACCCGACCAAGTCCGGCTCGGCCTTCGCCGGCGTGTACGCCGCCGCGATCGCCAACGGCGGCTCCTTCGACGACATCCAGCCCGGCATCGACTTCTTCAAGAAGCTCAAGGACGCCGGCAACTACAACCCGGTCGAGACGACCCCGGCGACCATCGAGAAGGGCGAGACCCAGATCAGCATCGACTGGGACTACAACAACGCCGCCTACGCCCCCCAGATGGCCGCCAAGGGCCTCGACTGGAAGGTGAACGTGCCGACCGACGGCAAGTACTTCCAGATGTACGCCCAGGCCGTCAACAAGGACGCCCCGCACCCGGCGGCGGCCAGGCTGTGGCAGGAGTACCTCTACAGCGCCGAGGGCCAGAACCTCTACCTCAAGGGCTTCGCCCGTCCGGTGCTGCTGCCGTCCATGACCTCCGACGGCACGGTGGACAAGGCGCTGGCCGCGAAGCTGCCCCAGGTCGATGGCACGCCCGAGTTCCCCACGCCCGAGCAGGTCGACGCGGCCAAGGCCAAGCTGGCCAGCGGCTGGGACGCCGCGATCTCGGGATGACCCGCCCGCGTTCCAGGGGCTGGGCCGGCGCCCTGCCCCTGCTGGCCTTCTTCGCCCTCGTCTTCGGCGTCCCGGCGGTCGCGCTGGTCGCGGGGGCCTTCACCGTCCAGGGACGGCCGAGCCTGGCCAACCTCGCGCAGAGCCTCCAGGGCGGCTACCTCGTCGCCATGGCCGGGAGCGTCAAGCTGTCGGCCGTGGTGGCGCTGGCCGGGGCCGTCCTCGGCACGTTCCTCGCCTACGCCGTGGTGACCTCGCGCTTCACGCTGCTGCGCGAGGCCGTGCTGACCGCCTCGGGCGTGCTGGCCAACTTCGGCGGGGTGCCGCTGGCGTTCTTCTGGATCGCCACGCTGGGCAACTCGGGCGTGATCAGCGGCCTGGTGGGGCTGCCCTCGGGGTCGTTGTACACGTTCTGGGGGCTGGCGATCGTCTACCTGTACTTCGCGATCCCGCTGATGGTGCTGGTCATGGCGCCCGCGCTGGACGGGCTGAGGCCCCAGTGGCGCGAGGCCGCCGCCAACAGCGGCGCGACCGCCTGGCACTACTGGCGCCTGGTCGCACTGCCGGTGCTCGCGCCCGCGATGCTGGGCGGGGTGGTGCTGCTGTTCGGGTCGGCGTTCTCGGCGTACGCGACCGCGAACGCCATGGTGGGCACCGTCGTGCCGCTGGTCACCCTGAAGATCGCCAGCGCGCTGACCGGTGACGTGCTGGTCGGCTACGAGAACATCGCGCTGGCGCTCAGCCTCGACATGATCGTGGTGGCCGGGCTGGTGATGGCGATCTACCTGCCGCTGCAGAGGAGGAGCTCCCGATGGCTGCGCTGACCGGGCTGGAGCCCGTCGCCGCGGCGGCGGCGAAACCGCCCGCCCGGCCCCGCTGGTGGCGCGGCCTGGTGTTCGCCCTGGCCGCGGCCTACTTCCTGATCCCGCTCGGGGCCTCGCTCTGGTACACGATCCACAACCCGGCCACCGGGGTGTCGTTCTCCGCCTACGGCGAGCTGCTGACGGCCGAGGGCTTCGCCCGCTCGCTGCTGATGTCGCTGTCGCTGGCCGCCGCGACGATCGTGCTGGTCCTGCTGCTGGCGCTGCCGGCGATGCTGGCCGTACGGCTGTTCGCGCCGCGGCTGCGGCCGGTGATGGAGGTGTTGTGCACGCTGCCGCTGGTGGTGCCGCCGATCACGTTCGTGGCCGGGCTGACGACGTCGTTGCGTGACGGGGCCGACATCCTGGCGCCGACGCCGTTCTGGGGCACGCTGATCGCGATCCAGGACCCGGGGTTCCCCGTCGTGCTCGTGCTCGCCTACGTCGTGCTGGTGCTGCCGTTCGTCTACCGCTCGCTGGACGCCGGGCTGCGCACCATGGACGTGCGCACGCTGGTCGAGGCCGCCCGGAACCTGGGCGCGTCCTGGCCGCACGTGCTGCTGCGGGTCGTGGTGCCGAACCTGCGCTCGGCCCTGGCCAGCGCGTCGTTCCTGACGCTCGCGCTGGTGCTGGGCGAGTACACGGTGGCCAGCCTGCTCGGCTACGAGCCGTTCGCGGTCTGGATCGTGACCGTCTCCGGCTCCAAGGGCCAGCTGTCCGTCGCGGTCTCCATCCTCAGCCTGCTGCTCATCTGGGCGCTGCTGCTCGCCGTCTCCACCGTCTTCAGTGGAAGGAAGAAATCATGACCGCTGCGGTGGAGTTCCGCGGGCTGCGCCGGGTGTTCGGCAGGACGGTCGCGCTCGACGGGTTCGACCTGACCATCGCCCCCGGCGAGTTCGTCGCCCTGCTGGGACCGTCGGGCTGCGGCAAGACGACGGCGCTGCGCTGCGTGGCCGGGTTCGAGCGGCCCGACTCCGGCGCGGTGCTGCTGGACGGCAAGGACATCACGAACGTGCCCGCCAACAAGCGCGACGCCGGGATGGTCTTCCAGTCCTACTCGCTCTTCCCCAACCTCAACGCCCGCGACAACGTGGCCTTCGGCCTGCGCGTCCGCAAGGCGCCCGCGGCCGTCCGGCACGCCAGGGCCGCCGAGCTGCTCGAACTCGTCGGCCTCCCCACGCACGCCGACCGGTTCCCGCACCAGCTCTCCGGCGGCCAGCAGCAGCGCGTCGCCCTGGCCCGCGCGCTCGCGCTGGAACCGCGCGTGCTGCTGCTGGACGAGCCGCTGTCGGCGCTGGACGCCAAGGTGCGGGTGACGTTGCGCGAGGAGATCCGCCGGTTGCAGCTCGACCTCGGCATCACCACCGTCTTCGTCACCCACGACCAGGAGGAGGCCCTGTCGATCGCCGACCGGGTCGCGGTGCTGCGCGAGGGACGGCTGGAGCAGTGCGGGCCGCCCGCCGAGGTCTACGACCGGCCGGCCACGCCGTTCGTCGCGGAGTTCGTCGGGGCCATGAACCATCTGGCCGGGCGGCTGTCCGGGGACGGCGTCACCGTGCTCGGCCAGCTCCTCCCCGTGGACGGCCCGGCGCCCGCCGAGCCCGACGTGGACGTGCTGATCCGGCCCGAGGCCGTCCGGGTCACGCCCGACCCGGACGGCCGCGCCGAGGTGCTGGCCGCGTCCTTCCGGGGGGCCTCGGTGCGGCTGCGGCTGTCGCTGGAGGGCGGCGAGGTGCTGGCCGACGTGCCGGGGCACGAGGCGGCCCGGCTGGGGGCGGGAGCCCGCGTCACGGTCCGGCTGGTGGAGCGCCCGGTGCTGGTGGCCGCCCGCACGGTGACGGCGCCCGCGCCGGTGTTGTCGGCCGATGCCTGAGAAGCCGCCCGACCCGATCCCGCCCGACGCGGTGCTGTTCGACGCGGTGCTGTTCGACATGGACGGCACCTTGGTGGACACCGAAGGGCTCTGGTGGCAGGCCGCGGCGTCGGTGGCCCGGTCGCTCGGCCGCGCGCTGACGGCCGCCGACGCGCCGCACGTGACGGGCCGCACGGTGGGCGACACGGCCGCGTACCTGGTGGCCGGGACCGGCGGGACGAGCGGCGGGATGAGCGTGGAAAGGGTGGCGGGCGCGCTCGCCGAGGCGTTCGCCGAGCGCGTAAGGACCGGGCTGACAGTCGTGCCGGGGGCGCCTGAGCTGCTTGCCGAGCTGGCCGCGGCGGACGTCCCGACCGCGCTGGTGACCGCCTCCCCCCGCGGCATCGTGGAGCTGGTGCTGCCCCGGCTCGGGCACGCGTTCGACCTGGTGATCGCCGACGAGGACACCGCCCGGGGCAAGCCGCACCCGGACCCGTACCTGGAGGCGGCCCGCAGGCTGCGGGTGTCCCCGGCGCGGTGCGTGGCCGTCGAGGACAGCCCGGCGGGCGTGGCCGCGGCCACCGCCGCGGGCTGCCGCGTGCTGGTGGTGGACCCCGCACGCGGGCTGGCCCAGGTGCGGGCCGGACTGCGCGGCTCTCCCCCGCACGGGGGATGAGCCCGCCTCCCGCAGGGGAGGGACGGGCCCGCCGGCGTCGGCAGGATCTCGTGCATGAGCCCCGACGTGAGATTTCTCAGGACGCCCGCCGTCGCGCTCGCGCTGGTCGTCCTCTACGGCGGCGTGCGCGTCTACTGGGAGCTCGGCCACATGCCGGAGCGGATGTCGCCGATCGGGCCCGACCTGATCGTGTTCACCGGCTGGGCCGCGGTGGGCCTGTGCGCGGCGGCCGCGGCGGCGCTGGTCGTCCTGATGGCCGCGCGCCCGGACGGGCCGCTGGGGTGGGCGCCGCCGGCGCTGGCGTGGGCGGTGGGCGGCGCGCTCATCGTGTCGGGGGCGCTGCTGCTGCTCGACGTGGTGTCCGCGGTCGTCCCGGGGCTCGGCATGCCGTTCTCGTGGGCGGGGGCGCTCAGCAAGGCGGCCTGCGTGGGCTCGGGGGCGCTGCTCTGGCGGTCCGCCGCGGCCTACCGGCGGCGGGCCGCGGGGGCGTGCGCGGCGTGCGGGCGGCGTTCGTCCCGGGTGCTGGCGCGTACGCCGGGGTGGGCCTTCGCCGCGGCCTACGTCTCCGTGGCCGGCTGTCTGGCGCGGATCGCGGCGCAGGCGGCCGTGGGGTTCGACGTCGTGCCCTACCGTGCCGGGGCGGTGGCGTTCGAGATCGAGTTCCTGCTCGCCGGGACGCTGCTGCCGCTGGCGCTCGTCCACCGGTTCGGGCGGGTGTGGCCGGGATGGGTGCCGTGGCTGGCCGGGCGTCCGGTGCCGCGCCGGCTGGTGCTGTGGCCGGGGGTCGGGGTGTCCGGCGGGCTGCTGGCCTACTTCGGGGTGGCGCTGGGGCAGATGGTCGCCGAACGGCTCAGCGGGGGCGTGCCGTTCTCCGGGGGCGATCTGCCCGAGGCGTTCTTCTGGGTGGCCGTGCCCGGGTACGTGGTGTGGGGCGCCGGGATGGCCGTGGCGGCCTGGTCGTACGCGCGGCGTACGCGCATCGCGTGCGCGTCCTGCGGCGGATAGCCGCGATCGGTAAGCTGGGCCGCCGTGAGCGGTGATATATCCCAGATCGGGCACTACCGGCTGCTGAGCGTGCTCGGGCGGGGCGGCATGGGCACGGTCCACCTCGCCGAGGATCCCGCCGGGCAGCGGGTCGCCATCAAGGTGATCAATCCGGAGCTCAGCCAGCACGAGCAGTTCCGGATGCGCTTCCGCCGGGAGGCCGACGCCGCTCGCCGCGTCCGCAGGTTCTGCACCGCCGCGGTGATCGAGGCCGCGCTCGACGGCGACCTGCTCTACGTGGTCACCGAGTACGTGCCCGGCCCCAATCTGGAGGAGGCCGTACGCCAGTCTGGGCCGCTGCGCGGCTCCAGCCTCGACGCGCTGGCCGTCAGCGTGGCCACCGCGCTGACCGCGATCCACGGCGCCGGGGTGGTCCACCGCGACCTCAAGCCGTCGAACGTGCTGCTGTCCCCCGTCGGGCCGCGCGTGATCGACTTCGGCATCGCGCGGGCGCTCGACACGCTGGGCGGCGTCACCGGCACCGGCGAGCTGGTCGGCACGCCCCGGTACATGGCCCCCGAGGTGCTGCGCGGCGAGCCGGTCTCGCCCGCCTGCGACGTGTTCTCGTGGGGCTGCCTGATCGCGTACGCGGCGAGCGGACGGGCGCCGTTCGGCGGCGACACGCTGCCCTCCATCGTCTACCAGGTGCTCAACACCGAGCCCCGCCTCGACGACGTCGATCCCGGCCTGCGCGAGCTGGTCGGGGCCGCGCTGCGCAAGGACCCGGCCGCGCGGCCCACCGCGCAGCAGCTCCTCGACCACCTCGTGGGCCGCTCGGCCGCGCCCGAGCAGGCGGCGCACACCGTGCAGGTGGCCTGGCAGCACGCCACCACCCCGTTCACCGAGGCCGCGCCCACGGCGGCCGACACGGCGGCCAACACGGCGGCCAACACGGCGGCGAAGCGGCGCGGCAGGCTGCTCGGAATCGGCGCGGCCGCCGCGGCGGTGCTGGTGGCCGCCGCGGCGACGGCCTGGGCGGTGCTCACCCCGAGCGGGCCGCCCGACGACCTGGGCGTCCTGTACCGCGAGGACTTCACGCAGACCTCCGGCGGCTGGCTCGGCACCTACGACCCCGACACCACGGGCAGCAGGGGCTACCGCACGGACGGCACGTACGGGCTCGACGTGGGAGACGGCCGCGAGGAGCAGTGGGCGAAGGCCCCCATCCCCTTCCTCGTCGCCACGCCCACGAACACCCCCGACCCCTCGGCCACGCCCACGCCCACGCCGATGTTGCCGTCGTCGGTGGTCGTCGGCGTCACCGCCGAGATCCGGGAGTACACGGGCAGCGGCGAGTACGGCGTTTACTGCCACAACTCCGACGACGACGACACCTACTACGAGTTCGGCCTCGACACCGAGGGGAACGCGCGGATCCGCCGCGTGTACGACGGCGCGGGCGGCACGCTGACCCAGCCCGCCAAGGTGGCCAAGCCGGAGGGCCGGTTGCGCATCGTGGCCTCGTGCGAGCAGCGCGGCTCGGCGGTGCGGCTGACGATGTGGGTGAACGACAAGCGGGTGCAGCAGGCCGACGACCCCAACGGGCTCGGCAACGGGTACGTGGGACTGTTCGCGCGTACGCCCAAGGACAGCCAGTCGGCGTTGAAGATGACGTTCGACGACTTCGAGCTGCGGGGGCAGAAGGAGCCCTAGACCGGCGGGCCCGCGTTCCCGGCGGCCATCGGGGTAGGGGGTGAGGATGGCGAAGCTCATGGACCGGGTGCGCGCGTACCTGCGCAGCCCTGAAGGCAGGCAGACCGTCGAGAAGGCCAAGCGCATGGCCCGAGACCCGCAGAACCAGGAGAAGGCCCGGCGCTTCCTCGACCGGCTCCGCCCCCGACGCCACTGACCACCCCGCGGCCGCCTCCCCGGGGCGGCCGCTTGTGGCGACTGCCTCGCGGCTGCCTGTTCACGGCCGCCTCTTCGCGGTCGCTCGCGTCGGTCGCTTCTTGTGGACGCCGGTCGCTTCTTGTGGACGCCGGTCGTTTCCTGCGGACGCCGGTCGTTTCCTGCGGACGCCGGTCGTTTCCTGCGGACGCCGGTCGTTTCCTGCGGACGCCGGTCTGATCGGGGTTGTCAGAGGATCCCGGCGCGGGCGGCGGCCAGGGCGGCGTCGGCGGCGCGGTCGGCGTCGCGCTCGCTCACCGGCTCGTGCGCGACGAACAGCCGGTAGTAGACCGGGGCGACGGCCACCCTGATCACCTCCTGAACGTCGACGACGTCGGGCAGCTCGCCGCGGGCGATCGCGCGCCGCACCACCTCGGCCGACTGGTCGTGCCGGGCGGTGAAGAACTCGTGCAGGGCCCGCGCCGCCTCCGGGCTCTGGACGGCCGCCGCCACGAACGCCGACGACACCGGCCCCAGCTCCGGGTCGGCGAACCCGCCGCGGACGAGCTGGACGATCGCCCGCAGGTCGCCCTCGACGCTGCCGGTGTCGGGGATCGGCCACGGCTCGTCCTTGGCCAGCTCCAGGGCGTCGGAGATGAGGCCCTCCACGTTGCCCCACCGCCGGTAGACGGTGGTCTTGTGCACGCCCGACCGCTCCGCCACGTTCTCGACCGTCAGGCCGCGGAAGCCATGGGCCGCCAGCTCGGCCAGGGTCGCCTGGCGCACGGCGTCGCGAACTCGCGCACTGCGCCCTCCCGGACGTCTGCTCGGTTCCAAAATCTACTCCAGTTGCGTTTGCGCTTCGCCTGTGCCAAACTAAAGCTACAACAGTTGCGATTGGAGTTCCATCCTGATCAACGTCCGCAGGCTCAGCAAGTCGTACGGCGACCGCGTTGTGCTCACCGATGTGTCCCTGTCCGTTGGCCCCGGCGAGCGCCTGGCCGTCGTCGGCGAGAACGGCTCCGGCAAGTCCACCCTGCTCCGGCTGCTGGCCGGCGTCGAACAGCCCGACGACGGCGACATCACCATCACCGGCGTCACCGGTGTCACCGGTGTCACCGGTGTCGCCGGCGATGTCGGCCACCTCGGCCAGACGCTCGGCCTGCCGCCCGGTCACACCGTCCAGCAGGCGATCGACCACGCGCTCGCCGACCTGCGGGCCATGGAGCGAAGGCTGCGCGAGCTGGAGTCGGCGCTCACCGACGACGTCATGGGCGAATACGGCGAGCTGCTGACCGCCTACGAGGCCCGCGGCGGCTACACGGCCGACGCGCGCGTCGACAAGGCCCTCCACGGCCTCGGCCTGGCGCACGTAGCCCGCGACCGGGTGCTGTCGAGCCTGTCGGGCGGCGAGCGCGCCCGGCTGGGCCTGGCCTGCGTGCTGGCCGCCGACCCCGCCACGCTGCTGCTCGACGAGCCGACCAACCACCTCGACGAGGCCGCGCTGACCTGGCTCGAAGAGCGGCTGCGCGGCCACCGGGGGCAGGTGGTCGTGGTCTCCCACGACCGGGTCTTCCTCGACCGGGTGGCCACCGCCGTCCTGGAGGTCGAGGAGGGCGCCGTCACCCGGTTCGGCGGCGGGTACAGCGGCTACCTGGCCGCCAAGGCGGCGGCGCGGGCGCGCTGGGAGCAGGCGTACGCGGCCTGGCGCGAGGAGGTGCGGCAGGTGCGCGAGCACGCCGCCACCACCGCCCACCGCGTGGCGGCCGGGCGGGCCATGAGGGACAACAACAAGATGGCCTACGACCGCAACGCGGGCCGGGTCCAGAGCTCGGTGGCCACCCGCGTGCGCAACGCCCACGAGCGGCTGCGCCGCTTGGAGGACGACCCGGTCCCCCGCCCGCCGACGCCGCTGCGCTTCCGAGCCGCCTTCCGCGCTCCCGCCCCCGCTCCGGCGGCCGACGGTCCGGCCGCGCCCGCGCCGCTGGTGGAGCTGCGTGACGTGCACGTCGGCGACCGGCTCCACGTCGGGTCGCTGACCGTCCGGCCGGGCGAGCGGGTGCTGGTGAGCGGGCCCAACGGGGCGGGCAAGTCCACGCTGCTGCGGGTCCTGGCCGAGCGCGCCGGGCGCCGGGCCGGCCACCTCGCCCAGGACGACGACCTCGACCCCGGCCTGGCCGTGCTCGCCGCGTTCGGGCACGACGGCTACGCCGACGAGCGGCGCGCGGCCCTGCTGGACACCGGCCTCTTCCCCGAGCACGCGCTCGACCGGCGGGTGGGCGAGCTCTCGGTCGGCCAGCGGCGCCGGCTGTCGCTGGCCAGGCTGCTCATCGGCGAGCACGACCTGCTGCTGCTCGACGAGCCGACCAACCATCTGTCGCCCGTCCTGGCCGACGAGCTCGACCACGCGCTCGCCGCCTACCAGGGGGCGGTGGTCATGGTCACGCACGACCGGGCGCTGAGGCGCCGTTTCACCGGCACCGAGATCCGACTGACAGGGGGACACATATGTTGACCATGATTTCCGCGGGCTCGCCCTACGGCGTGGCCACCGCCGCCGACGGCGCGCTCTGGTTCACGCTCGTCCACCAGGGCCGGGTCGGCAGGCTGGTGCCGGGGCACGAGCCGGTGATCCACCAGCTCGACCCGGCCGACGGGCAGCCCGGCGTGATCGTGCCCGGCCACGACGGCGCGATGTGGTTCACCGAGGGCAAGGGCGGCCGGGTCTGCCGCATCACCGATGACGGCCAGGTCACCGCGTACTCGGCCGACTCGCCGTACGGGATCGTGGCCGGGCCCGACGGGGCGATGTGGTTCACCCAGATGGGCAGCGGGCGCATCGGCCGCATCGGCGCCGACGGCGAGCGGTCCGACTTCGACGTGCCGGTGGAGGGCGGCATGCCCGCCTTCATCACGGTGGGCGGCGACGACGCGCTGTGGTTCTCGATCAACCAGGGCCACGCCGTCGGCCGGATCTCGCTGTCCGGGGAGGTCACCGTGCATCCGCTGCCCACCGAGGGCGCCGCCCCCGTGGGCATCACGCTCGGGCCCGACGGGGCGGTGTGGTTCGTGGAGATCGGCGCGGGGCAGGTCGGCCGGATCGATCCGGCCGGGAAGATCACCGAGTTCCCGCTGCCCGATCGGGCCTGCCGTCCGCACGCCATCGTGGCCGGTCCCGACGGCGCGCTCTGGTTCACCGAGTGGGCCGCCGGGCGTCTGGGCCGCATCACGGTCGAGGGCACGATCGAGGAGCACCCGCTGCCCTCGGTGCCGGCGCCGCCGTCCGCACCCGCCGGGCAGGGCGAGCCGGGCCCCGCCGGAAGCAATGAGCCGCACGGGCTGACGGTCGGGGCCGACGGAGCAATCTGGGTGGCCCTGGAAGCCGGCGCCCTGGCCCGCCTCCTCCCTACCCCGACCAGCGACGCCCCCATCCGGTGACAGCCACACCCGCCCAGTAACGGCCGGCCCCAGCGACAGCCACACCCCGCCAGTGACGGCCGCTTCCGGGCAGTAACGGCGGCATCCGGGCAGTGACGGCCGCATCCGGGCAGTGACGGCGGCATCCGGGCAGTGACGGCCGCTTCCGGGCAGTGACGGCCGCATCCGGTGACGGCCACGCCCGCCCCGGTGAGCCGCGGGCCGCCTACCGCCGGTGAGCTGCGGGCGGTGCGCCCCTCGCGACCGCGGCAGGTGCTGCCGATCCGCCAGAGCCTCCGGCGGCGCGGTGGGGGCAGGGCGGCGATGGGCCGCCGGGGCCGAGTTGACCGAGGGAGTGCGGGCCGACATCGTCTCCGGCCAGGGCGGCCAGGGGCGGGTGCTGAGCGGCCCGCACTACGGCCTCACTGAGGCTCCTCGGTGGTGGGGTGGGGTGGCGGGGGTCGGCTCGGGCGGAGTTGACTGGGGGGATGCATGCCATCATCGTCTCCGCCCAGGGCGGTCCAGAGGTTCTCGAATACGTCGAGCGTCCCGATCCGGCGCCGGGTGACGGGGAGGTCGTGGTCGACGTCGCGGCCAGCGGCGTCAACTTCATCGACATCTACCACCGTTCCGGCGCCTACCCGCTCTCGCTGCCGACCCCGATCGGGTCCGAGGGGGCCGGCGTGGTCTCGGCCGTCGGCCCGGGGGTCGATGGGCCGGCCGTCGGCGACACCGTCGCCTGGGCCGGCGTGCTGGGGAGTTACGCGGAGAAGGCGGTGGTGCCGGCCGACCGGCTGGTGCCGGTGCCCGACGGCGTGTCCGCCGAGCTGGCGGCGGCGGCGATGCTCCAGGGCATGACCGCCCACTACCTCACCCACTCGACGTACGACGTCAAGGAGGGCGACCAGGTGCTGGTGCACGCCGGCGCGGGCGGCATGGGCCAGCTGCTGATCCAGGTCGCCAAGCTGCGCGGCGCCAAGGTCTACAGCACGGTCTCCACGCCGGAGAAGGAGAAGCTGGCCCGCGCGGCCGGGGCCGACGAGGTGCTGGGCTACGACGAGTTCGCCGACGCGTTGCGCGGCCGGATCCACGTCGTCTACGACGGCGTCGGGAAGACGACGTTCGACGGCGGCCTGGAGGCGCTGCGCCCGCGCGGCCTCATGGCGCTCTACGGCGCGGCCAGCGGCCCGGTCCCGCCGATCGACCCGCAGGCGCTCAACCGCGCCGGCTCGCTCTTCCTGACCAGGCCCACGCTCGTCCATTACGTCGCCGAGCGCGAGGAGCTGCTCTGGCGGGCCGCCGACCTGTTCGGCTGGATCTCCTCGGGGCAGCTCAGGATCAACGTGTCCGAGCGCTACCCGCTGGCCGAGGCGCGACGGGCCCACGAGGACCTCGCCGCCCGCCGTACGACCGGAAAATTGCTGTTGATTCCTTAGCGCTACGCTCGCCCCTTGTGGACATCAATGCGGCAGTCTGGTCGTTCGCTGCCGTCGTCGCGCTCCTGACGATCACGCCGGGGCTCGACACGGCTCTCACCCTGCGCACGTCGCTGCTCACCGGCAGGCGGGCGGCCTGGGGGGTGGTGCTGGGCATCCAGCTCGGCACGCTGGTCTGGGGCGTGCTCACCGCGGCGGGGCTGTCGGCGCTGCTGGCGGCCTCGCGGTTCGCCTACGACGTCCTGCGCTGGGCGGGGGCGGCGTACCTGGTGTGGATGGGGGTGCGCATGCTCCTCGCCAGGGCGCGGGCCGGCGAGGAGGAGGACGGGCAGCGGGCGTTCGGGTTCGGCAAGGGGTTCCGGCGCGGCCTGCTCACGAACCTGCTCAACCCCAAGGTGGGCGCGTTCTACGTGGCGATGTTGCCGCACTTCATCCCGGCCGGCGCGCCGCACGCGGCGATGGGGCTGCTGCTGGCCGGGGTGCACGCGGCCGAGGGGCTGGCGTGGAGCGCGGTGCTGATCGGCTTCGCCTCGCTGATGAGCGACGTCCTGCGGTCGGCCCGCGTACGGCGGATCCTCGACCGGGTGACCGGCGTGGTCATCGTCGGGTTCGGGCTGCGGCTCGCCCTTCACGACTGATCCCACGGCCAGTCCAGCAGCCGCGCGCCCAGGACCGCGGTCTCCAGGGTGAAGCGCTGGGTGGGGTCGTCGGGCGAGAAGCCGGTCAGCCGGCGGATGCGTTCCAGCCGGTACGTCACCGCCCGCGGGCTGATCCGCAGCCTGCGGGCGGCCGCCGCCTGGTTGCCGTGCGCGGCGAAGACCGCCTCCAGCGTCTCGACCAGCGGCTCGTGGCCGCCCCTGGCGTGCAGCAGCGGGCTCAGCACGCTGGTCACCAGGTCCTCGATCGCGCCGCGGTCGCGCAGCAGCACGGGGAAGACCAGCAGGTCGGCGGCCTTGACCACGTCGAGCGTGAGCCGCAGCGCGTCGGCCAGCTCCAGCGCCCCGGCCGCCTCCCTGAAGGAGGTGACGACGCCGCCCGGCCCGCGGTGCGGCCGTCCCACGCCGACCCGCCACCCGGCCGGGAAGCGAGCGCGTACGTGATGGGTGAACTCCCCCACGGCGGCGGGCAGCGTGGCGGGCACGACGCACACCAGCAGCCCCTCGCGCACCGCCACCAGCACGTTGTGCGAGCCGAACCGCGCGATCAGATCGCGCTCGATGCGGTCCTGGTCCCCGTCGCGCAGCCCGCGGGCGGCGGCCACCACGTACGACTCGGCCAGCCGCAGTCCGAAGTGCTCGGCCCGTTCGGCCAGCCGCTCGGCCCGTCCCTGGAGCAGGTCGTCCACGAACTCCCTGCGGGCCGTCTCCTCGCCCCTGAGGGCGGCGAGCTGGGCCAGCTCGTACCCCTCCATGAGCGCCGAGACGGCCCTGCGCAGCGCAGGCAGCACGTCCGGCAGCCCCTCGGCGGCGGCGAGCGCGCCGTCGACCAGCGCCCGCAGCGGGACGCCCTGCTCGGCGGCGCGCGTGCCGTCGGCGCGGCAGGCGTCGAGCGCCGCCCGCGAGGGCGGACGCCCGGCGGCCGCCCCGGCCAGCACCTGGCGATGCCCGCCGAGCAGGTCGGCGGGCATCCTGGAGAGCACCATCACACTCCTACGTCACGCCTGTCGAAGGACAGGATCGCGGTGAGCGCGAGCACTGCCGTCGCTCCCGCCAGCACAAGGTAGTCCCCGACCGGCAGGCCCTCATAGAGCGGCCGGCCCTCGGCGTAGTAGTGGAACGGCGACAGCCACTTCAGCCAGGCGATGGCCGCCACGCCGCGGCCGAGTGTGACGACGATGTACCCGGCCGCCACCCACACGCCGACCACGGCCGAGGCGATCATCCTGCGGCCGGTCACCGCGCCCACGGTCAGGGCCACGGTCCCGAAGAACAGCGCGAGCAGCAGCACCCCGGCGTGCGCGGCCAGGACGCGGTCGAACGGCACCCCCAGCTCCGCCCCGGACGCGGCCGTCCAGGCCACGGCCAGCGTCACGGCGAACACCGCCAGCAGAGCCAGCGCCAGCGCGCAGAACCGCTGGAGCACCAGCCGCTTGCGGTCCACCGGCAGCGTGACGACGAGCTCCAGCGTCCCGGCCTCCTCCGGCTGGGCGATCGCCCGGTTGGCCAGCATGGTGGCGAGCACGACGAACAGCATCGGGACGAAGAGCTGGTAGACGACCGTCTGCAGGAAGTTGACGCCGAGGGCCAGGTCGGGCATGCCGCCCATGAGGTCCCTGAGCGGACCGGGGTATTTGGCCAGGGCCTGCTGGTTGAACGTCTCCGGGTCCTGGCTGACGCTGCGGAAGATGCTGATGTAGAGGGCCATGAACGCGCTGATGCCGACGGTCCACCAGATCAGGGCCCGGCGGTGGTCACGCAGACTCTTGGTGATCATGGTGCCGGTCCTCCTCGCTGTAGTAGGTCAGGAAGATCTCTTCCAGGTCGGGCTCCGCGCTGACCAGGTGCACGACGGTGAACCGGGCGGCGGCCTTGACCAGGGCGTCCGGGCGGCCGTCGATCGTGCACCGGACGCTGGCGCCCTCCACGCGCAGGTCGCGCACCCCCGGCAGGCCCTCGAACGCCGACGCCGGCACCGGGGCGTCGAAGTGCAGCTCCATCCGGCGTACGGCCTTCTCGCGCAGCGCGGCCACGTTCTCCACGGTCACCAGGCGGCCCGCGCGGACGATGCCGACCCGGTCGGAGACGCTCTCCACCTCGGCCAGCACGTGCGAGGACATCAGCACGGTCCGGCCGGACGCCCGCACCTCCCGGACCATGGCCAGGAACTCCTGCTGGACGAGCGGGTCGAGCCCGCTGGTCGGCTCGTCGAGGATGAGGAACTCCGGCTCGTGCATGAACGCCTGGATCAGCCCGACCTTCTGCTTGTTGCCCTTGGAGAGCTTGCGCATCGGCACCGACAGGTCGGCGTCGAACCGCTCGGCCAGTTCCTCGATGCGGCTGCCCGGCACCCCGCCGCGCACGCGGCCGAGGAAGCCCAGGTAATCGCGGGCCCGGTCGCGGCCTTCGAGCGCCAGCTCGCCGGGCAGGTAGCCGATGCGGGCGCGGGTGGCGGCGGCGCGCGGGTCGTGGCCGAGCACGCGGACCGTGCCGCGGGTGGGCCTGATCACGTCGAGGAGCAACCTGATCGTGGTGGTCTTGCCGGCGCCGTTGGGCCCGAGGTAGCCGAAGATCTCGCCGGGCCGGATCTCCAGCGTGAGGTCTTCGAGCCCGCGCCGCCCGCCGTAGTACTTGGTCAGCCCTTCGGCCTGTACCACTGCTGTCATGCCGGAATCGTCCCGCCGGGGCGGCGCCGGGGTCACTGGCCGAAGTCGGCAGCGTCCCGGCCGGTTCCCTTCCGGGACACGGCAACGAGAATGGGCCGCGTGCGATGGGCAGCCTGAATTGGGCAGGGTGAGGAACGTGGAGACGGCGTTCGTGCTCGGTGGCGGTGGCGTGCTGGGGGCTCACGAGGTGGGCATGCTCCAGGCGCTCGACGACTTCGGCATCCGGCCCGACGTGGTCGTCGGCACGTCGGTGGGCGCGCTCAACGGCGCGCTCATCGCCGCCGACCCCGCGCGGGCGGTCGACCGGCTGACCTCGTTGTGGCGCTCCGACGTCGTGCGCACGGCGTTCGCCGGGTCGTGGGTGACGCGGCTGTCCACCCTCGCCAGGACCGGCACCCACCTGCATCCCAACGGTCCCCTGCGGGAGGTGCTGGCCGGGACGGTGCGCACGGAGCTGATCGAGGAGCTGGCGGTGCCGTTCCAGTGCGTGGCGGCCTCGGTCGAGCGGGCCGCGGCCCACTGGTTCGCCAGCGGGCCGCTGGTGGACGCGGTGCTCGCGTCGTGCGCGGTGCCGGGGCTGCTGCCGCCCGTGAAGATCGGCGGGGAGCACTTCTTCGACGGCGGGCTGGTGCACAGCATCCCCGTCGGCCGGGCCGTGCAGCTCGGGGCCAGGCGGGTCTACGTGCTGCACGTCGGCCGGATCGAGCGCCCGCTGACCGCGCCCCGGCGGTTCTGGGAGGTGGGGATGGTGGCGTTCGAGATCGCCCGCCGCTACCGGTTCGCCGAGGAGATGGCCACGTTGCCGCCGGGGGTGGAGGTGCACGTGCTGCCCGCCGGGGTCGCCGCGCCGCTGTCCACCCTGCGCTACCGCGACCTGTCCCAGATCTCCACCTACATCGAGCGGGCGTACCAGGCTTCTTCCCGCTACCTGCGGACAAGAGGAGGATGAAGGTAGGACCTCGGGGAAGGCCGACCTCAGGGAGGCGCCGTTGATCCCACCGCGTATCGTGCGCCGGATCGTGCTGGCTCCGCTCGTCATCGCGGTCACCGTGGTGGTGCTGGTGACGTTGCCGTTGTGGCTGCTGGTCACGTTCGGGGCGTCCTTGCGGCTGCCGCCGCCGCAGCGCAGGGGGTTGCGGTTCGTCTGGTTCGCCGCGGCCTGGCTGACGCTGGAGTCGGCGGTGCTCATCGCGTGCCTCGGGCTGTGGCTGTCGGGGGCGTTCGGGCGGGCCCGGCGCCAGGAGCGGCACTACGCGCTGATCCGCTGGTTCCTGGCCAAGGTGTACGCCGCGGCGGTGCGCATCTTCCGGCTGACCGTGGACGTCGAGGAGCCCGCGCCGACCCCGCAGGAGCGCGCCGCCCGGCTGAGCCGCCCGGTCGTGGTGCTCTCCCGGCACGCCGGGCCCGGCGACTCCTTCCTGCTGATCTACCACCTGCTGGCGGTGTACGGGCGGCACCCGCGGATCGTCATGAAGGCCGCCCTCCAGTACGACCCGTCGCTCGACGTCGTGGTCAACCGCCTGCCGAACGCCTTCGTGCCGCGGCGGTCCGGCCGCGAGCGGGTGATCGAGGAGATCCGGCGGCTGTCGGCGACCATGGACGACCGCGACGCGCTGGTGATCTTCCCCGAGGGCGGCAACTTCACCCCGCGCCGGCGGCGGCTGGCGATCCGCCGGCTGGAGGACAAGGGGCTGGCCGAGGAGGCGGAGCGGGCGCGCGGCATGACGCACCTGCTGCCGCCCCGGCCGAACGGGGCCATCGCCGCGATCACCGCCTGCCCGGAGGCCGACGTGGTCTTCGTCGCGCACACCGGCCTGGACGACCTGGTCACGATCGGCGACGTGTGGCGCAGGCTGCCGTACGCGGCGCGGATCACGGCCAGGTGGTGGCGGGTGCCGGCGGCCGAGGTGCCCAGGGACGACCGGGAGAGCCAGGTCCGCTGGCTGTACTCCCACTGGGAGGAGATCGACGCCTGGATCACCGCCCAGGGCGAGCGTGCCCGGCGCGATCAGGCCGAGGGAGCGCCCGGCGGCAGGTAGGGCACGGGGGCGGGGCCGTCGCGCAGCAGGCCGAGCAGGGCGTCGGTGTCCAGGTGCTGCTCGACCAGGTCGCCGAGGGCGTCGAGGCGGGCCTCGCGCAGGCGGCCGAAGTCGGTGTCAGGGTCGGGGACGAAGGCGCGCCCGGCGCGTTCGGCCACGTCGGCCAGGAAGGCCCGGCGGAAGGCGTCGTTCTCCAGGGCGCCGTGCCAGGTGGTGCCCCACACGTCGCCGGCGCGGCAGCCGTCCAGGAAGGGCTCGCCGCCCTCGACCGTCGCGCGCCCGTGATGGATCTCGTACGCGCTGACCGGCTGCCCGTAGGCGTGCCCGACCGGCCGGGCGAGCCGCTTGTCGGGCGCGAACTCGACGCGCACCGGCAGCAGCCCGAGCCCGTCCACCCGGCCCGCCCGCGACTCGACCTCGTCCACGATCTCCCGGCCGAGCATCTGGAACCCGCCGCAGATCCCGAGGACGGGCCCGCGCCGCGCGAGCAGGGCGTCGGCCAGGCCGGTGCGCCGCAGCCAGGCCAGGTCCTCGACCGTGGCCCGCGAGCCCGGCAGCACCACCAGGTCGGCGTCGTCCAGCTCGACCGGGTCGGTCACGAAGCGCACGACCACGCCGGGCTCGGCGGCCAGGGCGTCCAGGTCGGTGAAGTTGGAGATCCGGGGCAGCCGGACGACCGCCACGCGCAACGTCTGCCTGCCCAGCGGCCGGCCGGTCGCGACCCGGCGGTTGTCCAGCGCGAGGGAGTCCTCGACGTCCAGCCAGAGGCCGTCGAGCCAGGGCAGCACGCCGTACACCGACCGGCCGGTGAGCTTCCTGAGCATGTCGAGGCCGGGTTCGAGCAGCTCGCGGGCGCCCCGGAACTTGTTCACCACGAACCCCGACACGAGGGCCTGGTCGGCCGCGTCCAGCAGGGCGACCGTGCCGTGGAAGGCGGCGAACACGCCGCCCCTGTCGATGTCGCCGACCACGACGACGGGCAGCCCGGCGGCCCTGGCCAGGCCCATGTTCGCGATGTCGCCGCGGCGCAGGTTGATCTCCGCGGGGCTGCCGGCGCCCTCGCAGATCACCACGTCGTACTGGGCGCGCAGCCGGTCCAGGGACGCCAGGGCGGTGGCCCGCAGGAGGTCCTTCAGCGCGCCGTACTCCATGGCGTCCACGTCGGCGACGGGCTCGCCCAGGAGCACGACCTGGCTGCGGCGGTCGCTGCCCGGCTTGAGCAGGACGGGGTTCATGTCGGCGACCGGTTCCAGCCCGGCGGCCTGGGCCTGCATGGCCTGGGCGCGGCCGATCTCGGCGCCGCCGGCGGTGACGTAGGAGTTGAGCGACATGTTCTGGGCCTTGAAGGGCGCCACGCGCACGCCCTGGCGGGCCAGCCAGCGGCAGATCCCGGCGGTCACCACGCTCTTGCCCGCGTCGGAGGTGGTGCCGGCGACCAGCATGGCGCCCGTGACCTGCCCAGCATTCATGCGATCACCGTACATGAGCCCCAAACTGCGAAATTTCCCAGAAACCGCCCATTTACGAATCGTGTGACTTCTGCCACTCTGGCTAGAACGTTCGCCTAGAACAGAATTCTAGATTTTCCTACGGGAAGGGTGAGCATGGTCAGGACGTTGGGTTCGCCGCGTGCCGGCGTCATCGACGCGGGGACCAGGGCGCCGTTCGGCTGGGCGCCGCTGGTCGTGCTCTTCGTCGTCGGGCTCGTGGACCGCATGGAGTACAACCTGCTGTCGGGGGTGCTGCCGCTCGTCCAGAAGGAATGGGGCTTCAGCGACACCGCCGCGGGCTCCATCCCGACCGCCGCGGCGCTGGCCGCCGCGATCGTCTCCCTGCCCGCGGGCTTCATGGCCGACCGGTTCAGCCGGACGCGGATCATCGCGGTGGTCGTCCTGCTGTGGGCCGTCGCCACGCTCGGCTCGGGCCTGGCCACCGGCTTCGTGATGTTCTACCTGATGCGGGTGCTGCTCGCGGCGGCCGAGAACATCGACAACCCGGCCGCCGGCAGCCTGCTCGCCGACTACTACCCGCCGGTCAGCCGGGCCAAGGCGTACGGGCTGACCCGCGTCACGACCTACCTCGGCGGCATCGGCACGCTGCTGGGCGGCGTGCTGGCCGAGGTGTTCTCCTGGCGGACCGCGTTCCTGGTGATGGTGGTGCCCGGCGTGCTCACGGCGGTGCTCGTCTGGTTCCTGCGCGAGCCGGGCCGCGGCGACCTGGACCGGATGGTCGCCGGAGCCCCCGCCGAAACCGCGGAGCCGGCCGAGCGGGCCACCCCGCCCAAGGCGCCCTTCTGGCAGCAGTTCGGGCAGGTCATCCGCATCCCGACGCTGCTGTTCGTCTGCGTCGGGCTGGGCCTGCTCACCCTCGGCCTGGCCGGGATCTTCTACTGGCTGCCCACGCTCATGGTCCGCGAGTACGGCGTCGGCGTCGGCGCCGCCGGCTCGCTGAGCGGCCTGATCACCATCGCCGGGACGCTGGCCGGCACCCTGGTCGGCTCCTGGCTGGGCCGCAGGTGGCACGGCACCCGCAAGGGCGGCAGGCTGCTGGCCGGCGGCGGCGGCATCACGGCGGGCGCGGCCGTCCTGGCCGGGGCGCTGGCCATGGACTCGATCGGCCTGATGACCGCGCTGGTCCTGCTGGCCTGCTCGCTGATGTCGATCGCGATCCCGAACATGACGGCCTGCGTGGCCGACGTCGTCCCGGCCGCCGCGCGCGGTCTCGGCTTCGCCGTCCTGCAACTGCTCATCACGGCGGCCGGGGCGTTCGGCTCGCTCGTCGTCGGCATCGCCTCCGACCGGTTCGGCTCGCTGATCGGCGGCATGTACCTGCTGGTCGTCCCCATGATCGTGGGCGGCCTCCTGACGCTCGGCGCCCGCGCCTCCTTCGAGCGCGACGCCGGGCGGGTCATGGACGCCGCCCGCGCCGGCTAGGACGGCAGGCAGACGGTCAGCGCGCCCGGGACCACCTTCGCCTTGATCTTGGTGGTGGCCTCGCGGTCGCCGCCGTCCAGCTCGTACGTCATCGGCGACCCGAACCGGGCCGTCACCTTGCGCGCCCGGGTGATGCGCACGAACGGCGAGTCCTCCGACCGTCCGGCGGCCATCTTGCCCATCACCCGGGCCCACTGGATCGGCCCCTTGGCCGTGGACAGCCCGACCTCCAGCCAGCCGTCGTCGGGCCGGGCGTCGTCGAACGCCTCGACCCCGCCGGCGATCGTGCCCACGTTGCCGAGCAGCAGGCAGCTCGCCTCCCCCTCGAACCAGGTGGCCCCGTCGACCTTGACCGTCATCGGCACCAGGGGCCCGCCGACGTGCCGGACGGCGGCCTTGACGTAGCTCAGCTTGCCGAACTTCCGCTTGGCCTTGCCGTCGGCCTCGGCGATCATCTCGGCCTCGAACCCGGCCCCGGCCATGACGGCGAAGTGCTCGCCGTTGAGCACCCCGAGGTCCAGCTCGGCACGGCGGCCCTCGAAGCCGATCCGTACGGACTCCTCCAGGTCGGTCGGGATGCCCAGGTTGCCGGCGAACAGGTTGGCCGTCCCGGCGGGCAGGATCGCCATCGGCACGCCGGAGCCGGCCATGGCGTCGGCGCAGCGCTGCACCATGCCGTCACCGCCCCAGACGAACACCAGGTCCGCGCCCGCCTTGAGCGCCTTGCGCACCTTCTTGGGCGCCTTCTTGCTCTTGGGCACCTCGTGCCAGATCAGCTCGCCGACGTCCCGCTCGGTGAGCAGCACGCGCAGCCGGTCCAGCCCGGCGCCGAGGATCTTCTTCTGATGTGCGACAACCGCGATAGTGGGGGACACTCCTCCCTCACTACCCGGCCTTTACCGGGTTATTAATGGGTTTCGTACGGGTAGCGGTGGCCGAATGCGCATCCAGGACTGGTTCCTCACCGAGGAGGAACGCGACAACCGGGCGACCGGCCTCGACGCGTGGTCCAGCGGCAACGACGTACGGCCGCTGATCCACGGCGCCACGTACTTCGCGGAGCTGAAGACCTGTCTGGAAGCGCTGCGCAAGGACGACCTGCTGCTGTTCGCCGACTGGCGGGGCGATCCCGACGAGCGGCTGACCGACGACGGCCCCACGGTGAGCGCCGCCCTCGGGGCCGCGGCCGAGCGCGGCGCCGTCGTCAGGGGCCTCATCTGGCGCTCGCACCTGGACCGCCTGCGGTTCAGCGCGGCCGAGAACCGGCACCTGGGCGAGAAGATCGAGAACGCGCACGGGCAGGCGCTGCTGGACACCCGGACCAAGCCGGGCGGCTCGCACCACCAGAAGTTCGTCATCATCCGCCACGACGGCGACCCCACGGCGGACGTGGCCTTCGTCGGCGGCATCGACCTGTGCCACAGCCGCCGCGACGACGCCGAGCACCTGGGCGACCCGCAGTCCTGCCCGATGCCCGACGTGTACGGCCCCCGCCCGCCCTGGCACGACATCCAGCTCGCCATCCACGGCCCGGCGGTCGCCGAGGTGGAGAAGACCTTCTGCGAGCGCTGGGAGGACCCGGCCCCCGAGACCAGGGACCCGCTGCGCCGCCTGCGCGACCACTTCAGCAAGCTGGACGACGCTCCCCCGCTGCCCGAGCCGGGACCGCCGCCCCCGCGGGCGGGCACCCACCACGTGCAGCTCCTGCGCACCTACCCCGCCCGGCACAGCGCGTACCCGTTCGCGCCGGACGGCGAGCGCAGCATCGCGCACGCCTACCACAAGGTGCTCGGCAGGGCCCGGTCGCTGGTGTACCTGGAGGACCAGTACCTGTGGTCCACGGACGTGATCGAGCCGTTCGCCCGGGCGCTGGAGCGCGAGCCGGAGCTGCGCATGATCATCGTGGTGCCGCGCCACCCCGACCAGGACGGCTGGCTGGCCGGCCCGGCGAGCCTGATCGGCCGGGTCGAGGCGCTGGACCGGCTGATGCGGGCCGGCGGCGACCGGGTCGCGATCTACGACCTGGAGAACCACCAGGGCACCCCCGTCTACGTGCACGCCAAGGTGTGCGTGGTGGACGACGTGTGGGCCTCGGTCGGGTCGGACAACGTCAACCTGCGCTCGTGGACCTACGACTCGGAGCTGAGCTGCGCCGTCCTGGACGAGCGGGAGGACCCGAGGCCGCCGCACGGCGCCCTGCGCTTCGCCCGCGACCTGCGGCTGACGCTCATGGCCGAGCACCTGGACGAGGAGTCGGAGTCCGGCCGGGACGAGCTGTGCGACCCGGTCGCCGCCTTCGACGCGTTCGCCGAGTCGGCGGCCCGGCTGGAGGCGTGGCACTCGGGCGGCTGCCGGGGCCCGCGCCCGTCCGGCCGGTTACGCCCCCACCCGGCCCCCACGCTGTCCCGGGTGCGCAGGGCGATGGCCATGCCGCTCTACCGGTTCGCCGTCGACCCCGACGGCCGGCCGCCGGAGCTGCGGAGATCGCGGAGGTTCTGATGAAGACATTCCTGCTCGACCGGCTGGGACCGCGGATGACGGTCGCGGCGTTCGCCGTCGCGCTCATCATGATCCCGTTCTCCCTGCTGCTCGTCGTGGCCAAGATGCCGCTCAACCGGCTGGACGCCGGGGTGGCCCACGAACTGCACGAGTACGCGCTCGCCCATCCCGGCGTGACCAGGGTGCTCATCGTCTGGACCGACCTGTTCGGGCCGTGGCCGTGGCGCGTCGCGGTGGCGGCGTTCACGATCTGGCTGCTGGCGCACGGCAGGCGAAGGCTGGCCCTGTGGGCGATCACGACCGTGACCGCGGGCGGCCTGATCGGGCTCGGCCTCAAGATCCTCGTCGCACGGGTGCGCCCGCACCTGCCCGACCCCGTGGCGCTCGCGCCCGGCGACTCCTTCCCCTCCGGCCACGCGGTCAACGTGACGCTCGGGGCCGGGGTCGTCACCCTGCTCCTGCTGCCGATGCTGCCCCGCTGGGGGCGCCGGCTGGCCTGGGTGCTGGCCTGTTTCGTGGTGGTCTCGGTGGGCTTCACCAGGATCGCCCTCGGCGTGCACTGGGTGAGCGACGTCGTGGCGGGGGTCGTGCTGGGCGTTGCGGTGATCGCCGCGACCGCGGCGGCGTTCGAGACGTGGCGGCGCGACACGGGCCGACGGCCCACCGCGCCGCTGACCGAAGGTATGGAACCCGAACCGGTGAAGGTGCCCGATGAGCAAAGCTGAGCATGTCCGGTACTACGCGTTGACGCTGGTGTTACCTCTGGTGCTGATGGGCGCCGTCACGTACGGCATGGGGCTGCTCATCGTCGGCGTCCCCCAGCCCGGCGACGTGGCCGTGAGCAAGGGCTTCGCCTCCATCCGCACGTCGCTGTGGAACACGCTCACCGACTACGGCACCAGCCTGTCGGACACGCCCTACGTCGTGGCGTTCACGGCGGTGGCGGTGGTCCTGTTCCGGCTGGTCTACAAGCGCTGGCGGGAGTCGATCTTCATGATCGCGGCGGTCTGGGGCCAGTCGCTGGTCTTCCTGGCCACCACCGAGCCCGTCGGCCGCAGCCGTCCGCCGGTGCCCCACCTCGACCCCGCGCCGCCCACCTCCAGCTTCCCCTCGGGGCACGTCAGCGCCGCCGTCGCGTTCTACTGCGGGCTGGCGCTGGTGCTGACGACGCACGTGCGCAACCGGGCCCTGCAGGTGGTGATCTGGACGATCGGGATCGCCGCCCCGCTGATCGTCGCCTTCTCCCGGCTCTACCGCGGCATGCACTTCTTCTCGGACGTGACGTGGGGGCTGCTGCTCGGCGTGTTCTGCGTGGTGGTGGCCGCCCGGTCCGTCCTCTACCGCACCTGGGACAGACGGCCGGCGGCCGCGGTGGGCGACCGCCGGCGTCCCGCCCCCGTCCGGGACTAGCGGCGGTGGTGGACGGGCTCGCGGCGCGCCCGCCGGCGGCCGGTCGGCCGTCCGGCGGGCCGCCCGGCCTGCCTCCTCCGCCGTCCGAGCAGGTAGGCGGCGGCCAGGATCGCCAGCCCCCAGGGGGTACGGGCCAGCCAGCGCGCCACGAAGATCTTCATGAACTTCTTCATCCCCGCCCGCTGCCCCCATCGGGCCCCGTGATGCGAAGGCCCGGCCCCACCAGGGACCATGCCGCCGCGGCGCCTACCATACGGCCCATGACCACGCACGGATTCACGCTCACCGCGAAGGGCCCGTTCGACTTCGGCGCCGCGCTGCGCTTCGTCGAGGACTGGCCGGCCACCAGCGCGCTCCCCTCCGACGGCCGGACGCTGCGCTTCGCCTACTGCGCCGAGTCCGACTGGCTGCCGATCGGGGTGAGCGTCACCGCCGCCCCCGGCGGCGTCGCCGTCACCACCACCCGGGCACCCGGCCCCGCGATCCGCGGCGAGATCGCGCGCATCCTCTCCCTCGACGTGGACGCCACCGGCTTCGCCGAACTCGGCGCGGCCGACCCGGTGCTCGGCGACGTGCAGCGGGACCGCCCGGGGCTGCGGCCGGTGTGCTTCTGGAGCCCGTGGGAGGCGGCCTGCTGGGCGGTGATCGTGCAGCGCTCGTCGATGCTCGTCGCCGCGCGCGTCAAGCAGCGCATCGCCGACCGCTACGGCGCCGCCGTCACCGTCGACGGGCAGGCGTACCAGGCGTTCCCGCCGCCCGTGAGCCTGGTGGACGCGGGCGGTCTCGGCCTGCCCGCGCAGAAGGAGGAGTGGCTGCGCGGCCTGGCCCGGGCGGCGCTCGACGGCGTGCTCACCACCGAGCACCTGCGCTCGCTCACCCCTGAAGACGCCCTGGCCGAACTGCGCGCGCTGCCCGGCGTGGGGCCGTTCTCGGCCGGGCTGATCCTGATCCGCGGAGCCGGCGCGCCCGACGCGTTCCCCGGCGACGAACCCCGGCTGTTCGGCATCCTGCGCGAGGCGTACGGGCTGCCCGAGGACGCCCCCGCGGGCGCCTACCGCAGGCTCGCCGAGGCGTGGCGGCCCTACCGGTCGTGGGCGTCGTTCCTGTTCCGCGCCGCCGGCTACCGGACCGCGAGCGACTGAACCCGCGCGCATGGCCCGCGAGCCCGATGATCCTTAGAGTGGTCGCCATGACCGACGACGCCGACATCCGGGCCGGCGACCACGACCGCGACCAGGTGGCCGACAGGCTGCGGCAGGCGGTCGCCGAAGGCCGCATCAGCCTCGACGAGTTACGCGAACGCATCGACCGCGCCTACGCCGCCAGGACGGTCGGCGAGCTCGGCGCCCTCGTCGCCGACCTGCCGGCCCTCTCCCCGGCTCCCGCCTCCTCCGACGTGCTGCGGATGCACACCGAGCACTGGCGGGTGAGCCGGGCCGGGCGGTGGGTGGTGCCGCCGCGCATCGACGTCCGGCTGGGCGTCTGGGGCACCGCGACGCTCGACTTCCTCGCCGCCGAGTGCCCCCATCCCGAGGTGCTGGTGCAGGTGACGATCACCTCATGGTTCGGCGACCTGCACCTGAAGGTGCCGCACGGCTGGCGGGTGCGCGCCGACGAGGTGGTCTCCCCCGGGCTCGGCCGGGTCCACAACAAACCGGTCGAACCGCCCGCCGCCGACGCGGTGGTCCTCCGCCTCTCCGGCCACAGCCGAGGCGACATCTGGATCCGCTACCGATCCTCCATGGCCTGACGTCTTCTCATACAGGCACCTGACCACTTCGCTCTCGATCATCTGATCATCTCGCGTTGATCACCTCACGGTCCGCCCCCGTCCGAACAGGCTCTCCCGCCGTCCGGGCCGGGGGCATGGTCGTCACAGGGCCGTCAAAGCGGCGAGTTCGCGCCATTCGGGGAGGGGCACGTCGCCGGGGCGGTCGGTGAGGACCTGGAGGCACACGTGGTCGGCGCCCGCGTCGAGGTGGGCCCGTACGCGCTTCTCGATCGCCGCCGCGTCGCCGTGGGCCACGATCGCGTCCACCAGCCTGTCGCTGCCGTGCTCGATCTCGTCCTCGCCGAAGCCGAGCCTGCGCAGGCTGGCGGCCTGGTGGGGCGCCCCCGTCCGGTAGAAGGAGACGTGCTCCGCGGCCACCTCGCGGGCCCTGGCCGGGTCGTGGTGCAGCACGACGGCCTGCTCGACGGCCAGCAACGCCCCGGGGCCCATCGCCTCCCTGGCCCGCGCGGTGTGCTCGACGGGCACGAAGTACGTGTGGGCGCCGAGCGTACGCCGGGCCGCCAGGCCCAGCATCTTCGGGCCGAGCGCGGCCAGCATGCGGCGCGGCGCGTGCGCCGGGGCCGCCGATTCCAGCGGGACGGCGTCCATGGCGTCGAGGTAGCCGCCCATCGTGGTCACCGCCCGGCCCAGGCTGGGGATCTTGTAGCCGTCCATCTGGATCGGCTCGTCGCTGATGCGGTGGCCGCCGAGGCCGAGGACGTACCGGCCGGGGTGGGCCTCGTTGAGCGCCCGTTCGGCGGCGGCCATGGAGATCGGGTCGCGCAGGGCGATGTTGGCGATGCCGGCGGCCACCGTGATCCGCCTGGTCGCCGAGAGCAGCAGCCACGACTGGCTCACCGAGTCGCGGCCGAACCCCTCGCCGAACCACAGGGCGCCGTACCCCAGCTCCTCGATCTCGGCCGCGGCCTCCTGCGCCTCTCCGGCGGGGCGGGCGTCGAGGGCGAACGTCCACAGGCCCACCTTGCCCAGGCGGGGTCCGTCGTCGGTCATGGGTCACCGTCCCGTCTATGCGGAGTACTTCTCCGGTTACGTCCGGGACTATAATCGGAGGCGTTCTCCGATTTCAACCCGCGGGAGTGTCCAGTGCCGGCACGGGCCATGCGCGCCGACGCGCGCCGCAACTACGAGCAACTGGTGGCGGCGGCCATCGCCGTGGTCGCCGAGGAGGGGCCGGACGCCTCGCTCAACGAGATCGCCAGACGCGCCGGCGTCGGGGCGGGCACGCTCTACCGGCACTTCCCCACCCGCGAGGCGCTGCTCGCGGCCGTGTTCGAGGGGCGGCTGACCCGGTTGTGCGCGCGGGCGGAGGAGGCGGGCCGGGCGCTGCCGCCCGGCGAGGCGCTGGTGGCCTGGCTGCGGTCGCTGGTCGCGCACGCCATGACCGACCGGGGGCTCGGTGCCCGGATGATGCTCACCCAGGACGGCGCGGGCGTCGACTGCTGGGCGATGTTGCGCGCCGCCGCCACCCGGCTGCTGCTGCCCGCCCGGGAGGCGGGGGCCGTGCGCGCGGACGTCGAGGTCGCCGACCTGGTCGAGCTGGCGGCGGGCATCGCCCAGGCCACCTCCGACCCGGCCCGCGCCGACCGCCTCCTCACCCTCACCCTGGACGGCCTCCACCCCCGCCCCTGACCCCGTACGACCCCTCAGCGGGCCGCCGTCGCGAACGCGGACATCCCGGCGGCCCAGGCGGCCTCGATGTCGGCGCCGGGCGGGAAGCGGCCGTCGAGTTCGAGCATGACCAGGCCGTGGGCCAGCCCCCAGACCGCGCGGGCGGCGGCCTCGCCCCGCACGATCCGGACCAGCGGCAGCGCCGCCCGCTCCTCCACCCCGGCGGGCAGCAGGTCGCGCGGCAGCGGCCCCGCGCTCATCAGCCGGTACAGATGCGGATGGGCCAGCGCGTACGCCCGGTAGGCCCGCCCGAGCACCGCCAGCCCGCCACGGCCGTCCCGCTCGGCGCCTTCCAGGGCGGCGGCCAGTTCGGCGAGGGCGACGGCGATGAGTCCGGCCTCCACCGCCGACTTGTCGGGAAAGTGCTTGTAGAGCGAGGGCGCGCGGATCCCCAGCCGGGCGGCCAGCGCGCGCATGGTCAGCGCGTCCGACCCGCCCGCCTCGACCAGCTCCCGCGCCGCCGCGACGATCTGCCCCGCCCGCGGCGACAGCTCAGCCACGCGCGCTCCGCGGGCCGTGGCCGAGGAGACGGGCGACGGCGACGTACGTCATCCAGGCCAGCCCCGCCGTGAAGACCGGCACCCAGCCCAGCGGCGAGACCGAGTAGCCGACCAGCACGGCCAGCGGGATCCACGGACGGTGGGCGAGGTCGTGCGCCACCGCCGGCCCGCCGAACCTGGTCGCGTACGGCGCCAGCACGAACAACGCCGAGCTGACCGGCGTGGCGCCTCCGTGCTTGACCACCTCGAAGACGAGGAACGCCAGGCAGAAGGCGGCGAGCGCCGCCCACCCGGAACGGCCGGCCACCCGCCTGACGGTCACCGCGGTCATGACGCCCTCCTTAGGAGCTAACGCTGTTAGCCGGAACTCTAGGCTAACGACGTTAGCCTGTCCAGGACCAAATAGGGTGGAACCATGATCGATCGGGAGGTGGCCGTGCTCATCGGCCTGCAGGCCTCCGGCAAGTCCACCTTCTACCGGCGCTGCCTGGCCACCACGCACGCGCACGTGAGCAAGGACGACTTCCCCAACGCGCGCCGCCGTCAGCACCGCCAGCTCCGGCTGATCCGCGAGGCGCTGGAGGAGGACCGGAACGTGGCCGTGGACAACACCAACGCCTCGCCCGAGGAGTGGCAGCCGCTCATCGTGGCCGGCCGCGAGCACGGCGCGCGGGTGGTGGCCTACTGGTTCCCGCCCAACGTCAAGGGCTCGCTCCAGCGCAACGCCGAGCGGACGGGCCGGGCCCGGGTCCCCGAGGTGGGCGTCTTCGCCACGCTCAGACGGCTGCGCCGGCCGCGCGCCTCCGACGGCTTCGACGCGGTGTACGCGGTGGAGTTCGACGGCCGCGGCGGCTTCCTCGTCCGCAGGCAGGACGGCTGAACCGGCGCCCGGTCAGGGGCGGCGGGTGGCGAAGCGGTAGGCGATCTTGGCGGGGGTCAGCCAGCGGACGTGGGCGCCGTTCCGCGCCCGGCTGACCACCCGTTCGGCCAGCCACGGCGCCACCGTCTCCACCGGGTCGGCGAGGATGGCGAAGATGCGGGCCGACCGTTCCCGCTCGGCCGCCGAGTAGCCGTGCGTCAGCAGGTCGGTCATCACCATGCCGGGGCTGAGCAGGCCCGCCGTCACCCCGTCGGGGGCCTCCTTGGCCAGCGCCCTGGTCAGGTACGTCACGGCCCGCTTGGTGGCGCCGTAGACGGCGAGTCCGGGCACCGTCCGGCCGTCGCCGCCCAGCCCCTCCATGTTCCAGACGTGGCCGCCGCCGTCCTGCGCCGCCATGCCGGCCACCGCCACCGCGCAGCCGTTGACCGTGCCCAGCAGGTTGACCTCGGTCACCGCGCGGGCCTCGTCGGCGGGCAGCCGCCACAGCGGGAGGCGGTCGTGGGAGATCCCGGCGTTGTTGACCCAGATGTCCACCCGGCCGTGCCGCCGTACGGCCTCGTCCCAGAGGTCCTGGAGGCGGGCGCGGTCGGCGACGTCGGCCACCACGGCCGGCACGCCGAGCTCGGCCCCCGCCGCGGCCACGCGGTCCGGGTCGGCGCCGCACACGGTGACCCGGTGGCCGAGGGCGGTCAGCGAGCGGGCGAGGCCGAAGCCGAGGCCGCGGGTGCCGCCGGTGATCACGATCGAACGGGACGCGCTCACGCCTCGTGCTCCTTCCTGGCCGCCACGGTCGCCTCGATCGCGTCCGCGAGAAACCGGCCGACGACCTCGCGCTCGGCCGGGGTGAACGCGTCGATCGCCGCGGTCAGCCGCCGGACGAGCGGCGCGAAGAAGGCGCCCGCCAGCTCGACGGCCTGCTCGTTCATGACGACCTCGACCTTGCGGCGGTCGCCCTCGTCGCGCCGCCGCACGACGTGCCCGGCCTGCTCCAGCCGGCCGAGGAGGGCGGTGGTGGCGGGGGCCGAGAGGTTCAGCGCGGCCCCCAGCCCGCCGGGCGAGAGCGGCCGGCCGGCGAGGTGGGCGTCGAGGATGACCACCAGGGCGTTCATGTCGGTCCTGTGCAGCCGGTGCCCGACCGCGAAGCCCTCCACGAACCGGTCGCTCTCCACGTTGAGCCGGCGGATGAGGACCATCAGGTCGTAGGCCGTCATGTCACCCCTTATATTTCTATCGTGGAAGTATTCCATCGTAGAAAGAAAACGTTAGCCGCGATCCGCCCTGAGACGGTACTCGTCGCGGGGGTGGTCGCGAGCGCCGTCCTGACCGGCCTGATCTGGTTCCTGGGCCGGTGGCTGGACGACGTCGTGCTGCTGCCCGACCAGGGCGCGTCCTGGTACTACTGGAAGCTGCCCGAGCCCACCGTGTGGACCAGGCTGTCGGCCTGGGCCGGTTACGCCGCCCACCAGCTCGTGTTCTGGTGGCTCATCCACCACGCCCAGACCCGGGTCCGCCGCTACTCCGCCGGTCTCCACCCGGTCAACGCGGTCGCGCTGGCGGTGAACGCCGGGTTCGTCGCCCTGCACACCGTGCAGACCCACCTGTTCTATGACGGCCTGGCCCAGGACGTGTCGATCTACAGCTCCCAGGGCTCGGTCGTCCTCCTGCTGGTCGTCGTCCTGATCATGGAGAACCGGCGGCGCGGCCTGTTCCTCGGCCGGCCCGCGCCCATCAGGCGGGAGATCGTCGACTTCGCCCGCCGGTACCACGGCTACCTGTTCAGCTGGGCGGCGGTCTACACCTTCTGGTACCACCCGGCCGAGTCCACGCCCGGCCACCTGATCGGCTTCTTCTACATGTTCCTGCTGCTGCTCCAGGGCAGCCTCTTCCTCACCAGGGCGCACACCAACCGCTACTGGACGGTGACGCTGGAGCTGGCCGTCGTGGTCCACGGCACCCTGGTGGCCGTCATGACCTCGGGCCCGGACGGATTGTGGCCGATGTTCCTGTTCGGCTTCCTCGGCGTCTTCGTGATCACCCAGATGCACGGCCTGGGCCTGTCCCGCGCCGCCCGCTGGGCGCTGACCGGCTGCTACGGGGCGGCCCTGATCGCCGTGTACGCCCTGCGCGGCGACCTCGCCGGCACGAACGAGGCGATCAGGATCCCGGCCATCGAATACCTGCTGGTCGGCGTGCTGGCCCTGCTCGCCTGGGGAGCCGGCCGCCTGTGGGCGCTCAGAGCGGGAGCGGGACCCGGTCGAGGAACCAGTACAGGCTGACCGCCACGATGGACAGCGACACCGCGGCCACCGTCCAGCGGGCCGCGGCCGTCCGCCGCAGCAGCACCAGCAGCGGGAAGAGCACGGCGATGATCGCGAGCTGGGTCACCTCGATCCCGACGTTGAAGCTCAGCAGCGACAGCAGCAGCTCCCACGACCCGCTCTCGCGGATGTCGAGCGCGCCCGCGAAGCCCAGCCCGTGCATCAGGCCGAAGGCGAAGACGACGGGCAGCCGCCAGGCGCCCGGCCGGTCGCGGCCCAGCAGGTTCGCGACCGCGACGACGACGATCGAGGCGGCGATCACCGGCTCGACCACCGCCGCCGGCACGGCCACCACGCCCATCGCGGCCAGCAGGAACGTGATGCTGTGGGCGACCGTGAAGGCGGAGGCGGTGACCACGACGTCACGCGCGCCGCGGGCGCCGATGATCAGGGTGAGCAGGAAGAAGACGTGGTCCAGCCCGAGGGCGAGGTGCTCGACGCCGAGCAGGAAGAACTCCCCGATCTGCCCGGCCGCCGCCCGTTCGGCCAGGCGCAGGGTCGGGCTCGCGGCGGTCAGGACGGCCGAGCCCCGCTCGCCGGCCAGGTCGTAGCGCAGGAGCGTCTGGGTGCTGTGGACGAACGTCTCGGCGTCGGGGAACAGGGCGCTGGAGATCGTGTGCTCGCCCCCGTCCACCGCCGGGCAGGCGTAGGCGAGGGTCAGCGTCGCGAAGGCGGCCTTGCCGCGCGGGTGCACGTCCGCCCCGCCCACCTGCCGGGGGACGCACGGCCGGTCGGCGCGGGCGACGGCGAAGCGCCGGGTGACGTAGCCGAACACGGCGTCGCGGTTGACCGCGAGCTGCCGGAGCTGCTCGGCGCGCTCCTCGGCCTCGTACGCCTCGGCGTAGAGCCAGGCGGACTTCATCAGCAGGTCGTACTCCAGGTCCAGCACGACCCTGACGTCGGTGGCCGTGCCGGTCACCTCGGCGTGGGCCTTCGTGGTCGCGTCGTGCGCCGCCGCGGGGGCGGGATGCAGCAGGTCGGCCAGCGCCGCGCACAGGATGACGGCCAGGACGACGGCGTACGGCCAGCGCCTGCGAGGCATGTCTCGTGTCTCCAGGATCAGGGGGAAGGGCGCCGCCCCGGGCGCGGGCCCGGGGCGGCGAGGGGGGCGGATCAGCGGGTGAACCAGCGGTACATGGGCGAGTCGTTGTCCCACTTGCCGGGACGTCCGTGCTCGTCCTTGGTGACGAAGACGCTCGGCTCGGACGCGGTGACGCCGCCGCCCGCGGAACGGGCCGTGACGAACCAGGCGTAGGCCGTGTCGTCCTTGAGGTGCTGCCAGGTCACCGAGGCGACCTGGCCCGAGGCCGCGGTGCTCCTGCCGATGATCTTCGTCGGCTTGTAGAGCGCCAGGGAGTCGGTCCTGAAGCTCGTCGTCCGGGTGGTGAGGTCGACGGGCAGGACCATGTTGTCCTCGCGCCCGTCGTAGCGGCGCAGCGGGTCGAACTCGCCGGCGCCGAAGTCGCCGAGCAGCGGCGAGTAGGTGTCCACGCTCAGCTCGGCCCGCTTGACGTCGAACTGCAGCAGCCGGAAGTAGCTGGCCCCGAACTGGAGCTGGTCCTCCGGCTTGTAGCCGCCGACCTCGGTGAGCCCGAGCCGGTCGGCCGAGACCGTGTAGAACTGGTAGTCGGCCAGCAGCTCGACCACGCCGTTGCCGACCTGGCCGACCCTCGGCTTCACGTTGGTGCCCACGCCGTGCTCGTGACCGGCCAGGATGAGGAAGACGTTCGGGTTCTTCTCCACCACCGTCTTGTAGAGCATCGAGCCGTCGGGGGCGGAGAAGGCGGCGCCGCGGCCGTCGGGGCTGGTGCTCGGCACGAGGTAGTCGTGCGAGAGCAGGATGCCGTTGCGGTCGGGGAACTTCTTGAAGACCGAGTCGGCCCACTCGGCCTCCTCCCTGGTCACGCCGTACGACAGGCCGACGACCACGAAGTCCAGGCCGCCCGCGGAGAACAGGTCGTAGTGGTTCTGGTTGTCGCCCTCCTTCCACGGGCCGCCGTACTTGGCGTGCCGCCAGCCCTGGGAGGCGTCCTGGTAGCGGGACGGGCCGTAGTACCTGTTGTAGATCGCGCCGGGGCCGTCCTCGGTGCCCGACTGGTTGTCGTGGTTGCCGGCGATGACGCCGTTCGGGATGTTCGCCTGGTCGAGCACGCGCTGCTGCTTCGACGACACCTCGAACTCGCCGACGACCTCGCGCTGGGTGGCCTCGTCGGCGGGCTTGCGGATGTTGTTCTCGATGATGTCGCCGGTGTGGGCGACGTAGGAGATCTTGCGCTGGTCCTTGTTGGCGGTGATCCAGTTGACGATGCCGGCGTAGGCCGACTCCCACACCGCGCGCTCCTGCGGGGTCTCCTGCTCCACCGCGCCCTCGGAGATGTACTGGGTGTCGGTGAAGTGCACGATCGAGAAGTCGTAGGTGGCGGGGTCGGCGAAGCCGTTCGGGTCGCCGGGGTCGATGTCGTCGGCGAACGGGTCCTCGCCGGTCACCATGACGTGCACCCGCTGCCGGTCCACGTACTCGGGGCCGACGACGGCGGTCAGGACGGTCCTGCCGTCGGCCCCGCCGCGGGCGCTGGTCAGCAGGTCCCACGCCTTGGCCTCGGTGTTCCAGGCCCGCAGCGAGGCCAGGCGCTCGGGGTCGACGACGCCCTCCCAGCGCAGCACGGGCGCGTCCACGTGGCCCTGCACCTTGACGTCGAAGCGCTGGTAGACGAGGTCGCGGCCGGTGGGGGCGTCGAGCGTGCGGCCGTCGCCGGGCTCCAGCCCGTCGGCCGTGATCCGCTGCTCGCCCGGCACCTTGAGCGTCGTGGGCAGCGTCGTGGCCGTGCCCTGGTACGCCTCGTCCGGGGTGAGGATCCTGGCCTCGGAGAAGGTGGCCGTCACCGGGCCGCCGCCGGGCTCGCCGACCTTGGCCGACAGCGTGACGGGGCCGGTCACGTCGGCCGTCCCGGAGGCCGGGGTGAGCTCGGCGGGGGCGTCCGGGATGCCGGCCGACTCGAAGACGATCTCCCGGGCCGCGGTGTTGCCGAGCCCGTCGGCGCCGGTGACCGACAGCGTGTGCCGGCCCGCCTTCAGCCCGGGGCCGATCCGGGCGCCCAGCTCCACGGCCTGGCCGTCGAGCTTGACGTCCGGCCCGGACACGACGCCGGAGGCGTCTTCGAGCTTGACGTCCAGGACGACCGTCGCGGTGATCTTCTCGTCCGCGGCGGGGACGCTGCGCGCGACCTTCGGCGCGGAGTTGTCGGTGATCAGGACGCGTTCGGCGGTCTGGCCGGAGGTGGACCTGGCCGCCAGGGTGTGCCGGCCGTCCTTGATCGCGGTGGTGTCGAGGTCGGCGCGCAGGCCGCGAGCCGGGGCGTCCACCAGGAACTCCAGGTCGATCTCGGTCAGCGGGTTCGCCGTGTCGCCGCAGTTGCCGTCGCCCATGGCGTACGACGGCTTGATCATCTGGCCGGCCGCGGTACCCTGCGCCGGGGTGAGGACGATGTTGGAGATCGCGAAGTCGTCCCGGTTGGCGCCGCAGGACGTCGGGTACGTGCCGGCCACGAAGTCGATCGTGTTCCAGCCGGGCACGAGGTACTCGTTCGGGATCGGCAGGTCCACCCGGCGGCTCACGAAGTCGCCGTCGAGCACCACCTTCTGGCCGTTGACCAGCACGAAGTTCTGGTAGCGGGCCTCGATCGAGTTGCTGCCCACCGTGAAGCCGAGCGTCGCCTGGCCCGCGCCGAGCGTCTCGGTGACGTGCACGGCCGGGGCGTCGATCGTGTAGCGCAGCTCGGCCTCGCGCGGCAGGGCCTGGTCGCTGCCGCAGTCGCCGTCGCCCAGCGCGTACGAGGGCTTGACGTCCTTCCCGGTCACCGTGGCGCCGTCGAGGGTCAGGGCGAGGTTCGCGATCGTGAAGTCGTCGCGGTTGACGCCGCAGGCGTCCTTGTAGTCGCCGGTGACGACCTTGACCGTGTTCTCGCCCGGCGTCAGGAACCTGGCCGGGACCGCGACGGTCACCCGCCGGCTCGCCCAGGTGCCGCCCAGGTCGATGCGCTTGCCGTTGACCAGCAGGAAGTCGTCGTACTTGTCGTCGATCGAGTCCGCGCCGACGTCGAAGGCGAGCATGGCGGCGCCGTTGCCGAGCGTGGCCCTGGTGACCGGCTTGCCGCCGTCCACGGTCAGCGACTCGACGCCGCCCGCGCCGGCCGCCGGGACGGTCGCGTTCACCGTCCTGACGCCGGCCACGAGGGTGCCGTCGGTGGGCATCAGCCGCGGCGCGCCGGCCGGGGCGTTGTTCACCGTCACGGTGTTGCGGACGGTCGCGCCCGCCGCGGTGGCGGCGCTGAGGACGTGCTCGCCGTTGGCCAGCCCGGTGGTGTCCAGCTCGGCGGCGAGGCCGGTCGTGCCCCGCGGGTCGGACTGGGTGAAGAACTTGAGGGTGGCGCGCTTGAGCAGCGTGGTGTTGCTGCCGCAGTTGCCGTCGCCGAAGTTGAGCGTGTACGGGTTGTCCTCGCCGTCGGCCACCTCCCCGAGCAGTTCGAGGCCCACGTCCGAGAGCACGAAGTCGTCGTGGTTCTGGCCGCAGGACGACTGGATCGTGCCGACCACGATCTCGACCGTGTTCTCGCCCTTGACCAGGTGCTCGTTCGGGATCTCGATGGTGGCCCGCTGATTGGCGAAGTTGCCGATCTCGGCCTTGTATCCGCCGTTGACCTGCACGTAGCTGTGGTACTGCGCCTCGGTGGAGTTCGAGCCGACGTCGAAGGCCAGCTTGGAGACGCCCACCGTCGCGGTGGCGGTGACGGGGGCGCCGTCGAGGTCGAGCTTCGTGACGCTGTCGCCGGCCGTGACCGGGACGGCGGCGACCTTCGCGGTGCCCTCCAGGTAGGAGCCGGTGGCGGGGGTGAGCGCGGGCGGGGCGGGGGTGCTCGTCGGGGTGGGGGTCGGCCGGCCGCGGCCCTGCTCCCCCGGGTCGGCGTACGCCGCCGTGACGAGGCCGCCCACCAGCACCGCCGCGAGCGCGGTGGTGACGACGAGCCGTCCCCCGCTCCTCGAACCGCCTGATAACTGTCGTGCTGCCATCGGCTGCATCGGGTCCTTCCATGACGTTCACGGGCAGCCGATGAGGCGGCGTGCCCTTCGAGCGGACACGTTGGAGCGCACGGGTGAACGTTGTGCATGGAGAGACTGAAGGGGCGGGGAACTGTCTCCTCATTCTGGTCATCTGTCCACAGACAGGAACAACCCCGACAAGAGAGACGGCGTGACCCGCGGCCCGCGGGCCGGGTGTCACGCCGTCGTGCCGCTCAGGCTCAGCTCTGGTGCCCCGGGAGGTTCTTGCCTTCCTGGGACTTGTTGCCGGAGGACTTCTTGTCGGTGCCGGTGCGGCTCTGGGTCGAGGAGCTCCGGCTCTTGTCCTTGTCCTTGTCGCCCGTCTTCGTCTTGCGGGCCTTGCTCTGCGGCATGACGGTTCCTTCCTTCGGTACGCGGAGTCAGCGGGTCGCTTGGCTCCGTAACTGCGCGTGCCCGTGGCCCGGACGGTCATACGGCAGGCCGGTCAAGGTTTCCTCAATAGCCCGAAATATCCATACATGTGACGCCGATCGCCCGGCGTCGTCGTCAGATCTCGATCACGGCCTTCCCCGGCACGCCGCCGCGCTTGTCGCGGAACGCCCGCCCGGTCTCGGCCAGCGGGTACACCGCGCCGACGTGGGCGCGCAGCAGCCCGGCCCCGGCCCGCGCGGCCAGCTCGGCGAGCTGGGCGCGGTCGGGCTCGACGATGAAGAACACCGCCCGCCCGCCCTCGGGCACGACCGGCGGCGGCGCGGTGATCGAGACCAGCGCTCCCCCCGGCTTGACCTTGGCCGCCGAGCGGGCGAGCAGGTCGCCGCCGATCGTGTCGAAGATCAGGTCCACCGGCTCGACCGCCTCCTCGAACGGCTGCCGCTCCAGGTCGACGAACTCGTGCGCCCCCAGCTCCACCGCCAGGCCCGCGACGCGCCCCCGTCCGGTGGCGATGACGTGCGCGCCGGCCCGGCGGGCGAGCTGGACGGCCAGCGTGCCCGTGCCGCCGCCCGCGCCGTGGACGACGACCGTCCGGCCCGCCTCCAGGCCGCCGTGCGTGAACAGGCCCTGCCAGGCGGTCAGCCCGGCGAGGGGCAGCGCGGCCGCCTCGGTGAAGGTGACGTTCGGGGGGATCGGGGCCAAATCACGCGCCTCGACCGCGACGTACTCCGCCGCGCCGCCGTCGCGGTGCCAGTCGGTCAGGCCGAAGACGCGGTCGCCCACGGACAGGCCGGTGGTGCCGTAGGCGACCTCGGACACCACGCCGGCCACCTCGTGGGCGGGCACGGACGGCGCGCGGTCCCGCCCTGCCCGGTCGGTCCAGGTGCCCGGCCAGTCCAGCTCGTCAGGGACGAAACCGGCCGCGTGCACGCGCACCACCACGTCGCCGGTGGCCGGGCGCGGCACGGGCACGTCCTCCAGGACCAGGTCGCCGCCGGGCCGGTGCACGCGTATCGCTCTCATGGTCATCGCCTCTCCGTTCATCGTCATTGTCGGCGACAGGACGGGACGGCGGCCCGAAGTGTGACAGCGACGCGCCGGTCAGGGCCAGGCCCACCGGATCCCGACCAGGCCCGGCTGGAGGGCGGCGGCCATCAGGTGGACGGCGTGCTGGGCGTTCAGCGTCAGCTCGGAGGCGGTCAGCTCGCCGCCGCCGGGTCCGCGGCGGGCGAAGCGGTGGATGCGCACCGGCAGCTCGACCGGGTCGAAGGCGACGCGCAGCACGTACTGGCCGGCCGGGAAGCGGAAGCCGCGCTCGTAGAAGCAGGACTCGGCGCCGCTGAGGTCGGCGATCTCGTACCGCAGGACGTGGGTGTCGCCGACCCGCAGCGACCGGTCGAACAGCAGCTCGGCGACCACCGTGGCGGTCTCGCCGTCCCTGGTGACGCGGCCGACGCGGCAGTCCTCCAGGGCGGCGACGGTGACCCGGTCCACGTCGCAGCCGGCGTCGCCGCGGTAGATCATGATGTAGCGGTCGGCGCCCTCCTCGTGGGCCTGCACCACCTGCGTGGTCTCGCGGGTGGTGAGGCTGCGGTCGGGGCCGATGCGCAGCGACTCGTACATCACGGCGATGTGCAGGCGGCGGTCGTCGGCCACCGCGTCCAGCTCGTCCAGCATGGCGGAGACCACCTGGGCGGGCCGGAACAGGGTCGAGTACGCCACCCCGGGCGCGCGGCCGCGCGGCTTCGGCGGCCCGAGCAGCCCGATCAGCGAGCGCGGCGGCAGGTCGAGGATCTCCTCCAGGGCCCCCACGGCCCGCAACGACTCCTCGCGCTCCGGCCGGCGCAGGCCCTGCTGCCAGTAGCTCAGCGTGCTCACCCCGACGTGGAGGCCGCGCTGGGCCAGCCGGTGGCGCAGCCGTTCGAGGGTCAGCCCCCGCGCTCCGACCGCGGCCCGCAGGGCGACGTGAAAGGGGCCGGCGCGCAGCGCGGCCTGGAGCTCATCCGCCACGTTGTGAATGTTCACAGATTTCCACAGATTCGTCATCACTTCACGAACGTCATGAAATGTCACCTTCCACAGTGATATGTCAGGGAAATCCGCTCCCTCTTGTCCGGCCATCTCCGCAGGTCGAACATCCTTCGCAGCACCCCCCAGCAGAAGGAGCGCCTATGTTCCGCCTGGCCGTGGCCCTCGCCCTAGCGGCGGCCACCTGGATCGCGAGCAGCCCCCCGGCCGAGGCCGCGTCCTGGTACAAGCTGAACTTCACCCAGCAGTCGCAGCAGTACTCCAACTGGTGCTGGGCCGCGACGGGCAACTCCGTCGCCGCCTACTACGGGTACTCCTACAGCCAGAACCAGTTCTGCAACCTGGCCTTCAACCGCGGCGTCAACACCAGCTGCCCGAACAACCAGGCCACCCTCGGCAACGACCAGACCGCCTTCCGCCAGATCGGCATCAACCCCGGCGTGTACGTCTACGACTACCTGACCTACGCCGCCATCGTCCGGGAGATCGACGCCGACCGCCCGATCATGGCCCGCATCCAGTGGACCAGCGGCGGCGGCCACATGGAGGTCATCTACGGCTACGACCAGAGCTCGTCGTACGTGTACTGGAGCAACCCGTGGCCGTCCAGCACCCGCTACAACTGGTCCACCTACAACTACTACGTCTCCAACTCCTCGTTCTTCTGGACCCACTCGCTCGACTACATCGGCGCGTGAAGGAGGCCATCGACATGAAGCTCTTCGCAGCGGTCGCGGCCCTGACCGCGCTGTTCCTGTGGGTCCCGAGCCCGGCGCTGGCCGACCCCGGCGCGCCCAGCCAGGCCGACGTGGAGGCCGCCAGGGCCGCCGCCGCGGGCGCCGGCGACACGGTCGGCCGCTTCTTCGCCGGCCAGGGCAGGCAGACCAGCCTGGCGCCGGTGGCCGCGCGGGTGGACGGCCCCACGGTCGCCGTCAACGACCTCAACCCGGACTTCGTGGCCGGACGGTCGGCGGAGATCGCCCGCTTCGCCTTCCTCGCCACCGGGGCCACCGCGCCGGACGGGCAGACCGCCTCCGTCTGGACCACCCGCGACCGCCGGGGGTCGTGGGTGGTCAGCAACATCGCCAGCGGCGGCGACGAACAGCGGTACGCGGGCCAGACCGGCACCGTGTTCCGCGAGCCGCAGCTCAACGCCTGGTACGCCCTGCGCGACGGCACGGTCGTGCCGCTCAACGACGAGGCCGCGCAGTCGGTGGGCCGGGCGGGCGTCCCCGTGGCCGACTACCGGCGGCTGGTGCGACAGCGCTACGCCGCCAAGCTCCCCGGCAGCTCCTACGCCAGGGACGGCTACGCGGGCGGCTACGGCGTCCCCGGCCCGGGGAGCACCCCCTTGCCCTGGGTCGTGGGCGCCGTGGTCCTGCTCGGCGCGGTGATCACCATTCGCCTGCTGCGCGGGCGCCGCACCTGACGAGATCCGGTTGCACGGCCCGCGCCTCCGGCGGCCATCTCGGCGGAGGCGCGGGCCGCCTTTTTCTGAGTAGCCGCTACTCATGCCCTCCCCCGCCGCCCGCCCGCACCATGGCGGCACAGCTCATCCACGAGGGGGGACGACCATGGCAGACATCCACAGCGCGGCGGCCGCCGGGCCGCCGTCCCCGCCGGCCGCGCCGGTGCTGGACAACTCGGCGCGGGAGGTGCTGAAGGGCACGCTCGTTCCGCTGCGGGTGCCCGGTGCGCACGACGACGCCCCCGGCGGCGCGGGCGGCGGCGCGGGCGGCGGCATCGTCAAGCTGGGGGCGGTCCGGCAGCTCGCGCTGGCCCCCGGCGACACCGACGCGGTCCGTGACCGCCTCCGGGCCGCGGACGACGCCGAAGGCGTCTCCGGCGAGGCGTTCGACCTGCTCAGGCGCTTCGAGGAGCAGCCCGTCGCGGCGCTGCGCCCCGACCCCGCCGCGCTGGCGCGGGTGCCGGCCGCCGAGCTGGCGCTGTTCGCCGGGACGCTCGTCGAACTGCGCGCCGAGCGCCTGCGCGAGGCGGAGGGCGCGGGCGCCCGGGTGGCGGCCGGCCGGGCCGCGCAGGCGCTCAACACCGCCGCGGTGGCCCTGCGCGGCCTGGCGGTCAACACCGCCGCGCCGCCCATCGGCATGCTCAACCTGGAACGCATCGAGATGGTGCCGGTCGGGATCCAGCGCGGCGAGCTCGTCTCGACCATCCCGCTCGCGCCCGGCGAGGAGACCGCGGTCACGCACAAGGAGTGGTCGGTCACCTCGAAGGAGTTCACCACCATCGTCACCGACTCGCTGGAGGAGGTCAGCGAGACGGGCGTGACCGACAACACCGACCTGTCGCAGTCGACGGCGTCGCAGAGCCAGCACTCGAACCAGTTCAACATCACCGGCACGGTCCAGGGCGGCATCCCGATCATCTCCGGTTCCAGCACCACCGGGTTCACCGCGCAGGGCTCGGAGTCGGCCTCGGCCGCCGAGAGCATCAAGCACGCCCGCGCCACCACGCAGAAGGCGTCCTCGCGCTCCCGCCGCGAGCACAAGGTGACCATCTCCACCACCACCGTGACGGGGTCGGAGGAGACCTCGACCCGGGTGCTGAAGAACGCCGGCAACGACCCCGTCCGGATCGACTACTTCAGCCTGATGCGCAAGTGGCGGGTCAGGCTCTACCGGTACGGGCTGCGCCTGACGTACGACATCGCGGTCCCCGAGCCGGGGGCGTCGATGCGGCGGGCGTACGCGGAGCTGGAACTGCTGCGCTCGCAGCAGGGCCCCTTCGAGTTCCCGGTCAAGCACGCCGACATCACCACGGAGCCGGTCGACCAGGACGGCCACCCGTCACCGACCGGCGTCCCGAAGTACCAGTGGCTGGCCGACCGGCACGGCGTGACCGTCCGGCCGCACCCCGAGGAGCCGACGCCGCTGACCGTCAGCTCGCACGTCAACACCGACGGGAACTGGTGGTTCCTGGACCTGGAGTTCGACGTGCCCGGCGGCACGCACATCCGGGAGCTCGTGCTGGACGCCCAGGTCGGCAAGGACGACTCCGACGACAAGATGAACTTCGACGTCATCGGCGCCCGTTCGGAGCCGACGTGGCGCAACCTGTCGGACGCGCTCGTCATCCGCGACCACCGGATCATGTCCTTCGACGGCGCCACGCCCTACATGCGCGGCTTCACCGGCCGCCACAAGATCACGTTCTTCTTCCACCACTCCGAGCGGGTGTTCGTCGGGCTCGGCGTGCGGCTCGACCTCACCGACGAGGCCGTCGAGCAGTGGCGCACCGACGTCTGGAACGCGCTCTACAACGCCGCCCAGACCAGGTACTTCGCCGAGCAGGAGGACATCGCCGCGCGCATCGCGGCCATCGAGGGCAAGCTGGCGAACGTCGACACCCTGACGCTGCGGCGCGAGGAGAGCGACGAGATCATGAAGTGCGTCCTGCGGTTCGTCCTCGGCAGCGACTTCGACTTCATGCCCGCCGACGTCCTGGCCGCCTTCCTGGCCGCGCACGTCGACCTCCAGCACGGCATCGGCTTCGACGGGCCGGGCCTCGGGCTCAGCGCCGAGCAGTGGACGCTGCTGCGGCGGCACGAGGACCTGGTGCGGTTCATCAACCAGGCGATCGAGTGGGAGAACGTGGTGACGTTCCTCTACTCCTACTTCTGGGACGTCCCGCCGAGCTGGCCGTTCATCCGGCAGTTGCGGCACCCCGACCCGACCAGGCAGGCGTTCCTGCGGGCCGGCAGCGCGCGGATCGTGCTGACCGTGCGCAAGGGCTGGGAGGAGGAGTGGATGCGCTTCGCCGAGGGGGGCGCGGTCGGCGCGCCGGTCCCGGCGCCGTACCTGACGATCGCGCAGGAGATCGCGGCCTACGACGACCGCAACTATCCCGGCATCCCGCCCGCCAACCCCGAACGGGCGGCCGCCCGGCTCCAGGACGCCGCCTTCACCACGTCCTCGTCGGACCTGGCGCCGAGCCCGAACCCGGTGAACATCAAGGTCGGCAACAGCTCGGCGTTCGTCGTCGGGCTGCCGGTCGTGCTGGACGCCGAGGACGACCGCCGCGTCCAGGAGGCCCAGCTCGTCGTCGCCATCCCGGACGCCACCCACCTCACGGTCGAGCGCCTGAGCTTCGCCCACCGCGGCACGCAGGCTCCCGTGCCGATCCTGCAACCGGGTGAGAAGGGGGCGCTCATCGCCGAGTGGCACGAGTACACGCCGTCGTCCGGCACCGACATCGCGCTCACGTCCAACCTCGCGACGATCTCGTAGGGCGGCGGACGGCCCGATGACGTACTTCTGCTTCCAGGCGAGCCAGGACGACCGGGTCTCCCGGATCTCCCTCACCGTCGGCGAGGAGACCCGGCCGCTGATGTGGAAGGGCGAGAAGCCCGGCGACAGCGTGCACTCCGTGCTCTTCCACCACACCTCCGGGCTGGTGTTCCTGGAGGAGACCCGGGCCTCCTACGGCCCGCAGGGCTCCTACCGGGTGTTCGCCCTGACCGGCCGGACGCCCGGATCGGGCCGGTTCGAGGCCGTCGAAGTGCCCCGGACCGGCGCCCTGCGCACGCTCGGCCGGTTCGACCTCGACGTCCGCGACGCCGCCGACGACCAGGCCGACCTGGTCTACACCGGCAGGTTCCTGTACTGGCGCAGGTCCATGCCCGCCTCCCTCCAGAGCTCCGGCACGCTGCTGTACGCGGCCACGTCCGGCCTGGTGGGACACCAGATCGGCAGCATGCAGAACAGCAAGGACCACGGCCCGCTGCCGGAGGGCCTGTACACGTTCTTCACCCACGTCGACCCCCGGCAGAGCTCCGTCGAGGCGGCGAATCAGCGGGGCGACAAGGCCGTCTCCAACCCCGGGGAGGGCATCCAGTTCCTGCCCGTGGGCGGCAACGGCCCGGTCTTCCCCGACTGGGGCACCTTCCGCGTCCGGCTCACCCCGATCCAGGGGAACATGTACGGACGTGGCGGCTTCTACCTGCACAACTCGCACAAGGGGTACAGCCACGGCTGCGTCGAGGTCGGGGTGAACGCCGACGGCCTCGACTTCTTCTCCGGCCTGCTGGCCTACGCCGGCAGCCAGCCGCGCAAGCCCAAGCTCGTGCTGCGCGTCCGGTACTCCTACCCCGAGCAGGGCACCCTGGGCAGAACCCTGCGCTGACCCGCCGGCCCGCGCCGCCGGGTCACCAGCGGCAACGGGCGCGGGCGGCGGAGACCGTCACCTCGTGGGTGTCGTCGGCTGTGACGGGCTGGTTGCCGACCAGGACGGTGAGCCGGCCCGGGGCGGGCACCCGCCAGGTGCCGAGCGGGGCCCAGCGTCCCCGGAAGGCGCGCTGGTCCACGGTCACCGGCGGGCCGAGGTGCGGCGGGTCGGTTCTGTCGCCGTCCAGGTAGTAGAAGGCCAGGCCGGTCGAGCGGGGGTCGTCGGGGATGTGCACGTCGATCGTGCAGCGGGCGCCGCCGCGGGTGTCGAAGTACCAGTTGACCACCTGGTTGAAGTGGGCCGGCACGCCCCCGACGCGCAGCGCCAGCGCCGCGCCCGCGCAGCCGTCGCCCTTCCACCCGCCGGTGACGGGACGCCAGGCGGGGTCGGCGTAGAACCACTCGGCCGTGCACCGGGGGCCGTGCACGGCCTGCCACCGGACGGGGCCCGCGGGGGTGGGGTCGGGTGGGGGCTGGGTGACCACCGCGGTTCCGGGATCGTCCGCCATGGTCGCCTGAACGGCGGCCGGGCCGCCCTTCGTGGGGGTGGTCGTGGGGCCGGTGGTGGGTGTGGTGAGCCGGGGGAACAGGACGGCGGCCGTCGCCCCCAGAGCCAGCAGGACGGCTCCAACCGCCAACGCCCGGCCGGACCAGAACGCCCGCCCGGGCCGCGCCGCCCCGGTGGGACCGTCCCCGGCCAGGTCGTCCTTGGCTGGTTTGCCCGTGCCGGGACTGCCCGTGCCGGGATTACCCCTGACCGATTTGTCCTCAGCAGGGTCGCCCTCTGCGGGGTTGTCCTCGCCGAGGCCGCCCTTACCGAGGCCGCCCTTGACCGGTTTGCCCTTGACGGGGTCGGTCTCTGCGGGGTTGCTCTCGCCGGGGCCGCCCTTGGCGGGGTCGCCCTCGGTGAGGTTGTCCTCGGTGGGGCCGGTCTCGGCGACGAGTGCCTGGTACTCCGCGTCCGAGGCCCACGACAACGGGCCCGCGGCGCTCCCGGCGAGCGCCGCCGCCCGGTCGGACGTGATCCGCTCCGCCGCATCGCGCGCGGCGCACGAGCGGATCAGCTCGGCGAGCGCGGGCTCGACGCCGTCCACGTCGATGTCGGCGTTCAGGCTGCTGTAGAGCACCGCCATCGGCTCGCCGCGCCCGAACGGCGGACGGCCGGTGGCGGCGTAGGCGATCGTGCCGGCCAGCGCGAAGACGTCCGCCGCCGCCGTGACGGGCTCCTGACGTACGGCCTCGGGAGCGATGTAGCCGGGGGTGCCGACGATCTCCCCCGACGTCGTGATCGTGCTCTGGCCGGGGGCCCGCGCGATGCCGAAGTCGATCAGCCGCGGGCCCTGCGGCGACAGGATGACGTTGTGCGGCTTGAGGTCGCGGTGCTGCACGCCGTGCCGGTGCACGTCGGCCAGGGCGGCGGCCAGCCCGGCGAGCAGCCGACGGCACAGCCCCGTCGGCAGCGGCCCCCGTTCCGCCACCGCCCGCAACAGCGTCGGCCCCCGCACGTACGCCGTCGCCAGCCAGTACGGCGGCGCCGTCACCCGGGCGTCCACCAGCGGCGCCACGTAAGGGCTGCGCAGGCCGCGCAGGGTGGCCGCCTCGCGGCGGAAGCGTTCCATGGCCTCGGGGTCGGCCGGGTCGTGCTTGATGACCTTGACGGCCACCAGCCCCAGGCGGCGGCTCCTGGCCAGGTACACCACGCCCATGCCGCCCGCGCCGAGACGCCCGAGCAGCCGGTGGCCGCCGATCTCGGGTGGATCCGTCGCCTGTAACGCCTGCACGCTCATCCCAGTCGATCATTACAGACCATCCGGCCCCCAGGCAGCCCCCAGCCACACCCGGATCGAGCCGGACCAGGCGAGCGACCCGTAGGTCTCGTCCCGACCGAGCCGGATCGAGGAAGCAACCCGGTGTCATGGTCGGCCGGATCGGGCGGGCGGCAGTCTGGGTCAGGCCGTGCCGTCCGGCGCGGGGAGCAGGCCGCGATCGGCGAAGACCTTCTTGGCGGCGAACGTCGCGTTGAGCGCGCGAGGCATGCCGCAGTAGACGGCCGAGTGCAACAGGGCCTCCGTGATCTCATCGGGCGTCAGGCCGACGTTCAGGGCGGCGTTGACGTGCACGTCGAGCTGGGGTTCGCAGCCGCCGAGCGCGGTGAGCGCGCCCAGGGTCACCAACTGGCGGTCGCGGGGGGCAAGGCCGGGACGGTCGTACATCTCACCGAAGGCCCAGGCGACCACCTGGTGGGCCAGCTCGGGCGAGACGTCGGCAAGGGCGTCCACGACCCGCTGCCCGGCCTCGCCGTCGATCTTCCGCAGCACCTCCAGGCCGTGCTCGTAGCGCTGTTCACGGTCGAATCCTTCAGCAATGTTCGTCATGTCCGAAACCGTAGAACTTCGAGCGCGCTCAAACGCAAACCGCCCCACGCGGCAACGGCCGAGGGATCACCGCGGCCGACACGACGACGGGGGCAGCGAGGGGGCGCAGCACAAGGGACGCGGCCCGCTAGGGCGCAGCGCGGAGACGCGACATAGGAGCGCGCGCACGGGGGCGCAGCGCGAGATACCCAGCACGGGAGCGCTACCCGTTGGCGCAGCCCGGTGGGGCGCAGGGTTGCGTCCCGTCGGGTGGTGTAGATCCGGCCTTGTACGGCGCGTCGCCTTCAACGACAGGGGGCCATCGCGTGAGTCTCTGTGTGAAACCGCC